>JAFRXI010000018.1 GCA_017437755.1 Bacteroidales bacterium
CCGCGGCCCCGAAGATTTTCTTCCGCTACTACTACGTCAACTCCAGCACCGGCGAGAAGTCCGGCACCATGCTGGCAGAAGTCAAGTGGGCTGCTGCCGCAGCCGGTGGCGGTGAGCCGTAGTCGAAACTCTCTCTGGCGTTTCCGCCAAACCTAAACTTTTTACCCTCCGCAGTCGTGAGATTCCGGAGGGTTTTCTTATGCTATTTGACGGACCGGACAAAATAATTGAAGATTTTTGAAAATTTTTTCGGCCCCAAACACATTTATTTTTGCTCGGATTTCCTTACGAAAACCTCTCCATCGGCCGTATCACATTTGTACCACGCACCCTATAAACGACTGATTTACAATAGGGTGTCAAAAACTTTACAGGCTTGCTCACTGGATCTCAAGCCACAGTCATCCTGGTCGGATCAATCGTATTATGAGAACGAGAATCAGTTAAAAGCGGTTCTAAGCGGAGGTTATGTCCGTTTACAGGAAGCCCTCGGCGCTGGAGCCATTATCTACGGTTCGGCTCGCAGCGATGAATATATCTGCCACAATACTACTAGAATAGAAATTGACAACATTGTCAACAACGGTATTACTGCCTGGAACAGCTACGCTTCTTGGGCTGCTTTTTACAGAGTGATCCAGCAAGCCAACCTAGTTCTTCTTCATGCTCCCATAATGGTTGAGAAAGGTATTATTGATGAAGCATCTGGTCAGCAATACATAGCGGAAGCTTACTGTATGAGGGCTTTCACATATTTTTGGATTATCCGAATCTGGGGAGATTGCCCCCTCAAAACGAAAGCATCCATAGGAGACGATAATGACAAAGGTATGAAGCGAAGTCCCGAATCTGAAGTGCGCTCTAGAATCCACGCCGACCTTGTAGAAGCAGAGAAGTTTCTTGCTGACAATGGAGATAGGGTCCATTTTACAAAAACAGCCGCCTATGCGATTGAAGCACAGCTTTGTGCATGGGAGCAGGATTGGGATGGTGTTATCGAAGCCAATACCCATATTCTAGGGAGTAACGATTATGCCCTAGCAGAGTTCTACAATTCAAATTACACAGCAACGATGACTATCACGTCTGATTTTTATAGATATCTGTCTGACTGTGAGTTGGTGTCCCTTTTTAATACAGGTAGAAACAAAGAATCCATTTTTGAACTTTCTTATAGCACAGAGGACAACAATAACAGCGCTTCCCTTTACGGATTGGTGGGCGGAAACGGGGAAACGCTAAGGCCTAGGCTCAAGAACCTGTTTATAGAAAAAAGACTGGAAGGGGATTGGCGCTTCTATTTGAATTTCTATAGCAACAACCCCAGGTGGACAAAGTATTTCATTAATTATTCCGCTGTAGATTTAAACACCAGAAATCTGGTTCTGCTCCGTCTTGCTGACTTCATACTGCTGCAGGCAGAAGCAAATATCGAAAAGATTGAAACAGCTGCCGCATCGGAAAAGCAAGAATATCTAGCTGAAGCCATTAGGCTTATAAATCTTATTCGAAAAAGGGCAGGAGGCGATAATCTGCTTCTTCAGGCATCATCGTTCGATATTTCTGATATTGAAAGCATCAAGAGTGTTGTTTATAATGAAAGGCTTCTTGAACTTTATGGAGAAGGTTATCGGTACTTCGACCTTGTGCGAACAGGGAAAGTTCTGGAAGTAATGGGGCCAATCAACGGGCAGACCAATCCTGACAGCGTTGTATGGCCGATATACTACCCTGAAATATTGTACGGATCAGGAATAGAACAGAATAAATACTATATGTAGTTATGAAAAGATATGCTTACATTATACTATGTTTAGCCCTGACTGCTACCGCCTGTCTGCCTATGCAGAGAAACCAAGAGTTCGACAGCAATGGCAGATGGCATTCGCAGTTTTACCTGAACGAATTTCTTAACGGAAAGGAAAACGAATTCACATTGTTCGCTGAAGCAGCAAGGCACAGTGGCTGGATGGCTGAAATTGAAAAGGCATCCAATACTACATATCTCATTCCTTCAGACGAAGCTTTTAGTTCTTTTCTCTCGGATTTTGGTATTCCTGATATACAGGACATCCCCGCTACGGTTTTGTACCGTTTTCTCAGCTACTTCATACTTCCATCCAAGATTGCCTCTTATGATTTTGGCCCCGAGGAGACCATTCCATTCATAAGCAAAATGTCAAAGCCGGTATATTTATCTCGAGTTGCAAGTGGCACAAATCCATACAGATTAATGGTTAACGCTATTTTCCCTGAAGGCATTGAGGAACCAGGTGGGCCATCGGCGGAGGTGTTGCAACAAGATTTGTTCTTCAAAAATGATATTGTCGTTCACGTCCTGAATGCGGTACCCTATTATGCCCCCGCTATCCAAAGTACGGATACTTTTACGGGGAAAATCGAATCTGACAAAATAACAAGGATTGATACCGATATCGATACTTATATATATAACCACGCTGGATATAGCCAGGCGTTATCAGCCAGAGGCCCGATAGCCTGTAACTCGGAAAGGATTCCTGTCATTTGGTATGAAAACAAGGATCTCGGGTTCAACGAAGAAATCAGCAAAGCTACCGCCTACTTTTACAGGGCGCAGAGCAACTCTTCAGGTGTTGTTAATACTGATTTCAGTCTTCACGATATTTCCGACCAAGTTTGGTCACTTACATCAGATGGAACCAACAGGCAAGCACTATTGGATGCGGTGATTGCGACCTTCCTTCCATCCCTTACTTTGGACAATTATATTACTACATTCCCGGTGCCTGCCACTGCCAATACTTGGTTCAACATTGATATCACTTCTTTCATCAAAAAATATTACGCTTCCTCCGAACGCAAACCGATTGGCCTGTCGATTAAACCAATTGTTCCCTTCAATACAAGTGTTGGATTTCTTCCCCTCGGATGGAAAAACAACGCCAATGGCAGCACCGCGGCGAATCCATCATACATTGAAGTAATGGGGCCCGTTCCATCGAAAACCGTTTTGGTGAACAATAATCCATTATTGTGCAAGAAACTGTCCAGCGTTATTTTGGATGCGGAACACCTGAAGCGCGCTGCTGCTCCTGATGCCGGGACCTTAAATCTTGCTGCCCACAACATTATTTACAGTGTACTGTCTGGTCCCAAATCTGGATGTCTCACACTGAACGACATTCCCCTTGTTCAAGGATTTCTTTTCTCGCAGGCTCAAATCGATGCCGGAATAGTCAAATACTATAATACGGATTCTTCGATCTCGGACTTTTTCACCCTTCGCGGAAGCGACTATACGGGATCCATAGTCACCGACCCCATCGAAATCACAGTAACGATGCAATGAAACGCCTGTACGAATATCTTCTAATAACTCTTTTCTGTATGGTTTCGTGCGGAAAAAACGCTGTCGGAAACCATAACAAGGTCATCGATTTAGAAATCCCTGTAATTCGACAGGACTGCAACTCTGTAGAGTGGGATCCTATTCCAGATGCGGTTTCTTACACTGTAAACATTGATGGGCAAGAAACGGTAATACTCAGAAACAGTGTAAATATCGGCGAACTCGCCGGTATTGGTGAATTTAATGTTAAAGTGCGAGCAAACGGCAATGGGATTTCTGTTGAAAATTCTCCATGGAGCGAACCAATTATTGTTAAAATACAGCGATACTCCGTGCCTTTAACTACCCCTTCCGTCCAGTCAACTTTGACTGGACATCCAAGATTGTTCCTATTGCAAGATGAAGAAATGCTAATAAGCAAACTACTTGCAAATCGCGGTAACTCATGGCTTATTAATGCACACACATACATTCTGTCCTTGGCCGAGAACACATTTAATACGGATGTGATTGATAGATCTTGGAACGGCAGCATGCTAAATGTTGCAAGGGAGGCTCTGAAACGTATCTTTTCTTTAAGTTATGCTTATCGCATTACAGGTCTGGAAAAATATGCTGAAAGAGCGTGGCTGGAGATGAATGCCTTGGGAAAATTCGACGATTGGAACCCGTCGCATTACCTTGATGTCGGTGAAGCGTCTCTCGCTATGGCAATCGGTTATGACTGGTGCTACAATTACTTGACTCCATCAAGGCGGGAAACCATTTCAACCGCTTTATATGAAAAATCTCTCAAGAATCCGGTATCCCTATACGGAAGATCTACAAACAACTGGAACCCTGTATGCATCGGCGGATCCCTCTGCGCGGCTATATCGGTTTATGAAAGCCGCCCCGATGTTTGCTTCACGATTATTCAAGATGGACTTAACGCTTTGCAAAAAGGACTTGACTGTTACGGTCCGGACGGCGCTTATCCCGAAGGTTACTCGTATTGGGGGTATGGCACTGCATTCGAAACTATTATTTTGGATGCTTTTCAAAGTGCATATGGAATCGATATTGGCACCCATAAATCTTCAGGTTTCCTTCGTAGTGCGAAATACAGGATTTTCTCAAACACTCCGGCTTTTGGGTGTTTTGCCTTTTCTGATGCCGGTAATGAGGCTGTGGTTTGTTCTACATCTGCTTGGTTTGCGTCCTTCTTGAAAGATTCTTCTTACCTATGGGAAACCAAAAGAATGCTGGACAACAAGTTTATGATTTTTGCCGGTGAAGACAGGTTTCTGCCTCTGCTGCTGGTTCGAATGGCAAAATCCGGTCTGGGATCCATCAGAGTACCACAAGATAATGTATTTGTAGGTAATGGTCAACAACCTGTTTACATATATCGCCAAGGTTGGAGCAACTCAAATGACGCTTATCTTGGTATTAAGGGTGGAGGTCCAACAATAGCCCCTCACGCGCAGATGGATGCGGGTATGTTCTTCTATGAAAACAAGGGAGTGCAATGGGCAACAGACTGCGGGTCCCAATCTTATGGATCGGTTCAGTCTATGCTCAACGATGCTTCCCAAGACGGGCAAAGATGGAAACTGTTCAGATATGGGTGCACGGGTCACAATATATTACAGTTTGGTTCCCAAAACCAGGTTGTTTCTGGAACTTCAAGTCTTGCTGAAGCAACACTGAACGAAGGCGAATACGGATGCAAAATAATTCTCGACCAAATCTATAGCAACTCCACATCATCTGTAGTAAGGGAAGTGCGTCTGGATAGAGAAAAGAATCTTCATATCACAGATGTAATAAATGGTGTAATTACCCCTGTAACTCTTCACTGGAATATGGTAAGCCGGTCAGAGGCCCGCATTATATCTAGCAACAAGATTCTTCTTTCTTTTTCAGGGCATGAAGCTGAACTGACTTGCGAAATCGAAGGTGCTTCTGCTTACGCCATGTCTGCAACAACTGGATATTCCTATGACCCTGCAAACACTGGTGTTGTGAGAGTTGGATTCAATATCCCTCTGGAACAAAACAAATCATACATTATTAACGTTATAATTAAAACATTAAAATAACAATGAAAACCAAATTGTATCTGTTTGCCATCTTAACCGTGGCAACCATTATGTCTGCTTGCAAAAATGAAATAGTGGAAACAATCCAGACTCTGCCTGCACCTGAAGTCAGGACAGAAGGGAACTCTGTATGCTGGAATGCAGTTGAAGGTGCAATTAACTATCTTCCTGAAATCAACGGGGAAGAAAAAAACAGGATTGCCGAATTAAGTCTGGACCTGTCCAGACTCGGGCCAGGACAGTATGCTGTCAGGATTAAGGCGATAGGTGATGGGAAAAAGAATGGGGATTCGGAATGGAGTAATAGTGTTTCACATACTGTGCAGGGTATACTTGCCGCGCCAGTCCTCAGTGTGAACGGAAAGAAGATAACCTGGGCTGCAATTGAAAACGCAAGTTCTTATGAGTATTCTGTGAATAATGCTGATCCCGTGACAACCACTGTTTGCGAAATTGATTTCACAGAATCGACAGAAGGTTTATACACAGTCACAGTACGGGCTATATCTTCAGATGAATTATATACCAATTCTGCCTGGAGCGAAGAAGCGAATCTCATTATTGAAAGCCGCCTTGACACCCCTGTTCTGTCGGTGAGTTTAGCAACGTTTGCCCAAGCCCTTGAGGGTGCCGGCAGTTCTGTCTCCTGGGAAGCGATTTCTCACGCAAACAACTATGAGGTAACAATAGACGGCATTCCTGCAGCATTTAGCGGAACGACCATTGATCTATCCTCCTACCCTGGCTCCCACACGCTCTCTGTCGTTGCCGTCAATACCGAGAAACCTTCAGTCTATTCTCCCAGCCAGGCCGCAACGATTGAGCTTACAGTAAAATCCTATGGAAGTGGTTCTGAATCCTCCCCGTATCTGCTGTATGACAAGGACGACTGGAATGATTTTGCCGAGTTGGTTGCTAGTTCGAATTCATTCACGGACAAGTATGTTGCGCTGGCAAACGACATTAATTTTGCAGGAGCAGATGCTAAAACCGCCGGTGTAAGTTCGGCCAAAAAGTTTTGTGGAGTATTCGATGGAAAAGGACACGGCATTTCGAATTTTGTCATTTCTTCAACAGCCGCCAATGCAGGACTTTTTAGTTTCAACACGGGTACGATAAAGAACCTTTCCATAAGTGGAGGATCGGTGAGTTCCAGTATTGCCGGCCTTGCAAGAATAGCGTTAGTATCCGCTGGTCAAAGTGGCGGCACTTATGAGGGACTAACCATAAGCAACTGTAGTGTTAGCGCGACTGACGCAGCCGCATCCTACGGCGGCGTGATTATGGCGCATACCAGCGTTAACGCTTCCGTAACCGGATGTATTGTAAATAACTGTAATCTTACTATAGGAAAGGATATGGGCGGATATGTTGTCGGTGTGGTCGGTAGTAATGCGACGCTTGATATATCGAATTGTTCGGTAACTGGCGGAGTTATCACAGCCAGGCAATACACTGGTGGCATTCTCGGTTTGGCTACAACCGATGCAGGAGATGTTAATATCAGTAACTGTGTTGTAAAGAACGCAACTGTAAATGCAACTGCAAACTGTGCCGGCGGTATTGCTGGCCAATTGAACAAAGGCAAGATAATCAATAGCATATCAAATGGAAATACCATAGTATGCAATTCCGGTTCTACTACCGGCACAGGCAAATACGCCGGAGGCATCGCCGGGCAGGCGGGTGTGAATGGCATAATTCTCAACAACCTTTCCAAGAATTGCATAGTCAAATCTCAGAATTCCGTCACCGACCAGCTCGTGGCTTTGGTGATAGGAGGAGATATAGCTAATGCAACCGGAGGACAATGCAACAATAATGTCGTAGCATCTGGAAGTATTTACTATGGTTCAGCGGCAACCAAGTATGTGGGTATCATCTCCGGTGCACGGTCCACCAATACTTTTTATTCATTCAATTATTACAACGCCGCGCTGCAAACCGGTGCCAACAAAACGGATCCTAGTGTTGAGCTTCGTGCTATTGGAAAAGCAGGTATAGCTGGCGTGTCTGATCTTGGCGGAACTGTTCAAATAACGGCTGACCGCGAGGGGCTTGCCAACTTGTTGGTCCTTCTTAATGACAATATTGACACTAAACTCACGGCTTTCCCTCTAGCAAAGAAATGGATTGCTGGTACAGACGGATGGCCGACTTTTGATTTTGAATAAGTGACAGTATAATTGTAATGCGACTTATATCTTCTATCGTTGTTGCGTTTTTATTATTAGGGTGCAATAACAGGGCAAAACATATAGAGGTAGCGTTGCAAAATGGTATTGAAGCGTTAAGCAGTGGATTATTAAATAATGCTGTTCGCTTCGACGGTACGGATTCATTTCCCCGCACTTTCGAAAATGGTGAGGTTGTCTGCGTGAACGCGTATGATTGGACCAGCGGTTTTTTCGCAGGCGACCTTTGGCTCGCATATGAGCTGACGGGGAATGATTCCCTGGCGTATTTCGCCCGGCATTACACCGAAGAATTACACGACATAAAAGATTTTACAGGACATCACGACCTGGGGTTTATGATTTACTGTAGTTATGGACATCAGTGGAAGAATTTCCACGAAGATGATGTCAAGAGTGTAATCGTGGATGCTGCCACCAGTCTGTGCACACGCTTCAATCCTACCATAGGGCAGATTCGTTCGTGGGATTTTGGAGAATGGAATTATCCTGTAATCGTGGATAATATGATGAATCTGGAAATGTTATTCGCCGCCACCAAGATGTCTGGAGATTCCTGCTTCTTCGACATAGCTGTCAAGCATGCGGACAAGTGCCTGGAAAATCATTTCCGAGAAGATGCATCATCTTATCACGTAGTGAGTTACAACGATGACGGGAGCATTGAGAGCAAAGGAACATTTCAAGGTTTCTCCGACGAATCGTCCTGGGCCCGAGGGATTGCCTGGACACTTTACGGATTCACCATGTGCTTTAGGGAGACTGGTTTCGAGCGTTACCTGAAGCAAGCGGAAAGAATTGCATATTACATTATGACTACAGTTAATACGGTGGACAAGATTCCATATTGGGACTATAACGACACCGCCATTCCAGACTCTCCCAGAGATGCTTCTGCTGCAGCGATAACCGCCTCAGCCCTGATAGAACTTTCAACTATGACTCAGAAGGGAAAAGCATCAAAGGCTTATCTTTCATATGCTGAAGATATTCTTTTATCCCTTTCTTCCCCTGAGTATATGGCAGATCCGAAAGAGAATGGAGGTTTCCTGCTTAAGCACTCCGTCAGCCATAAACCGTTAAATTCAGAAATTGATGTCCCTCTGGTATACGCTGACTACTATTACCTCGAAGCTGCTCAGCGCTACTTTTCATTATTCGAAAACAGGCGTGTCCACTAAAAGTTGTGGACGATTCTTTGTGGAGCGTAAGTCATTATCCAGTAGTGTTTTATATATTCTTGCATGATGGATACGCAACATGCAAGAATATGGAAACTCTTGAAGTTCAGGTATTTGCGCTCCATGGATAGGGAAGGTTTTGCTTTACTGGGGCGAAACGAACCTTTATACCGGCCGGATCAGGGTTACGAATGTGACGGATTCCCCGGAGCGCTTGAAGGCGGAGAAAGCGTAGGCGGGACGGTCCTCATAATGCCTGTAGGCGTAGGACACCCTGCCTTCCTTGCGCTCCATGGTTATGTACGACGGGCTCATCACTTCAATGGAGATGTTGTTCCCGTCGGGGAACGCCGTGGAGATCCTGTGGTGGATGAAATCCTCTTCGGGAATGCACGGAAGCAGGTTATAGTGAATGGCAACCACCCCTTCACCATCTCCTGAGGCGGTGTCCTCTATGAGCACGGTCCCGTCGGGCCGGAAATCCACGCTTCGCTGGTGGATGAACCCGGGGTAGGACGGATTCTCAACCGTGAAGGATGCCCTCCCGGTGGAATCGGCCAGCCATGAAACAAGCTTAGAATCAGTTGTTTCCAGATTCTTGCCGTTAAGGGTCAGGGTGTTGTGGACCGATGTCTGGCGGAACCAGTTACGCATTGCGAGTATCTCTGCGTCACCTCCATATACATAGCAGCCGCTGTCGGGGAAGAAGTTACGTCCCTTCCGCCAGTATTCAAAGGTCCCGTTGTCCGGCTGGCAGTGCCAGAATCCGGGAGGCCCGGCTTTCAGCACCATTACAGTTGCATCGGAAGTCCATCCGTTCCGGAGGCAGTAGAATCCGGATGAAGAGAAGGCGCGTGAAAGGTAATCGGGGACCTTTCCGGATGCGCCGCCGGTTGCAAGCCATTCAATCATTGGATCTTCCGGGAACAGGTTCCTCCATTTCCCGTACAGAGGGACCATGTCGTGCTGGCCGTGGAAGTCGGAGAACATGGGGTTGGCGTAGTCCGGATAGGAATAATTGTAGATTATCCTTATCATCTTGTACACCGTCTCCCGGTAGCTGTCCGGGAAAACCCCGTCGCCGACAAGGCCCAGGGCATCGGCAAAGAGTTTCACCGCCTCCAGATGGTAATGCGGGTCCAGTTCGTTCTGCATTCCGTCGGGATAGACCTGGCGGGAAATCTCACGGGAGAGTATACCGACCGAGGTTTCTCTCCAGGATGCGGCATCCTTGAATTCCGGGAAGAAAACGCTGGCCCTGAGCAGCCTCTGGGCCTGGAAAAGCAGGTGGTTCCCCGTTGCGGAAAAATGCCCGGTAAGGTGTACGCAGTGTCTGTGATAGTTCACCAGGAACCGCGTCAGGAAGGCCCCCGTGAAACTCTCCGACGGCAGCATCAGGGTAAACTGGGCTATCTGCCTTTCCACCCGGTCGCTGACTTCCAGCGGCCTCCATGCGAAAAATACGTTTGGCGCCTCCTGCATTGAGGAATCCCTTTCCCTGTCAAAGCCCTCCAGGGGATTCTTCTCTATCCAGTCGAGGTATTCCGACACCCATTCAGCTGCGTATTTTTCGTCCCCGGTGAGCCTGTAGGCCTTTCCAAGCGGGATCCACCATTTCATCCGGTGCAGCTGCCAGCGGAGTTCGTTGTCCTTTACCGGCCAGTAGGTCCAGTCTATGTCGTCACCGTAGAAGTACGACGGCTGATAGCCGCTGTGCACAAAAAACCGGTGCTCCAGGGCGTCGTCGGCCCATTTCTGTTCCTCCTCTGTTATTGGGGAAAGCGCTTCGGACGCGGATCCGGATGCCTCCCTGGAGCGGAAGTAGGCCAAAAGGGCGTCGGCGGCGGCATCGTCATTCCCTGCGGCAACGGCCTCAGCCACCTTCTCCATGCCCGGCCTTGTAAGGTCCAGCAGGGAGAAGGCGGAGGGGTCAGGACTTAGGGCCGCAAGCGCAGCACTGAGCAGAAAAGCTGTCATCACTGGGCGAAGTCGGGATCAAGCCATACGGCAAAGGGCCATACCTCGCCCTTCTGGGCGCTGATGGGATTTGCTCCCTCGTCATTGGCAACCACCGTTCCGATGAATACGCCGTTTCCGGGAACGCCCTCTGAATCAATGAATTTACCCGGATTCAGAACGAGTTTCAAGCCATTGGCGTTGTCGATGTAAAGGCCGGTGGTGGAGAGTTTTCCTTCCACCTCGGAATTGTGGTCGTTGAAGTAAGATACGGGCGAGCATCCGCCGTAGTTGACTGCGTCGCCGTAATAGCCCCTCCAGATGTTTCCGAGGAAGTGGGTTTCCCCGTTGGTGGCGGAGATTGCCGTTGCGTTGCTGTGGGCTGCCGGTCCGTTAAGGTTGAAATAGAAGAAGTTCCGGCGATAGTCAAGAGCCATCTTGGACGCGTCGCCACCATTCAGTTCCTCTATCACAGGGGCAGCCAGCCCTCCTCCCGCGGCAGGGTCGGCCCTCAGCACGAACGGGGTGTAAGTTATTCTGTACGAGCCGCTTCCAAAGGCCTTATAGCCATTCTGGTCCACGAATATGGGAATCACCTTGGTCACTGGGACATCGGCTTCGCCACCAAGGCCGCTGACCGTCACGGTGACAGCCGCCACGTGGACCCGTGGAACGAAGGGGGAGTTGTCGTTGGGGGCCAGCCTGAAGCTGCCGTCCTCGGCGTTGAAACCGGAGATTCCGTCCTTGGCGTTGGAGTTGTTGGTGAACTTCCAGTTCTTGGTTCCGTTCACTCCGGGGTTCGTGTAGGTGACGGTGGCTCCGGCAGGGATGTCGCTCTCCAGCGGAACCATGGTGACCTGTGCATCTCCCTCCCTCATCCTGAACTGGTTGCCGTACTTGACGGCAGGGGTGAGGCCCATGTTGTTGCCCACGAACTGTCCTTCCACGCCCCAGAGTACGTATGTGAACGAGTTGGGATTGTATGAAGGGTCGCCGTCCTGGGTGATGAGGACCTTGAGGGGGCTTCCTCCGGAAGGAACGATTGAAACCTCGGCGCTGCGGGGACCCTTGGTGTTGGGCTTGACGATGAGGGTGGCGGTCTCACGGGTGGTCGCCTTGGTGCCGGGAGCCTTCTCGATCCAGTCGCACCCTGCGGGAACCTCTACGGTGTAATCCAGGTTGGTGTCAAAGACGATGTCCACGTTTCCGCCGGCCGCAGGGGCGTTGTGGGACGAGGAAACCAGTGTCAGGACGCCTGACGCAAAGGTCACATACTGGGCCTTGACATCGCCGGTGCTGTTCTTCACGGCTGTTATAACCACATATCCGTCAGCCATTTCCGCAGGTGCGGTTATCTTGACCTTGCCGCCGTTCACATCGGCGGGAACCACTTCTGCGGAGAAGCCTCCGGTGGCGCGTACGTCAAAGCAGACGCTCTCGTCGCCCTGCTTGAGGGTGTAGGCGATTTCGATGGTCTGTCCGGCACCTATGAGGACGTCCTTGACCCTTTCCAGGACAAACCCGAAGCCGCCGCCCTTGGCCAGGGTGAAAACCTCGCCGCCTGCAAGCGTAAAGTAGACCGCATCCTCGTCCTCGGTTATCTGTATGTTCGAGGAGGTGTCATATGCGGGGGCGACTTCCTGCCAGGTGGCGCCGTCGTCGTAGCTTATCATCCATTTCTTGTCCTCGATTTTCAGCTTGGGGGTTACGCCCAGGGCGCTGACGGGCTTTCCGTCTATCATTACCTGCACTCCGTTCACCGTCCAGTAATAACCTCCGTCCGCGCCCTTCTGGATGCTCACCACGGGCGATTTCCCTTCAGGGCCCTCCGGCCCTTCGGGTCCCTGTTCGCCCTTACCGCCCTTCTCGCCGTTCTTCAGGGAATAGCGTGAACCGTCGGAGAACATTATCACGAACCCGTCGCTGACCTTTTCCACCGAGGTGACGGAAATGTCGTTCTCATGGGCCCTGACAAAGGCCTGGATAGTGGTTAAGTTGGCGTTCATCTCCTGGCAGAGCTGCTCCAGGTAGGTTACGCGGTCGTCCAGTTTCTGGACTTTCTCCTCAAGGGATGAGAGGTCGCTGCAGGACGCAAGCAACAGTCCAAAACCGCATAGCACTAAACAGAATCTTTTCATAATTATATGGTTTTTAATTTGTTATCTATATTATGAACAATCGGTCTCGGTTTTGGAAACATATGCACCCGCGCATGTAGCGGGAGGGACCCCCTGCCGCAAGGCTGGGAGGGACGAGGCCGTAAGGCCGAGGGTGGAAAAACCAGGACCGGTTGATTCATAAGCTATAAGTCAGATTATATTCCGTGCCGCCTATCGTGACCTTGACGGAAGCGCCTTCAGCGTGGAAGGTGCCCTCGGCCCCGGCGGAATTGTCGGTGAAAGATGCCTGGATTTCAGGTACTTCCGATGCAACAGGATAGATTACGGTGATGAAGCGGGCGGCCTTGTCGGACGCCTTGTCAACCGTGATGCGGTAGTAACGCCTCTGGTAGCGGGTGTCGATGTCGTTGGAGCACCAGGCCAGTCCGGTTTCCGTGGCAAAGCCTGCGGTGGTTTCAGAGAAGGTCCTGAAAGCCATGTTGTTGCCATCGGAGAAAACCGTATGGGCGCCGTAGGCGTGCGAGGCGGAGAGGTCGTCGAATTCGGCGGCGTTCTCGGCCAGGGAGCCCTTTTCGTCGGCGCAGAGGTACCACTGGACGTTGACCGGAGCTTCCGCCTTTCCGTAACCCTCGTCCACTATCACAAAGAAGGCCTTGTCCACCATGAAGATGGCGCGCCGGTGTGTCAGGTCGGAGTAGGAGGCGTTCTCCGTGACGAGCAGTTCGTATCCCGCGGTGCTTACGTGCTTGAGGAGTTTGCCCATCCGGCGGCCTGCGGCCAGGGAGGCCTTGTTCCTGGTGAGGGTGTTGTGGTTGGCTGCCGCGGCAAATGAATTCCTGGTGGAACCGTTTGTGTATGTGTAAGTTCCGGCGTCCGGAAGGAAGCGGCGGCCCTTGTACCACAGCGACACCGTCCCGTTGTCGCCCTGGCAGTGCCAGTGGTCGGCGGGATCGTTGTTGTTCTTGTGGATGAGCATCATGTCCTGGGGGCCCCAGCCGGAGCGCATCATGTACCATCCTGAGACCGGATACTTCTGCACGAGTTCCTTGGGAGCGGTACCCTTTGTGCGGTCGGAAGCCATGTACAGGAGTTCCTGGTCGTCCGGGAACATGGAGCAGTAAGTGCCAAGGTTCCTGAGGGTTACGCTCTTGCTGGTGCGGGCGGAGCGGGTGTCGTTGAAGTTCTCGAAGGTATAGTCGGGGTAGGCCGAGTCCATCACAAAGCGGCACGAGCCCTTGAGCATGGAGGTGTAATTCGAGGGGAAGTTTTGCGTGCGGCCGTTGGCCACGGCGAAGTTCTGTATCTCCTCAAAGTTGGCCACCACGCCCAGGTGGTAGCTCACGTCCAGTTCGTTCTGGACGCCGTCGGAATTGAACTGCTCGGAGAGCTGGCTGGTCACCAGGGAGATTCCGTCCTCGAACCATTCAGGTCCCATGGTATACTCCGGGAAGAACATGGCGTTCTCCAGAAGCGCCTGGACCTGAGTGAAATAGATGTTGCTGGAAGAAGGGGTGTACCAGGTTTTCCGCAGGCATTCCAGGGCGTCATGGGTGTGGACGGTCATCTTTGCCAGCCACTCCGGGGTGAAGCTTTCCGCCCCGGCGATGTAGGGGAGGACTTCCAGCCAGCCCAGCAGGCGCTGGGATATCTGAAGGCCGGTCCATGGGGTCCCGGAGCCCTTTCCGGACGGGACCGGATACTTGGACATGTAGTCGTCGTATACCTCCAGGATGGAGCGTACGTATTTCTCGTCGCCGGTTGCATAGTAGGCCTTGGCCTGGTAGGGCATCCACATGAAACGGTGGATCTGCTTGAGGTATTCTTCCTTGTCAAGGACCCCGTCGGGAGCCTTTTCCCAGGAAATCTTCCCGTCGGCTCCGTCGGCGTCGTAGTAAAGGGTAAAGCCGTCGGGGCCGGTGCCCTCGGTGTTGGACATGGTGTAGAAACGGTGCTCCAGGGCCTGGTCGGCAACACTCTTTGCCGATGCGGTTATAGTCTTGTCGGAAAGGTTCACGGCCGGGTTGACAACGCCAGTGCGGGTGCGGTAGTATTCCTTCAGGGCTGCAGCCGCGCCGTACATGTCTTTCTCCTCGTACTGGGCCTTCATGGCCTCAAGGCCAGGGAAATCCATGTTGATGACCTCGAAAAGCCTCGGGTCGATACCCTTGTAATCGATGTCGGGATCCTCCGGAACGTCCGGATTCTCAGGCGTTTCCTCCGGTTTTTTCCCGGGTCGGTTGGCCTCGGTGCTGAAAACGGTTTCCTCCGGGATGCAGGCGGCGACCAGGCCGCAAGACAATATCAGAAGGGAGAAGATGATTCTTTTCATGGCATTACCATTTTGGGTTCTGTTTGAAACCGCTCAGGTCCACGTCGTGCTGGGGGATGGGAAGGAGTTCGTTCTTGCCCTCGGTGGTGAAGGCGGCTCCCGCAAAGTAGTTGGGCGCCTGCTCGTGCCAGCCCATCAGACTTTCGTAGGTTTCCTTTATGGCCTTTGCGTAGATTCCCCAGCGGACGAGGTCCTGGCGCCTGTGACCTTCGAAGGCAAGCTCATAGGAACGCTCGTCGCGCACGGCCTGGCGGAACCGTTCCTGGTCCATTCCGCGGTCCAGGTCGGCTCCGGCGGAATAGTGGTCCACATCGGCTCCGTATCCGCGGCGGCGCACCTGGTTGATGGCGCGGTAGGCGTCGGAGGTGGGTCCGCCGTTAGCTTCGTTCAGCGCTTCGGCATAGAGGAGCAGCACGTCGGCATAGCGGAGGACGTACCAGTTGACGTTGGAGTAGTTGTTGTCCGCTATCTGGTTGGCATCGTCAACGTATTTCTCTATGTCCCACTTTGCAGGAGGGATCTGGTAGCAGAAATTCTTCCTCCAGTCGGCCTTCCATCCTTCCATGGTGTTGTCCATGGCCATCTGGAAGGTGATGTAGGTGGACTTGCCGTTTATGTTGGAGGTGGTGATGGCCACCTTGCCGTCGAGGGTGTACTTGTAGTCGGCGAAGGAAAGGCCCCAGCGTAGGTCGGTGGCACCTTCTTTCCAGGAGGAGCGCCATTTGGCGAGGAAAGTGGGATGGACCTTGTACATGGAACTGTTGTAATTGCCCTTTATCGAGCCCTGTACGGCGTTCACGCCGTTCCACTTGCCCACGCGTCCGCTGGATGCGGCATTTGACTGGGGCGCGTAGAACGAGGCCTCTATCAGGCTTTCCTGCGGCGCCCAGACATTGTTTGCGGCGTTCTTCCAGAGCTGTTCGTAGCTTGGAAGCAGCGAGTGTTTTCCGGATTTGACCACCTTGCCGGCAGCCTCTGCCGCCTTTTCCCACTTGGAGGTATCGTTCAGCGGATACCCTGCCCAGGTGGCGTAGACCTTGGCCAGGAGACCCAGTGCGCCTCCCTTTGAGAACCGGAACGAATTGTCGGAACGGACGGCGTCGTCGGTGGCCCAGGGCAGGGTCTCTGCCGCGAAAAGGAGGTCTTCCTCGATGAACTTGTAAACATCCACGGGGCTGGCCTGCACGAATTCGGTGGCCTTCTTGTAGGATTCCTCCGTCTTTGTGACCAGGGGGACGTTCCCGAACCAGCGGACCAGTTCAAAATAGTACAGAGCCCTCAGGGCCCTTGCCTCGGCCACGTACAGCTTGCATTTCTCCTTGTCGGCTTCAGTGAAATCCCCGGATTTCTCCTCGATGGACTCCAGGAAGCTGTTGGCGGTGTAGATGGCCTCGTAGAGGGTTGCCCAGGTGTTCTGGACATAGGAATCGGTGCTGGTATAGGCGTTGCTGGCCTGTTCGCGAGGACCTACGATGGTGCTGCCCTCGACCTTCGCCTCGTCGGTGGGAAGGGCCAGCAGCATGGAAAGGTTGAGCCTGTAGATTCCCTCGGTGCACATCTCATGATAGACGCCCATCATGAGGGTCTCCGCATCGTTCGCGTTGTTGAGATAGCTCTCCTTGTCTACGTTGGTGTAGCTCTCCTCGGAAAGGGAGCAAGCACCTATGACCAGGGCTGAAAGTATTGTGTATAAAGTCTTTTTCATGCTTTCGTCCTCCTAGAATTTGATTTCTGCTCCAAAGGTGAGGACCTTGCTCCGGGGATAGGCCCCGAAGTCAAAGCTCGGCATAAGGTTGCTGGAGCGCATGTTGACCTCGGGATCGTATCCGCTGTAGCGGGTAATGCAGAAGAGGTTCTGGGCGCTGGCATACAGCCTCAGGCGGCTCACATAGAACTTCCTGGTGATGTTTGCCGGAATGGTATATCCGAGGGTCAGGTTCTTGAGCCTCAGGAAGGAACCGTCCTCGATGAACCTGGAATAGACGTCGTAGGCCACGTATCCGTTGGCGGAAGGGACCTTGTTGGAGGCGTTGGTGCTGGTCCAGCGGTCGGCCACCTCGGCAAGGAAGTTCTGGTTCTCGAGCCTGGACTGGGTGGCCCACATCCTCTGGGCGTTGTAGACGTCGTTTCCAACCGTGAACTGAAGGACTATCCCAAGGTCGAAGCCATAGATATGGAACGAGTTTGAAATGCCTCCGAACCAGTCCGGCTGGCCGTTTCCGATGATGGTGCGGTCGTCGGTGTCGATGATGCCGTTGCCGTCGATATCCTTGTACTTGACAAATCCGGGTGCCACTTTCTGGCCGGCATGCTCGCTGATGTCGGGGATTCCGGGTTTCAGTACCAGGGTGCCGTCGGGGCCCACGTTGAAGTCGTTGCTCTGGTATATTCCGTCAAACACGTATCCGTACATGTTCCCCACCGGCTCGCCGATCCGGGCGATGTAGTCGTAGCTTGAGAAGTTGGAGTTGAATCCGGTTCGGGAAAGGAGATAATCGGAATCGCCTGCAAGGGCTTCAAGGGTGTTCCGGATGAAGGAAATGTTGAAATCCGTGGTCCAGGAGAAATGCCTGCGGTTTATGTTGACCGTGTTCAGGGATATCTCGATACCCTTGTTGCGGAGCTTGCCCACATTCTGCCACTGTGAACTGAAGCCGCTCACCAGGGAGAGGCTCTGGGCCAGGAGGAGGTCCTTTGAGTCCTTGATGAAGGCGTCCACGGTCAGGTTTATCCTTTCCTTGAGGAAGCTCGCGTCAAGTCCCAGGTTCACGGTGCTGGCACCTTCCCATTTGAGCCCCTTGTTGGGGAGATGGGTGGGCATCAGGACCGTAACCTGTTTGCCGCCAAGGCCGTACTTGACGGGCGAGAGCAGGTCGAGCGACAGGTAGGAGCTGATGCGGTCGTTGCCCACGGTGCCCCAGCCGGCCCTCAGCTTGAGGTTTGAAAGCCAGCGGGCGCTGCTCATGAAAGGCTCGTTGGATATTGTCCAGGCAGCCGCGAACGAGGGGAAGAAGCCCCATTTGTTGCTGTCGGCAAAGACCGTGGACGCATCGGCCCGGAGGGTTCCGGTAATCATGTACCGGTCCTTGTAGTTGTAGAAGGCCCGGGCGAAGAATGAGAGCCTCCGCTTGTCGCTCTTCCCGGTGTTCACCACGCTCGGGAGGGCACCCATGCCCAGATTGTCGACTCCCAGGGCGTCCAGCGGGAACTCGGTGGCCTCTCCCTGGAGGAATTCCACCAGTTCGTAGGTGGTTTCGTGTCCCAGGGTGAAATCGGTGGTGTGGGCCTTGTTGAATACCTTGTGGTAGGTGAGTACGTTGGAATTGCTCCAGCGGAGGGTCCTCTGGGTGCGGGAGTTGCCGTAGGGACCGGCGCTCCGGCGGGCCTGCTGGCTGCCTTCGCGATAGAAGGTATCGGCCCGGCGGAAAGCCGTGTTATAGGCTCCGGAGGTCTTGAACGTCAGCCCCTTGATTATCTGCCAGGTGAGGGAGCCGTTGGCCACCCACTGGTCGATGCGGGTTCTCTGGTCCGTCTTTTCCGCGTTGAGGATGGGGTTGAAGTAGGTGTTGCCCATGGCCAGTTCCTCCAGTATGGGGTCAACCGCATTGTAGCGCAGCTGGTAGTCGGAGGTGGTCAGGCCGCCGGTGGGACGGTACTGGAGGATATTGCTGAGTACGCTTCCTCCGGTGCCCACGCCGTCCTGTACGCTGGAGGTGTAGTTGACCGTCGCGTCGAAGTTCAGCCTGTCGAATATCTTCTGGTTGAACTTGATACGGGCCGAGTTCTTGCGGAATCCGCTGTTGCGGAAGATACCGTCCTCGTCAAAGTGCGAGAAGGAGGCGGTGTAACGGGTGGTCTTGTTTCCGCCCGAGACGCTCAGGTCGTGATTCTGGCTCCAGGTGGGCCGGAAGGCTTCTTTCTGCCAGTCTATGCCCTTTACGTCCAGGTAATCCTCCATGCTCTGGAACCTCCATGGTACATCCCAGCCGTCGTTTCCGGTCTGGAAGTAGCGGGTTCCGTAGCGCGAGGGGTTGAGTTCCAGCTGGAGTTTTACGAATTCGTAAGGGCTGAGCACTTCCAGCTTGTCGGCCAGTATGCGGTAGCTGGCCGATCCGTTGTAGGAAATCTCGGGCCTGCCGTCGCGGCCTTCCTTGGTGGTTACCAGTATGACGCCGTTCGCGGCCCTGGCCCCGTAGATCGCGGAGGCCGAAGCATCCTTGAGCACCTCGATGGACTTGATGTCCTGGTTGGCCAGGTAGTCGATTCCGTCAACTTCGAATCCGTCCACGATGTAGAGCGGCGAACCGTCGCCGTTGACGGTTCCCACGCCCCTGATCTTTATGTCGAATCCGGCTCCGGGAGTTCCATCGGCCGAGATTATGTTGACTCCGGCAATCTGGCCCCCAAGGGCGTCCAGAACGCTCCCGGTCTTGAAATCCTCGATCGCCTTGGCGCTAACCGACGATACGCTGCCGGTAAGGTCGCTCCTCTTCATGGTGCCGTAGCCTATGACCACAACCTCTTCCAGGAGGGTCTGGTCGGGCAGAAGGGTTACGTCTATCACCTGGCGGGAACCGACGGCCTCCCTGGCTGTCTGGAAGCTTATGTAACTGAAAGTGAGGACGTCGCGGTCCCTTACCGAAAGGGTGTAGGTGCCGTTGTCGCCGGTTACCGTGCCGGTGGTGGTGCCTTCTACGAAGACGCCCACTCCGGGGAGCGGCTCACCGGAGTCGTCCCTTACCGTTCCGGTGACTTTTCTGGTCTGGGCCATGGCGCAGATGGCCGCGGCGGAAAGGACCGCCGTCAGGATTATCCTTTTGAATGCTTTTGCCATGACTTTCATTTGTTATAAGCCGGGTCGAGCCAGATCAGTATGGGGAAGCACTCGGTTCCGCCCACGTTGACCGGATCTATTCCGTTGATATTATACTGCATGCATCCGCTCACAACCCCGTTGGCATAGCCGTAGTCGTCCGAGAACTTCTCGGGGTTCACCACCATGGAGAGGTCTTCAGGGTCCACGTAGCAGGCGGTGAGGCCGAGCCAGCCGCGTTCACCGTTGCGGTCGCCCTGGTACGATACCGGCGAACAGGACCCGGTGTTGGGTGACAGGACGTTCCTCGCGGAATAATACTTGACCCAGACTCCGTACATGAAGGTGTCCTGGCCGTCTCCGGGCCGCCCGTCCTTGTGCTGCTGGGGACCGCCGAGGCGGTAATAATATATGTTGCGGCGGTAGGAAAGGGTGAACCTGTCCACGGGCTGGCCGTCCTGCCTGGTAATCACCGGGGTTACCGACCGTCCGCCTGTCTTGGAATTGACCCTGAAGGCGAACGGGGTGTATTCTATCTTGTATCCGGCGTTGTAACCGTCGTGTCGGATGAACAGGGGAAAATCCTTGGTGACGGCCGCCTCGGAACTGCCTCCGACGGTGACGGAGATGATTCCAAAGTGGCAGCGGGCCGATTTTTCGTTGGCCGCACCCTGGTATTCTGCGCTGACGGTTCCGGTTTCGGAGTTGATGGAGCAGCCCATCTTCATGTTGGAATTGTTGGTTTTCTGGGTGAGCTTGAACTTGACGGGAACGCCGTCGGGGATGTCGCTCTCCAGGACCGGAATCTGCAGGACGCCGTCGGACGCCTTGACCACGAACTGGTTGCCGTAGTCGTCCAGCGGGGTGAGTCCCAGGTTGTTGCCCCATCGTACATAGGTGAACTTGTAGGGGTTGGGGACTATCTCCATGGTGAAGGTGGCCGAGACCTCGCTCTTGACGTTCCGGGCAATCACGGTGACCGTCCATGTGCCGGGTTCGAGTTCGGTTCCCCTTGGGCACGAGACTTCGCCCGTGGCGGGATCGATGGTGAGCCCCTTCAGGCCGTCCGGCAGTTCTCCCAGGACGAATTCAACGTCGTCGCCATCCACATCCTTGACTTTATTGGAGACGGAAACGCCTGATATCTTGTCCGTTACGTTGTCGTAGGAGAGTTTTGTCACCGGATGCAGGAAGGCAATGACGGAGAAGGTGTATACGTCGTCGAAGTCCTTGCTGCCATACTTGTTGGTGGCCGTGACGCTGACCGTGTAGGTGTCGCCGATGTTTACCGAGGAGGTCTCTGGAAACTTGATTACGCCGGTGGCATCGTCCACGGTGATGCCGGGGGCGTTGTCCGGCTTCACCCCCTTGAGGGCAAAGCGCAGGCCGTCGCCGGACCCGGAAAACAGAGGTTCGGCCGAGCAGGCTCCATAGCCCTTTTCAACCTTCCCTTCCTTGACGGGGAAGTTCAGGGAAAGCGGAGCCGAGGTCACGTCCAGGCGGAGTGCCTTGCGGAAGAGGCCTTCTTCGGCATCCTGCCCCACCGCGTAGGTGGTGAGCCGGAAGTCAAAGGTGTATACGCCGGGAACCATGTCGGGATTGGGCGATACAATCGAGAATTCCCCGCTCCTGGATACCTGGAACCAGTCCTTGGCCTCAGGCTTTTCCTTTCCGTTGAGGTAGATGTTGGAAAGGATGTACTGCTTGATCTGGACATGGTTGCTTCCGTCGGTCCCGATCTTTGCCGTCGGCAGTCCCTCCTTTCCTTCAAGTATATCTCCCAGTGGCACGGAAATGTTTGCTGGAGAGATGATTATACCCTCGGGAACCGGTTTCATGATGTTTATTTCCACGGCGTCGGGATACTCGTAAAGGGTCCCCTCGCTCTTGCAGGAAATCCCCACTACGTATTTCCCGAAGGGAAGGCTTTCGGAAGAGCGGATGCTGAACGTTCCGCTGGTTCCGTCCACGGCGAAGCAGTCGGTCTGGTAAGCCTCGCCGTTGTGCTTTATGCGGGTGATGGCAAAATCCGTGGGCACGCTTCCGTGCCATGTGGGAGTCACGTTTATGGACGTCCCGGGGCAGATTTCGCTGATCCCGTTGTAGTAAAGTGCAAAAGAGGTATCGATGCCAGTCTCCTTCCTGCATGACGGCAGGATGGAAAGGATGAGCAGGATACCGGCTACAAGGCAGCGTTTCATATGATGTGGCTTATCTTGATTTGACGGTATATTCCCCGGCGGCAAGCTTTATGGCAGCGCAGCCTTCCTCCGGGTTCACGGTAAAATTCAAAACGGTTTTCCCGCCCTTGACAACCTGCCATTTACCGGGGGCGAGGCCGGTGAGAAGTGTTTCGTATTCAGCGGTTTCCGTCCGGGGAAGGGACAGGCTGAAACCCTTTTCAACGGCAGAGCCGTCCTTGCTGAAGGTTACCGCCTTTCCGCCCACGACCACTCCGGCCACGTTGTCCGAGAGTATCTTTCCGGTTTCAAGGAAGTTGGTCCTCCCGCTTTGGGAAACCTGGATCACGTTGAGGAAGCAATCCTCGGCCGAGGGGGTACCGGGAGAGATTTCCACCCTCCATGCGCCCCTTTCCCCGGCGACGTCGGGACGGTTGGGCTGGGGGTCGGCGGGATAGTTGGTGCCGAATACCCAGAACTCCTTTCCAGGTCCGCCGACCTTTTCCACGGTGGCGTTCCCCGGCAGCAGGCACCGGCACTGAAGCATTCCGGTATCGCCGTCGCGGGTACGGCTGACGGTGAAGGTATTCCCTTGTATATCAGGTTCTTCTATGCTGTGAAGCAGCCAGAATTTCTTGAATGAAGGATCGCTGGATACCACGTGGTCGTAAATCACCATCACGGCGGGGATGTCGCTGCGTTCCATGTTGATGAACACGAATGACCGCCTTACGTCCCGGACCTTGGCGGAGTAGGCCCTGGTGATGTCGCCCATAAGGTAGCTGAAGCGGGGTTTCCGGGCGTCGGGTCCTGCCCAGTGGCCTAGGGTTTTACCTACGGTGAACTCTTGGCCCAGAAGGTCGGAGAAACTGCGGCAGGTGTCCCAGCCCTTGCCTGCACACCGCTGTCCGCCGTCGTTGGTTACAGTCGGGGTCTTGTCCGCACCGCCGTAATTGTAGGATTCAAACACCTCCGACGGGTCGTATACCAGCAGGGAATTGTGGGCGATGGTCCGCTTGGTGTAATTCTTATTGTTGGCGCTGTTGTAACCGCCCTGGACGGTCTGGTAGATGCCGCTGTCTATGGCGAGGGGGCCCTTGTAGTAAATCTGGAACGATCCTCCGTCGAGGTGCTGGTGGTTGCCTGCAAACTGCTCGTTGACCTTCATCTCGGCAATCACCGAGTCGTCGCCCCATCCCGTGCGGGAGATCATCCATCCGAACGGGGTGCCGCTGAAGCGGGTGAGGGGAAGGCTGTCGGGGGAGCGGCCGGTGAGGCTGAAGTCCTGCCATAACAGCCTGAACATCAGGCAGTGAGGTTCAACGGATGGCTTAAACTCCCATTCCTTGGCAATATATTCGTCCTTGAAATAGCTGGAAGCAAGCATTGCGGGAAGGGCGTATGAGTCACCCCTTCCGCGAATATGGTTGACGTCGCCGGCGGGGAGTACCAGGCCGTCGGGCCTCCTGCGGTAGATGAAGTCATACATGACGTCCTTCATCTCGGGAACATACAGGTTCCTGGCGCCCATCCTGTCCAGAATCCAGAGGGAGATGAAGTCGTTGCTCAGCCGCACGTTGGCGTAGCTCGAGCCCTGGAACTGGTTGCCGCCCTTGTAGATGTAGTTCCTTACGGGGATGTAGTCTTCCTGGAGCATCTGCCTTACGTAGTTGTAAAGGTCCGGATACTCATCGTAGACGGCGATGCCGGCGGACAGCAGGTCCCTCAGTATCATCCATTCCGAGCCGTGTCCTGCCAGGTATTCGTTGCGTTTGGGGGGATAGCCGCATTCCATGGTTCCGGCTATCCTGATGAATTCCTTTATGTAGGACTCCCGTTCCGCGGGGGACATCCGGTCATAGCACCAGTCATAGACCATCGATCCCACCATTATCATCACCCCGCTGGCGCGGGAGAGGTCGTTCTTGGTGCCGAAATTTGTCTTCCGGAGGGTGTCCAGCATCTCGGTGATGGCCGTCCTTGCCTCCTCGGGGTCATTGTCCAGAAGGTAGTTGAGGGCATGGATCTGGGCCCTGGACGTGACGCCCCTCATCTTGAAGTAATAGCGGAAGCCGCGGTCGGTTTCGGCAGCCTCCTCCTGGGGGGTGCGGTCCTGCCCGGCTTTTTCAAGGGCACGGATAATCTTTTGTCCCTGAGGACTTTCCACCCTTCGTCTGACATCTGGGATGTCATCCTGTGTAAGGTAGAGCCTGGGATGCCCCCTGGGAGGATCCGGGATTGTGACGGGAGCGGAGATGTCATTTGGCGTTTTATGCCGGCATGGCTCTGCAGCGACGCACCCTGTCTGCGACAACAGTGAGACGATAAGGACAGCTATAATAAAAGTCATGGCTATACGCGTAGTGTTACTTTACAAAGATAAGCAAAACCACTGCATTGCCATTAGGGATTTGTTCAATAAAACTACAATATTGTCCCAAAAAGAATAAATAATGTAGCATATGTTCAGGGGTTTCAGAGTCTCCGTCACCCCAGTCACCTTCGTCACCCCCGGCACCTTCGTCACCCCCGGCACCTTCGTCACCCCCGGCACCGACCGGGGCTCGGGCGTCTCTGGCCAGGGGGCGGGGATTCCGCTCTCGGCCTCCGGCCTCGGACCCTCCCACGGCTTTGCCGCGGGCCCCTCCCGCTGCATGCGCGGGTGCATACGGCTCCATCCCCGCCCCCCCCTGGCCGGCAACCCACAATGTCACTTGCATCACCACATCGTCCTTCCTCCCACACCACCACCAGCACCGGCACTCACATCCCCGGTTACACTCGAGGCGCGCACGGGCGGCATCGATTTCGGGCAAAATCGGGTCCGTCCATGTCAACGCTGTCACGCTCGGGACTGAAAAACGGGCTTAGCAGGCCCGCCCGTGCACAAGTCCTCCGGTCACACCACCTCCTCAGGTGCCCCACACACGCTCCTCACCTTCGTCACCGCCGGCATCGACCGGGGGTCTCGGCATCTCCGGCCAGGGGGGGCGGTTATTCCGCTCTCGGCCTCCGGCCTCGGACCCTCCCACGGCTTTGCCGCGGGCCCCTCCCGCTGCATGCGCGGGTGCATACGGCTCCATCCCCGCCCCCCCCCTGACCGGGGTGCCAGTGAGCCGTAACGGGAGAATAGGGCATCAACCGGAAAAACATTGTCCATGCAGAACCCTATTTCGGTTTGGTGCACATGGTGTCCGTGGCGGCGAAATATCTGACATAGAGGCAGATGGAGGAAATACCAGTAGCGTCGAAGCGAGATTGTTGTTTCTGGGAACAATCTCTATATCAGCGTATTAGCTGCCACGGCGACCTGTCCCCGCTCGGGCTTAAAAACCCAGAACGGCCATCCTGGAGGAGTACGGGGCGGCTTCCGCTTCGGAAAGGTACAGGCCTAGGCTTGAATGTGAGGAAATGGGATTTCCCGAAGGGTCTTTTGATCCGAATTCCTTCCAGCCGGAGGTGGCGGTGGGCTTGGACGGGTTGGGTGTCTTGGACTGGTTCCATCCGTCCTTGGAGATTACGGGGAACATTGTGCAGTTGACGAAGGTGACGTTGTCAAAGTACTTGCTGTCGCCGCCGGAGCGGGCCAGGGCCATCTTGCCGTCGGGGACACCGCCGCCGGAAGTGAGGCGGCAGCCCAGGAAGACAAAGCCCTTGTCGGTGGCCTTCTGGATACGTGCCTGTACTATGTAACCTTCTGCCAGTGAGCGGATTTCGCAGTCCTCAAAGAGGCAGGCTGCAGGATAGCCCCAGATGTAGTCGCAGTGTCCTGCGATAAGGCTGCCGTGGACCCATGCGATGCCTTTTGTGAGGAAGGTGTCCTGGAACGACCAGAGTTCGCAGTTCTCGATGGTGAGCCTGTGGGTGTTGTTTCCGCTATTGAAATAGATGGTCTCGGCCTGGCCTTTCAGTTGCCCGAAGGTGTTCTTGATTGTGAGGTTCTCCAGGGTGAGGTTGTTGCAGTTCTCAACGAGTATCACGCTCCGTCCTCCGGAACTGCCGATGCCCTTTCCCAGTTTGGGCTCGTCGGTGCCGGAGCCGCTGCCAAGTTCATAGCTCTCGTTGTTGGCATAGGCGATGATGCTCTGTGTACGACGCCCGGTGCCCTTCAGGGTGAGGTTGTCCTTGTCGCGGATATACAGCATCTCGGGGTATGTCCCGGGGGCGATGCTTATGGTCACGGCCTTGTCCTTGCCTTTCCTGCAGGCAAAGTTTATAGCGGCCTGGACGGTGCAGAAATCCCCTTTGCCGTCGGGTTTGACGGTGAATTCATCCAGAGACGTCGGGGCCGGTTTGGTCTGGAGGCCGATTTCCATGGCTTCCCCTCCCCGGATCACCCCGGCGTCCACCTTGACGGTGTATTTGCCGTCGAAGGAGAGGGCGCCGCAGTGGAGCCGTATTTCAAGGCCCTTGTCCGTTACGCGCAGCGGGGTATAGTGCACCACGCGCCACTTGCCGGATGTCCCTCCGGGAATCCTGTCGTGGAAGGTGTTGAGGACGGTGGCGTCGGTTATCTGCTCCCGGGGAATCATCTGTCCGTCGTCCCGGATGGTGACCGTGGCCAGGTCTGCCAGGTCGATTTCATCCACGACCGTTGTGCCGGATTCTTTGTAAACCCTTATCTTTCCGGAGTTTCCGAGTTCGGGACGCCCCTCCGTGGCGATGAATATGGGGGCGTCGGGACACACGGCGTTTGCGGTGGGGATGTCGGTCTGGTCCTCATTGCCGTTGCCGTTTCCGGCGGGGGCTTTCCGGCAGGCGGTGAGCGCAATCATTGCGCCCAGCAGGATATAAAGGTGTTTCACGTGTCTTGTGGTGGTAAGGGTTGTTTTGATATTATTACTCTATGGATTTGACGGCCTCTTCAAAGAGGTCGCGGTCGCCGCGGGCCTTGTTCTTAATCTTGGCCCGGTAGTTATAGATGGTGTTGGCGGAAAAATGCAGCAGGGAGGCGATCTTTGAGGAATCGTTGATTCCCAGTTTGATAAGGGCGAACACCCTCAGTTCCGGTGTCAGGATGTCGTTCCCTTTTGGGGTGATTGCCTCTCCGGGGGCGAGCAGGGCGTTGAACTTCTCCACAAAGTCGGGGTAAAGGCTGATGAAGGTCTCGTCAAACATCTTGTTGAAGGAGCGGATATCCTCCTCGATGGGCGGGGTGGCCTCGATCTCCTCCACCAGGTATTTGTCGTTTCCGCGACGTATATACTTGAGTACGTGATTCTTATATTGGCGCGACGTGGAGATGTTCTCGCTCAGGTTCTGTAGGAACAGGGCTATGTATGTCTGCCGTACCTTGTTGGATTCCTTCAGCTTCCCGTTGACCTCCTCAAGGGCCTTGTTCCTCCTTTCGATGGAGCCCTTGGATGCTTCCAGCTCCTTTCTGGTCCGGACCAGTATTCGCTGGCGCCTGGAAAGGATGTACAGTGCCACGAGGAGCATGGCCGACAGGATCAGGGCCAGCCAGACAATCGCCCTGAGCCGCTTTGAGCTCTGGGCGCTCTTGGCGGCATAGGCCTGTTCCAGGGTCGGCAGGAACTGGGCTATCTGCCATTGGCGAAGCCTTCCGTTGAAGATGAGGGCGTCGCTCATGCAGTGGTCCACGGCGTATTTGAAAGCCCGGTCGATGTCGCCGCGGCGGAAAAGCAGGTCGGACAGTTCGTTGAGAGAGGCATAATCCTTTGTGTCGCACATCACGTCGGCGATGGCCGACATTGCCAGGTAGCGGATATTCTCGTTTTCGTCCTTCTGGTACGAGGCCACGAAGTAGGCCGCCCTTGCATAGTCCTTTGTATTGGGTTTTGTGACCTGCAGGGCCTTCAGGGCGTATTCCATGGCCAGGTCGTCGTTCTTGTCGGCCTCGGCCTGGACCCTTTTCTGGTCATACCAGTCGTAGGTGCCTTCTTCCAGCGACTGGAGCAGCAGGCTCCGGTACATGTCCCTTTTCTTCCAGTACATGGCATTGTTGGAAGAATAGGCCGCGAGTTCTCCGTAAAGGTAGTTGGATACTGAATAGAACGACTGTTCCAGCCCGGGCGGAATATGTTCTATACTGTAGGGGGAAAGCAGGTCCAGCGCGTCGGAATGCAGGCCGGCCCGTCCGAACTGCCTGGCCAGGAGGAAGTCGGTCTCGGCCTTGAGGTAACCGTCATCCAGGGCCCGGGCGATCTCCCGGTTCCGGTTGAGGTAATGGACGGCCGAATCCAGGCAATGGGCGGAATACTCCTCGGCCATGCGGAGGTTTATGTCGTATTCCTGGCGCGGGGTGTTCCGCTCAGACAGGAGGCTCCTCAGCGCGTCGGTCCTCTGCATGAAGTAGGTCTCGTAGGTATCCTGCATCTCCAGGGTCTGGTCCAGCTTCAGGAGGATTGCGTCTCCCTCGTCCCGGGCGGCAGCGGCGACGGTGACAAGGAGGCAGGCAAGTGTTATCGATAATTTATGCGGCAAGTGTTCCATAGGTTTCCAAAGATACTCTTTCCACCGCAAAAAAGCAACTTCCCCCGTCCACTCGGTTTTTACTGAAGTCCACTTTTTCTTATAGGGGATCCTGAGTGGAATAAACTGATTGTCAGGCAATTATCCATCTTCGTGGGGTGTGTGGCGTCCACTTTGGCCCAAAAGTACGCTTATTATAATAGGCGATATGACTACTTTTGACTTGTCCGGAACCCCGGAACTACACAGTAATAACCAATCTCTTCAAGGGAACATGAAAAAAATTCTCGTTTTTGCACTGATGCTGCTGGGAACGGTTGCGTTTGCCCAGAAGCAAACCGTTACGGGAAGGATAGTGGATGCCTCGGGAAACCCCGTCCCCGGCCTTACGGTCCTGGAGCAGGGTACTTCCAACGGTACCACCACCGATGCGGACGGAAAGTATTCCATCTCCGTGTCGCCTTCTTCGGTCCTTTCCTTCGAGGCCCTCGGCTACACTACCGTAACCGAGACCGTGGGCTCGAGGAATGTAATTGATGTAACCGTTTCAGAAGAGGCCCTCGAGCTGGACGCTGTTGTGGCCATCGGTTACGGTTCGGTCCGGAAGAAGGACCTTACCACCGCTGTTTCAATCGTTTCCACCGACGATGCGGTTCACCGCCCCATTACCGAGGCTTCGGGTCTCATCCAGGGCAAGGTGGCCGGTGTCCAGGTCCAGCAGACCAGCGGTCTTCCCGGAGCCGGCATGACGGTCCGTGTCCGCGGAAACAGCTCCATAGCTTCGTCCAACGACCCTCTCTACGTGGTTGACGGCGTTCCCGTGGGCGAAGGCTCCTATGCGATCGCTTACCTGTCGCCCAATGACATCGAGACGATGCAGATCCTCAAGGACGCCTCCTCTGCGGCCATTTACGGTTCACGTGCCGCCAACGGCGTGGTGCTCATCACCACCAAGCAGGGCGCAAAGAACCAGGCTCCCCACATCAACTTCACCAGCTACGTGGGTGTTTCCAACGTCACCCACAAGTTCAACGTGCTCAACACCGAGGAGTACCGCGAATATGCCGGAGAGTTCAACATCAACATCCCCGAAGACCTGACCGACCAGACCGACTGGTTCGATTATACCTACAGGACCGGGATCACCCAGAACTACCAGATTGGCGTAAGCGGCGGCGGTGACAGGTTCCGCTATTACCTCGGCGGCGGCTACAACGACGAAAAGGGTATTATCAAGGTAGCGTTCGCACGCAGGTACAATGTGCGGGCGAGCTTTGACGTGGATATGTACAAATGGCTCACCGTGGGTGCCAACGTGGCTTATTCGCACTATAAGAACAACGGCATCATCTCCGGTCAGGGCGCCAACCGCGCCGGTGTGGTCCTTTCGGTGATCAGTACCCCTACCTATGCCCTTATCAAGGACACCGAGAACCCCGAGCAGTATTATTACAATTTCTACGGCCTTGGAGGACTTTCCTCTCCCGCCGAGAACATGGCCCGCAGCGAGTTCAATTACGATACCACCGACCGTGCCATCCTCACCGGCTACGCCCAGATCAACTTCACAAAGAAGTTCAACTTCAAGAGCACGGTCACCATGGACCGCCGCTGGGTCCACGGCTGGAGCTACCTCGATCCGGTGCAGACCCAGTACGGCCGCACCCAGCACGGCGAGGCCACCGATACCCGCAGCGACGACCGCAGGATGATCTACGACAACATCTTCTCCTACAAGGACACCTTTGCCGGGAAGCACAACCTGGACGTGATGGCCGGAACCTCCGCAACCACTTCCGACTGGCAGCAGCTCTCCGGTTCCCGCAGCAACTTCAATACCGAGTACTACGACAAGATCTGGGGACTCAGCGGCGGCAACAAGGGCGGTCTCCGCGGACAGGATACCGGATGGGCCCAGTGGGCGATAATGTCGTTCCTCGGCCGCGTGGCATACAACTACGACAGCAAGTACTACCTGACGGTGAATTTCCGTGCCGACGGTTCCTCCAAGCTCGCCCCCGGCCACAAGTGGGGCTTCTTCCCCTCGGCTTCCGCTGCATGGCGGCTCACCGGCGAGGAATGGCTCAAGGACGTGAGCTGGCTCAACGACCTCAAACTCCGCGCGGGATGGGGCCAGCAGGGCAACCAGAGCGGCCTAGGGGACTATGCCTGGGTACAGACATACAACACCAGCTATTACGACTGGACCAAGGACGAATACGCCTATTCCACCCCCGCAATCGGTGACAAGTCCAACTTCGGGAACAAATACCTGACATGGGAGACCACCACCCAGGCCAACGTGGGTATCGACGCCAGCTTCTTCGGGAGCAGGCTCACCCTCACCCTCGACGGATACTACAAGTACACCAGCAACATGCTGATGAACGTAAGCCTGCCCTCTCCCTATCCCAGCATCTTCCGCAACGAGGGCGAGATGTCCAACTGGGGCATCGAGGCTGCCCTGAGCAGCGTCAACATCGCCAAGAACGGATTCGAGTGGACCACGGACTTCAACATCTCCATGAACCGCAACCGTCTTGAGAAGCTCGACCTCCAGCAGGTATACTATTATGTGAGCCCCGAAATCATCGGCGAGAACATCGTCAGGATGACTCCCGGCCAGCCTCTCTCCATGTTCTGGGGCTACAAGGCCCAGGGTGTGGATCCCGAGACCGGCCTCCTCATGTATGAGGACCTCAACGGCGACGGCGACATCACCGACGTTGACAAGCAGTATATCGGCAACGCCAACCCCAAGTTCATCTTCGGCCTTACCAACAACTTCAAATACAAGGGGATCGGCCTGAGCGTGCTCATGACCGGATCGGTGGGCAACGATGTCTTCAATGTGTCCAAAATCAACATGATGGGCATGCAGAACGGGTACAACCAGCTTCATGACGTGGTGCGCCGCTGGAGGATCCCCGGGCAGATAACCGACGTCCCCAAGTCGGGGGAACCCTGGAACGCCAAGGCTTCCACCTACTGGGTCGAGAATGGTTCTTATCTGAAAATCAAGAACATAACCCTCTCGTATGACGTTGAGGCCAGGTGGCTCAAGAAGATCAACGTGGCCCGTATCCAGCCTTACGTCACCCTGTCCAACTTCATCACCTTTACGAAGTATTCGGGCTTCGACCCTGAAATGAGCCAGTATTCGGCCGCCACCAACACCGGCATCGACTACGGCACCTATCCCAACGTGAGGACCGCGATCTTCGGAATCAACATCGATTTCTAACATGGAAGGAATTATGAAAAAGATAGTCAACATATTGGCCGCCGTGGCCGCCGTGACCGGCCTCGCCGCCTGCGACCTCGACCTGTATTCTCCCACTTCCTTCAACAAGGGGAACGTGGAGACCACCGGCGACAATGAAGAAAGCGCTTCCCAGTACAAGAGCCGCACCGATATGGAGAACCTTCGCAACTCGCTGTACAACAGCTGGGTGAAAGATATCCAGGAGATGGGCCTGGAGGACTGGCTGGTTTATTCCGAAACCCGCGCCGACAATGCTTACTGCGGTACCACCACCGCATCCATCATGGCCATCGAGGCCAACAAGCAGGACGGCTCCAACACCAATATCACGCGCGACTGGAATTGGTATCAGAAGCAGGTCTCGAACGCAAACCAGATCATCTGCAACATCGACCGCATCGCGGAGGAGGATACTTCCCTTTCCGCATCCGAGCGCGACCAGTGGAAGGCCGAGGCTCTCATCTGGAGGTCCTTCTGCTTCTTCCGCCTGACCCAGCTCTGGGGAGACGCCCCCATGGTGCTCGAGATACCCCCGACCATTACCGTGGAGAACGTATCGGAGGTGTATTCGCTCTATTATCCTGACCGTACGCCCATGAACGACGTATATGCCCAGCTTGTGAAAGACCTCACATGGGCGGTCCAGTACGCACCCAAGAGCAATCCCAACAACAAGATGCTCATGTCCGACGCCTTTGCATACGGCCTGCTCGCACGCATCTACGCCGAGAAGCCCATCCGCGACTGGGGCAAGGTTATCGAGTACTGCAACACCATCGAGGGCATGAACTTCTCGCTGGAACCGTCCTATGGCACCCTCTGGAGCTATGAGGAAGGTGAAGCCGGCGATGCCTACCGCAATTCCCCGGAGAGCATCTTCGAGGTGCAGTGGACTTCCAAGAGCAGCGGCAACTGGGTGTTCATGATGTATCACCGCAATGCCTACAATCCCAACGACAGCTATTCCTGGGCCAAGTGGCAGACCCCTTCGCGCGACCTCATCGAGGCCTATGAGAAGGAAGGCGACACCGAGCGAATGAACGCGTCCATCATTTGGGACAGCTGCTCCTGGAGCAATTACTATTCTTCAGACAACTACGCCTTCATGCACAAGGTCCCCACAAACGTTTCCAGCATACTTGTCATGAGGCTTGCGGAAATCTACCTGCTTCATGCAGAGGCCTGTGCATGCACTTCCGACTTCGAGGGCGTGAAGACCTATGTGAACAAGGTCCGCACCCGTGCGAAGCTCTCGCCGATTCCGGCTCCTGCAAGCGTGGACGAGGCTATCGACGTTGTCCTTCACGAGCGCAGGCTGGAACTCTCCTTCGAGGGCTTCCGCTTCTTCGACCTCGCCCGTCACGACAGGATAATCGACGTGCATAATTCCATGAACGAAAAGGACAGCTACTGGCAGCAGCGCAAGCCCCTCTTCGAGAGCCGCATCTTCCTGCCTGTCCCTACCGAGGCCCTGGATGCCAATCCTAATATGTCCCAAAACGCAGGTTATTGATTATGAACAGGTTATCTTTACTTGCGACTATAGGCCTGCTGTCCTTCTGCTCCTGCTCCTGCGGGGGTGGGGAGGATATGCCGGAGCAGACCCCCGGAAAGGATACCGATCCGGTGGAGACCGTAGAGGACGGCGCCGCTGCCTGGACAACCACCTTCGACAAGTCCAGGGCATTCCAGAAGAGCACCATCGCCTTCGGGAAGGCCGCCACCATGTCGCCGTACGCGGTCCGTTTCACTGACACTGCGTACCAGAGCGTGGACGGATTCGGCCTTGCGGTGACTCAGGCTTCGTGCTACGTACTCCTGAAGATGACCCAGCAGGACCGTACCAAACTCCTCAAGGAGATGTTCTCTCCCACGGAGGGAGCAGGCAGCAGCCTCATCCGCGTATGCATCGGCGGATCGGACTTCTCAATGTCGGAATATACCTGGTGCGACACCGAGGGAATCTCCAATTTCAAGATTCACGACAGTGAGTATCAGTATCTTTTCCCCATCCTCGACGAGATCTACGCCATCAATCCCGACGTGCAGATCATAGGTTCTCCCTGGAGCTGTCCCCGCTGGATGAAAATGGATGTGGCCGGCAATGGAAACGCCTTCAACAGCTGGACTTCCGGCCGCCTGAATCCCAAGTATTACGCGGATTATGCCCAGTATTTCGTGGGCTGGATCCAGGCCATGGAGAAGCGCGGCTACAAGGTCCTGGCCGTTACCCTGCAGAACGAGCCCCTTAACCACGGCAATTCCATGTCGCTCTACATGCCATGGGAAGACCAGAGGGATTTTGTCAAGGTTGTCGGTCCGGCATTCAAGTCCAATGGCATCAAGGCCAAGATCCTGCTGTTCGACCATAACTACAATTACGACAACCAGGCGGGCCAGAAGGAGTATCCGCTCCAGATATACAAGGACTCCGAGGCGTCGAAGTATGCCGCCGGAAGCGCCTGGCACAACTACGGCGGGTCGGTGTCGGAGCTGGACAAGATCCACGATTCCGCCCCCGACAAGGATATTTACTTTACCGAAGCATCCATCGGCCAGTGGAATTACGGCCAGCCCGGCAGGGGATTCGCCTCGCTTTTCGAGGAGGATTTCCGCGACATCTTCCTTGGCACCCTGAGCCGTTACGGCAAGGGCGTAACCCTTTGGAATATGGCTTTGGACGACGAGGGAAAACCCTACCGTCCGGGAGGATGCCCCACCTGTTACGGTGCCATATCCATCAACCACAACGGGTGGACCTATGCAGGTGCCGACCGCAAATCCCACTGGTATGACGTCCTTCACGCCTCGGTGGCGGTTAAGCCCGGAGCGGTCCGCATCGGAACCGACGGATTCACAAAGAACGGGATGACCTACCTGGCGTTCCGCAACACCGACGGTTCCTATGGCGTGCTCATCCTGAATTCAAATTCGGATGACCAGCAGCTGGTATTTGCGACCGACGCGCATTCCGTTCCGGTGAATGTGCCCGGCAAGTCAGTAGTATCGTTAAAATGGAAAGATTAAATATGAAAAAGTTATTTGTTATCCTTCTCGCAGGATCTCTGGCCGTGGTTTCATGCCGGGAGAAAGAGCCCCCCTTCGTTACAACCGACAAGGGTCCGGTCCAGACCATCACCTGTGACGCATCGGCCCTGATGGGCGACCGGTTCAACTTCTCGGTCGACCTCAAGGACCAGATAGCCCTGTCCACCCTCAAGGTGGAACTCCTCTTCGACGAGTCCGTGGTGGCCTCCAAGACCATCCGTACCAAGGAGGAGGGGACCTACGAGGATTACCTGGAAGTTCCTTTCTACAAGAACGTTCCGGACGGCGTGGCTACCGCCAGGTTCACCTCGCAGAACATCCAGTTCGGCCTTACCGTCGAGGACAAGGACGTAAGGGTCACCCGTCCCGACTTCGCCTACCTTACCCTCAAGGCCGCCGACGGCAGTGAGTACAGGATGGAGAAGAAGGAAAACTACGTCTATGCCGTGACTGGGAATTTCCCCGCAGCGGTTGACGCCTTCATCGAAACCGCACCATACGGAACGCAGAACCGTACCCTTACCTTCGGGTATGACGCTACCGGCGTGGCCCTGGACGGCGGCAAGGTGATCCCGTTCTCAAACGGCGTGGCCGGCAATTACGAGATATCCTTCAACACCAAGACCTGGGAGGCGTCCCCGTTCATCAAACTCGAAGTCAACGGCGTTGAAACCGTAATGGCCGAGAAGGACGTCTATACCGCCGTGGTCAATGTCAAGAAAGGCGATGTGATAACCATTACCGGTTACGAGCCCGGCTTTGACGACTTCACCTTCGATCCCGACTTCATCACCGAAGACAGGAAGTTCGCCGCCCTCGAAGGCCTGTACAAGTTCTCCATCCGCATGGCGGACAAGTGGGTGATAGTTGACAGGATGGCTTCCAGCAGCGCCCTGGCCACCCTCGGCACCGACGGACACGGCGCCGTATGGATCATCGGCGACAGTTGCTTCGGCAAGCCGGCCATCTTCACCGCCAGCTGGAACACCAGCTTTGCCGTGTGCATGGCCGAGGTTGAGGACAAGGTCTACCAGGCCACCCTGGTGGGCGGCTTCCAGATCAAGACCGACAACGTAAACATCAAGTTCTTCCACCAGAAGGGCTGGGGCGGCGAATTCAAGAAGGAGAATTACGCTTCCATCGACAACGCCATCCTCGACATCCCGTCCGACGACGGAAACATCCGTCTTGCCGAGGGTGTGAAGCTCGAACTGGGCGGAATCTACCGCCTGGTCCTCGACCTCACCGGTGGCAACAGCGCCGCCAAGTTCTCCTGCACCAAGGTAGGACAGCAGGAAGTGGAGCTTCCCAAGATGACCGTCAACGGAGTCGAGCTTGAAGGCGGCCCCACCGATTTCTCGGCCGAGGTCGACCTGACCCAGGGTTCCACAGTGGCGCTCAGCAACGTCGACGGTCTGGCCTCTTACTGGATCGATCCCGACTTCTGCTCGGCGGCAGGGAAGTTCCTTGCTGTGAGCGGCAAATACAAGGTGATGCTGAATACCGCCGACAAGACCATCATGGCACGCAGGGTGACCGCATCAGGCGGAGCTCCCAACCTTGAGGAAGGCGGCCTGTACATCCAGGGCTGGGGAGTTTCCGGGTTCAAGATGACCTCGCAGGTGGGCTGGCCCGGCGCGGGCGGCTACCAGCTGGCCCAGGTTGCTCCCGGCAAGTTCCAGATGACCGGCAAGGCTGTGGCTGAAACCAGCGCTGAAATCGGCGGCAAGTTCCGTTACGACTATATTTCCGCCAAGTATTTCTTCCAGGACAACTGGGGCGGAGAAGCCTCCAAGGGTGTGACCATCAGCGGAAATGCCGCAGAACTTCTGAAGCAGGGCAGCGACGCCAATTTCGGCCTCGCATCCAACCTTGAGGAAGGCGCGACCTACCGTCTCACCGTGGATTTCTCGGAATGCACAATCTCCGGAAACAGCATAACCGCTGGAAAGGAAACAGTACAGTTTGATAAATTATGAGAACCAGACTCCTTTTGACACTGGGTACCCTGGCAGTCCTCTTGGGATGTGCCAGGGAAACCCTTGAGAATGAGAGGCTTGTCCCCCAGGGCAACACCACCCTGAGGGCAACAGTCTCCGAGGCGGTCCAGAGCAGGACGGCCTTTACCGACGCAGGCGCTTTCTCCTGGACAGCGGCCGACGCCATCTCGGTATACACCACCAAGGGGGCTTTCCGGAGGTTCACCCTCACGGGTGGCGACGGGACGGCCAGCGGCGTATTCACCGGCGACTTTACCGACGAGACCTCTTCCACCCTGGCCGTGTATCCGGCGTCGGAAAGCCATTCCCTCAGCGGGAATGCCCTTACCCTTCATCTTGACGAAAGCTATACATGGTCGGAGGACCTGAATTCCCATGCCCCCATGATGGCGGTCATCGCCTCCGATGGGGCGGAAAGCTTCTCGTTCAAGCATCTGGGAGGCATCCTGAAGGTTAGTTTCTCCAACGTGCCCGCAACGGCGACGAAGTTCGTCTTCACCGCCGAGGGCCGCAAGGTCAGCGGCGATTTCTCCGTTGCCGACATCACAGAGGAAAACGCAGTGATAGCAACGGCCGCCTCGGAAGAAGGCAACACCGTTACCATCAACATCCCCAAGGCTTCGGCGGAGATGGCGTTCTATGTCCCGCTCCCTACCGGTACCTATCCCGGTTTCAGCGTGGAACTGTTTGACGCCGCCGGCAACCCGCTGGTCATGAAGACCCGTTATTCCGAGATAACCATTGCCCGGAAGGACCTGGTACTCATGAAGTTGATTGCAGGGGCTGCGACCAACGGCAAGAAGTTGCTCTTTGACTTCGGCCACAAGAACGACGGAAACTGCCCTGCAACCACCTCTCCCGATGCCAACGGAAACTACTGGAACAACATCGAGAAGGCTTCGTCCGGCAAGAACGGGAACGGCCTCTCCTTCGACCTGGCCTATTCCGACAACTCCGCCACCCCTTATAAGCTGACCCTCCTCACCGATTTCTGGAGCAACGGAAAGGCAAACGGCGGACTTGCCGTGATTTCCGACGCCACGGCAGCGGCTCTCGGCGACCTTGCGATAGTGACCGCGACCCAGGACTATTTCTTCTCGCAGGGCGCAGCCGTATCGTGCACCTTCGAGCTGTCCGGCCTCAACCCCGCCAAGGGCTACAAGTTCCACCTGTTCGGAAGCCGTGCCTCCACAGTCGCGGACCAGAAACGCGAGGCAAAGTACGCAATCGCGGGCGCCAATGCCTTTGAGGGCCTGCTCTGCATCACCGGACCCGGTGAAAAGGGAACCCAGAACACCACCGACGTGCTGGAGTCGGATATCATCTATCCCAAGCCCGACGGAACCATCAAGCTGACGCTTTCCAAGGGAACCAATTCCCAGGCCTCCGGCACAAACGAGTATTACCAGCTCAACTGCATGAAGGTGGAGGAATTCGAAGGCGGACAGATCCCCGTGACTGTGAACTACACAGCCCTCGAGGTAACTTCCGCCGAAGAGACCTTCCTGATGCACAGGGTGGAGGGCGACGCCAATATCTTCGAGGGTGTCTCCTCCTTCTCTTCGGGCGAGGTTCCCATGAAGGGAATCACCGACAAGGGCGTTGAGGTTCCCCTCACCGCCACATCCACGGTCGACGGAGTCGCTTACCTCGTGGCCGACCTGGACAAGGCCGAATACACCTTCACCGCCGTAGATGCAATCCTCGCCCAGGGTCCCGCGATCCTCGGCTGGAGCAATTCCAACGGTGCCACCCTCGATTACAAGGGAGCCGGCGTGTTCTCGGGAACCGCCCTGGAGTTCGGCGGCAACGGCGCACCCAAGTACGACCGTTCGCAGTCGTTCAACTTTGTGAAGAAGGGTGCATGGAGTCCGACCTTCAAGAGGGTGACCGGGACCAGGCGCGACATCGAGGCCAGCACCTACGGCACGACCCAGGACATCAACCTGAATCCGGGGGTGTACGACGTGTCGCTCGACCTCAGGAACTTCAAGTACGAGATGGCGCACCACGGCGACCTGGATCCCGACCGTATCACGGTGATGGGCTCCTCGGTCCCTTACGGCCAGGGTGCGACCAACAAGCACGGATACATCTGGCTGTATGAGGACGTCCTCAAGGCCCGCACCGGCAACAGCTGGTACATCTCCAACCTCTCCGTTTCCGGAAACAACACCACGACCCTCGGCGAGAGGTTCGACGAGGAGACCGTGGACGGTGGCAAATACCTCATCGTGGCCCTGTCGCTGGGCAACGAGGGACTTGCCTCGGCAACCACATCCTCCGCTATGGAAACGCTTTACAATCAGTGGGAAAACCGGGTCATGCTGGATTCCGACAGCTTTGTGAAGACGGCCCGCGCGGAAGGGAAGCAGGTGGTGGTCACGGGCAACTATGCCAACAACGGCTACAATTCCGACCACTATTCCTGGATACGCCAGATCAACCTCGACATACAGCAGTGGGACGTTCCGTCGGTCAACCTGATGGGTGCAATCGACGACGGTACCGGCAAATGGGCCGCAGGGTATTACGACGATGCCCTCCATCCCAACGATGCCGGCCATCTTGAAATGGCCTGTGCCGTGGTTCCGTCGCTGTTTGACGCCCTCAAGGCCGGAAAAGCCCAGCCAGTGAGGAGCGCCTCCGGCAGCTATACCCTCTCCAACCGCCAGGTTATCGCCGTGGAACCCGAAGGCAGGATCCATCCGTTTACTATTTCCTTCGGCGTAAAGACCACCGCGGCCGGAAGCATCCTTACCTTCTTCAACGGTGAGGAGGCCAGGACGGTCTCCGTATCCGCGTCCGGTACCCTTACCTATGGAACGGTTACCGGCACCAGGGCGGTGAACGACGGGGCATGGCACCAGGTCACCCTGACGCATTTCTATGCCCGCGGCGAAACCCTCCTGTACGTGGACGGCCTGCTTCAGGGCAGCGTTTCGGAGAAGGTCCTTACCACGGCGTTCTACGTGGGATATGCCGGAGCGGCAACCCAGGCTTCCTGGAGGGAGATTTTCTTCTGGCGCAGCGGTATGAACGCCGACGAGGTGTCGGCAATTTCTTACGGAAAGATGCTTAAGTCCTCGCTCGAGTTCTACGCACCGCTGGACGGCGCCCTTACCAACCTTGCACAGAGCACGAACACCCTGGACATCGCCGACGGCGCATCCCTCGTCCCGGCCGAGGATACCACTCCCCGCCTCAACGGCGAGGCCCTCACCGAGGCAGCGGGAGTCGCCTCCATCGGCAAGATATCCCTGACCCAGGGGGCGACCCTCACCCTCAGCAATCTTGGCCAGGTGAGCGACTACTGGTGGGATCCGGACTACTTTGAGGTGAACGGTTCAACCGTGACCTTCCTTGCAGTCAGCGGCGACTACGACGTCGCCTTCCACCCCGGTTACGTGACCGCCGGCAGGGTAACCTCCGACGGAAACAAGCCAAACATCGAGAACGGCGGCCTCTACCTTCTGGGCTGGGGCGTAGCCAACCCGATGATGAACGGCGGACAGTTCGGCTGGACCCTTTCCAATGCCTACCGCATAGCCCAGGTGGCGGCCAACGTCTACCAGTTCTCCGGCTATGCCGTAGCCGAGACCAGCGACCTCATAGGCGGGCGTTTCCGTACCGACTATACCGACGGCAAATACTTTTATGCCTATAATTCCTGGGACGGCCAGGGCCCGGTGACCTTCACCGAGAGGGCTGCGGAACTGCTGGTGCAAAGCAGCGGGAACAACTTCAATTACGCCAAGAACCTCGAGGAGGGGGCATTCTACGTGCTCAGGATCGATTTCTCCGGCTGCACGATATCCGGGACAACCGTAACTGGCACCCCTACCGTTGATTTCTATAAAAAGTAGGAGCCATGGAAAAGAAAATATATATCAATCCGGATGTCCGGACCGTGGATTACCGCCTGGAGTATCCAGTGATGTCGCCTGTTTCCAGCGACGGAGAAAACGCCAATCCTTACGAGGAGGATTGGTAGGACCGGTGGCGGCAGTTCGCATACTGGCGGCGTGGGCTGCCCTGCTTACCCTGGCGGCTTCGTGCCGGACGGGAGAAAGGCAGTCCTGCGCCCCGGTTGCCGCAGATACCGGATACGATTTTGGAAACATTTCTTTGGACGACGGCCCCGTGTCCTGTACATTCGCGATTGCGAATGACGGCACGGAGCCGTTTTCCGTCATTTACACCGTACCCTCCTGTGGGTGCGTCGGGGTTGAAGTCCCCGCATCGCCGGTTGTGCCCGGGGATAGCGCTTTGATCCAGGTAACTTACAGTCACAAGGGACTTCCATCGGTCTTTTCCCATTCGGTGCAGGTTTACCTTTCAAACCGGGTGACCCCGGTCGTCCTGTCGCTGGGGGGTACCGTCCACGGATCGAGGCGTATGCTCCGCAAGGAATTCGGCCCTTATGCGACGGGAGACCTTGGCCTCAGGGAGAGGGAATACCGCTCCGCCGACCTTTACCGGGGGTTCTGCGTGGTGGAACTCGCAACCGTGGCGAACCTCGGCCGGAGGCCGCTGGAAGTTGGTTTTACCGACGTTTCGGACGGACTGGAAATATCCGTTACGCCCAACCCGGTTCCTCCGCTATGCACTGCGGAGATGCGAATGACGGTCCATTCAGGACCATCAGTCTCCGGTGAAATCACAAGCCGGGCCACCCCTGTCCTTAACGGAAAGGTCCAGGGTGGCGGCATCAGTGTTAAAACCAGGATAAAATGAATCTCAGAGGGCGTAACTGAAGCCCTTTACCTTGTCCCAAGCGCCGCGGGTGAAATCGGGGATTTCCACGGGAACCGAGCCGTTTTCCAGGGATATTGCCGACAGTTCGGTGATGCAGCACCATTCGGCCAGGTCGTATACGTCCATGTCCAGGGGCAGTCCCCGGTTGAGGCAATACATCAGGCGGTAGTCCATGATGTAGTCCATTCCGCCATGTCCGCCGGCCGCCTTTGCGTCGCTCCGGAGCTCGGGGGTAAGGATGGGATTGGGGTATTTCGCCATAAGCGAGTCCAGGTCCTTCCCGGTAAATACCAGTTCCTTTCCGGTGGAGTCGAAGGTGACGTCGGCGGTGGTTCCGCCACCGAGGCAGATCTGCCTGGTGGGATATTTCCCTATATAACCGTCGGTGCCCACAAGCTGATACATACGGCTGTATGGACGCGGGGTCATGACATCGTGCTCCAGCAGGATGGTCTTTCCCTTTGCGGTACGGATCATGGTGGTGGTGACGTCGCCGTTCTTGAAATCATTGCAGGGCTTTCCGTCCCGCGCCTCTACGTTCCTGGGGCCGTTGAACGGGTCGGTATCCATGGATACCAGGGTTGTGAGGCGGTCGCCACGGTGTATATCGAGGGCCTGGCAGACCGGACCGAATCCGTGGGTGGGATAGAGGTCGCCCCTGTGGGTCCGGTTGAAATCAAGCCTCCAGTTTCTCCAGTAGAGGTCCCACCAGGGCTCCAGGTTATGGTTGTAGGCCCCTTCCACGTGGATTATCTCGCCAAGCACGCCGGCCTGGGCCATGGCGAGTGACTGAAGTTCAAAGAAGTCGTAGCAGCAGTTCTCCAGTATGGTGCAGTGGCGGCGGGTGCGCTCGGCAGTGTTTACAAGGTCCCAGCAGTCCTTTACGCTCTCGGCCGACGGGACCTCGATGGCCACGTGCTTCCCGTGCTCCATGGCGTACAGGGCCACCGGAACGTGGTGCGCCCAGTCGGTGCAAACGTACACCAGGTCCACCGAAGGATCCTCACAGAGTTCCTGATAGGAGGTTTCCCCGCCGGAATACTCATTGGCGCTCAGGCCCTTGCCGGAGAGGAATTCCAGCATCTTGCCGGTCCTGTCGGGCTCCACGTCGCAGATTGCGGCAATATGGCAGCCCGGGACCAGGGTGAGGCGCTTGACGGCGCTCGAACCTCTCATGCCCACTCCTACTATTCCGACTCCGACGTCGGGAATGGGATCGGCCGTAAAACCAAGCATGTCTTCCTGCCCGGCCGGTCGGGAAGGGGTTGCGGTGCGGATTACGGAAGGACCCCTGCCGCAGGACGGCAGGATAAGGCTGACAGCCAGCAGGATTATGCAGATCTTTTTCATAAGGCTAAGGTATGAAGATATTTTTGAAAAGGGGAGGAATAGCGGAAAGATTTTATTATGTTTGCAAACAGGGCTTTGTGTAATATGCTGAGAATGACCAGGGTTATATTGCTTCTGCTGCTTGCCTCCGCGTTTACGGCTGCGGGGCAGGGAACGGGCGGGCTGGTCTATTCGGCGCAGGGAACGGTTTACGAGGGAAAGACCGGAAAGCCCATGGAGGGCGTGAACGTGTCCCTGCCGGACCGATATTACGCAACGGTGACCAACGCCGACGGCTTCTTCACCATCAAGTCCGACACCCCGCTCTCCGAGGTGGTCTTTTCCTTCCTCGGATACAGGACCCTTAGGAAGAAGGCCGACGGCTCATACATGGATGTGCGGCTTTTCCGCGAGGCGCTTCCGCTTCCCGGCGCCAGAATCGTCACCGGGGACCCGTTTGAGATAGTCCGGGCGGCCATAGGCAGCATAAGGGACAATTACAGCCAGTCCCCGGAGCTGATGGAGTGTTTTTACAGGGAAACCATCCGGAAAAGGCAGCGGTTCACGTTCATTTCGGAGGCTACGGCACGACTTTACAAGACCGGGTACAACGGGAATATCGGCCAGGACAGGACCGCCCTGTCAAAGAGCAGGGTGCTCCTCAGCCAGCGCAGGGGCGACACCCTCTGCGTAAGGGTGATTGGCGGCCCCACCCAGGCCATAACGCAGGACGTTGTCAAGAATCCCGACATAATCCTCGGCGAGGACCTCAAAAACTATAGGTTTGAGATGCTTCCGCCCGAGATCATCGACGGGAGGGTGCAGTTTGCGATAAAGATGACCCCTGCCGCCCTGTGTGACTGGGCGTTATATGACGGGATCCTTTATATAGACCAGGAGACCCTTTCGTTCACAAGGGTGGAACTCTCCCTGGATGTGTCGGACCCGGTCAAGGCCACCCGCATGATGCTGGTGAGGAAACCCCTGACGCTCAGGTTCAAACCCAAGGAGATGTCGATGACTGTAAGCTACCGAAGGGACGGCGGCGTGTCCAGGCTGGAGTATTTCAAGTCGGTATTCGTCTTTGACTGCGACTGGCGGAAAAGGCTTCTCTCAACCCAGTATACCGTTGTGAACGAGCTGGTTGTGACCGACCTTTATCCGGAGGCCGTGCCCATTTCCCGGAACGACGCCTTCCGCTTTGGCGACTCCCTGAGCGAGAAGGCGGCCGAGTTCTCGGACCCTGATTTCTGGAAGGAATACAATATAATCGAACCGTCCGAAAGCCTTGAACATGCAATCGGACGGTTGAAGAGGCGTTGAGCCCTTTCCACGGTACGGATTATTACCTGTACAGCGACAGCAGTATATCGTTGAGGAGGCCTCCTGCGGTCTGGCGGGTGCCGGCTCCGGCGCCCTGGATCAGCATGGGCGAGGGATAGTCGCCGGTGGTGATGAGGATGGCGTTGTCGGTGCCCTTTAGGGAGAAGAGCGGACTGTCGGGCCCCACTTCCCTCAGGCCGACCGATGCGTGCCCGCAGGCGTCTACGGTGGCCACATAGCGCAGTTTCTTCCCTTCCGATGCGGCTGCATGGTAGCGGGCCTCGATATCGGACGGAATGGGTTCCAGGGTTACCTGCGACTCTTCCAGCGGAATGCCGGCCTGCCGGCTCAGTATCAGTATTTTCCTCAGAACGTCTTTCCCGAAGAGGTCCACCGACGGGTCGGGCTCGGTGTAACCCTTTATCCTGGCATCCTCCACGAGGGCGTCCCATCCGGAGCCCTTGTAATTGTCCAGCAGGTAGTTGAGCGTTCCTGAGAGGACGGCTTCCATCTTTATAAGGGTATCTCCCGACTGGACCACGCGGTCGAGGGTGACGAGCACGGGAAGGGCGGCTCCCGCCGTGGTCTCGTAACGTAGCGACACCCCGCAGCGCTTGGCTTCCTTAAGCAGGTTCCGGAACTGGGCCCAGGTCCCGGAGAACGGAATCTTGTTGCATGCAACTACGCTGAAGCCGCTCCCGAAGAGGTCTGGATAGCGGAAGCCCATCTCCTCGTTGGCGGTGCAGTCCACGAAGATGGGATTCTCCAGCGACAGCGAGCAGAGGGCGTCGACGTATGACCCCGGGGTCCCGTTTTCCAGTTGTTCCGGAACGTTGGAAAGGTCTATCCCCTCGGTGTTTATGACATATTTGGTGCTGCGTGCTATCCCGCATACCCTGAGGTCCTTGCCGGACCGTTTGGCGATTGATGCGGCATTGTCGCGGAGCATCTGCACCAGGGCCTTTCCCACCCGGCCGTAACCGGCGATGAAGAGGGGGATCACCTTGTCGGTGAGGCGGTCGAAGAATTCGTGATGGATGGCGCGGATGGCCTCCGACACCCTGTCGGAAGGAACAATCACGGAGATGTTCCGTTCCGACGATCCCTGCGCCGTGGCCCTTACGGGAATGCTGTGGCGGCCCAGGGCGGCGAGCATCCTGCCGGTGGTTCCGCTGCGGCCGAGTATGTCGTCGCCGATTACGCATACAATCGAGTAGCCGGCCGGTTCGACTTTCAGCGGATTCAGTTTGCCGATTGATATTTCATAGGCGAAGGTCTCGTCGGCGGCTTTCCTGGCGCGCTCGGCGTCGGCTTCCGATATGGCGATGCACATGGAATGTACCGACGAAGCCTGGGTAATCAGGATTATGTTGATCCCCTCGCGGGCCAGGGTGTCGAACAGGCGGGAGCTGAATCCGGGGACGCCCACCATTCCGCTTCCTTCCAGCGAGATAAGTGCGATCCCTTCCGAGTGGGCGATTCCAACTACTCCTCCTCCGGCCCTGGGCGGGTTCCTTTCCACCAGGGTTCCGGGTTGTTCCGGATGGAAGGTGTCCTTCACAAGGATGGGGATGCCTTCTTCCACAACCGGCTGGATGGTAGGGGGATAGATCACCTTGGCCCCGAAGTGGGACAGTTCCTGCGCGGCCCTGTAGGATATGTTCCGGATTGTCTGGGCGGATGGAACCACCTTGGGGTGGGCTGTCATTATACCCGGGACGTCGGTCCATATTTCCACCCTCCGGGCATGGAGCGCGGCCGCAAAGAGCGATGCCGTGTAGTCGGAGCCGCCCCTCCCGAGCGTGGTAACCCTGTTCCGCTCGTCCCTGCCGATGAATCCGGGGACTATGAACAGCTCCGCATGGGGATGGGCCTCCATGACGGCGCGGATGTTGGAATATGTGACGGGGACATTCACGTTCCCTTCTTCCAGTCGGATTATATCCCTGGAATCCAGCCACCTTGCGGCAATCCCGAGCGAGAGGAACCGGTCGGTGATTATCCTGGACGAGAGCAGCTCGCCGTGGCTTTCAATAGCGCTCAGGCTGGAAGGGGAGAACTCGCCCAGCAGGAAAACGCCGCGACTGATGTTCTCCAGGCTCGAAAACAGGGTTTCAATGGCCTCGGAGGTCTTTTTCCGGTATCCGTCCGGGATGATTCCGGCCACTATTTCCTGGTGCCGGCGCTTCAGGTCGGCAATGCGCTGGAGGTAAGACTCATCCTGCTTTGCAGCCAGATGGCATATCTCTATCAGGCCGTCGGTGCACCGGGCGATGGCGGAACAAACCACGATTGTCCGGTCTCCCTCCAGGGCCTTTTCTACTATATCCACCATGCGGGCGATTGCCGCGGAGTCGGCAAGGGAAGTCCCTCCGAATTTAAGTACTTGCATAGGAAGCTGTTATTTCATTATGATAGCGGTGAGCTTGCCTGTTTCCAGCAGGAAGCCGTCGTGTCCGTAATTCGATGATATCTCAATGTAGTCCGCACCCGGTATCCATGCCGCCCATTCCCGGCCCTCGGAAGGGGGAAAGAGGTTGTCGGTGTCGATCGACACGACGGTGCAGCGGGCCTTGATCCGGAGCAGGGCCTGTTTTACCCCGCCCCGTCCCCGGCCGGTGTTGTGGCTGTCAAGGGCTCCGCAGAGGGTGTGGTAGCAATAGGCGTCAAAACCGCGCCTTACCAGTTTCTCCCCCTGGTATCTCTGGTAAGAGCCCACCCTGGAGGCGAAAAGCGTGTCGGGGTCCTGCTCGGCCTGGGTCAGGCGGTAGCTGGTGAAGCATCGGTAGCTGATGAGGGCCTGGGCCCTGGCGCAGCGGAGTCCTGCCGCCCCCGATTCCAGGGATTCCGCCTGACGGAAAGTGGGGTCGGCCTCGAGGGCCATCCTCTGGGTTTCCACGGTCGCCCCCAGGTAAGGAGAGATCCTCGGGGCGGTGGCGATGAACAGGCAGCGGCGTATCCTGTCAGGTTCCATTATGGCCCATTCCATTGCGTGGAACCCTCCTATGGAGCTGCCTATAAGAAGGTCTACTTTGTTGATTCCCAGATGTTTCCGTACGGCGATAAAGGCCTGGACAGTGTCGCGGATAGTGATAGGGGGAAAGGAGAGCAACCGGGGCTTCCCCGTGGCCGGGTCGATGCTCCTGGGGCTTTCCGACCCATAGGGTGAGCCGAGGAAATTGACGCATACCACAAAGTCCTTTTCGGGGTCGATGGCCTTTCCCGCGCCCACCATCTCCGGCCACCATTCCTCCGGATCGCTGTTTGCCGTGAGTGCGTGGCAGATCCAGATGACACGGCCCTTCCTGCTTTCCGATGTATGGAAGACTATGCGCGCATTTTCCAGCGAGCCGCCCGCCTCGAGGGCAATGTCTGTCCGTATCTCGTGTAGTGTCATCTTGCGGCGGCTTCCAGGGCCTGCTGAAGGTCTGCGATTATGTCGTCGGGGTTTTCAAGGCCGATGGAAAGGCGGATAAGGTCGGGGGCGATCCCGGCGGCGCGGAGCTGTTCGTCGGAAAGCTGCCTGTGGGTGTGCGAAGCCGGGTGCAGGACGCAGCTGTAGCAGTCGGCCACATGGGTTTCGATGGTGATGAGCCTTAGGGCGTCCAGGAAACGGTTGTTGAAGTCCCTGCCGCCCTTGAGCCCGAAGGCCATTACACCGCAGGTCCCGTCGGGGCAGTATTTCTGCTGGAGGGCGTGAAGCGGTGAGCTTTCCAGGTCGGAATACCTTATCCAGGCCACTTCAGGGCGGCTTTCCAGCCACCGGGCCACGGTGAGGGCGCTTTTTGCATGCCGCTCTGTCCTGAGGGCCAGCGTCTGCAGTCCGAGCCCTATGTAGAAGGCGTTCTGCGGGCTCTGGATCGCTCCGATGTCCCTCATCAGGTGAGTGACAGCCTTGGTGATGTAGGCCGCCTTTCCGAACTGCTTGGTGTAGGTGAGCCCGTGGTAGGACTCGTCGGGCGTTGTGAGTCCGGGGAACTTGTCGGCGTGCTTGTCCCATGGGAAGTTGCCGCTGTCGACGATGGCGCCGCCGACGGTGGTACCGTGTCCGTCGATGTACTTGGTGGTGGAGTGGGTGACGATGTCGGCGCCCCACTCAAAGGGACGGCAGTGTATGGGAGTGGCAAAGGTATTGTCGATGACCAGGGGGATGCCGGCCTCGTGGGCTACGGCCGCCCAGCGCTCTATATCAAGTACTTCCACTCCCGGGTTGGAAATGGTTTCGCCGAATATGAGCTTTGTTTCCGGCCTGATTGCGGCGCGGATCTCGTCGTCGGTGGAGCTTTCGCTGATGAACGTGGTCTCGATCCCCAGCTGTTTCAGGGTGACCCCGAGCAGGTTGAACGTACCGCCGTAGATGTTGTTGGCCGCCACTATATGGTCGCCGGCCTTGGCTATGTTGATGCAGGCGAAAAGGTTTGCAGCCTGTCCGGACGAGGTGAGGATGGCACCTACGCCTCCCTCGAGGTCGGCGAGTCTTGCAGCCACCTTGTCCACGGTGGGGTTTTGCAGCCGTGAATAGAAATACCCCGAGTCTTCAAGGTCGAAGAGCCGGCCCATCTGGTCCGAAGTCTCATACTTGAAAGTGGTACTCTGGATGATGGGGATCTGCCGCGGCTCTCCCTTTCCGGGGGTGTATCCGGCATGTATGCAGCGGGTATCAATCTTTGTCATACGATATTGTTTTCAGCAAAGGTAGTTCTTGTAGAAAAAACGTACAAGGTTTTATGAAACTTCAGAAAATATTTCTATTTTTACCGGAAATATCGGAAAATATACAATTACGGGCCATTGCCGGGCCCCTTTTGCAGAATAACATTCTTATGCAGGAAATCCAAATCGACTCCACCGACCTCCAGATACTCCGGGTCCTTCAGGAAAACGCCAGGCTCACTACCAAGGAACTGGCCGCCAGGGTGCATCTCTCCACCACTCCCGTATTCGACCGACTCAAGCGCCTGGAACGGTCGGGATTCATCAAGAAATATGTTGCGGTGCTGGATGCGGAAAAGCTTGGCCGTGGTTTCACAGTATTCTGCTCGGTAAAACTCAAGCAGATGAACCGGTCCGTGGCAAGGGACTTCATTTCGGTTATCAAGGATATCCCCCAGGTGGCGGAATGCTACAATATTTCAGGAGAGTACGACTATCTACTGAAAATCCAGGCGCCCGACATGAAATATTATAACGAATTCATAATTAACGTGTTGGGGACGATTGACTCCATCGGATCCATACTCTCCACCTTTGTGATGGCGGAAATCAAGAACACCAGGGCGCTGTATCTCTGATCAGCTGCGCCTGAGGATTTCCCGGATCCGGGAACCGACGTCTTCCCAGCGGTAGAAAGGACCGTGCACCTGTTCCAGGCCGCTGAATGTCACCGCTTCCCCGTTAAGGTATGGGAGAACCAGGATGCTTTTACCGTTGCCGTAGAAGAACAGTTCCAGGTTTGCGGCCATGGGGGTCATCCAGCAGTGCCATGTCTCCGAAAGGTCTTGAAGCCTTTCTGGGACGATTCCGAGTTCCTCCACCTGCATCATGTGCATGATGGCCAGCAGGTTGACATCGTGCCCGAACTTGAGGCGGACGGTCTTTTGGCCGGAAGCCATGTCGGCGGTGGCCTCGTTCAGTATGGTTGCCAGTAAGGGTTTGCAGCTCTGGGCCTTGAGGGCGCTCCATTCGAAGAACCCGTAGTTGATGGCCTTGTAGAACCGGACCAGCTCTTCTTCCGTGAATACGTCGTCGATCAGCAGGTCATCGCTGACGCAGCCCATTCCGGCGATCATGTTGTAGAGCGCCGAGCAGTAATTCACCGGAGACTTGACATGGTTCATCACCGCATCCCGGTCCTTGAACAGCCTGAGCAGGATTGAAACGGCGTCCTCCCTGCTTACCTCGGACTTAAGCACGCTGGAATATGATGCGTCCCAGGGGGACGGGAGGGGCGTGGTGGCCACATAATTCACGTTGGCCTCGTCGCCTGGATTGGTTGCATCCAGGAGAGTGCGGCTGGTGCAGGCGTATATGTCAAGCCCGGGATCCTTTGATGCAAGGCCTGTGCAGAAAGCCGCCATGGTCATCATGCATCTTTTTGAAAAACTGGAAGTGGCTGTGATCCTGGCCTTTTTCCAGAAGGAATGCGGCGCAGCCCTGTACAGGTTCCCGGCTATGGTGATTGCCTGGTCCCAGCCCTTTCGGGTAAGCTCCCCGTAATGGTTCCGGCAAAGCTCAAAGAACTCTTCCGTGCGGTTGAATACGCTTTCCCCGAGGGGGGTGAGGGCGTTGCGGGCATGTGCGTCGGCAAGGGGGGCAAGAACTCTCACGTATGCGTCCTCGGAGTCCTGATAACGGGCGCCGTGCCTTCCGTAGTGATTGATTGACAGGAGTTTATACCCAGAGGGGACCTTTACCTTTTCAAAGGGGGAAAAGTTGTACATGTGGTAAACCCCGTAGAGTTGACCGGGCTCCAGGTACACCTGTGCCATTGCGGCAGTCACGGAAAGGAGGGCCAGTACGGCGAGGATGGCTTTTTTCATGTCAGTGCTCAAGTATTTTCATGTAGAAGGCCCTTACATCATCCCATCTGTAGTAGGGCCAGGTGTCTGTGGGAACCGGAATCCTTTGCTCGCGTTCGTTGAGGAGGATTTTCACCAGGACGTTTCCGGAGCGGTTCCGGTAGAATATCCACTGGATGTTGGATGCCATCGTGGTAACCCGGTAATCCTGCCATGTGACGGCGATGGAATCGGGTTGGGAACAGACTCCGGATGCTTCTTCAAGGCACATCAGTCCGGCCAGCGGCATCAGTCCTTCTCCGTGTCCGAACCGGAGGTCTGCGGAGATGTCGGCCGCACCTGTCTCAACGGCGATGCAGGCCTTCCTTACAAAGTCCTGGAGCAGGGGTTTGGCAATAGCCAGGGCAAGGCCTCCGGAAACAGGGCTGGGGCCCTTCCTCATGTACTGGTCCATGTTCCCGGCCTGCCAGAGGGCGTATAGTTCATCTTCGGAGAAGACATCGTAAAGGGTTATCCCCAAGCCGCTTGCGGGCATTATCTTGGCCAGGGAATACAGGTCCTGGGCAAAGGATGTAGCGGCTTTTCCGGCGGCTTTCCCGCCAAAGGGGCCGGCCGACGTGAAAAGCCTTGAAACCAGGCCGGAAGGGTCGATATTGGCCTTTACCCAGTCATTCCGGATTTGCCTCCAGGGGCCGTCCTTGTAGTACTCCTTGTACTCGGCCGTGTAATGGTTCAGATAGCCGGAGGTGGAATGCCCGGCCTCGCAGGTGATGTCCAGGCTGGGATTGAAAACCTTGAGTGCCGAGCAGAACGATGCCATGCTGAGTATCACCCTCGGAGAGGTGGTGGACTGTGCTAGTATGTGCTTCCCCTTTCCGGAAAACACCCGTTTGCAGGAAGACACCATCCTCCCGGCGATTTCCCCGTGCTCGCGGGCGCCCACCCGGGTAAGGTCGCCGTCCTTCTGCCTGGTTGCGGTGTCAATGGCCGTGAGCCTTTCCAGCACATCCTTCCCGAGAGGGGTAAGCTGGCCCTTGGAACCGGCATCCTCCATGAGGGACCTGAGCGACGGACACAGGTCCGCGCTGGTGTGATACCGTGAGCCATGGCGCCCGAAATGACTGACATAGAACGGTTTATACCCTTTTGGCGGCTGGTGTGACTGGCTTTTTACAAGCTCATACGGGGCGGATGAACCGCCATACCTGTTTGGGTTGGCCGACAGCTCCCGCCTAATGTCCCTGTTGCCTGCCGATGCGTACAGGGCCAGGGAAAGCAGGATGGGCAGGACTGATATTCTTTTGAGCCGTATCATTTCCTTACAAATATATACAATCCCGGTTTCAGTTTGAAATTCCCGGTCCCTTCGTATGACGATATCTCCGTCCTGTTCCCGTCCCTGTCCACCGAATACAGGATGCCGGGGGCGTCCTTCCAGCGGTCAAGGCCTATCGACAAGGTGTTTTCCACGGTGGTTACAAGCTCCGTCACGGTGGTCTGATAATCCGGTTTGAAGAACCTGTCGCCCTTTATCACGATGTCGGGCATAAGGTTGATGAGAAGGCCGGAGTCGGTCTCGTCGATAAAGTAAATCCCTGATCCCGAGTATGTTACCAGGGGAGAGCTGCCAAGGCCACTGATGTGCTTGACTCCGGCGGAAGGCTTTATCCCGCTCCATCCCGACAGGGTCTCGCCCGAGGTACAGTAGTATTCCCCGTCGGAATACACTGCGGCGTTGTGCTGCTTGGAGATGCACCACCCGTCGCCGGACATCTCATCCGAAACCGTGATCGGGAAATCCGGTTTTGTGCTGTGGAAAATCCGGCTTGCGACCATGAACGACGCGGCTTTTGCCGGAGTGCAGCGGAGGTTGAGGAAGTGCGACCCGCCGAACAGCGGGGCGATTTCGGCGAAGGTATAGGTCCACATCGTGGCTGCCTGGCCGCCCAGGGCCTTGATATACAGTGCCTGGACGGGATAAAGGTAGCCGCTCTGGTTGAAGAAGGTCTCGAATTCATAGGCCACCTTGGCCTTTGAGGCAAAGGTCTTGGTCCTGGCCCATCCGTAACCGTCTTCCAGGGAGAAATACTTGTTGAACCAGTCGCTGAAGCTCCGGTCGGTGAAGTCGTACCGGTAGTTTGAGTAGTTCCGTTCCACGTAATCCTGCCCCGGATAGTTGCAGAACGAGACGATCTCCGCCTTGGACCGGACCACGCCGTCGAACAGGTCCTTGTTGTCACGGCGGAAGCGGTGCCAGTTGAGACCCCAGCATACGGGGTGGCCGTCGCCCGCGTCCCGGAGGGTTTTGACCATGCCGTCGATATATGAGCGGACGGTCTCCGTCCTGTAGGCGGCATAGTTTGCGGCGGTGTCGTCCTTGCCGGCCTTTTGCAGCCAGGACTTGTAGGCGGGGGCGTATCCCGAGTCGGAAATTTCTGAATATGAATACATTTCAGGCTCGTTGACCAGTTCCCAGAAAACTATTGACTTATTGTCCTTGTAGGCGATTCCGTTGCAGGGATTCACCCTTTTAACAAGCTGGGAGATATAATTGGCGGTGCATCGGACCACATCCGGGTCATGGATCCATGTCTCGGCACCCTTCCCGGCCCATTCGGCTCCGGGACCCTTCTGCCCCATGTGGTTCAGGAAGGCGAAGCACAGGCTGATTCCCTTTTCCCCGGCCCTTGCCACCAGGTAGTCGAGGGCGTGGAGGTATGCCGTTTCCGTAAGATTGCCCTTGGCATCGGTGAAATCGGCAGGGGTGAGGTGGCAGCGGAGAAGGTTGGCACCGAGCCGGACGACATCGTCCAGATTGTTGTCCGTCACGGCGTTAAGACCCTGTTCTGTTTTCTGTACTCCGGCCTTTCCAAGCCGGTTGGCCTCCCAGGACAGGGGAGTCTGGAAGTTCACGCCCCATAACGAGAGGGGCTTGCCTTCCGGATTATACAGCACCCCGTCCTTTACATGGCAGAAGCCGCTGGCCGACGTTTCGCCGGCGATTGTTTCACTGTCCCTGCTGCACGACAGAACCGCCAGGCAGAGGACGGCCGTGGTAAAGAATCTATTCATTGTATCTGATGGTTTTAACCTCGAATCCTTTAAGAGTGGTCTCAATTTCCTTCCCGTCGACGGTAATCACGACGTTATGGGTGGAGCCGTGTTTGTTGATCAGCATCATATCGTGTTCGCCGGCAAGGGTTTCCACCCATTCCGACGAGGAAACGGATTCGACTATCCTGGTTCCCCTGGGGAAGAAATCCCTGAATGCCTTGAAAACATAGAACGACGGCAGCGGCTGGGCCCCGTCTTCGGAATCGGTGTGAGTATACAGGCCTTCGGGTGCAATCTGTTCTGTGTCGGTACTTTCGCTCCCTTCGTCCTCGGGCTGCCACTTGTCCACGTAGGCGGCCCCGCCGAGCAGGTGCCACCGGAACATGGAGGCAAGTCCGGCCGCCTCCACCTCCACCGGGTAATGCCCCTTGAGGCATTGGTTGTCAACCACCCATACCGGAACATCGCTGAACCTTTCCTCAAGGAGCTCCCTTAACTGTTTGTGAACCACTCCGTTGAAGGAGGTGTAACTGAGGACCTGGTTCCTGCCGTAAGGTGTTTTGTCGGCATTTTCCATGAGGTTGCGGTCTATGCTGAAAAAATCCAGGGCCACGGCGTTTTGGATGAACGCTTCAAGCGCTTTCCGGTCGGAACTGCTGATGCTTCCGTCAAACAGCGACATGTCCTTCCCCTTGGGCGATGATTCTATATGCATGAAGGGTCCTCCCACAAGGACGTCCGGGTTGGCCTGCTTGATGGCGGCATAAACCTTATTGTAAAGCACTGCGTAGTCTTCAAGTTCCCATCTGCCAAGGTCATGTGACCAGTATCCGCGGGTTTCACTCCAAACGTTGACTGCGTAGATATCAAGACCTTCCGATTTGAAATGCCGTATGAAATCGGCGGCCATGAGGGCGAATTCGTCATACATGTCCACCCGCGGTGCGGCATCTTTCCCCTTTGACGGATCGTCCCGCCTCATCCATTCCGGACAGCGGCAGAAGGTGAGCACCACTTTCTTTCCGAGCCTCCGAATGAGGCGGACCCTCTTGTCGAGGTTGGTGAAATTGTAATTACCCTTTGACGGACAGGTGTTTCCGGCACCCCAGTCCATGGTGAACTGCCCGATGCAGTCAACGGCCTGGCCGAGGAGGTTTTCGGCCCTTGCCACGGCTTCAGTGTTCTTGGGATAATTGAATGTCTTGTGGGTGAGGGTGGTACCGAGTTCGAGCGAGGACACCAGTACTGTGCGGGAAGGAAATACCTCCACCTTCACCGGCGGGATTGCGTTCCCGGCATCATGGCCGCCGTCGTTTCCCTTGGCCCCGCACGACAGTGCGAGGAGCGGAAGCAGTAATGCGGCTATAATCCTTTTCATCCCGGGTAGTAAATCTATGGCAAAAATAAATATCGTATCGGCTATTTCGTGCCCCAAATCTTTCATAAGTCGGTTAATTTTTAAGTATTCTGAAAGATTTGAGGTAATAATTATAAAAAAACTACAATAATTTCTTTGTGTCACTGGATAATTTTGTAAAAGACAAATATCATAAAATGAAGAAAAGGATATTATCTGCTTTTTTCTGCCTTTTTCTCGGCCTGGTTTCGAGGGCCGGGGTCCCTTCCGTAGGCGCCCAGGTTTTCATCGAGCCGGGCCAGAGTCCCGGGCAGATCGATTCGTGGTTCTCAACCCTTGAGGACTGCGGATTCAAGTTTGCGAGGATAAGGATGTTCGGGACCCACATGCTGCGTGACGGAAAGTGGGATTTCTCCCTTTACGACGAGGCTTTCGCTTCGGCCGAAAGGCATGGCATCAAGGTGTTTGCCACCCTTTTCCCTACTACCGACGAGCTTTCCGACGTGGGGGGATTCAAGTTTCCCCATGACAGGAAGCTGCTTGGGGAGGTCGCGGAGTACATCGACGCCGTGGTGGGGCATTTCAGCGGTTCTCCGGCCCTTTGCGAGTGGGTCCTGCAGAATGAACCCGGAACCGGAAGGCTGTCGGTGGCCGAGACCCCTCTTTCGGCCGAAATCCGCAGGGAGTGGGAAGCGTCCAGGCCGCAGAAGGAGCGTACCGGCTATCTGGAAGCCGATTATTCCGACCAGGAGTTCCTCCGGTACTATACCTGCCGTTACCTGGGATGGATAGCGGAAAGGGTGAAAGCCCTGGATCCGGTCCACGGAAGGCACATCAACCCCCATCAGATCCTGGATACCCTGCCGGAGTATGACTTCGAGGGTCTTCGTGGAACCATTACATCCCTGGGGTCGTCGATGCATTTCTCATGGCATTTCCAGGATTTCCGGAGGGATCAGTATCCGCTGGGGATATCGCTCATGGCTGACCTCATTGCGACCAACAGCCTGGGCCTGCCATACTGGGTTACCGAATTCCAGGGCGGAAACGTCACCGCCAGCGGGAACGAGGTCCTGTGCCCCACGGCCAGCGAGGTGACCCAGAGCATCTGGACTGCCGTGGGTGCCGGGGTCAGCGGCTTCATGTTCTGGACCCTCAACCAGAGGAAGGCTGTGAGGGAAGCCGGTGAATGGGGACTCCTGAATTATTCCGGAAAGCCTTCGGACAGGATGGAAGCTGCCTCGGAAGTGGCCGGATGCATTGCCGGGAACGAAGCCCTTTTTACAGGTGCAACTCCCGTACATTCAAATATTTACCTGCTCTACAACGACGAATCCCTTTGGATACAGAAACTGAATGCTGCGGCACAGAGGGATCCGGTCAACGATGGCCGTGGCAAGGGTGCGGTCATGGCTTCACTGGCTTCGGCCTACGGGGCTCTCTGCAGCCTTGGAACGGTTCCGGAAATAGTCAGGATGGACCGCTTTGACTGGTCTTCCCCTCAGGGAAAGGTGGTGATCATGCCGCATACGGTCTGCATCCCGCAGGAGTTCTACCCCCGTATCCGTTCTTTCGTGGAAGAAGGGGGCATCCTCATCGCCACCGGGCTTACCGGATATTACGACAGGTCCATGGCATGCGCGTTCATGGACGGCTGGCCCCTTGCCGGAGTTTTCGGAGCCGGCCTTGAGGAGATCAAGGCGTCCGGAGATTATTTCCCCCTTCCGCCGGTCGGGGGCGTCCGGCTCACGTCCCATCTGTGGAAAGGCTTTATCCGGCCAGAAGGGGCGAAGGTCATCTCCGGTGACCGCGACGGAGTGTATGCGACTGAGTATCAGCTTGGCAAGGGGAAGGCAATCTGGCTTCCCTCGGCAATCGACCTGGGTTGCCGCAATCATGACGAAAAGGCCCTGGCAGCCTTCTATAATACCCTGGTTTCCGGTTTGTCCACCTCTCCGGTTCGGTTCTCGAAGCCCCGGGAGGGAATCCTGATGAGAACAATGGAAAGCGGGGATAAGATAATTACGGTCCTGGTAAACAAGAGCGGCCGGAACTCATGCGTCCGCCTCAAGACTTCGTGCACCGGCCCCCGTGTCCTGTTCAGGGACGGCCGTGGATCGGTAAGGGGACGGCGCGTGAGGCTGGGCTCCGAGGCGACCATGGTCATCGAATGGAATAATTAACTATTAACCAATATCCTGAAATGAAACAAAAATTTGCCATTCTTACCAGATCATTGGCGGCAGTCTGCCTGACGGGCTTTACGGCCTTTTGGGCGGGCGCCCAAAATGATTCGGTCAGGGAAATGATTGCCGGAGAGTTTGCCGGTGTTCAGGTCCTTTCGGATGACGGGGCCCCCGGCGCGGCGTTTTCCTTAAGGATACGCGGGGTGAGGAGCCTCAGGGGTGATACCCAGCCCCTTTACGTCCTGGACGGGGTCATCCTCAATCCGGCCACCTGGGACGCCGACAAGACCTTCTGGTCCGATCCTCAAGATTATCAGGCACTTCAGAGCACCCTGGACGCTATCAATCCGGCGGACATCGAGGATATAAAGATCCTGAAGGATGCCGCGGCCACCGCCTTGTACGGCAGCATGGGAGGTAACGGCGTGGTGGTTATCACCACCAAGCACGGAAAGGCCCTCAGCCGCACGGCGCAGTGGCGTTCGATCTTGAAGCTGAATGAAAAGATGCGGTTCTCGCACAGTCATCATGCCTCCGTCGGAGGCGGCGCGGCCAAGAGCACTTACTATGTGTCGGCCGGCTATTCCGACGAAAACGGTACCCTCAAGGGGAGTTCGCTGGACGTGGCCACAGTCAATGCCAAATTCGACCAGATGGTCCTCAAGGACGGTTCGTTCGGGGTTTCCCTTTCATTTGGAATGAGGAACAACGACATGGTGATGGCCACCTCTCCCCTCGGAAGCAACAGTGCGGTAAAAGCCGCATGGGACGTGCATCCGGTACAGTATGAAGACCAGGCTGCCTGGCTTTCCGCATACGACGACCACAGCACCCAGTACTCGGTATCGCCGGGTTTCCATGCCGACATACCGATAGTGGCCGGTCTCCGTTTCAAGGCGGAGGGCGGTCTTGACTTCAGGAACAAGACGCGCTACCGCTGGGTCGGGTCCGCCCTTGACAGGGCCGCTGCCATCCAGGGCGAGGCGGGGCAGTCCAACGCGACCCTGCTCCGTTTCAACGCCGACGCCTCCCTTGCCTACAACCTCTCGGCCAGCGGCCACAAGGTTGACATCTACGCCGGGGGAGGCATCTACGGAAATACTTTCAACGAGTACATCTACGAAGGCCAGACCTTCTTCAGCCAGGACCTCCGTGCGCCCGGAATCAGCATCGCGGAAAAGGTCGCCCCTTACCGTCACACAAGCAGGGAAGCCCTTACCACGGCCGTCTTTGCCGGTGCTTCCTACAGCTACAGTGACCGCTATTTCATAGGCGGTTCGGTGAGGGTTGAGCACCTTTCAAAGTTCGATCCCAAATTCGTGGGCGGAATATTCCCCTCGGCGTATGCCGCATGGGACCTTGCCAAGGAAGGATTCATGGAGTCTCAGAACGTGCTGAGCACCCTGAAACTGAGGGGGGCATGGGGAAAGAGCGGCTCGCAGGAAGTGCTGCCTTACGGCTATACTCCATATTATATCACGGGTGTGGCGCCGGAATTCACCGTGGACGGCCTTTCCAACTATTATGACCTCAGATGGAGGAACCTGGGCACCCAGATCGACGCCGGGGTGGACCTCGGCTTCCTTGACGACAGGATCAAGGCTTCGGTAAACCTTTACCGGAACATCTCCACCGACAACATGGAATACTATTACCATGAGCTCAAGGGAGAATATGAAAGCGTCTATTCCAATTCGGCTTCGGTCCGGAACATGGGCGTGGAACTCTCCCTGGACGCCAGGGTGATCGACCGCGAGTCGGTGCAGTGGAGCCTGGGCGGCAATTTCTCGTTCAACCAGAACCGGGTGCTTTCAACGGGCTGCGAAGGCGACCTCATGGGTACGTCCGTGGGTGTTTGGAACGACGGCGGCCTGACAGCTACCGTGAACCGGGAAGGAGAGAGCGTGGGCTCGTTCTACGGATACAAGTCACAGGGAACCGTAGGCAAGGAGCACACCCTGCTGACCCCGATGTACCAGGGTGGAAGACAGGGAATCGGCGACGTGAAATTCATTGACATTACTGGTGACGGAAACGTCACCGAAGAGGACCTTACGGTGATAGGACACCCTCTGCCGCGTTTCCTTGCAGGGTTCAATACCTGCCTGAAGGTAAAGGGCTTCACATTCAGGGCCGCGCTTGACGGAGCCTTCGGGTTTGACGTGGTGAACCTCCGGAAGTTCTACTCCGATCCCGACGTGGACATGTCGGCTTGCAGGGGTGCGGACGTCTTTTCGTCGAGGCTGGTTGAGAACGCAAGCTACGTGAGGCTTTCCAACCTTTCCCTCTCCTATGACATTCCCGTAGACCGGGTTAAGTTCCTGCAGGCCTTGACAGTTTTCCTGCAGGGAGGCAACCTGCTCACCGTCACTTCCTATTCCGGCAAGGCCCCGTACGTCAATTCGTACGGCTTTGACATCACCAGGCCGGGCTTTGACAACGGAGCATATCCGGCCTACAGGAGTTTTCTGCTTGGTTTGACCGTGAGGTTTTAAATAGAGAGAGTTATGAAGAACAATATATTCATAAAGACCATTTGTCTGATTCTCTTACTGGCGATGACGGCCTTGCCTTCATCCGCGCAGGGACGCCATTCCATATCGGGAAAGGTCGTTGACGGGAGTTCCGCTCCGGTGTGGGGCGCAACCGTTTCCGTCAAGGGAACCACAACCGGGGCCATTACCGGTCAGGACGGCTCTTTCACCCTTGATACCGGACGGGAGGGCAACGTGGAGATCGAGGTTCAGTGCCTTGGTTATAATTCGGTGAGCCAGACCGTTGCTTCGGGCACGAAAGGACTTGTGTTTGTTGTGGAGGAATCAACCGAATTCCTGGAGGATGCCGTGGTCATAGGCTACGGTACCGTAAGGAAAAGCGACATGACGGGCTCCGTTTCGTCGGTGAAGATCGACGAGGTCCAGGCCGCCCAGGCGGTTTCATTCGACAAACTGCTCCAGGGAAGGGCAGCCGGTGTGCAAGTCACTACCGGAAGTGCCGCCCCTGGCGGAGCCGTCAGCATAAAGATTCGCGGAACCAGCACCTTCAACGGCACCAGCGAGCCCCTTTACGTGGTTGACGGAATAATCCTCAACCCGGCCTCGCAGGACGTGTCAAACCCCATCGGGTCCACCGGACAGGAGAGCCAGAACGCCCTCACTTCCATCAACCCCAACGATATTGCCAGCATGGAGATCCTGAAGGATGCCTCCGCAACGGCCATCTACGGTTCAATGGGCGCCAACGGTGTTGTGCTTATCACCACAAAATCAGGTACTTCCAGCAAGCCGCAGATCAGTTTCAGCAGTAATGTGGAGATAAGCCAGGCCTACAAGAAGATCCGCCTCCTCAATTTTGAGGAATTCAAGGAATACGCCGGCGCCGTGGGCTACACGGTCAAGGATCCCGACTATCTTACTCCGATGGACTGGCAGGACTACACCTTGAGGACGGCCGTCAGCACCAACAACCGCGTTACGGTGAGCGGCAAGAGCAAGGAAACCAATTACTACCTTGCCGTGGGCTTCCTGAACAACCAGGGTATCCTCAAGAACACCGGCGTGAGCCAGGGCGACCTCAGGATGAACATCGACCAGAAGGTGGGTTCCCGCCTGAAGGTGGGCCTCAGGACCTCGCTCGTAAGCCGTGGCAACACGATGACCCAGGGTACCGAACCCGGAGGAACGCAGAACGCCACCAGGGCCACCAACATGCTCCGGCAGATGCTGGGTTCAAAGCCTTACCTCATCAACGAAGGGGCCGAGGATTTTGAGGAGGACGCCCTGAGGGGAACCGACATCTGGCTCAAGAACTACGACGACAAGGCCCGGGAATACAGGGCCAACGTGGCGGCCTACGCCGACGTCAAGATACTCGAAGAACTGTCGTTCAAGAGCACTTTCGGCGTGGACTACCGTTTCAAGGAGAGGACCAGGTGGTACGGCGACAAGATAGACAACGCCCGCAACGGCCGCGGCGGTTATTCAAGTCTCAACGCCTTCCGGTACAACTGGGATAACGTCCTTTCCTGGAACAGGAAGTTCGGGCGTCATCACAGGCTGAATGCAACTGCCGGTATGTCAACCACTTATTACTCGGTTCACAATCACACGGTGGATGCGCAGGACTTCCCGGACCACGGGTTCAGGGCCGCCGGCATCTACATGGCAAAGACGCAGTCGCCGTATTATTCGGAAGAGGAGAGTTCGCTGCTGTCGTTCTTCGTCCGCGGCATCTACAGCTACCGCGACCGGTATATCCTCACTGCAACGTTCCGTGCCGATGGTTCCAGCAAATTCTCCAAGTCGAACAGGTTCAGTTACTTCCCGTCCTTCGCCTTTGCCTGGAACGTGAAGAAGGAAGGGTTCATGAAGAACGTTGATGCGATCTCCGCACTGAAGCTCAGGCTCGGATGGGGACTCGTGGGCAACCAGGGTGTGTCGCCCTATCAGACGCTCACCGTCTACAACAGCATCTGGATGGCTTCGCCCACAAGCGATTATACGGCAAATCCCAACGGGGAGTACCTCATTGGAATCAAGCCGTCCCTGATGTCCAACAGCGCCCTCAAGTGGGAGACGACCGAGCAGTACAACATCGGCCTTGACCTGAGCATGTTCCACGACAGGCTCAACCTCACTGCCGACCTTTACCAGAAATACACCAAGGACCTCCTGCAGTCCATCTCGATCCCGCCCAGCACCGGTTTCTCCTCCATGTGGGTAAACCGCGGCGAGATCGACAACAAGGGACTTGAGATATCGGTTGACGGTATTCCCGTGGACACCAGGGATTTCTCCTGGACCATCGGCGGCAACATCTCCTTCAACAGGAACAAGATCGCCGACATCGGAATCCCCGAGGCCGAGTGGGGCGCCCTCTACGGGTCGGCCTTCCTCGGATCGGATATCGGGAACGACGCCACCTATTTCAAGATGCCGGCCAATATCTATATGAAAGACCAGCCGTTCGGAATGTTCTACGGCTTCAAGACCGACGGCCTGGTGCAGCAGTCCGACATCGACGCCGGCAACCTTCCCACCTACAGGGGAGTGGCGTTCAAGCCCGGCGATGTCAAATATCTGGACACCAACAAAGACGGCGACATCACCGACCTCGACAAGACTATAATCGGCAACCCCAACCCCAAGTTCACTTACGGGTTCAACACCTCGTTCATCTACAGGAACTGGACCCTCTCGGCAACGTTCTACGGGGTTTACGGGAACCAGATCGTCAACGGCAACCTTATGCAGGAGAACGATACCAATCCCGCCAATCCGGGACAGAACATCAACAACATAAGGGCCGACGCATTCTACAAGGCCTGGACCGAGGACAATACCGACACGTGGTATCCCCGCCTCCGGAGCACCACCAAGGTGGGAGAGTTCACCGACAGGCTCATCGAGGACGGAAGCTATCTGAGGATATCGAGCGTCTCGCTCGGCTATTCCCTCTCATTTGAAAGGGTGAAGTGGATCAAGGGCCTGGACGTAAGCTTTACGGTCCGCAATCCGTATGTGTTCACAAAGTATTCCGGATGGGATCCCGACGTGAGCAGCTACACCAACGACAGCAAGAGAGTGGGCGTGGACTGGGGTTCGTACCCTTCCGCCAGGGCCTATGTGCTTGGATTAGTTTTGACCTTCTAATCGACTCGGATCATGAAAAAGATAATTGCAATAACAATGGCTGCGGCCATGATGGCATCCTGCTCGGGCTTCCTGGAAGAACACCCTGCCACGCAGTTCAGCCGCGACCAGGCTTACTCCACCAACGAAAGCGCCCAGGCTACGGTCAACGCATGCTATGCCTACCTGTCCAATTACCGGCTTTACGGTCAGAAGCTCCAGATAGTCCTGTGCGGAAGCGCGGCCACAATGAGCATCGGAAACACCACGTCGCAGTATCTGGTGGACCTTTCTTCGCTTAATATCCAGACCAACAATTCCGCCGTGGACGATGTATACCATGGCTCGTACCAGACCATCAACGCCGTGAATGACGTGCTCCTGAACCTGCCGGAGTATTCTTCCGTGGACCAGGACATAAAACAGCGGCTCCTGGGAGAGTGCCACTTCATCCGCGCGCTGGTCTATTTCAACCTGGTAAGGATGATCGGGCCGGTTCCCCTTGTGGAAACCCCGGCGACTTCAATAGAGAGCGCCCACCGTTCCCGTACTCCCATAGACAAGATTTACGAGCTGATAATCAGCGACCTGGACAAGGCGTTCGAAATGCTTCCGGATCCGGGCTCGCAACCCAAGGGAAGGCCCAGCAAGTACGCCGCCGAAGCCCTTCTTTCCAAGGTGCACGTGGCCATGGCCTGCATCAAGGAACATCCCGGAGATCCGTTTGACGCCTCGTGGCTTACCGACGCCTCATCGGCCTACTGGCAGAAGGCGTATGACGAAGCGCTGGATGTGGTTACGAACGGCGGATACTCGCTCGTCTCCAACTTCGCGGACCTGTGGAAATGGGACAACAAGTACTCGAGCGAGTCCATCTTCGAACTTGAGGAGAACAAGGTCACCGGAAGCTGCTCGTTCATGTACCATTACCTGCCCGGTTACTGGGAAGGCGTGCCGCTTACCTCTTCCAGCAACAACTACGGCCGTATAAGGGCGCTGAGGGAGAGCTGGGACCTCCACCACGACACTTATCCCGGCGACTGGAGGATGGACGTTACCTATATCGATTCCACCTATCATCGTAACACGGCTACGGCATCGAGTCCCGGAAAGCTTTATTACACATATCCTTACACCACCGACAACATTCCGGAAGGAGCGTCCGCTTCGGACCTTTCCACGTCGGAGGAACTGCCTTACATAAAGAAATACGTCGACCCCAACTTTACGGCGACCGACGCCAATGTGAACGTTATCGTGCTCAGGCTGGCCGACGTTATCCTGACTCTTGCCGAGGCGGCCAACGAACTTGGGAAGACCCCCGAGGCAATAGGATATGTCAACCGCCTGATGCTGAGGGCCCGGACTGCCGACGACGGCTTCAGGGATGTCCCGGCCGACTGGCCACTGACGATGAGCCAGCAGGAGGTCCGGGACAGGATCATGACCGAAAGGCTGATAGAACTGAAGGCCGAATTCACCGAGTGGTTCGACAACCGCCGCCGCGGGACCGCCCACCTGCTTGACATAATGACAAAGCACAACCAGAGGATTACGGGCCTTACCAAGAACAGTACGTACGACTATTTCTTCGAGCTTACCGAAAGGAACGCGAAGAAGAACCTGCTGCTGCCCTTCCCGTTGTCGGAGATATCCACCAACAACAACATTACCGAGAAGGACCAGAACCTGTATTACTAATCAGTAAAATCGCAACATTATGAAATACAGAGCATTAATGGCCGCCAGCCTCCTTATTGCCTTTATCTCGTGCAATAAGGAGCAGGACTGGTACAACGCCGGCACCACCACTCCGGACGCCGCGATAAGCGAGACAGAACTTGTCCTTGACGGAAAGAGTGAGAGCGCCGAGATAAACCTGGCCACGAACATGTGGTGGAAGGCCCGGGTGGAATATCCTGCGGGAACCACCGACAAGTGGTGCATCCTCGAGCCCGACCACGGTTTCGGAAAGGTTCAGATCAAGGTCACCAGCACCAGGAACTATCTTGAAAAGGACAGGTCTGCGGTGATAGTGGTCGAGGGGGATGACGAGAACACCCATTTCCGCAAGGAGTTCACCGTCACCCAGAAGGCATCCAACCCCTATGTGGAAATAACCGGGATGGAGGGGACGGAACTGCAGGTTCCGATCGTGAGGAGCGTCAACACGGTGGCTGTAAAGTCCAACAACGAGTGGACGGCCACCTCCGACAAGGACTGGTGCAAGGTTACCGGTTCCGGAGCCAAGGGAGACGGATCCCTTGAGGTGGAATGCCAGATCAACACCACAGGGGCTGTGAGGACCGCGCAGGTGAACATCGTTTCAAAGACGAATTCCGCCGTCACCGGAAGGATCACGGTCATACAGAGCGAGAAGTTCGATGCCGCAGTACTTCAGGTGGAGAAGACCCCCACGGTATTCAAGGCCACCTGGACCAGCGTGGTGGGAGCCGCCAAGTACGAGATCCACGTGTTGAAGTCCGACGGAACCGAGTCGGTTATCGACGCCGGCCTGGAAACCTCCTGTGACCTGGCAGCGGATCCCCTGTTCGCGACCCCTGAATATGCCGGACATGTGGTCCTGAGCATCGTCACCGTATCGGAAGACCCTTCCGTTTTCTCCACCAGCAACACCGTTGAGGCAAACAGCCACTTCACTTCCGGAAAGGGAACCGCCGCAGATCCGTTCGTGATTGGCGACAAGGAGAGCCTCGCCAATATAGGCATCGCCAACAAGGTACTGCCGGGGGCTTGCTATAAACTGTCGTATGTCCCTGAAATGGGCGGGTTTATGCCTCTTTGCTCCGCTGCCGACCCGTTTGCCGGGAACTTCGACGGCGACGGAAAGACCATCTCGGGCTGGAAGCCCACGGTCATGGCCGACGAGGATCCGGCCTACGGATTCTTCAGGGCCGTGGCCGAAGGCGCATCGGTCAAAAACCTCAAGTTCTCCGGCTGCATCCTGTCGCTCACCAAGGGAGAGGGAAGCGTGTCGTCCAGCAATAACGGAATGGGATTCGTGGCCGGTATCAATGCCGGGGAGATTTCGGACATCACCCTGAACGAGTGTTCCGTGTCCACCGAGGCAGGGACATCTCCCATCACCATAGGCGCTGTGGCGGGACAGAATTCGGGCAAGGTCCTGAGGTGTTCCTCTGCTGGAGGCCGCCTGAGCGCCGCTGAGGACAGGAACAAGTCCGACGAGTTCAACTGCGGCGGAATAGTTGGCTACAACACCGCCACGGGCGAAATCAACGGATGCACAAACGCCAATGAGATAATAGCGATGAACATCGTGGGCGGAATAGCCGGATACAACGACGGAAAGATCGTTTCCTGCGGCAACAGGGGAAAGATTACCGCCAACTACTATTTCGGAGGCGTAGCCGGTTACGTAAAGACCACCGGAAAGGGGACCTTCAAGATTTCAAAATGCTACAATACCGGAACCCTGGTAATGGACGAACCCGCCGGATTCGGCCGTGGAGCTGCGTACGTGGGTGGAATCGTCTCCAGGGTACACAGTACCGGAACTGCCGTGGAGCAGTGCTTCAACAGCGGGGAACTCATCATAGGAACAACCGTTTCATCCTCGGCGATGAGGATCGGTGGTATTGTGGGCCACATGAACAACACCGGAACGGTCACCGACTGCTATTTCTGCGGGAACGCCACAATCGCCGGAAATGCCAACTACGGCGGAATAGTGGGTGAGTTTGCCGACAAGGCCTGCACCATCCAGAACTGCTACAGCGTTGGCAAGCTGACAAAGACCGAAACGGCCGGAGGTATCCTGAACGACGGATTCGGCAAGTGCGCCAAGAGTGCCAAGATCAAGTCCTGCTACGCCCTGTCCAACGGCGGCAGCACATTCATCGGCGGTACCACCACAAATGTGTCGTCGGAGTGCGCATACAAGACCGACGCCGAACTCAAGACGCAGTCCACGTTCTCCGGTTGGGACTTCTCAACTGTCTGGAAGATAGGTGGTTCTTACGCATATCCCCAGCTGGTTGAGGTGCCGCACATGTGATTTATTCAAGATTATTCAATGAGGCCGGCTGCAATGTCGGCCTTTTTTCTTATCTTGACGGGGATGAAAAAGACGCTCCTTCTGATAACAGCCTGCATCCTGGCCGGTCTGCCCCTCATGGCCGGCAGGCTGCACTTTGACAATATCTCCACCGAGTCCGGCCTGTCCAACAAGATGGTGCTTTCAATAGCGCAGGATACCACGGGCTTTATCTGGATAGCTACGGCCGAGGGCCTTAACCGCTACGACGGCTCGGTGTTCAAGGTATACCTCCACCGGCCGGGAGATGAACTCAGCCTTGGGGCGTCGTGGGTGAACGACCTGCTTGTGACCAGGGAGGGAACACTTCTGGTGGCGACGGAAATGGGCCTGAATGTGTTTGATCCCGTGAGCGACTCCTTTTCCGTGGCGGAGGCATCGGACGATTCGCAACACCTGCTTTCCACCATGCGTTTCAAATGCCTTTTCGAGGATTCGGGAGGCATATGGGCGGGCACTTCCGAGGGCCTTGTAAGGCTCAGGTATCCCGACAGGTCGGTTTCCCTGACAAAGCTCTCCGCCTCTTCCGGCGACGCCCGGGCCAACGAGGTCAAGGGCATCCTGCGCGACGGCCTGGGCCGTCTCTGGGCCGCCTCCTTCGACGGCCTCTACCTGCTGGACGGGAACGGAAACCCAATCCGGAGATTCATCGTCCGTCCCCAGGGAAACTATTATCAGAAAAACAATTACGTGTCGTCGCTCTGTTATGTCAAGGAGGATCCGGACCACCTTTACATTGGCACGTCCAACGGTCTGGCCATAATGGATACCGATGATTTTACCTGCCGTTACCTTACCAGCCAGGGCTCCGGGCTCTGCGACGACGACCTGAAATTCATCAGTTCCCTGGATGCCGGTCACCTGATAATAGGCACGTCCAACGGACTTTCGGTCTTTTCCCTCTCTTCAGGCGGGTTCGAGAATTATTCCAGTACGCTTCTGGACAGGACCTCAATCGCCAGCCAGACGGTATGGTGCTCGTTTGAGGACCGCCTTGGGGTGGTATGGCTTGGTACCAGCAACGGTATCTCCAAGATGGACAAGAACCGCAAGAGCCTGGATTTCTTCAGGATAGTGACAACCGAAAAAGAGATGGTGAGGGAGGTGATGGTAAACGACCTGGCTTTCGTTCCCGGCGGGAACCTCTGGATCGGGACCAACGGGGGAATCAGGGTTTACGGTCCCGGGATGAACCGTGAAAAGAGTTACAGTCTTGGCAGCAGCGGCCTGCCCCATAACATCATAAAGAGGATACTGGTCTGCGCCGGCGGTACCGTCTGGGTGGGGACCAACAACGGAATCGCTTATTACGACAGGGTCCGGGACCGCTTTGTCCCCGTTCCGCCCAACCTTCCCGACGTAAGCCTGAATTATGTCTACGACATGATCGAGACTCCCGACGGGAAAATAGTGGTGAACATAAGCAACGGGCTGTGCATCTTTTCTCCGTCCTATACCCGCTCCGGAACCGTTTCCTCCTATAGTTGTAAGGCCGTGAGGCTGGGGGGAATGGTGGCGTCGGACAATACCGACATAACCTATCTTGACTGCGGGGCCGACGGAAGGATATGGTTCGGTACCATCAACGACGGTCTGTTCTCCTATGACGATGCTTCCGGAAAGATCGTGCAGTATCCTTTCCGCAAGGATGATCCCAAAAGCATCAGCAGCAACCGCATATATACCATCCATGTGGATTCCTCGGGTGCGGTATGGGTGGGTACGGACATGGGCCTTTGCCGGCTGGACCCCGCGACCGGGGAATTCCGCCGCTTCCAGGACGACCCGGTGCTTTCCAGGGCGGTGAGGACGATTACGTCGGACCCGCAGGGCAGGATCTGGCTGTGCCTGCTTAACAAGATTGTGATGCTGGATTACGCCACCGGGAATAAGACGGTTTGCGACGTGGGACATGACGTTGATTGTAACGAGCTGGAATACAATAGCTTCTGCAATAACGGAGACCTGCTCTATTTTGGAGGATACGGCGGATTCGTGAAGGTGAATCCCTTTTCGGTGAAGGTCAACAACGTAAGGGCGCCCATGAGGATAACCGGCGTGGGAATAGCGGGGAAGGGCGATTATCCTTCCGTGCCGAGGGAGAAGCTGGTGCTCTCTCCCCGGAACAATACCGTCTCCATTTCCTTCTCGCTCCTGTACTATTCGTCGGAGGCCAACAACAGCTACGACTACCGCCTGGAGGGCCACGACCAGATGTGGCATCACACCGAGGGCTCCCGGAACATGGTCACCTTTTCAAACCTCAGCCCGGGGAACTACCGTTTTGTAGTGAGGGGATATAACTCCGACGGGGTGTTCGGGGGCGTGGACTCGTTCAGTTTCAGGATTCAGAAGCCCATGTGGGTCCGGTGGTGGGCGATTCTGCTCTACCTGGCCGTCATTGCGGCCATAATAGGGATAGTGGTATGGCAGATGATGGTACACCGGCGACTTTCCAGCCAGCTGGACGCTGAAAAGGAGGAAAGGAGCCGCGTTGAATCGCTCAACAAGGTGAAAATGAATTTCTTCACCAATATCTCCCATGAGTTCAAGACTCCGCTTTCACTGATCCTGGGGCCGCTGGAGAGCATGATGGAGGGCGCTTCGGACCGGAAGCAGCTTGCCATGATGGAACTCATGAAGCAGAACGGGGAGAGGATGCTCAGGCAGATAAACCAGATACTGGAACTCAGGGAGGTTGACAACGACAAGCTTTCCTTCGTGCCGTCGTCAGGGGACCTGGTACCTTTTGCCAGGCATGTGTTCGACTCCTTCCAGGAAAACGCCAGGAGACGGAACATGACCTGCGAGTTCATCGCAGAGGATGAGCTGCCGTGCACCTTCGACAAGGAGAAGATGGAGCATATCCTCTATAACCTGCTGTCAAACGCCTTCAAGTTCACTCCTGACGGGGGAACGGTCCAGCTGAGCCTGTCGTATCAGGACACCAAGCCGGAGCCCAAGGTGAAGGTCTCCGTCACGGATTCCGGGCAGGGGATAACCGAGGCCGACCTGCCGCATATCTTCGACCGTTTCTACCAGGGCGAGGCGCGGTGTTACGAAAAGATCAGCAGCACGGGGATCGGACTGGGGCTTACAAAGGATTTCGTGGAACTCCACGGTGGCAGCATTTCGGTGGAAAGCGTCCGCGGTGAGGGCAGTTCCTTTACCTTTACCATACCTTGCCGGCTCGGAGAGGTTGATGGCCAGGGTCCGGAACCGGCCTTGTCCGACCCTTCGGACAGGAAGATAGTGGTCATCGACGACAATGCCGATATCATTTCATTCATCAAGCTCAATCTCGGGGAGACTTTCACGGTCCTGTCGAGTACATCGCCCGAAAAGGGACTGGCACTGATCAGGGAGACCTGTCCCGACGTCGTCATCCTGGACGTCATGATGCCGGACATGGACGGAATAGAACTCTGCCGCAGGCTGCGTTCCGACCAGCTGACATCCCATATCCCGGTCATTTTCCTGACGGCGAAGGGTACTGAGGACGACATCGCCAGGGGATACGGGGCCGGGGCCGACGGGTATCTGACAAAACCGTTCTCAATCAAGGTATTGACCGCCAAGATAGACATATTGATCAAGTCCAGGGAAAGCCTCAAGGAATATTACCGGAACATGATCCAGAACCGCGGGGCGGAAATAAGCATGGAGACGGAGGACGACCGTTTCATGGGATCGCTGATAGGGGAGATAGAGAAGAATATCGACAATTCCGAGTATTCTGTCCAGGACCTTTGCCGTGACCTTGGCTATTCCTATCTCCAGATATACCGGAAGGTGAAGGCCCTGACCGGCATCACAATCAACGAGTTCATCCGGAACCTCAGGCTGTCAAAGGCGGCGTACCTGCTGGAGAATTCGGAAATGCGGGTGTCGGAAATCATGTACAGCGTGGGATTCAGTACGCATTCCTATTTTACACGCTGCTTCAAGGACCTGTACGGGGTGACCCCCAAGGAGTATTCGGCCGGCCGCCGGGAAGAATGACATGCCGGGAAGGGACGATAATTAATTATTCATTATATTTGCGGAAACAGTTATAGATCATGAAGAAACTGATAATTGCATTGTTTGGCCTGTGTGCCTTTGCCGCAGGTGTTTTTGCCCAGACTCACCAAGAGATCCTTGACAGGATGTGCCAGGTCGTCAACGAGGGGGAGACAAAGGGCCTGTCCATGGTAATTGATATGAAGATCCCCATCATCGGGACCCTTTCCTCGACTATCATAAGCAAGGGCGACAAGAGCCGTATTGACAGCAAGCTGATGGGCAAGCAGATAATCGTCTGGACCGACAAGGATACCGAATGGGAGTATTCCGGCGTCGATAACGAGATAACGATCAAGACTCTCCCTCCCGACAAGAAGACCGAGGCGGCGGAAAACCTGGATATGTTTGACGGATTGACCGTGGGTTACGACACCGTGTTGAATAAGGAGACCGACACCACCTGGGAGTTCAGGCTGAACAAGAGAAGGGACAACACCGAGAAAGACGACCCGAAGCGCGTTGACGTGGTGGTGGAAAAGGGCACGTACTTGCCTAGGAGTATAACCACCAGCCTGTCCGGAGTCAAGATGACCATGCGGAACTTCACATTCAAGATATCCGAAAAGGACCTGACTTTCAACAAGGCCGATTTCCCTGACGCCAAGATCGTGGACAACCGGAACTAAAACGCTGCCCGGAGGACTTCGGCCACGTTGCCGGATTTACCCATCGTGTAGAAATGTATTGCAGGGACTCCATGGGACAGGAGATCCCTGCATTGCGTTATGCACCAGTCGATTCCGATACGCCTGACCTCCTCTTTTGAGTTTCCCGCACTGCGGACCGCTTCAGTGAGGGCCACGGGTATGTCGATAGAGAAGGATTCCGGAAGGAGTTCCACCTGGCGGGCGGTTGTGAGCGGCTTCAGGCCGGGGATTATGGGCACGGTGATTCCGGCTGCGCGGCACATCTCCACAAAACGGTAGAAAACGCCGTTGTCGAAGAACATCTGTGTGATTATGTAGTGGGCGCCCGCGTCCACCTTTGCCTTCAGGCAGGCTATGTCCGTCTGGAGGTTGGGGGCCTCGAAATGCTTCTCGGGGTATCCTCCCACACCCACGCAGAAGCCCCCATGCTCCCGGATGGCGCTTACCAGCTCGCTCGCATGCGAATATCCGTCAGGCTCAGGGGAAAAGCGTTTTTCGCCGGCCAGGGAGTCCCCGCGGAGAGCCATCACGTTCTCTATGCCCATGAAGCGGAAGTCCTGCAGCAGCCATTCGATTTTCCTGGCGCTTTGTCCGGCGCAGATTATATGCGGGACCACCTCCACGGGGAAATTGGCCTGAATGCAGGCGCAGACGGCTACGGGGGAGACCCGGCTCCGGACCACTTCGCGCCTGAAGCTGCCGTCGGCCTGGGGGATGAAACTGAGCTCGTCGCGGTGGTTGGTTACATTTATGTAGCGGGGCTGGAACTCCATCAGGGGACGTATGCTGTCCAGAAGTTCCTGCTGGGTGATGCCGCTCAGCGGCGGAACGATTTCCAGGGAAGGGAAAGGATGCCCGGAGGAGAGTAGGTCGGTGATTTTCATAGCAGATGACTAAGGAAGGTGCGGGCCTCGTCGGGGGAAAAGCCCCTTGCCCGGGAATAAGACCGGTATTGTCCGGCGGAGATATGGCGGATTTCAGGGTAGCCCGCCTTTGGGTGCAGTATCACGAATCCGCAGATGGCGGCATCCGGTTGCATGGCGCAGTTACCCACCAGGGTGATGCCCAGGCCGTCGGGAAGCATGGAGAGTATGTCGCGCTTGAGGCTGTGGTCGGGGCATGAGGCGTAGCCGGCGGCCGGTTTGGTTACCGGAACGCCGTAGCCGGAAAGACGGCCGTCCAGCCATTTTGATGCCGCTTCCGCGAGGGTTACGAACACCGCGCGGCGCATCAGGCCGGCAGACCCCTCCCGGCAGGCTTCACAGGTGCATCCCCCGGCATGTGCCCCATGCACGGCAAGGGCGAATATTCCGAACGGTCCTCTTCCTTCCGCAGGTACATAATCGGCCAGGGAACGGCCCTCACCTTCTTCCTGCCGGAGCATGGGGAGCCGCAGGCCGTCGTCCAGGACTATGGTGTCATCCTCGCGGCGGGCGGCGAAAAAACGGGCTGCGAGCCTCACTTCCACGGAATTGCCCTCCAGCATGTCATTCAGCATTTCCAAACCTTGGGCTTCCAGGCCGGGTGAAGGCTTCTTCACGCCCATCGCCATCAGGAACATTCCCTTGTCAAAGAGCGGCACCAGTTCCCGGAGCGGGATCCGCGTGAGCGGAATGTCCGGAGGAATGACAGATAGATAGCTTTCCGCAGGGAACGGGACCGGCTTCAGTGGGCGTGGCCTGCGGCTCTGGTGAAGGGCGCGGATTTCCGCCTGGCGGGAGTGCTGTTCGGCTTCAAAGGCATTGCGGTCCTGCATGCAGCGCTGGGCCATTACCGCTCCGGCCGATGCGTCTGGTGCATGGAAAACATGGTCATAGAGGGGCGCCAGCTTGACGGCCGTATGGAGGTCCGACGTTGTGGCCCCTCCCACGAAAAGCGGAGTGGAGAGGCCCCTGGCCTTCATTTCGCGGCAGAGCTCTTCCATCTGGTAGAGCGACGGCGTAATCAGTCCGCTCACTCCGATGAGGGCGGCGCCGTGCTCCGCTGCGGCGGCGAGGATCGTCTCCTTGTCCACCATAACGCCAAGGTCGATCACATCGAAACCGTTGCACCGCAGAACCGTTCCGGCTATGTTTTTACCGATGTCGTGCACGTCGCCCTTTACCGTGGCATTGATGACCACGGGCCGTTTCTTCCTCTCGTCGCTCTCCTTCATGTAGGGCTCCAGCAGGGCTACGGCGTCTTTCATCACCCTGGCGCTTTCAACCACCTGGGGGAGGAACATGCGGCCTTCGCCGAAGCGTCGGCCGACTTCTTCCATGCCGTCCATGAGCGGGCCTTCGATGACCTTTATGGCGCTGCCCGTTTCCTGCAGCGACGCCATAAGGTCGGCCTCGAGGGTGGCGGAACGGCCGTGGATTACGGCATCTTGCAAGCGTTCCCAGGGCGATCCGTGAAGTTCCTGTGTCACAGGAGCTTCCGTCTGTCCTGGCGCTCCGATGCGCCCGGCCAGCGCCGTAAGGCGGGCGGTTGCATCGGGATGGCGGCAAAGTATGACGTCCTCGGCCGCATCCCTCAGTTCCGGATCGATGTCGTCGTACTGCCGGAGCATCGCCGGATTCACAATGGCCATGTCCAGTCCTGCCCGGATGGCGTGGTAAAGGAATACGGCGTGCATGGCTCCGCGTACGGTGTTGTTGCCCCGGAAGGCGAACGAGAGGTTGGAGATGCCGCCGGAGGTATAGGCTCCGGGAAGATTCGACTTGATCCACCGGACTGCCTCAATGAAATCAATTCCGTAGCGGTCGTGTTCGGGGATGCCGGTTCCCACCGACAGCACGTTCACGTCGAATATGATATCCCCGGGCGGGATGCCCGCACCGGTAAGGAGGCGGTAGGCACGGCTGCAGATGGCTGTTTTCCGGTCCAGGGTGGTGGCCTGTCCTTCCTCGTCGAACGCCATCACCACCATCGCGGCGCCCAGGCGGTGGATTTCGGCCGCTTTTTCAAGGAAGGCCGCTTCGCCGTCCTTGAGGCTGATGGAGTTTACGATGCATCGGCCCTGGGCGTTCTTTAGGCCTTTCAGTATGGTTTCCCAGTTGGACGAATCGATCATCAGGGCGGCGCGGGCCACGGAAGGGTCGTTCTGGGTCCTGCGCACGAAGGTTTCCATGGCGGCAGGGCCGTCCAGCATGGCGTCGTCCATGTTGATGTCGATGATTCCCGCTCCGCCCTCAATCTGGCCGGCCGCTATATGCAGGGCCTCGTCGTAGTCGCCCTGGGCTATGAGCCTTGCGAATTTGCGCGACCCCGCCACGTTGGTGCGCTCTCCTATCAGGGTGAAGTTCCTGGATCCGGCATCCACGGTCCAAGCCTCCAATCCGCTGACAGTGAGGTGGTTGCCTGTTGGAGGAACAGTCCTTGGCCTAAGGTCAGGGAGGGCGCGGATGTGGTCGGGGGTGGTGCCGCAGCATCCTCCGGCGATATTTACCATACCGTCCAGCTTTGCCATTTCGGCGGCCATTATCTCCGGCGTCTGGGTGTATTCGCCCATCTCGTCCGGGAGGCCGGCGTTGGGATAGAAGATAACCGGTACGGGGCACCATGCGGCGAGGCTCTTCACCAGCGGCAGCAGTTCCCTGGCACCCAGCGAGCAGTTGAGCCCGAAGGCGAGCAGCGGATAATGGCTTACCGCTGCATAGAAGGCTTCCAGCGTCTGGCCGGTGAGGGTGCGTCCGCTGCGGTTGCTGACGGAAACGGATACAGCCACGGGAAACCCCGGCTGCACTTCCTGGACGGCATACAGGGCCGCCTTGGTGTTCAGGGCGTCAAAAGCCGTTTCCAGCAGCAGGAAATCCACGCCGCCCCGGATAAGGGCCCGTGCCTGCTCCCGGTATGCATCCGCCATCTGGTCAAAGGAATATGGGCGCCACGACGGGCGGGAGAGGTCGGTTGACAGCGTCAGCGACTTTGACGTAGGACCCATGCTGCCCGCCACCCACACTTTGCGGGAAGCCCCGTCCGCCGCCTTCCGGGCCAGGCGGGCCCCTTCCAGCGCAAAGGCCGGAGCCAGACCTTCCAGGCCGTATTCTCTCTGGCTTATGGCGTTGGCGCTGAAGGTGTTGGACTCCAGGATGTCGGCTCCGGCGTCGATATATTCACGGTGGATGGCCAGGATTACGTCGGGGCGGGACAGGTTAAGGCGTTCATAGTTACCGAAATCGTCCCCGGAAAGGCCGTATTGCTGGATACGGGTACCCATGGCTCCGTCAAGACGGAGCACGCGGGAAAACGGTATGGAGTGTGACGGTTTCAGGGCTGCGGGTCATTTATTTGCCAAAAGTACAAATAAAAAACCAATGTTTGGGCTGCAAATAAGTCCAAAAACAAGGATGACAGTATGCGTTTGTACAAAATGAAACCATTTCCGGATGATATTAACCCATTGGACAGGAACCTTTTGAGTAGTTTTACTCATTAATTAAAAATAAAAATATGATTCCTTTAAAACAACCCGGGTTACTGGTCGCTGTCCTTGCTGGACTGCTGGGAACGGTCTGTGCTTCGGCTGCTCCCGCTGTAGGCAGCGTCCCTGCACAGGAGGCACAGGAGCAGGTAACCCACAAGGTGACGGGTAACGTTGTCGATTCCAAGGGCGAGCCTCTCGTGGGCGCCGCCATCGTCATGAAGGGGAACGACAAGGTCCATGCCATCACCGACCTTGATGGTAATTACGCCATCGATGTCCCTGAGGCAAACGCCGTCCTCGTATTCTCATTCATCGGTTTTACGACAACCGAAGAACGCGTTTCCGGCCGCAAGATCCTCAATGTCCAGCTTTCGGAGGAGAGCACCGAACTTGGCGATGCCGTGGTCGTGGCTTATGGTCGTCAGAAGAGGGAATCGGTGGTTGCGTCAATCACCACCATTGAACCCACGCAACTGAAGGTTTCCACTAGCCGTTCCATCTCCAATAATCTGGCAGGAACCGTTGCCGGTGTCCTGGCAATCCAGAGGTCCGGTGAGCCGGGATACGACAACTCGACATTCTGGATCCGTGGTATCAGTACCTTCCAGGGTGCCGGTGGCGACCCTCTCGTCCTCATAGACGGTATCGAGCGCGACATCAACAATATCGACGTGGAGGAAATCGAATCGTTCTCCGTTCTCAAGGATGCTGCCGCGAGTGCGGTGTATGGCGTGCGCGGTGCGAACGGCGTGATCCTCATCAATACCAAAAGAGGGCAGGTCGGCAAGCCGAGGGTAACAATCAAGGCGGAGATTGCCGGGACGGCTCCGGTGAAACTTCCCCAATACATCGGGGCGGCCGATTTCATGCAGCTGATCGACGATACCCTCGTTGATACGGGAGCATCTCCTATGTATACCCAGAACATCGCCCGTACACGCGCCAACTACGATCCTGACCTTTATCCGGACGTGAACTGGATAAAGGCCGTATCCAAGGATTATGCTTCCAACCAGCGTGTGACCGCGGAGTTCTCGGGCGGTAATGATGTCCTCCGGTACTCTTTTGTCGCTGCCGCATTCAACGAGCAGGGTATCCTTACCCGCGACCCCAACAAGGAATGGGATCCTTCCATCAAGCTCCAGAGGTACAACGTCCGTTCCAATGTGGACCTGAAAATCACCAAGACAACCAACCTCCGTTTCAATATCGGCGGTTACCTCCAGGACAGGAATTCCACCACCCAGAGCGTGAGCGAAATCTTCACCAGGGCGTTCCGTCATGTTCCTTTCTCTTTCCCCGTCCAGTATTCCACCGGGCAGATTGCGGGTAACGAGGAATCGAACGTGTGGGCGATGGCAACCCAGATGGGTTATCAGAGAACCAGCCAGCATAAGATCGAGACACTGTTCAGCCTGGACCAGGACCTCTCGTTCATCACCCCGGGCCTCAGGGCCAGCGCAACTTTTTCGTTTGACCGCCTGTCTTCCGGAACAGTTTCCAGAAGCACGGCTCCGGATATGTACAACCCTGCCTCCAACCGTAACGAGGAAGGAATGCTGATGATCACCAAGAAGTCAAACGGATCAAATACCCTCGGCCACTCCACCAGCGGTTCATTCGGTACCAAGAGCCTCTATCTTGAGGCAAACCTCAACTACAACCGTACAATCGCCAAGAAGCACGCCCTTCAGGGACTCCTCCTCTTCAACCGGCGCAACTACGACAACGGATCCAAGCTTCCTTACAGGAACCAGGGTCTTGCCGGCCGTGCGGCATATACCTATGACAGCCGTTATGTGGCCGAATTCAACTTCGGCTACAACGGAAGCGAGAACTTCGCCAAGGGTCACAGGTATGGTTTCTTCCCGTCAGTAGCCCTTGGCTGGGTGGTTACGGAGGAACCGTTCATGCGTCCGGTAAAGGAGTATGTAAACAAGCTGAAGTTCAGGGCATCTTATGGTCAGACCGGTAATGCCACGCTTGACGGCCGCCGTTTCGCATACCTTTCCACCATTACGGACGACTGGGATACCCTCAGAGAGTACAGATGGGGCGAGGAGACCTCCTACAACCGGAACGGTATGGCGGAAGGTGAATTCGCCGTGGCGGACCTGACCTGGGAGAAGGTGAACAAGGCCAACCTTGGTTTTGAGCTTGGACTTTTCAAGGGCGCCGTGGATCTTCAGGTGGATGTGTTCGACGAAAGGAGGAACAACATCTTCATGGAACGCGAGTCCATCCCTTCCACCGCCGGTTTCATCAAGATGCCTTGGCAGAACTACGGCAAGGTGAAGAACCAGGGCGCCGAGATCAGCCTAAAGATAAACAAACAATTCGCTAACGGACTCTTCCTCAGTGCCATAGGTACTTTCACCTACGCCCATAACACCATCGTGGAGATGGACGAGGCGGCTTCCGTGGTGGGAACCAACCGCGCAAAGACCGGACATCCGGTCAATCAGCTTTTCGGATATATCGATGACGGGCTCTATACCTACGACGACTTTGTTGATGTGGAGAACGGAATCCTCCGCTCGGACCTCCCCGAGGTTACTCTCGTGAGCAAGGTGCGTCCCGGAGACATCAAGTACAAGGACATCGGCGGCGTGGACGGCAAGCCGGACGGCAAGATCGACGTATATGACAAGACGGCGATTGGCGGAACGGTGGATCCCGAACTCGTCTATGGCTTCGGCCTCAACCTTTCTTTCAAAGGCTTCGACCTGGGCGTGCTCTTCTCCGGTGTTGGCAGGACGTGGAACATCCTTTCGGGAAACGTGATCCCCGTATCGAACAAGGGTGTTTACTACAATGTTTTCACGAACTACCAGGATCGCTGGACCGTGGACAACCCTTCCCAGGACGTGTTCTATCCGCGTTTGGATTACGGTACGAATGCAAACAACAACCAGGCTTCCACGTGGTGGCTCAAGGATATGAGTTTCCTTCGTCTCAAGAACGTCGAACTGGGATACTCTTTTCCCAAGAAGATTACGGACAAGATCCGCATGTCAGGCATAAGGGTATACCTGAGGGGAACCAACCTCCTCACTTTCTCTTCGTTCAAGCTGTGGGATCCCGAACTCAAATCCACGACCGGTGCGGCATATCCGGCCATGAAGAGCGTTTCTGCCGGTCTTGAATTCAAATTCTAATCCTTGTCGAAATGAAACTGAAATACATCATAATAAGTGTTCTGGCTCTCGCGGGCATTTCGGGCTGCGATTCTTATCTGGACAAGCAACCGGATGACCAGCTCACTATCGAAACCGTATTTGAGAACAGGACGAACATGGAGCGCTGGCTTGCGTACATCTATACCGGTATCCCCAAATACTACAGCTACGACGGTCCGGACGCCATCGCCGACGAACTTGCCCCCTCTGTGGGCTGGGAGTCACAGGGCTTCAAGGCCATACTTTACCAGAACGGCAACTGGACACCGTCACAGCCGGGTGTGATCACCTACTGGCAGACTCTCCCCAAACTCATCCGTCAGGCATACATATTCATACAGAACGCCCATCCCCTCGAGGATGTGAGCGAAACCGAGGTCAACTACATGAAGGCTGAGTGCCGTTTCATGATTGCCTACTACCATTCGCTCCTTGTGATGAACTACGGATCCGTGCCCATGATCAAGGATGCCGCCGTGGGTACCAACGCCGCCGACATGATGCTCAAGCAGGAGAAGTTCTATGAGGTTGTGGACTGGATTGCCGAGGAACTGGAGGAGACTGCGGAACAGCTTCCCAACTTCTACGACGACGCCAGCAAATACGGACGCGCAACCGCGCTTTGGTGCTATGCCATAAGGGCTCGTCTCCTCACATTTGCCGCCAGTCCCCTGGTGAACGGCAACCCTGCGATGCAGAATGTCAAGAACATCGATGGCGTGAACATATTCTCTTCCGAGTTCGACCCCGAGCGTTGGAGGGTTGCGGCTGACGCAAACAAGACCCTCATCGTCAAGGCTGAAGAGGCCGGACACGCCCTTTATATAGAGAGGACGGACGGCGACATCGATCCGTTCCAGTCATACCAGAACGCGGTGATGCTCCGTTACAACCAGGGCAATACCGAGGTGATCATCCCCCGTACCTATGACGACGCAGGTTATTTCGACCGTCAGGCCAATCCCCGTTCCATGGGCGGCGCGGGTGCCATCGGTATCACCCAGAACCTCGTGGACGCCTTCTTCATGAAGAACGGCCTCGTTCCCATCACCGGTTACAATGCCGACGGCAGCCCGATAATCAACTCCGATTCCGGCTACTCCGAAACTGGATACTCAACGGCCAACGAGGTCGCAAAGACTACCTGGATCTATGCCGACAAGTCAACCACGACCGAGTCCAAGAGCGAGGTCAACCATGTAATCGTCCCAAGCGAGACATTCAACATGTACTGCAACCGCGAGCCGAGGTTCTATATCTCGGTCCTCTACAATGAGCAGTATCACTACGGAAAGCGCCAGCACGGCTCCCAGAACTGGTACACGAACTTCTTCTCCGGCGGAGAGGACGGAGGACCCAGCCATGACTCCCCGTCTGCGGGTTACCTCATCCGCAAGCGTGTGGACCCGTCGGCCATCCCTTCGGACAGCAAGGGAACATACATCAAGCGTCAGGGTATCGTATACCGCCTAGCAGAGGCTTATCTCAGCTATTCGGAATGCCTTCTCGAGTATGCCATCGCCAAGGGAACATACAATCAGGCGCAGAATGAAGTAGTCCAGTATGTGAACAAGATCCGTGAGCGCGCGGGCATACCTGTCTATGGCTCTGACAGCCAAGAGATTCCAGTCCCTGCCGATCCCCTGGTGATGAGGGACCTCGTGCACAGGGAACGCCGCGTGGAACTCAACTGTGAATATGGAAACCGCTGGTATGACCTCCGCCGCTGGAATGAGGCCGAGAAAGTCCTCAACGGGAACTTCTATGGCATGAACACCCTTGCCGACAAGGACCATAGGAACGATTTCTACAAGAGGACCAGGTACCAGACCCGTAAGTTCATCAGCTACTGGTGGCCCATCCCGCAGGACGATATCGACAAGAACGTCAATCTTGTCCAGCTCCCTGAATGGAACTAAGAAGTAGTTTAGAATTTTTCAGATATGAAAAAGACATATATCATACTATTATCCCTTCTCTGTATCGCCTCCTGCCAGAGGCCGGTCAACTACCTTGAGCAGGCGCAGAACTTTTTTAAGGCGGAAGAGAAAATGCAGCTCTCGGCATCTTCCACCAAGATAGATCTCGACAGGGATAAACCCGACGACATCGCCCTTACCTTTGACTGGACAAGCGCCCGGGAGATGCCGGACGACTACATTCCTACCTATATCACCAAGATCGATATAGCCGGGAACAACTTCAACACCTGTGTGAGGACGGTCGAAGACGACGGAACCTTCTCCAAGAGCTTCACCAACGCCCAGCTCCAGAGCTACATCCTTGACAAGTGGGGCAAGTCCTATGTGCGCCCGGTCACCGTTCAGTTCGGCGTCGTTTGCAAGTGGGACGGCGGCGATAAATACGTCATGCCCGAGGTCCGTACCCTCAATGTCGAGATCAGGCCGTTCAGGCCCCTCACCTTCGATGTAGACAAACTCTATGTCTCCGGCGATGCGGTAATGGGCGCCACCCGTATCCTTATGAAGCAGACTCCGGAGAACGAATTCCAGTATGCCGCCCATGTCGCCCTTAAAAAGGGTCTCCTTACCCTTCCCGTGGTTTACGACGGGATGACGACCTACATAGCTCCTGCCGACCTCGACGGTTCAACCATCATGGATGCGGAGGATGAGGCGGTTACGATGAGGACGGATGCGGCGGGCTGGACCATTCCGGAAGAAGGGACGTATCGTATAGTCGTCAATATCCAGAACAAGACGGTACGTATCTACAGCCCGGCAACTGACCTCAAGCCCAAGACCTTCCAGGGTCACTTTGGGCCGGTCGGCACTTATAACGAGGATGTTGAGTTTACGCTCAATCCGGAAGGAAACGTCAACGGAACCCCGTGGCTGTTCGGCTTCAAGGGCGACAATATGGACGGAAGCGGATGGCTTACCAAGGAAGTCAGGTTTGAATTCAGCGAGGCCGATCCCCAGCTTCTGGTATACAGCGGCGCCGATGTCAAGGGAGACAAGTGCATCGCCCTTATCAACTGGCTCACATCGGACGGGAAGCCATATACCAACTATGACTCGGCCTTCTATATCGTGCCCAGGAAGAGTGCGACGGGGACCTATCAGGTAAACAAGAATACGTGGTACGACATTGCCTACGGTTTCCTCCGCGATCCGAACCTCATGGTTGACGGTGTGCCTATCGGAGCTGATCTCCGTGCGATCAAGTTCCTGTTCAGAAACGACCAGAACACTTCCACGCCGGTGAACTTCATCATGATCGATTTCCGCAACGACAGGATATATTTTGACAAGAAATAAGTCACATATAATAAATTTATAACATGACAACCCCAAAATTTTACATTACGCCAGAAGTGCGTATATTTATGCTGGCCGGCCTTGAAGCAGTCCTCGTTGCCAGTCCCCGTGGAAGCCTTCCGAGTGTGGAAGAAGTAGAAAATGAATACACTTATTAAAACAGGCAGAAAGATGAAAAAGATTGTTTTATCAGTAGCAGCAGTTGCAATGCTGTTCGTTTCCTGCACAAAGGAAAACACTGCAGGTTCATCTGAGAACCTGGTCAAGATTACCGTAAATACCGGCTTTGACACAAAGACGCAGTTCGGAACGATCTCCGAGGGAACATACCCCGTCCTCTGGTCAGAGGGCGACAAGATCCAGATCGCGCTGGCTTCTGTAGATGGCGACGGCAAGGCAACCCGGTCCGTGTTCGTCCAGGCATCCGGTGAGGCCATCCTTTCCGACGGCGGAGCGAACGCCAAATTCGACGTGGAAGTATCCGAAATCGCCGACGCCACCCGCTACCAGTATTTCTCATATGCTCCTGCAGGAGTTCAGGGTCAATGGGGCTGCTGGCAGATAGATAAGAGCCAGAGCCGACTCGATATCCCTCCGGTGCAGACCCCGCTCGCCGGTTCTCCGGATCCGCATGCGATGGCTTTCTACGGAAAGAGCGTCGTGTATGACTCATTCGTCACCAACCCCGAGATAACCTATACCCATCTTACCGGATATGGCTGCCTTTCTTTCCAGAACCTCAAGCTTGATGACGGCGACTCGGTCGAGAAGGTTGTGATTTCAACCCCTGACAATATCATTGCAGGAATGTATTCCATAATGTACGGCAATGACTATCAGGCGTCACGCCAGTTCCGTGAAATTACCATCAATACCTCGGCCACCCAGAATATCTACTTTGCCGTGAATACTGTAAATCCCCAGACCAATACCGTCAAGACAAGCATGAAGGTCACGGTCATCACGGTCAAGGGCAATACCCTGGAGAAGGACCTGGACGTAGCAAGCCATCCGATTGAATTCAAACAGGGCCGGTGCGTGAAGTTCACCGTTGACATGAGCAGTGTCGGAGAGACCGATCCGGTGTTCGAGTCAGGATATTATCTCCTTGGAAATGCCGCTGCAGGAGGCAAGGAGCTCAAGGCCGCCCTCGAGGATGCCAGCAAGTACGCATGGTTCGGTGAACTGAAGGCCGGCGACCTCAAGATCGCACGCTTCGAGGATTCGGTCCCTACCTATATCAACCACGACGGCGCCTTTGCATTCGGCGTAGCGGAGGATATCGCTACCAGCGGAACGGCTGCTGTCTGGACCATACCTGCGGACGGCAACTATCGTGTAGTCTATGACAAGGCGAATGAAACCGTTACCGTTTATGATCCCACAGAGGATGCCAAACTCTACAAGACCATTTCCGGACATTTCAAGGCGGGAGGTTTCGATGAGGATGTGACATTCACCCTCGCTCCCGGTCAGGGACTCATCTTCGGCCGCAAGGGGAACAACATCAATGGCGGCGGCTGGAATTCAAAGGATATCAATATCCAGTTCAGCGCGGCAGACCCTCAGATTCTCGTGTATTCGGGAAGTGACATCAAGGGTGACCAGGTATTTGCCATCTATGGATGGAAGACCGCCAACGGAGCGGCATATACCAATATCGACAGCTGTTTCTATATCGCGATTGATAAAGACACAAAGGGGAATTACAAGGTCAACCTGAATGAATGGATCGGATTCGCATACGGTTTCTGCGGTGATACCGTGGATCCCAAGTTCAATGGGGATGACGACAAGGATTATGTCAGGGACTATAAGTTCCTGTTCCAGGCTGAGGACGATACGGTTACTCCCACGAACTTCATAATCTTTGATTTCCATAACAATAAGGTACGCTTTGAAAAGAGGTAATTCCAATCGCAGATGAGTCATCTCAAAGCAATACTTCTTTTTGCCGGCGTGGCATTGGCGGTCTCCTGTGATAAGGAGCCCGCCGGTGCCGGCGCAGGCAGCGACACTCTTTTGAAGAACAAGGAAATCGTCATTTCCCCGGAGAGGAACAAGGTTTACCGCAATCCTCTCAACGGCTTTGTCCTTTACTCGGGTCTGGGTAACGACATGTCCCATTTCTGGGAGAGATACGACGCCTTCCAGTCCGCCAACGGAATCGTAAACGCATGCGACTATGCTAATACGCTCCTTATCCGCGGCAACTGGGCCCAGCTAAACCCCGAGGAGGGCCTCTACATCTGGATGGACGAGTGCCAGACCGAGGTGTCCAAACGATACAAGATGCTTGTGAAAGGGGCTTGGGAAAGAGGTATGCGCGTGGGGTTCGGCTACACTATCGACAGCCGTGACAAGCATGAATGGTGTTCGCCAAAATACGTGAAGGACAAGGGCGCAAAGGGATACACGACCCAGACTGGATCGGCGACGGTATGGACTCCGTACCCAGACGATCCTGTGTTCCAGAAGTGCTATGAAAAATTCATCCACGACTTTGCGCAGCACATCAATGACCCCGAGCACTATGAATTCGTACACGGCGTAGGTATCGGCCTGTGGGGAGAGTATCACCGGTGCATCTATTCCACCGGAGATGAAAAACCCAAGATTCCGGTGTTCGAATGGGTGACGGATCTGTTCGTGAAAGAATTCACCAGGATCCCGACTTTCATCAACTACCACAGGCACGTGGGTGCGCTTAAAAGCGAGGGGGGTGCCAATCCGGATTCCGAAGGAATGATAGACAGTGCCGTAAAGAAAGGCATGTCAATCGGCAGCGGAGCGTTCGGGATGGGCGACTACTACGGCTCGTGGGAGAAGCGCATAGTCGCAAAATACAGGTATAAGAGGCCTGTCGTGGCTGAAGGCGGATGGGTAAAGTCGTCGCACGGATCGTCGGCGTTCAAGGATCCCCATGGGTACAAGACCTGGTACGATGTCCGCAAGGGCGAATACGACGACGCCATAGATGCGTGCGCCAACACCCTGGATCTCCGGTATAACGACAACCCGGAGGATTCCGAGGCGTATTCATGGTTCAACGAGGGCTTCTCGCTTCTGGAACAGTTCCTTCAGACGGGAACTTACAGAATCTACCCCCAGAAGGTGTCTGTCCCTACGGAAATCGGCAACGGTGACAATATCACCATCGTACACAGATGGGTGAACCTGGGCAACGCCTATTGTCCTACAAACATCCCCCAGTTCGAGGGAAAATACAAGGTCGCTTTCGCCCTCATCAGGGCCACGAGCGGCAAGATAGAGAAACTGTTCTATGACGAAGCGGCACGCCCGTGCGACTGGATCAAGGGCAAGACCTCGTCGTATGAACTGAAGACCGTCGTGAAGGATGTCTCTCCCGGTACCTATATCTGGGCCGTGGGCATAGTAAACGACCATTCGGAAGAAAAGAACATAGGTATTTATATCTCTGCTAAGGGGGATTTTACGGAAGATAACTGGCTGCGGCTCACAACCGTAACCGTTAAATAGATTTCAAAATGATCAATATAAGGCATACCTTGTCGCTGGCTGTGGCGATGTTCATGGCTGTGTCGTGTCATGGCAGGTCGGAGACAGGAGGGGAGGTGAACACTGGCGCGTCCAATGTGATTACCCTTTCCATAAGTCCCGACAGGACTTCGGCCCTAAAGAACCCGCTCAACGGTTGGGTGATGTATGTTTCGGCCACATCGGATCCATCCTACTTCGATACAAAGATCTATGTGCCCGAACTTGGCAGGGAAGTGCTGGTGCGGGATTATGCATCCGCTTGCTATATCCGCACCGGCTGGAAGGCCTTCAACCCTGCCGACGGCAAGTATGCATGGGACGATCCCTCCACAAACCTCTATAAGTTGATAAACAAGGCCCGGGAACTTGGAATCCCTATAGCTTTCCGGGTTGTGGTAGACGGCCGCGACCAGAGGGAGAATACCCCTCAGTTCGTATTCGATGCCGGAGCGAAGTACTGGCTCTCCGATTCAAAATACCCTGACAGGAAGACCCCTCTGGCGATCGATCCTGTTTGGAGAAGGTACTACGAGAAATTTGTGAAAGCCTTCGCGGAGCGTTTCAATGACCCTTCGGTCTGCGCTTTCATTGATGCCTATGGACTTGGAAAATGGGGTGAGGGACATAACGTATGCTATGAGCAGAACAATGCCGTCACCTCAAAGACTGCTGATTATAAGGCAGATACAATGGAGTGGATTACAAAACTGTACAGCAGTAACTTTACAAGGATTCCACTTGTCATCAACTATCACCGTCATATCGGGCACCCGGTGAGCGAAGGGGCCAAGGCGGAGTCCGACAGCGAACACGTGCTTCAGATAGCTATCAATAACGGGTATTGCCTGCGTTCTGACGCTTTTGGCATGAACAACAACAGCTGGGGGTACAACGATTGGGAGCGGGCATTTGTGAAGAAATGGGAACTCAGACTCCCCATACTCATGGAGGGAGGATGGATTGTCGGACAGCACTCGTACTGGAACGATGAACAGGGTTACCGCAGGGATCATCCGGAGGATGTGCGTAAGGGAGAATTTGAAGCATCTGCCAACGCCCATGTCAACATGATGGATTTCCGTGTGGGCGATGAGACCAGATCGTGGTTCCAGACCAGTTTTACGCTTGTTGAGAGATTCATTTCCGAGGGAGGATACCGGCTTTATCCTGACAAGGTGTCGCTTCCTTCCAAAATGAAAAAGGGTGTCAAGTCCCAGATTACTCATCGCTGGCGCAATCTCGGATGGGGTTATCTGCCAAATAACATCAAGCAGTGGAATTACAAGTACAAGGTGGCATTTGCACTTATCGATTCGGAAGGAAAGGTTGCCCAGCTATTCATCGACGACGAATGTGAGCCGTCGGATTGGCATCAGGGTGCTCCTATGGCGTATACTATCGATGTGAAGGCGGATGTGAAGGCCGGCATATATCTGTGGGCTGTGGCAATCGTGGACACCTCCCTCAAGAACACTCCCGGAATACGGCTTGCTGCCGCCAAGCTGAGCACCACGACGGATGGTTGGACAAAACTTGCTGACGTAACGGTTGAATGATATGAAAATTGAGAAAACAATACTGACAATTGCGGCCGTAGCGGCGCTCTTTGTTTCTATCGAATCGTGCCGGAAACCGGAACTCCCGGAAGAAGGCAATAAACCCGGAGAGGAACAGGTGGACCCCGGTACTGACCCCGGTACTGACCCTGGGACCGATCCGGGAACTGATCCTGGGACCGATCCGGGAACCGATCCTGGGACCGATCCGGGAACTGATCCTGGCACCGACCCTGGAACCGATCCGGAGCCAAGAGTATTATCCGTGCCAAAGCCCGTAACGGCTTCTGACGGCAATACCCTCAGGATACTTGCCATCGGCAACAGTTTTTCGCAGGATGCCGCGGAGCAGTATATTTATGAGCTCTTCAAGGCCTCCGGTCAGGAAACCATCATAGGAAACATGTACATCGGCGGCTGCACAATCGACACCCATCTGGCAAAGGCGAACAATGGCGCCAAGGACTATGAGTACCGCAAGGTTGTAAGCGGCACCAAGACCAACAACACGGGGAAAGCCCTTATTGAAGGCATAAAGGATGAGAACTGGGATGTGATAACCGTCCAGCAGGCAAGCGGGTCCTCAGGAATCTACAGCACATACTCGAATCTCAATGCTCTGATAAGCTATGTCAAGACCAACGTCACCAACAAGGACGTGGTCATCGTATTCCATCAGACCTGGGCCTATTCGTCCAACTCCACCCATGCCGAGTATCCCAAGTACGACAGCAACCAGATGACCATGTACAACATGATCTGTGATGCTGCCGTACAGATGTTCCGCGACTGTGAAACCGTTGCCGGAGTCATTCCGTCCGGAACCGCAATCCAAAATGCACGTACATCATATCTTGGCGACAGTTTCAACCGCGACGGATATCATCTGGAAGTGAATTACGGCCGTTTCACCGCAGCCTGCACATGGTTTGAGGCGCTTACCGGTAAGGACGTTACCACAAATACATACAAGCCTTCCACGGTGAGCGAATCACAGTCGAAGGTCGCAAAGGCGGCCGCACATGCCGCCTGCCAGAAGGTGGTCGAGGTTACCGACCTGGTAGAATTCAAGACCCCTCCCACCTCGGACAGCCTTTCCCTGCCCTCCGTAGAGGAAACGGAACTGGGCACGATCTGATTCGCCGGAGGCCGGGCACCAACAGGGTTGCATTTACAAAATATTAATGTAATTTTGTAAAAATTAACAACTTATCAGCCATGAACAATAAGCCGGCCTACGAGATGCCCGTCACCGAGCAGATCAAAATTCTCCTTGAAGCCGCTTTCGCGAGCCCTACACCCAATGAGTCTTATCAGGAAGACGAGAATGAATTCAAGTTTGACTAAAATTGTTCTCTGTACCATGAAAAGAAGCATCTGTATTCTCGCGGCCCTGATCCTCGCCGCCACATCATGCCAGCAAGTGGAGATGGAGACCAATGCACCCGAAGGGCGTGTGCGCACCTTTACCGCCTCTTTCTCCAATCTCATGAAAACGAGCCTTGACGGTCTCACGCCAATCTGGAGCGAAGGCGATGCCGTATGGCTGTCCGACGGCGTAAATCAGGAAATCGTTGGTGTACGGCAGGAAGATATCGGCAAGGCCACGGCCCAGTTCTCCACCTCGTCCCTGACCGGCGATGTCATCTACGCCTGCTATCCGGCCTCTTATGCCACCGGCCACATCTCCGGGACCTTTGTCGTTTTCAATGTCCCGCAGTTCACTGACGGTTCTTTTCGGAATGCGAATATCTGCGTGGCCACGACGGACGACGACAACCTGTCTTTCAAGAATGCCACTGCCCTGATCCGCTTCACCAAGGAGACGGCCGATGTGGAGTCGCTTTCCCTGATATGCTCGGGAGACAATTTTCTGGCCGGCTGGATGTCCTTCCGCCACTTGGACGGCTCATATAGTGGGGCCACCTATCAGGCAGCAAGCAGCATCGAGATTGACATGAGCGGCCCCGGGCCTTACTATGCCGCAGTTTTTCCGCGGACGATGCCCTCCGGGTCGAAGATTGTCATGACCACCAGTACGGGCAAACAATATGTCCGTACCATCAATGCCGAGAACACATTCACCCTCAATAAGATAAAGTCCTTCTCGGTCGATGCCGCCTTCTCTGGTGCCACCCTTGTATCTGATGGTTGGGCCGGCTCCGGCACGGAGGATGATCCCTACCTGATTGCCTCCGAGGACGATCTCCATCTGCTGGCCAATAATGTGAATAACAGGGTCGATTACTACTCCGGAAAGTACTTCAGGCTTGTCAGGGATATCTCGGTCTCCAATTTCCGTCCTATCGGCAGTACAAATGAGGGAAATGGCTTCCAGGGCAATTTTGACGGCAATTTCCACACGATTACCATCAACAGTTTCGACCTGGGACATCTTTCAACGCAAAGCACAAATGGTTTAGAGGTGTACATGGGCCTCTTCGGACGGATCAAGGGCACGTCCGGGACCACGCCGAGATCAGTTATCCGTGATGTCCATGTGGCAGGAACCATCGATACCGGAAATGACTTCGTCCGGGGACCGCACTACTACGGCTCTATCTGCGGCTATGCCACCGGGAACGTAATTTTCGAGCAGTGCGGCTCGTCTCTTGGGATGCGGCTTTTCGGATATTATGCAAATTATCCCAGCCGGGCAAAACTGATGGCTGCGGGCGGACTTGTCGGTTATGCGGCAGCTACCGTACAAATCGACAGGTGTTACAATACAGGCAACCTCGCGGCTTATTCCAACGCCAATTCCGGCAACCGCTTTTATGTAGGCGGCATCTGCGGGAATCTGTACGGAGGCTTGATAACCCTCTGCTACAATACCGGCAACATCACCGGTCAGATTACGCAGTCGGGTTATGGCGCCTTCGTCGCCGGGATTGCCGCATCCAATACGACTTCCGGCAGCGTGGAGGGCTGTTATAACCAGGGGAAGATCATCGCCTACGGCGCCTCTTCTACGTCGGCCAAAGCGGTTGGTATCACCTATAATGCCCAGGCGATGTATTGCTACAATTCGGGAACGGTCAAGTCATACTATGCCGGCAGTTCAACCTCCGAAATTGCCAACAGCGCCGGCATTTCCTACCGGCAGTCCGGATCTTACCAGCACTGCTACTACCTCAACGGATGCGCGTCCACAGACATGCTGGGCTCCGGAGGCACACTTACCGACTGTACCTACTTCGTAAATGGCGACGAGACAAATGGCGGCCTCGTAGAAGGCGACACCACGAGGAGCCTGCTGGATGCGATGAACGGCTACCTGGCGACAGTCATAACCAGCGAGCACACCTTCTACCCCAGCCCTGACGCGGATCATCTCCCCGTACTGGACTACGTCTCCAGGAACATCCTGGACTATTAGCCTGTTCCCTCCGGCACAACGCTGAGATGTTGATGCGATGAAAAGCCGACCCTTAATGGGAAAAAGAAGTATTTCGGCCCCGGAGGGATGTCATACCATGGCGGCAAACCGGTCAAGATAGCGGTTTGCCGCAAGAAGTTCGGACAAGTCTTTGGAGAGATAGGCTTTGCAGTACAATTCCCTGAAGCGGCAAAGTTCTTCCCACATGGCGCTTCTTGCGACTGCCGGCTCGTTCTGCCTGCCAAAGCGTATAGTAAGGTCTATCAGTTCTTGAAATCGCTGAAAGGCACTTTCCGCCCGTTTGTCTTTCCCATCTTGCAAGGCTTTAAATACGCGGAAGGTCTCGCTGCCGATGTTGGCCATCTGCTGCGGAAAGGACATCTCGGCCCATCGGCCATTTTCAAGGGATGCGTGCTGCATTATTCGGAGACAAATTGTGCGACTAAAGACTTGATAGCCTCTCTGGCTTCTATATTCAACACATCTCTGGAGGGGTTTCCTTGCCATGCACGGATGTTGATCAGAGAATCAAATTCAACGAAGTCTTCTCCCTCTTCCTCAACCCATAAGTTGAAGCCCCAAAGATTTTCTTGGGCCGATCCGTCCTCAAGTAACAGCCTTTCCAGGTCTGCGTGCAGCTCGGCATCAATGGCGATAAGATTCCTGCGCACGTCTGCTACACATTTTACCATATCGCCGAATGTGTTTTCGGCGATACGCTTAAGGTCCTCCCTTGATATGGGGTGTTGAATAATCTGCATTTCCATTCGTTTTGGCAAAGATACAAATATTCTTCCTCTTTAGTGTAACATTACTCGCCAGCGAGAGCATCCCGAACGAATGGCAGAGGTCGGGTGTCAAGCTCTAAGTACTCTCTCTCCAAAAAAGCAAAAACGCAGCCACCTAAATATTAAGTAGTTGCATTTTTCTTGTGCCCCTGACCGTTCTGTTCCCGAACCTTTTGCCGGAGGGGGGTAGAGCAATTGTGGGAAATGCATGAGTTTTTGCCGAATCCAAAGCATTTTCCTCTTGCGACAGAAGACTCTGTTTTGTACCTTCGCAGAAAACGATATTTGTATGAGTCAGAAGGAAGCGCTCCAACTGTTTGGAGACAAAACAATAAGAACCGCCTGGAGCGAAGATGATGAGAAGTGGTACTTCTCTATTGTTGATGTGGTTTCCGTACTTACAGAAAGTGTAGACGCTTCTGCGTATTGGAGAAAACTAAAGGAGCGGCTACTCAAAGAGGGGAACGAAACCGTGACAAGTTGTCACACTTTCAAAATGAGAGCGGCTGACGGCAAAATGCGTCAAACAGATGTTGCCGATCAAGAGCAATTATTCAGACTGATACAATCTATCCCTTCACCTAAGGCAGAACCATTCAAACAGTGGATGGCTAAGGTTGCCAGCGAGCGGATTGACGAGATGCAAGACCCCGAGAAGGCCATCGACAGGGGGTATGAATACTATCGTCGGCTTGGGTATTCCGAAGCATGGATCAATGAGCGAATGAAAGGAAAAGATGCCCGAAAAGCTCTCACGGACGAATGGCAAAGGACGGGTGTGTCGGGTCAGCAATACGCAACGTTGACAGATATTATTACCCAAGAATGGTCAGGGATGACAACTCGTCAGTACAAGAACTTCAAAGGATTGAAGAAGGAGAATCTTCGGGACCATATGACAAGAACGGAGAGCGCACTGAATACGCTTGCGGAAGTAGCCGCCACCGAACTCTCTCAGAAAGTTGACCCTAAGGGTTTCACAGAACAAAAATCCGTTGCCAAGCGTGGCGGAAAGGTTGCGGCCACCGCTCGCCGAGAGCTTGAAAAGCAACTTGGTCAGAGCGTCGTCACCAGCCGGAACGCCAAGACCTTATATGGCCAAGAAAAGCCTAAAGAGATAGAAGATCAATAAAAGCATCGCCAAAAAGCGATGCTTCTTTTGTGCCCGGAGCGGGAATCGAACCCGCACGGCATTGCTGCCACAGGATTTTGAGTCCAGCGCGTCTACCAATTCCGCCATCTGGGCATGTATGGGATGCAAAGTTATTAAATAATTCGCGCCATGCAAAAAAAATGATATATTTGTAAATCACAAACATATCATAAGCGATGAAGAAGTTTTTCCGTGTTTCCCTGATGGCAATGCTCGTGATTGCCGCCTTTTCATGCAAGAAAGAAGGGACTGGCAACGTTTCCTATCAAGCCGTTACGGTTGGGGCCGAAGTCTCCGCATCCGGTGTGAAACTGAGCGGGAAGAAGGGGCCGGATCTCAGCAGCGAGGAGCCCTGGACTCCTTATTTCCTTGTATCCGAGAAAGAAAAAGTGGCCGATGATGCATCTGCGGTAAAAGTAGACGCGACGGTGGACGGGAATGATTTCACCGGTACCGCCAAAGGCCTGGTCAACGCGAAGAAGTATTTCTTTGCCGCGGTGATAGAACAGGGTGGGAAGAAATATGTGGGAGCATCCAAGTCCTTCATGACTGCCGTTGAAAAGGTGAGTCTGAATTACCAGAAGTATTACCTGCCGGTTGGGGAGAGTCTTGAGCTGAAGGCTACGGTATCCCCTGATGGCTCCAGCCAGAAAGTTACCTGGAAAAGCAGCAAGGAAGAGTATGCAACGGTCAGTGACGGCGTGGTCAAGGGTATCAAGAAAGGAATGGCTTACATCTATGCTACTTCCGTAGACGGTTTCCGCGAGGCGGCATGTCAGGTAATCGTCCTGGCCCCAGTCCCGTCAAATGCCGTCCACATGGGAACTGCCGTATATTGGATGAAGTGGAACGTGGGCGCCAATTCTGAAGAGCAGAGCGGAAAATACTATGCCTTTGGCGAGATAAAGGCCCGCCCGGCTACCGGCGATTATGAAGGGGTCTATACCTCGCCAAACAGCGGGACGCCGTATCCGACCCTTGCTTTGGAAAATGATGCCGCTTACAGGACTTATGGGGGCAACTGGCGTATGCCCACCAAATTTGAAGCTCAGGACCTTATCGATAACTGTACACTCTCCGAGGATACGGTGAAGGGCGTGAAAGGTATGAAGCTGACGAGTAAAATCAACGGGAAGTCCCTCTTCTTCCCCTATGGCGGTTATTATGACCGTGAAACATTCGTATCCTACGGGTCCTCCTCATATCTGAGAACATCCACTTGCGAAGGAAAATCCGGTTACCGCAAAGCCAGTCCGGATATAATATCCTACAGGAATTATGAAGGTAAGCTGACATGTAATGTGAGCGCCATGGAATCATCTGGTTATGAGTATAATCAGTATCTCTTTTATGCCATGAACATACGTGCGGTTTATGATGGCTCCAAATAACAGGGCCGGTCGCATAGTCTCCGGAGAAGGGGTCTCGGAAGCAGCGGAATACCTCGGAAGCTTTCCTGAGGTATTCCTTGTATATGACGTTGCAGTCCAGGTCTTTGCCCGGAGCCTTTCCGGGAAATTCCCGTTCAGGGCGGAATATGCCCTGGAAACCTCCGAGGAGGCAAAATCGATGGACACCGTCCTCGGGATCTGCCGGTTCCTGATGGATAACGGCGCTTCCCGGAACGCCCTGCTCCTGGCCCTGGGCGGCGGGATAACCACCGACATCTCCGGTTTTGCCGCCGGAATCTACAAAAGGGGGATATCATGCGCCTTCATCCCCACCACCCTCCTTTCCCAGGTGGATGCCGCCATCGGCGGGAAAAACGGAGTCAACCTGGATTCCTACAAGAACATGGTTGGACTCATCCGTCAGCCGGAATTCACATATCTCTGCCCGGAAGTACTTGAAACCCTGCCGGAAAGGGAGTTCCTTGGCGGGGCGGCGGAACTTCTCAAGACCTTCATCATCGGCGACCGGGAGGCTTACCGCGAGGCCGTGGAACTGCTTTCCGGAGGTCGGAGAATCCCCCGGGAAGCCCTTGGAAGCCTTATCCCAAAGGCCGCGGCCATAAAGGAAGGGATAGTATCCAGGGACCTTTATGAAAACGGCGAGCGGCGGCTCCTGAACCTCGGTCATACCTTCGCCCATGCCATCGAGCACCGGGCCATGATAAAGGGGACGGACATCTCGCATGGCGAGGCCGTGGCCATGGGGATAGTGCTGGCCGGCCGTCTTTCGGAGGCCCTGGGCCTTGCCCCGAAAGGCCTCGCAAGTGCCCTGAGGGCCGATTTCAAGGCCGTTGGCCTGCCGGTGGAATCCCCGTTCCCGGTACAGGATCTCGGCTATGCAATGCAAAAGGACAAGAAAGCCGGGGGCAACAAGGTGAATTTTGTGGTTATCAGGGATCTGGGCGATGTGACAACCGTCCCGCTCGGGGTAATGGAAGCCATTGGAAAACTATGATCTGCACCACCATACAGAACCGGAACCTTAAGGAAATCAGCCAGTTGCTCTCTTCGGGTGACATAATGATGGCCGAGATCCGCCTGGACCGCTGCGACCTCTCCCTGGACGAGATATCGGAACTGTTCTCCGGAACCGACGTCCCCCTTGTGGCCACCTGCCGTTTTGTCGAGTGCCGGGATGCCGAGCAGAGGCTTCTCGCAGCAATCACGGCCGGTGCGGCCTATGCCGACCTGGAACTCGAAGCTCCCGCCTCCGTGGGGAGGAAAATCCGGAAGGCCTGTTCGTCGGAGGGGACGCAGCTTATAAGGTCATACCATAATTTCGAGGCCGTCCCGTCAAGGGAGGAGCTTCTGGAAATTGCCGGCAGGTGCGTCCGTTTCGGGGCCGACATAGTGAAAATAGCAGTCATGCCGTCTTCTGCGGAAGATGCCGGGAGGGTGCCTGGTCTCTACTGCGATTTCAGGGATAGGCCTCTGGTGGCATTTGCCATGGGCGTGGCCGGGAAGCATACCAGGATCAGCTGCCTTGCACTGGGGGCCCCCTTCACCTATGCCGCCCTGACCCAAGAGGAAGCCGCCGCCCCTGGCCAGTGGCCTTACAGGGAAATGACAGAGGCTGTTTACGGCTCCAGGAAGTTCCTCCGCTGCCTCGGGCCTCTCAGGATGAACGCCTCCAAGAGTTTCGCCCAGAGGGCCATAATACTCGCGGCCCTTGCCGAAGGGGAATCCCGCCTGGGAGGCTACACCTCCTGCGGCGACAACGCCTCTGCCCTGGCCGCAGTCTCAGCCCTCGGCGCCAAGATCCGCACCGAGATTGAAGACGGACTGGAAACACTTGTCATCCAGGGAGTTGATGCCGATACCGGCTCAATCGGCATAACGGAGCTCCACGTTGGGGAATCAGGCTTCCTCACAAGGATGATGATTCCGGTAATGGCCGCCACGGCAAGGGATCCGGTCAGGGTTACCGGTGAAAAGACCCTTCTGAAGAGGCCTCTTGCCGGAGCCCATGACATAATGGCTTCTTTCGGCGTGGCTCTGAGGCCATTATCCGACCTTCCGGCTCCGGAGCGGAAAACCGATTGCCTGGTGCCCCTTGAAGTCCACGGTCCTCTCATCCCCGGCAAGGCCGATATCGACGGACGGGGCGGCTCCCAGCTGATTTCAGGCCTCCTGACCGCACTTCCGCTTTGCGGGGCCCCTTCCCTCGTCCACGTAAATGAACCGCGCAGCATCCCATACATGTTCATCACCCTTGATGTCATGCGGGAATTCGGCGTGAAAGTCCAGAGCGAGATGGAAGGCGACGACCTCTTCCTCGACGAAGGGGACTGGTCGCATTGCACGGGAATCACCTTCAGGATACCGGCCCCGTGCCGGTACAAGGGGACCAGCATGATGCTTGAAGGCGACTGGAGCGGAGCCGCAAATTTCCTCGTGGCCGGTGCCATTTTTGGCGAGGCCCTTGTGGAAGGTCTTGATACAAAGTCGCTTCAGGCCGATTTCTCGATAGTGGATATCCTTACGTCGGCCGGGGCCTGCATGTCGTGCATGGAACCTGGCGAAGGCCTTCCCAGAGGGGGTGTCCATTCCCAGATGGCGCCGCTCACCGCCTTTGATGCCGATGCCACCAATTGTCCCGACCTCTTCCCCATAGTGGCAGTCCTGGCGGCTTTCTCAGAGGGGGAGAGCCATATAACCGGTGCCGGAAGGCTCGTCCACAAGGAGACCAACCGTGCTGCCGCCATACTTGAAACCCTTGACAGGATGGGCGTGGAGGCCTTCCTTGAGGGCGACGTGATGACCATCCGCGGAGAATCGCTCGCCAGGCGGACCCTCACCGGCAACCTCCTGAAAGGAGGCTCTTTCCGTTCCTGGGGCGACCACCGCATGGTAATGGCCATCAGCGTTGCCTCGCTGGGTGCTGACTCTCCGGTTGAAATCGACGACACCGCCTGCGTGTCAAAGTCGTTCCCGGAATTCAATGAACTTTTTGCAGAGCTTATAAGATGAACTCTTTTGGAAGAATTTTCAGGGTGTCCTTTTTCGGCGAGTCCCACGGCCCGGCCGTAGGGGTTGTGCTCGACGGGGTAACCCCCGGCCTGGAGCTCTCCGAGGCCGATTTCAGGGAGGATATCCTCCGTCGGAAAAGCGGTGCTGCGGGAACCACCCCGCGGATCGAGGCCGATTTCCCTGAGATACTGTCAGGTGTTTTCGGGGGGAAGACCACCGGAGCGCCCCTGGCTTTGGTTTTCCGCAACTCCAACACCCGTTCCGGCGACTATGACCTTTTCAAGGACATGCCCCGGCCGGGCCATGCCGATTATGTGGGAAACGTGAAGTTCCACGGATTCAACGACCCCCGTGGCGGCGGCCATTTTTCCGGCAGGCTCACCCTGCCCATGGTGGCGGCCGGAGTCGTGGCCAAGAAGATGCTTGCAGCTTCGCTACCGGACTTTTCGGCCGCGGCATCCCTGGTGGAGATGGGCGGTTGCCAGGATCCCGCTTTGTGGGAAGGCATGACGGCCGATGCCGCCAGGTCCGGAGACAGCCTCGGCGGGATTGTTTCCTGCCGTGTGGAGGGCCTTCCGGTCGGACTCGGGGAACCGTTCTGGGACAGCGTGGAATCGCTGGTGGCCCATGCTGTTTTTGCGATTCCGGGCGTTCGCGGCGTTGAATTCGGCGACGGTTTCCGCTCCGCCTCAATGGCCGGAAGCGAGCATAACGACCCCATCGGCCCGGGCGGAAAGCCCATCAAGAACGGAGCCGGCGGAGTGAACGGCGGCCTCACCAACGGGGCTCCCCTGGAGTTCAGGGTGGCATTCAAACCCACTTCCAGCATCCGTAAGGAGCAGAGTACCTGGAACTTCGCCAAAAATTCCCCGGATTCACTTTCCGTACCCGGCAGGCACGACACGTGCATCGCCATACGTGGGGCGGTCGTGGTCGAGTCAGTGGCCTCGATCGTCCTCGCAGACCTGTTAAAACTCTTTGACTCTTGACAACCGTATTCTTGACAGGTGCCACCGGCACCATGGGAACGGCCGGACTCAGGGAACTCCTGTCCCATCAGAAAGAGTTCGGCTACAACATCAAAGTCCTGGCGCTCCCCGACAAGCAGAGCCGCCTTGCGCTGAGGGGACTTGAAAACAGGATTGAAATAATCTGGGGAGACCTCCGCCGGTACGAAGACGTGCTTGCCGGCGTAACCGGAAGCGACATCGTACTCCACGTGGGAGGCAAGGTGAGCCCCAAGGCCGACTATATCCCCAGGACCACCCTGGAAACCAACGTCGGGGCTGCCAGGAACATACTTAAAGCGGTCCTGGCACAGGGAGAAAGGCAGCCCAAGGTGGTTTACATCGGTTCCGTTGCCCAGATGGGCGACCGCAGGGAACCTCTCCACTGGGGCAGGGCCGGGGACCCCATCTGCGTTTCCGCCTACGACCATTACGGCATCACCAAGGCCATGGCCGAGCGCATCCTTACCGGCGGCGGGATCAGGCGCTGGGTGAGTCTCCGCCAGAGCGGGATACTGTATCCTGGGATCCTCCGGAACTTCGACCCCATAATGTTCCACGTCCCCATCCGGGGGGTGCTGGAATGGGCGACCGTCGAGGACAGCGGGCGTCTCCTGGAAAGGGTATGCCGTCCGGACGTGCCCGGGGAGTTCTGGAACCGTTACTACAACATCGGCAGCGGACCGGAGTACCGGATAAGCAACTACGAGTTTGAAAAACTGATACTGGAGGCCACGGGCTGTCCCGCGCCGGAGCGTATTTTCAACGCCAACTGGTTTACCACCAGGAACTTCCATGGGATGTGGTATTCCGACGGCGACGTGCTGGAAAACTATATCCACTTCAGGGCCAACGTCCCGCTGAAGGAGTACTTCGCCGCCATGGGCCGGAGCCGCGACCTTCCCGCGGCCGTCCGTTTTGCCGGCAGGACCAAGGTGGCAAAGCTGTTCCCGCATGTAATTAAGGGGGCGATGGCCTTCATGGCAAACCGTCCCGTCCACGGAACGCAGACCTGGATCCGGAAAGGGGAAAAGCTCAGGATCTCGGCCTATTACGGCTCAATGGAGGCATACATGGCCATCCCGGACTGGCGCCACCAGGACCTTTCCCGTCCTTCCGATACGCCGGTCATTCTGGACCACGGCTACGACGAGTCAAAACCCATGGAGGAGTTCACCATCGACGATATGCGCTCCGCGGCCGCCTTCAGGGGAGGGAAGTGCCTCTCTGACAGCATGATAAAGGGCGACTGGGACACCCCGTTGGAATGGTGCTGCGCCCAGGGGCATACATTCAGCGCGTCTCCCAGGCTTATCCTCCTCGGAGGCCACTGGTGCCCAGAATGCTTCCCTTATCCCTATCCGTGGGAAAAGGAAAACAGGCCATGGCATTTTGACGCCGAGGCCCGGCGGAACCCCTTCTTCGCCCAGCTCTGGGCCCCGCTCCACGACCCATCCGAAGACAACGTCTATCCTCCTTCCGTCTTCAACGGCTGGGAATAATTTCTTATCTTTGCGGAATGGAACGGAGCGAAGAAAACAGGATAATAGGCGATATAACCTCCAAGCAGTACCAGGAAGGCTTTGTGACCGACGTGGAACAGGTCTTCATTCCAAAGGGACTCAGCGAAGAGGTCATAAGGACCATCTCATCCATCAAGGATGAGCCGTCGTGGCTGCTGGAATTCCGCCTGGACGCATTCCGGAAGTGGCAGCGGATGACCCCTCCTACCTGGGGCCATCTCACTCTGCCGGAAATTGATTTCCAGGACATTATCTATTATGCCGCCCCAAAGAAAGACGCCGACCGGCCCAAGGAGATAGACCCAAAGCTTCAGGAAACCTTCGACAAGCTTGGCATCCCCCTCCACGAGAGGGAGGTCCTTGCTGGGGTGGTGGCGGTAGACGCGGTTTTCGACTCGGTTTCGGTAACCACCACCTTCCGGAAGGCCCTTGCGGAAAAGGGAATAATCTTCTGCTCGTTCTCCGAGGCGGTGCGGGAGCATCCCGACCTGGTCAGGAAGTACCTTGCCACCGTGGTTCCCTCCGGCGACAATTTCTACGCCGCCCTCAACAGCGCCGTATTCAGCGACGGCAGTTTCTGCTACATCCCCAAGGGCGTCCGCTGCCCCATGGAACTCTCCAGCTATTTCCGCATAAACGCCCGCGGTACCGGCCAGTTTGAAAGGACGCTGATCGTTGCAGACGAGGACTCCTACGTGAGCTACATGGAAGGTTGCACCGCCCCGATGAGGGACGAGAACCAGCTCCATGCCGCCGTGGTGGAGATAATAGTGGAGAAAGGGGCCGACGTCAAGTATTCCACCGTCCAGAACTGGTATCCCGGCGACGAGAACGGCCGCGGCGGCATCCTCAACCTCGTGACAAAGAGGGGAATATGCCGCGGCGAGGGAAGCC
>JAFRXI010000019.1 GCA_017437755.1 Bacteroidales bacterium
GAGTGGTGGATTACCGGCCAGGGGGCTGGTGTGAAGCCGTATGCACCCGCGCATGCAGCGGGAGGGGCCCGCCGGAGCGACAGCGACGGTGGGAGGGTCCGAGGCCGAAGGCCGAGAGCGGAAGACCAGCCTCCTGGCAGGAGACGCGTGGGCTCCCGGGAGCTGGTTTTTGGCAAGAAGGGCATTATCAAGAGGATAAGGGACATAACCCCGGAGACAAAACTCGTCTACTGCAAATGGGACGACGCCTTCCAGGCCCAGCCCGTGCCCTACCTCAAGGTGGCACAGTGCGGCAGTTTCATCACCGAATTCCCGGAAAAGGCCGTGGAGTACCTCATCGGCATAGACATTGACGCCATGCTGGAGTCCGTATGTTCAAATCCTGCCCTCCCAGACGGCTTCAAACAAAAGCTTTCCGCCTGGAGCAGGGATTTTTAATAAATAATCAATTTTCCATTAGGTGTTCCGCAAGGGTTGCGTGCTTATTGTAATAAGTACTTTTACCCATGGATACCCATTTGGCAAGGGAAGACGCCGCCGGAGCGCTGATCGTGGAGAAACTGACCGGCACAATAACGCCGGAAGACAATGCAGTGCCGTGGAAGGGTAGACCGGGGACGGAGATGACGCGGCAACCGGACACCGAGCGTGTGGCAGCGTGGATTTTTTGTTGCGAGGGGAAGAGTTATTTATACCTTTGTGGGAGAAAGATAATAAAATGAAAGTAAACACCAGCAAGTCTTTTTATAAGTGGGAGGTGGTGCTGCTCCTGTGGATAGCGTTCTTCCTCAACCAGGCCGACAGGCAGGCATTCAATATCGTCCTTCCCCAGATCCAGGACCATCTGGGAGCATCCGACAGCACGATGGGCCTGATAGCCATGCTGTTCAACCTGTTCTATGCCGTGACCGTGCCCTTTGCCGGATTCTTAGCCGACAGGATGAGCCGCAGCCGGCAGATTTGGGTAAGCACGCTGATATTCTCCACCGCAACCCTGTTTACAGGCCTTTCAGGAGGCATTTTCTCGTTCATTATGTTCCGATGCCTTGGAATGGGAATCGGCCAGGGGATGTTCGGCCCGACCTATACGGGAATCATCGCCGAGTACCACGACACCAGGACCAGGGCCAGGGCGATGTCGCTGCATCAGACATCTTATTACATAGGGGTGATAACCTGCGGATTCCTGGCGGGCTGGGTGGCCGAGAAACTCGGATGGCAGTACGCGTTCTACATCTTCGGAGGCGCCGGAATCCTGTTCACCGCCGTCCTGGCGATGCGGCTCAAGGACAAGCCGAGGCAGCAGGCCCCCGCTCTAGCTGTGGGTAACGGAGGAACAGGAGCTGGGGATAACGGAGGAACAGCTACCGGGGAAGAAGTGAAACCAACCCTGTTCCGGGCGATTGCCGCCATCTTCAAGGTTCCAACGGCAGTGTGCATGCTGGTGGCGTATATAGGTCTGATTTTCGGCCTTAACGGATATCTCACATGGATGCCCAAATATCTCAAGGAGACCTTCGGGCTGAGCCTGACCGCTGCGGGGTTCCATTCCATGTTCTGGACCCACGCGGCCGCGTTCGTGGGCGTGCTCGTGGCCGGAGCTCTCTCCGACAGGATGGCGGCCAGGCCCTCGGGAGCCCGGAACAGGCTGCTCCTCCAGGCGGCCGGACTGCTGCTGGCGTCGCCCTGCATCGTCCTGATGGGCATGTCCGGGTCATTCGGGACAGTTTGCGCCGCCCTCGCGGGATTCGGCTTCTTCAGGGCCTTCTTCGATGCCGGGACCTACGCGGTGCTGTACGACGTAATCGAGCCCAAGTACTATTCGCTTTCGTCGGCGGTGCTGATCCTGTTCGGATTCGGGATCGGCTCCCTGGCACCCTGGATCCTGGGAATGATAAGCGACGCCTTCGGGCTATCCGGCGGAATCGCCTCCCTGGGAGCCGTCTGGGCCGTTGCCAGCGTAGCGCTCCTCATAGCCCGCACCGCATTTTTTGACAAGGACGCAAAAAAAATCGCAAAATGATAAAGGAAACCGAGAAAGCCTCGCTGTACGACAACCTGGAAAAGATGTCCACCGTGGACATCCTCAAGGGGATCAATGCCCAGGACAGTTCCGTACCCGCCGCAGTGGCACAGTCGATCAGTCAGATCGCAGCCCTGGTGGACGGAATCGTGGAGAGGATGGAACGGGGAGGAAGGGTGTTTTATATCGGCGCCGGCACCAGCGGCAGGCTGGGTGTTACGGACGCATCGGAAATACCGCCCACATACGGTGTTTACGATAAATTCATAGGCATAATCGCAGGAGGCGACAAGGCCTTCCGCACCGCCGTGGAAGGTGCCGAGGACGACCCGGTTCAGGGATGGAAGGACATTCTGCAGTTCAACCCGGTTCCCGACGATACGGTGATAGGCATATCGGCCTCCGGAGGCGCCCCATACGTGGTCGGGGCCCTGGAGAAAGCCAGGGAGGCGGGACTTCTGACCGCATGCGTCTGCTGCAACGAGGACTCTCCCGCGGCGGCGGTGTCAGACATCCCGATAGTGTCGGTGGTGGGGCCGGAATTCGTTACCGGAAGCACCAGGATGAAATCCGGGACCGCGGCAAAACTCACCCTGAACATGATTTCCACCGCCGTGATGATCCGCCTGGGGCATGTCCACGGCAACAGGATGGTGGACATGCAGCTTTCCAACGCCAAACTGGTTGACCGCGGCGCCCGGATGATAATGGAAGAGTCAGGGATTGACGACTACGAAAGGGCCAAGGACCTGCTGCTACGGTACGGCTCCGTACGTGCCGCGGTGGACTCACTTCCTCAAGAGGCGTGGAACACAAAACATTAACACACAATACATTACATAAAACAGCATGCTGTTCCCGCCGCATGCACCTTTACGCAAATGAATAATAATCAAGACATTACGCTCCACGCTCAGATAGTGATAGTTGAAAGCGGGGCCACCAAGAGCGACTGGAGGGTTCTCGACGGTGACGGAAAGCAGGTTAAACAGTTCCTGCGCAGCGGAATGAATGTCTCCACCATGCAGCTTTCAGGCATAAAGGACATCATCTCCGAGGCTGTAGGATCGGAAGGGCTACATGGGATCCTGGGCTTCTATATGTATACCGCCGGAGTCGTAACGGATGCCATCCGGGGGGAACTGACAGACGCGGTAAGGGACCTTTGCCCTGATGCCCGGATAGACATCCAGAACGACCTGATGGGCGCCGCCAGAAGCGCCTGCGGCCACTCTCCCGGAATCGCAGCGATCCTCGGAACCGGCTCGAACACATGCTTTTACGACGGCATAACCCTAAGCCAGAAGGTCTATTCAGGAGGATTTGTGATCGGGGACGACGGCAGCGGCGCCTCCCTTGGAAGACTCTTCCTTTCCGACTTCATCAAGGGCATTGTCCCGGAAGCCGTGGCGGCAGACTTTTCCAGGGAATTCGACTCCTCCTACGCGGCCATCGTGGAGGGCGTATACCGCTCCCCTTCCCCTTCCGGCTACCTGGGAAGCCTTGCCCCGTTCATAATCGCCCGATACGGCGACCCCTACATCAAAGAACTGGTGGACAATAACTTCCGCCGCTTCATAGACAGGTCCCTGCTGCGTTACGACGTAAAGGACTACCCGGTTGGGATAGTGGGGGGCTTTGGCTGGGCATGCCGCGATATCCTCCGTCCCCTGCTGGACAGGGCCGGAATCCGCGTCTCCCGCTTCATCAAGGCCCCAATCGACGGTCTCTGCGAATACCACAAGCCAGTATGCTGATTTTCAATGACATGAAGACTTTTGGGGAAATACTGACAGCGGCGGCCGTACTCGCCGTTTCCTGCGGAGGACCGCGTGTGACAGACGGAGCGGATAACAGGCAAACGGGAAGCGGGCCCGGCGGAAGCCTTGACACAAGGACGGAAATCAGCGCCGATCCCGCCAAGGCCGGCAACTTTTACTACATCTACGACGACTGCGACGAGGCGCCCATGACAAAACCTCCCAGAGGATATAAGCCATTCTATATCAGTCATCTGGGCCGACATGGCGCCAGGTGGGGCCTGCTCTATCAGTATGATACTGTCATGAATGCCCTCGCCCGGGCGGAAAAGGCCGGTGCACTCACGCCCAGGGGGGAAAAGTTGCTCCGGGACTACCGTCCCTTCTATGAAAGGGCCTCCCTGATGGAAGGCGAACTGACCGGCAAGGGGGCAAGACAGCTTAAAAGCATCGCCGCAAGGATGTACCGCCGCTTCCCGGAAGTGTTCCGGGGCCCAACCAGGGGAACGGCTATCGCCACCACCGTACCAAGGGTGATAATGAGCATGGAAAACACCGTGGAAGAGCTTCACAGGCAGGATCCCTCCCTAGATATAGATGCGGCGGCCTCGAACGCACTCCTGGAAGTCCTCACCCCCAACGTCAGCACCCTGGACTTCACAAGGCCGCTTACCGTCCGGGAAATCCAGAAGCCGGCGTGGGAGTGGCAGCGTGACAGCGTCGACATCGGCGGAATCACATCAAGGCTCTTCTCCCGTCCGGAAGCAGCAGGTACCGACCTCTCCGTTTTCACCGGTTGGCTCCATGCCATAAAGTGCTCGGTCCTGTGCCTGGACGATCCGCAGGAGGACATGTTTGAAGGATTGTTCACGCCCGAAGAAGAATACGCCCTGGCAAAGGCCTACGGCTACCGGATATTGAGTTATCTGGGAAATATCGAGGGCTCCGGCACGCTCTTCCCCGTGTTCTCGGCCTATACCCTCAAGGATATCCTGGACAGGGCGCAAGAGGACATTGCCTCGGGCGAAACCCAGCTCCGGCTGCGATTCACCCACGATTCGGCGTTGCTGCCGATGATAGTGCTGATGGACATCGACGGCCTTGGAAAGCAGACCTACGGTCCCGACGACAGCTACGAACTCTTCCCCCTGTACAAGGTTCCCATGGCGTCGTCGCTGCAGTTTGTCTTTTTCCGGAACGGGAAGGGCGACATACTCCTGAAGGTACTGTTCAACGAAAGGGAGGCCACGCTGCCCCTGGAACCCGTATCAGGCCCGTATTACCGCTGGTCCGATGTCCTGGAACACTATGGCGGAGTCATCGGAAACGCCCTTGCGGAGGTTGATTCGGCAAGGGAAGCGGCAAAACTTTTTCAAAAGTAGGAGACAAGACTTATAATTTGATTATTTTTGCAGAAGACCATAACCAGACGCTTTGATGACATCCTTTGATTTTATTTTCCGGCAGCACTTCGCGGCCCTTGTATCCTACGCCCGCCTCATGGTGGAGGAGGAGGATGCAAAGGACGTGGTGCAGGATGTCTTTGTCTGGCTTCTGAGGCATCCCGACAGATTCCAGGGCATCTCGCGCGGGGGCGACGTCTCGCTCTACCTGCTCCGAAGCGTCTACAACGGCTGCCTGAACAAGATACGCCATAAGGGGGCGGACAACACGCACCGGATATGGACCGGCAACCGCCTGGAAAGGGAATACGCCGCTTACGATCCCGACAACGACCCTATTATCAAGGACTTATACACCAAGGACCTGCGCTCGGTGATAGCCCGTACCCTGGACAGTCTGCCGCCCAGATGCCGCGAGGTCTTTATCCTGTCACGGTTCGAGGGCATCCCCCACCGGCGCATAGCCGACATCCTGGGAATATCGCTTTCAACCGTAGACAATCATATCTACAACGCCCTCAAGGTCATCAGAAAGGCCCTTGGAGAGAGCATGGCTGAAAAAAAGGCCTCCTTATGATTTTCCTTACAGCCCTCCTGGCCGGTGCTGCCCTGTCCGCGAATCCGGTTGCACGGCCCGAGGCCGTGGTCCCGTCGTCACATGCCCGTTTCACCGTCCTCACGCCCAGGCTGATAAGGATGGAATGGGCTTCCGACCAGGTATTTGAAGACCGGGCCACCCTTGCCGTGGTCAACCGGAACCTTCCCGTCCCGAGTTTCACCTCAATCCGCTCCGGCGATGTCCTTTCCATCCGGACCGACAGCCTCCTGCTGGAGTACCGGGGCGACTCCGTGTTCAACGCCAACAACCTCAGCGTCAGGTTCTTCCTGGAAGGCAAGGAGGTTATCTGGCATCCCGGCATGGACGATTCCGGCAACCTCATGGGAACGGCGCGCACCCTTGACCGGTGCGACGGGACACCCGAACATCCCGCCCGCGACTTTGGGAAGGGGCTCATCTCCAGAGACGGTTGGGCGATTGTCGACGAGAGCAACCGCCACGTTTTCGTGGAAGACGATTCCGACTGGAAGCAGTGGGTATCCCCGAGGGACACTTCCGCCCTCAGGAAGGACCTCTACATCTTTGCCTACGGGCACGATTACAAGCAAGCCATAAAGGACTATATCCTCATCGGCGGAAAGATTCCCATGCCGCCACGGTGGGCCTTTGGCTACTGGTGGAGCCGGTACTGGCAGTATTCCGATTATGAATTCCTGGACCTTGCCAGGACTATCCGCGGTTTAGGAATCCCTGCCGACGTGATGATAATCGACATGGACTGGCACGAGAGGTACACCCTCCGGAAGGGAGGCGCCCCGCGCGACGCGGCCGGGCAGAAGGTGGGCTGGACCGGATACACCTGGCAGAAACAGCTGTTCCCGTCACCTGGCGACTTCCTGCAAGACCTCCACGGGCTTGGCTACAAGACGGCACTAAACCTTCATCCCGCATCGGGCATCACCCCTTTGGAAGACTGTTACGATACCTTTGTAAAGGATTATCTTTCAAGAACTTCCGATTACGACGGGCCTCCCGGGTACATCAATCCCGACGGCTCAAAGGCCCAGGTTTTCTTCCGGGCGAGCCAGAGGGAATGGACCGACGCCTGGTTCAACAGCGTCCTGCATCCCCTGGAAGACCAGGGAGTTGATTTCTGGTGGATGGACTGGCAGCAGTGGAAGACCAGCAAATACATGGAAGGCCTCAACATCACCTTCTGGCTCAACCACCTGTTCTTCAACGACAAGGTCCGCAGGAGCGTTTCCGAAGGGATCCATGCCCCCAGGCCTATGATCTACCACCGCTGGGGCGGTCTGGGAAGCCACCGTTACCAGGTGGGCTTCAGCGGCGACGTCTACGAAGAGTGGACGGCCCTGCAGTTCATCCCCTACTTCACCGCCACCGCCTCGAACGTGGGATTCGGCTACTGGGGACACGACATCGGAGGACTCCGGCAATGGGTACCGCACTTCACCAACTCCGAACTGTACACCAGGTGGTTCCAGAGCGCCGTCTTCACCCCAATCTTCAAGACTCACTGGAACAAGAGCGAAGTGTCGGAGAAGAGGATGTGGATGCACCCCGGGTATTTCCCTTACATGAAAGAGGCGGTAAGGCTCCGCTACGACCTCTTCCCATACATTTACAATGCAGCCAGAAAAGCCTGGGAAACAGGCATCTGCATCTGTCGGCCGATGTATTACGAAGACCCCGGGGAGGAGCTTGCATACTCCATGAAGGAGCAGTATTATTTTGGCGACGATATCATCGCCTCGACCATCTGCGAGGGTGCCGACCCGGTTACCGGCCTCAGCAAAAGGACCGTTTGGTTCCCTCCGGGAAGCGACTGGTACGACGTCTCATCCGGCGCCGTCCGCCACGGCGGCAGCCTCGACACCCTTTCCTTTACTATCGCCGAGAATCCCTGGTTCATCCGCGCCGGAGCCATAATCCCCATGTCGGACCCCGGAATTACTTCACTCCAGGAACCATCCGACGTCCTCAGGCTCTTCATCGCCCCGGGCGACGGCGAAACCACCATCGATTATTACGAAGATGACGGAATCTCCCAGGCCTATCCCGAGGAATGGGCGCTAACCCGCATCACCAAGGTTTCCGACGCCTCCGGGGTTAAGGTGAAGGTGGGGGGCCGCAAAGGGTCATTCAAGGGGATGTCCCGCCGCAGGACCCTCAGCCTTACTTTCGAGGGGGTGCTTCCTCCCGAAAGCGTCACCGTGAACGGACGCAGGGCCGAATATTCCCGCCATCCCCGCAAGGACTCCCGCAAGCCATGGTGGACCTACGACGGCTACAACCTCGCATGGACGCTCCACCTTCCCAAGACCCGCTGCCGGAAGACGGTCAAAGTCGAAGCCCGCTATCCGGAAGAGTCCGCCGCAGCCCGTGAGCAAGTCTTTGGCAAGAAGGGCATCATCAAGAGGATCAGGGACATAACCCCGGAGACAAAACTCGTCTACTGCAAATGGGACGACGCCTTCCAGGCCCAGCCCGTGCCCTACCTCAAGGTGGCGCAGTGCGGGAGCTTCATCACCGAATTCCCGGAAAAGGCCCTGGAGTACCTCCGCGGCATGGACATCGACGCCATGCTGGAGTCCGTCTGCTCCAATCCTGCCCTCCCTGACGGTTTCAAGCAAAAGCTTTCCGCCTGGAGCAGGAAGTTTTAACAAAAAAATCGATTTTCCATTAGGTGTTCCGCAAGGGTTGCGTGCTTATTTATAATAATAAGTACTTTTACCCATGGATACCCATTTGGCAAGGGAAGACGCCGCCGGAGCGCTGATCGTGGAGAAGCTGACCGGCACAATAACGCCGGAAGACAATGCAGTCCTCCGGTCCTGGCTCGACGAATCCCCTTCAAACAGAAAGACATATGCGGAGTATGCGGCCATTTTCCAAAGGCTGCAGGCACCATCGGAGATGTCCTCCGCTGAAACCGAGGAAACCCTTGAAAGCATTTATCAGAAGGCCGGAAAACCGCGCCGGAAGTCTCATTGGGGCGCCTTCCTGAAGATTGCAGCGGCTGCCGCGGCAGTGGCCGCCATTGTAGCCCTTCCGTTTTTGCTGCCCCGCAAGGAGAGCCTCCCGGCCGTGCACACCATCGCAAACCTGGACAACCCCACGATGCATGCAACCCTTCCGGACGGCACCGACATCTGGCTCCGCCCGGGTTCCACCCTTGAATACGACAACCTCTTCGGGACCACCGACAGGAGCGTCCGCCTCACGGGAGAAGCCTATTTCGACGTCAGCCACAATCCCGACCTGCCGTTCTACGTAACCACCGGCTCCATGCGGCTGAAGGTCCTCGGCACCATGTTCAACGTCAAGGATTCGGATTCAGGCGAGGCCGAGGTGGTCCTCGCCAAGGGCTCCGTGGCGATGCAGGACAGCTTTGGCAACAACATGCTCCGCCTCCGCCCCGGCCAGAAGGCCTCCTGGGACTCATCCGACAAGGCTTTTGACGTATCGGAAGTGCCTGTGGGCGACATCCTGCTCATCAAATACGGAGTGGTATCCATCGTGGACGCCACAATCGAGGAAATAGTCTCGGAAATCGAGTCCCAGCTGGGCATCAGGATAATCATGGGAGAGAGCGACGGCACCGGTTCCGACAAACTCTACAACTTCAACTTCCTGAAGGATGCGACTCCGCAAAGCGTTGTGGAACTGCTGGGCTTCCTTTGCAAGGACAGGACATTCTCAATAGAGGAAAATATCATTTAACACACGATATGAAACGATTAACTAAACTGATTCCAATCATCGTCGTCCTTCTCCTGGGTAGCGGCGGAGTCCTTATGGCGCAGGACAGTTACAACCTGAACCTGAACCTCAAGGACGCCACCATCAAGGAGATAATTGACTCGTTCAAGCAGCAGACCGGCGTGGTTTTCTCGTCGGAAGCCTCCCTGCTTGACAAGAAAATCCCTGCGGTAAAGGTAGCCCTTTCCGGAGCCTCCCTCGACAAATGCGTCGAGGCCGTGTTTGCCGGCACCGGCGTCACCTACCGCGTCTCTGACAAGATGGTAGCCCTTTCGGGAAGCCCCAAGGCCCCCCAGGCTGCCCAGCAGGCATCCACCGGCAAAGGTCCCAGGGCCCGTACCGGCGTAGTGGTCGATTACAACGGTGATCCCATCCCGGGCGCCGCGGTAATGATTTCCGGAAAGACCACCGGCGCCGGCCTGACCGACGAAAAAGGCCAGTTCTCGATCATGGCGGCCGACAACGAGGAACTCTCGTTCATGTGCCTTGGCTATGAAACCAGGAACATCCAGGCCAATTCCTCCGAGGTCAAGAGGGTCGTCCTCCGCGAGGACGCCGTGCTGCTGGAGGGAACTGTGGTCACAGCCCTCGGTATCAAGAGGGACGAGAAGGCCATCGGCTACTCGGTTACCAAGGTCGAGAGCGAGAAATTCGCCAACGCGGGAACCACCGGAAACTGGCTCAACGGTATGACCGGACAGGTTGCCGGTCTTAACATCGACCGTACCAACAGCGGTCCCAACGGCTCCATGAGGGTCACGGTCCGAGGCGAGTCCACCGCCGACCTTGAGAACAACACCGCCCTGTTCGTCATCGACGGCGTGCCCATGTACAACACTGCCACCATGTCCGATGCGGGCGGCGACGGTTCTTCCTATGCAATCGACTACGGTAACGGTACCGCCGACGTGGACCCTGACAACATCGAGAGCGTAACCGTCCTCAAGGGTGCAGCGGCAACCGCGCTTTACGGCTCCCAGGCCGCCAACGGCGCCATTATCATCACCACCAAGGATGCCAGCAGCCAGGAATCCAACTTCCAGGTGTCCTTCAAGTCCAGCTGGGCCATGGACAAGGTCCTCTCATCGCCGGACCTCCAGTACGTCTACGGCCAGGGCAGCGACGCATATCCATATTACTATTACCTTCCTTCATCAGCCGACGAGGATGTGTCCGGTATCAACCCCAGGGCCGACTATTCCTCAACCTCCTCTCTCGAGCAGTGGGGACCCAAGATGGATGGAACTCCTTATTATCAATATTATAACATTGAAAAGGGAATCGGCGGCCACGTGGACGACATGGGCAATTTCGTCCGTGACGAGACTCCGTTCATCAGCCGCGGCGACTGGTTCAAGAGGTATTTCGAGACCGGGCTCACCGCCCAGAACTCCCTTACCCTCTCCGGAAAGATCAACAAGGACAACAACGTAAGGCTTTCCGTTTCCGACTCCAGGATCAAGGGAATAGTCCCTAATTCGCCTTCAAGGACCAACTACCTGTCCCTGAGGACAAAGAGCAACCTCACCAAGTGGATGACCGTGGAAAGCGCCGTCAATTACAAGAGGACGGTCAACGGCAACATCCCCACATCGTCGGGATACGGCTCCACGGCCATAATGTACGGCCTGTGGTGCTACGCTCCCAACCTTGACATGGAATGGGCCAAGGATTACTGGAGGGACGAGGCCGCAGTCAAGCAGGACGCCTCCCTCTCCGGCGGCAAGAACAACCCCTACTTCCTTGCATACCAGTGTATCAACGACCAGAAGAGGGACCGTATCTACGGCAACGTAAAGATGGACGCCACCATCACCAAGGGGCTCACGCTCACGGTCCGCGGCGGTCTTGACATGACGCACGACTTCCGTACCCAGAGGCAGGCCACCTCAACCCAAGCCAAGCCCGACGGCTTCTACCGCGAGCAGGTGGTGACTTCCAAGCAGTACAGCGCGGACTTCCTGCTGAGGTACAACAAGCATTTCGGCGAGTTCGAGTTCACCGGCAACATCGGCGGCAGCATAATCAACCGCTCCTACGACCGCCACGACCAGTACGCCTCCACCCTGAAGATCCCCGGAGTCTACACCCTTGCAAACTCCACCACCGACCTCAAGACCTTCAACTCGGCAAACACCCGCCAGACCAACTCCCTGTACGGGCTGTTCTCGCTGTCCTGGAAGAACGCCATCTTCCTCGACATCACCGGCCGAAACGACTGGTCCTCAACCCTCAAGAAGGGCAACCGCTCCTATTTCTACCCTTCCGTATCGGGAAGTGTGGCCCTCAACGACCTCTTTGACTTCGGTCGTACGAACGGCCTCATCAACCTAATGAAGATCAGGGCCTCCTGGGCCCAGGTGGGCCACGACACGGCACCTTACCGCATTGTGGACTACCTCCAGACCACCGGCTTCCCCGGAACCATCGCCATCCAGACCACCAAGTCAAACACCGACCTCCGTCCGGAGATCGTGACTTCCTGGGAGGTGGGCCTTGAACTCAAGATGTTCAAGAACCGCTTCTCGCTGGATGCCGCCTACTACGACCAGGTCACCAAGGACCTCATCTCCCAGATGCCTATCTCCTACGCCAACGGCGTGAGCGGCATATACATCAATGCCGGTTCCATCCGCAACAGGGGTGTCGAGATCACCGCCAACGGTTCCATCATAAAGACCAGGAACATCCTCTGGAAGGTGGGCGTCAACTGGACCAAGAACGTCAACAGCGTCATCTCGCTGGGCGATGGCATCGACTCATGGATCGTGGCGAGCTATTCGACGCATGCCTACATGACCGCCTACGAGGGCGGGAGCCTTACCTGCATGTACGGCAAGGGCTACAAGAGGGCGCCGCAGGGCTCCACGGCAATCGACGCTGAAGGAAACATGGTGGACGTCTCCGGCATGATGCTCCTTGACAGCCAGAACCTCCCGCAGACTGACACCGAGCTCAAGTTCATGGGCGACTGCGCCCCCAAGTGGAAGGGCGGTTTCAACACCAGCTTCAAGTGGAAGGGCCTCACCCTCTCGGTGGCCTTCGACGGCCAGCTGGGCGGCCACGTCTTCTCCTACACCAACTGGGTCCTCAACTACCGCGGCAAAGGAATCAAGACCGTGGAAGGACGTGAGGGCGGAATGGTTCCGGTTGGCGTTCGGGAAACTCCTGACGGCAACTTCATCATCAACACCGACGCCATTCCCAAGGAGAACATCGGAACCTATTACCACTGCCTCTACGAGCAGACCAATTGCGAGGCCAATTTCGTGAGCACCCAGTTCCTGAAGCTCCGCAACGTGAGCCTCGAGTACAAGTTCCCCAAGAAACTCCTGGCCAAGACCAAGGTCATTTCCGACTGCTCGCTGACCCTTTACGGCTCCAATATCTGGTGCTGGACCGAGTTCCCGGGCTTCGATCCCGAGGGCGTCACCATGAGGGGCGCCGCCGTTATCCCGGGCTTCGACATCCTCCAGATGCCTTCTTCGGCACAGTTCGGAGCTACTCTCAATATAGTATTCTAAAGGAAGGAGGACATGAAAATGAAAAAGCATATAATTGTTCCGGCAGCGCTGATCTGCGCCATCCTTTTCCCCGGTTGCAGCAAGTTTGACGAGATGAGCAAGAACCCGTACGCCCTGTACGACGCTCCGGCAGAGTCATTCGTCCAGCCCATACTGTTCAAGACCGAGTCCAACCTCATCAGCGTATTCCGTTCCACCACGGCGCACCTCATGCAGTATGCGGTGAGCACCTCGTCGGAAGTCACCTCGAGGATCGTGGCCAACTACAACATTCCTGAAGGTACCTCGGATGATATTTGGACCGGCCTCTACCTCCAGTACGGAAACGCCATGAAGATGTACGAGGTGGCCGTCAAGGAGGACAGCAAGCCCATGCAGGCCGTGGCCCTGATACTCCGCAACATGATTGCCATGAACATCACCGACACCTACGGCAACGTCCCTTATTTCGAGGCGGGACTCCTCTCGCTTGACAACGCCGAGGACAGGTATGTCACCAGGTATGATAACCAGAAGGACATTTACAGCAACATAATCTGCAATTTCGAAGAAGCCAACGAACTGCTGGCGTCTTCGGAAGAAACCTCCTTCTCCGAGCTCTGCGACAAGACCTACAAGGGCGACCTCGACAAGTGGCGCCGCTTTGGAAACGCCCTCTATGCCAGGGCCCTCCTCCGCATAGCCAACAAGGTCATCGAGGAGGACGGCGGAGTGCTTTCGCTAGGTGATGAAAAATGGGAGACGGTTGACGTCAAGACCAAGCTTGCCGAGCTTTTCAACTGTTTCCAGACAGGAAGCGGCGACTATCCCGTCATGCGTGACCTGGACGACCGCGCCGTGGTTCCTTTTGACAAGGACAACGAGACCGCCCAGACCCCGTTCTACTCCATCACCAGCGGCAACTGGAACAACTGCGCCGCATGCGACGTCCTCGTCCGCAGGATGCTTGACACCTCGGAGCATGTGGATTCCGACGGACAGGTCTACTACTCGTACCTCACGTCTGCGAGCGGCGGCCATCCCGAGGATCCCCGTTACGACGCCTACTGGCGCAAGGCAAACGGAGCGCCCACACAGATGCTCAGCACTGCGTCGGCCCGCTTCTTTGCCAGCACGGACCACCGCTCAAATGCCGGTAACTCCCTCATAGGCAGGATGCCTGAAGGATCGACGGCGTCGGCCATCACGGGCAAGATTTACGACGTGAAGAACGCTCCGTACTATCCTCTGATGAACTTCTCGGAGCTCTGCTTCATCTTTGCTGAAGCCGGTGCAAGGGGATGGATCCCCGCAGCCGCGGGCCTTGGGTCCTACATAGGCCTCTTCAAGCAGGGCATAACCGCCAGCATCCTCGAGTGGAACCCTTACGTCAACGAGGAATCTCCCGAGGTGGTTGACTTTGTGAATTACATCGTCAACGGCGAGCAGTTCAGCGGCCAGACCTTCAACTCCGACAATGCGGTTGAGGCCATCGTGACGCAGAAATGGGTCTCGCTTTACTTCTCCGGAATCCAGTCCTGGGCCGATTACCGCCGTACCGGATATCCTCTTCTCAAGACCAACGGCCCCGCCGCCCAGAACAAGGGGATCCTTCCCACAAGGCTCCGCTATCCCTCGGACGAGGCTTATCGTAACGTTGAATACTATCAGGAGGCCCTTGACTCCTGGCTCGGCGGCACCAACAACATCCAGACCGACGTCTGGTGGGCCGATACCAAACAGAGCAAGGCCATAAGGCTTCTTGGAAGACAATAAAATGAATTGGCTTATGAAACGCTACAGTATATTCATTCTTCTCGCTGCGGCCGTTGCCATGGCTGCATGCCAGGAAAAGGAACTTTCAGACAAGGAAAAGCTCGACAGCCTTCCCAGGGTTCCCGTCGAAGTCAGCTATTCGGTTGACGGGCAGGATATTACGTCGCTTTCCTGGACGTCGTCTCCGATGATTCAGGAGATTGACGTGAACGTCAACGACGAGAACCTCCGCTGGAACCTGGAGTCCAACCGCGAGTGGTGCAAGGTACGCCAGGAGTCCCACAGGGGCCCCGGCAAGGTCATCCTCGAGGTGCTTTCCAACGAGGATTTCGAACCTCGTCAGGAGGCTACGCTCACCTTCGTGGCGGGCGACTACCGCGGCTTCCGCATCAAGGCCAACCAGAATGCGGCCGCTTTCATCGTGGGCCAGCCCTACTTCGTGTTGGGCAAGGAAGAAGGCTTCTTCTCGGTGAATGTAACCACCAGGGAGGGCGCTGACTGGACTATCAGTCCGGACAGCTGGCTCGCGGCAACCAAGGGGGCTTCCTCCACGGTGGGCGGTTTTACCACCACGGAGGTAACCTGCACCACCTCGGTTAACAATTCGGCCACCCGCTTCGGGTCGGTCACCCTCAAGTCCGGAGCTGAAACGGGCCACATCTACGTTTCCCAGTTCGGAACCGACCTTCAGTACGACGAGGATGGCAATATCTTCTTCGCCAAGGGCAAGCCGGCCGTGCTGCAGTTCGATGCCCCGAGGTATACCATCAGTTCCTTCGATGTCCCGTCCTTCGCAACCGCGGAGGTCGATGAAAGCGGGAACGGAGAAACAGTTAAGGTAACGATAACCCTCGAAGACAACTACAGCGACTGCGGCGAACTCCGTGAGGCCAATGTCTCCATGACACTCACCAACCTCTCCGCCTCCACCGTTGCCCTGCCCAAGATCCAGCAGGATTATACGGCGGCAAACGGTCTCATGACCGGACTCGGCTTCCAGAGGTTCGCCCAGGCAGTCAACTCCGGCGAGAGCACAGCCGACTGGGAGAAGAACGGGAAGGTGGTCATGCTCAAGGATATAGACATGTCCGAAATCGAGGGCTGGGAAGGCATCGGCACCGCCGAGCATCCTTTCTCAGGCACCTTCGACGGCAACGGTTATGCCATTGTCAACATGAAGAAGGCCCTCTCCGGTATTTTCAACGTTGTCAAGGATGCCTCCATCAGCAACGTTTCCTTCGGCAAGGGCTGCAGCATCTACAACGGTGCTACATTCTCCGGCGACGCCAGGATAGGCGGAGTCGCCAACCAGGCAACCGGTTCAACCTTCACCTCCTGCACGGCCGTGGGAACCGTTGAGTTCGCCGGCAAGTCCGAGGACGAAGGCACCCTCTGCGTTGGCGGAATCGTGGGCTGGTGCGATCCTTCCAGCAAGGTCACCACCTCCAAGACCACCGGAAACGTCATATTCTCCAGCACCGGCACCGGCGACAGCAGGGCATGCGTTGGCGGAATAGTGGGTTATACCAAGGGAGAAGTCTCCAACTGCGAGTTCTCCGGCACCCTGAAGAATTCTTCGGGCGCCACGATGGTTTCCGTGGGCGGTATACTCTCCGATGTCACTGCAGACACCAAGGTGAGTGGAAACGCCTTCCTCGGGACAATTATCCTTGCCGGAGCTGCCGCCAAGGTAGATATCGGAGGCCTCTACGGAGTGGTTTCTTCCGGAACCAGGACCTTTGACAACGCCTCTGACAAGTCCCTGGCAATGGGCTCAATAGAGATTGAATCCTACCTGTCGGACAGGACCGAAACCTTCATCCTTGCCGGAGGCATGGTGGGAAGGGCAGGGACGGGAGTGACCCTTGGAATAAAGGGCTACGAGGTCCAGACCAACTTCACCATGAAGGAGACTTCCGCCATCTACTCGGCCCTGTTCGCAACCGGCGGAGCTCTCGGTGGCTGCCGCCTTGACGATGAAAAGGCTGCCTCCATTACCATCGACGATGTCAAGAACTCCGGTGTCACCACCATCAACTATCCTTCCGGCATCAAGACGCAGCACCTCCTGGGATTCAATGGCGGAGTTGCGGGCTTCATCAACGGCCCTGCCGTAATAAAGGACTGCACCAATGAAGGCGGAATAGGAAAGACAGGGTCCAACGGAGCTTCGTCCAACGACCTCCTCAAGATGATAGGCGGAATCGTTGGCGGTGCCGAGGGCGGCGACATGAACATTTCGGGCTGCGTCAACAAGGGCACCCTCTACTGCGGCCAGTACTGCAACCGTCTTCCCAAGGTGACCTACCAGGGAAGGTATTGCACTGCCGGAGCCGCCGGAATAATCGGTGTGTTCGAGTACACTCCCACCCCTTCCGGAAGCAAGATCACCATAGACAAGTGTTCCAGCCTCAATGCCCTGGGTGCATACCGCGGATACACCGCAGGCATGGTGTGCTACGCCAATAACGCCACCATAACCAATTGTGTGTCAAGAGGTGACATGCTCGGTACCAACTCCTCCCACAAGGGCGGAATCGCCGGGGCCCTCACCGGTACCTGCGTGGTGAGCGACTGCGAGGTCAAGTGCAGCATGCATTCGGCATCGCAGGGAGGCGCCACCGGTTCGCCGGGCGGAATAGTCTCCATAGACCTCAACGGCGACGTGAGCGGAAACAATGCCACCTCCGGAAGCGTCACTATCCAGAACTGCTCCTACTTTGGTTCCATCGACGGCGCCGGCACCCCTACCAACGCGGGAATCATAGGCATAGCCTCCGACGTTACGGTGGTCAAGGACTGCAAGTACGGCGGCAAGCAGCAGGGTGTGGACGTGTCAGAGAACAACGTGGCATCGTTCATAACCGGAAACGGCAAGGGAACCGTCTCGGGCGTAACGTATTGGAACGGTGGTTAGAAGGAAATCGTCAATAATGAAAAGATACATATTCATAATCTTTGCGGGCCTGCTCCTTGCCGCCTCATGCGGCAAGGAGCCCGTCCCGTCCAACGGGAATGGCCAGGTAAAACCCGCCTCCGGAACCATTTCAGGTTCAGTCGTGGGCAATGACGGCAAAGCCCTCGCCGGGGTGATTGTCTCCGACGGACTGAACTGCGTGAAAACCTCTTCCGACGGCACCTTCAGCCTTAACTCGGACCTTGAGAATACGGACTATGTTTACGTCTCCACACCCAAGGACTATTCGGCCCCGGTGGAGAACGGAATCGCCGTGTTCTGGAAGTTCCTAAAGGACCTTCCCAAGGGCTCCGACGGCAAGTACAGGGACGTGAAGTTCACCCTGAACAAAAACCCCAATCCGGAGAGGTTCGTCATACTTTTCTACGGCGACCCACAGCCCCGCTCCAGCGGCGCCGGATATGACAAACTGGCCTACCATGCCCTGGATTGCTGCAACGACATGTACAAGGACATGAAGGAATACGTTGACGCACAAGGTGGCGTGAAGGTTTACGGCATAGGGCTAGGGGACATAGTACACCGTGCAATGGACCTGATTCCCCGCTACAAAAACGGCATGGAATCGGCCGGAGTGGTCACTTACAGTGTCCTTGGAAACCATGACCACGATCCCGAGAACACGGTCGGTGACAGGGATGCGGCGCGTACCTTTGAGTCTCATCTCGGCCCGGTTAACTACTCGTTCGACCTGGGTGATTTCCATATCATCTGCCTGGACGACATGATCGTGACCCAGTTCAATTCCGACGGCACCATTTCCGACGAGTGCGCAACCGGCCTCACCGACGAGATCTGGCAGTGGTTCCAGAACGACCTCGCCCTGGTGCCCACCACCACCCCGCTGATGATCTGCGCCCATTCGCCCATGTTCCGCCGTTCTGGAGGGAAGGAAACCTCCGGAAAGCACCTTGCCGACGTGCGCCAGCTGGTTTCACGGTATCCCAAGGTCCACCATTGGGCCGGGCATCACCACTCCACTTTCAATTATGCCGGAGACCCGGTGATAGAGAGCCATACAGTAACTCGCGTGACGGGTGAACTTTGGACCAACGAGTACATCGGAAGCAACGGAACACCAAGGGGTTACATTCCTTTCCAGTACGACCATGGCGAGTACAGCTGGAAGTTCAAGCCCATTATCTACCAGACCGGTTCCTTCACCGGAACCAACGGCGGCGGAGGCAAGCAGCCTTCCTACGAGTATCGCGACTGGGATTATGACGCTTCCGGAAAGGCAGTCCTCAAGTCAACGGGAAAAGTCCTTGACGACAGCTACCAGATGCAGGCTTTCGCCCCCGGTACCTACGGCGACGACTACCTCTACGTGAACATCTTCCTCTGGGACGAACAGTGGTCAACCCCCAAGTTTACCAGCAGCGCAACCTTCCAGACCATGAAGAGGGTCACGGACAAGAAATACATGTATGCCTACAACACCCGGGAAATCAGGGAGTTCTACAATACATACAATACGGTTCTTGCAGCTGCGGATTACAGTTTCTCAACCGACAATACGGATTCCATGTTCCGTGTGTTCGTGGCCGACCTCCATGGCAGCGGCACGGTGAGCGTAAACGACCGTTTTGGAAACACATACAATTATAGCATTTCATGGTAATGAAAAGACTATCAGTTATTTTGCTTCTGCTAGCCACAGTGGCGGGGATTCCCGGTCGAGCCGGGAATGACGGAATCGGTACGGTAAAGGACTTGCAGGATTTCATAGCGGCATGCAACGCCGGAGGTGACATCTCCGCGTGGTGCAATGCGGATACCGTGGTTGTCATCACAGCCGACCTGGACCTTTCCAAGGTCAAGAAGATGGAGCAGATAGCCCTCTTCTCCGGCCGCCTGGACGGTCAGGGACACCGCATCACCGGCTGGAAGACCGACCACGGCCTCTTCCATGAAATCCAGTACGGCGGTATAGTCAAGGGGATCATCATAGACAAGACCTGCTCCATGTAGGTCTCCAGCAAGACCACGGATTTCGCACTGGGTTTTATTGCCGACATAAACAACGGGCAGATAGAGAATTGCGAGAACCACGCCCCCATCACCCATAAGTCGGGCTATACCTCCAATGCCGTATACATCGGCGGTATAGCCGGGCAGAACGGCTACGTGGTCCTGTCCTGCACCAACACCGGAGACATCACCTCCGACGTCAACGGAGAGCAGAGGGCCGACCTTCCCGCGGGCGTGGGAGGCATCTTCGGGGGACCGTCCAAGAAGGTCCTGGTGGGAGCAACCGCCGCCCGATGCACCAACACCGGAAACATCTACATCAATAGTTGCATAAACGCCGTCTATGCCGGCGGCATCGGAGGGAACTCTGCCGCCTGTACAATTAAATACAGCATCAACAGGGGCTCTGTAAAGGCCGAAAGCCGTCTTTCCGACGAGGGAGTCAACAAGACCACCAGCCGCGTGGGAGGCATAGTGGGCCAATCCAAGAGTGACATCCTCACCTGTGACAATTTCGGGGATGTAACATCCCTTGGCACAGGCGGTTCCAATACCGGAGGCATAGTTGGCATGCCCCATGCCGCAATGGTGATTGCCGACTGCATGAACTTTGGCGCGGTGACCTCCAAGGGCGAGCTTCCCTCGCAGACCGGAGGCATAGCCGGAGTGGCCGGACGTCCAGTACACTTTGTGGGATGTGTCAATTACGGAGCTGTCACCTTCGACGGAATCAGCTCGCGCTCAAGGAGTTGCGTCGGAGGCATCGTGGGTTCGACCTATGTCACCAAGGACGCCGCGTCCGGTGCCTATATCCGCCACTGCTTCAACCACGGCCTGGTCAAGGCATCGAACGGTGGAAACAAGTACGACGCCACCAACAACAACTGCATCCATGCAGGCGGCATAGTGGGATACTTCGGCTGCAGGAACGACATCCGCGGCCAGGTTACCGACAACGGCAACGACGGTCCCGTCTCCTGCCCTTCCGGGCGCAGGGGCGAAATAGCCGCATGGTCCGATGTCAAGCCCGCCGGAAGCTGGCCTGACGACATCGCAGTAAAGGCGGCAAAGCCCGCACCCGGGGCCCCCACCATCACAGGTGTGGTGAAAACCCCTGAAGGACAGCCTCTTAAAGGTATACCCGTCACAGACGGCGTGCAGGTTACGACTACCGCAGCCGACGGCTCTTACTCCCTTGTAAGCGACCTCTCCAAGGTGAAATTCGTATCGCTGAGTCTTCCTACCAACGTACGGATTCCCTCCAGGAGCAGTCTCCCGCAGTTTTTCAAGAGGATCGAGAGATATTCCGACGCTGTAAGGGCCGACTTCACCCTGGAAACCAGGCCCCCTTACGAAGACTACACCGTGATAATGATCGCCGATCCGCAGGTCCGTCCTTACGGCGTGGACAATTCCATGGAGACATGGGTGAGGGACGTTGCTCCCGACGCCGAAGCCTTCAGGGCCTCCTGCACCGGCGACGTCTTTTCCATAAACCTCGGCGACCTGGTGTACAATTACATGTATGCCTGGGATGATTACCTTGACGGCGCCGCCCAGGTCAAATGCCCCACTTTCAATGTTATAGGCAATCACGACTACGACCAGGCCAACCTCTTTGAGACCGCCTTCGGCAATGTCCATTACGAGAGCTACGTGGGTCCGGACCATTTCTCCTTCGACCTTGGAAAGATCCACTACGTGGTGATCAACACCATTCTCTACGACAGGAAGAACGCCCGGCAGAGTTACCACTACGGTCTTGACGACGACACCATGACCTGGCTGGAGAACGACCTCGCGCTGGTGCCCAGGGACAGGATAATCGTAACCTGCTCGCATTCCTCTCCGTTCAAGCATCCGGGGACCAGCCCCAACGGCTCCCACGGCGTGTATAACCTCAACTACTCCAAGTACTTGAAGCTCCTGTCTTCATACAAGGAGGTTTATGCATGGAACGGCCATTACCACAAGAATTTCTACTATAACTATGCAGGTAAGAATGTACGGCACGGAGCTTCCAACATCCAGGACATCAGCGTAGCCCGCTGTACCGGAGCCCTGAGGCTGAACAAATACTTCAGCGCCCACGGCGAGCCGCAGGGCTACATGGTGATGGAGGTCCGCGGGAACGACATCTCATGGTACTACAAGCCTGTGGGAAGGGACGGCTCCTGGCAGATGAAGGCCTATCCCCCTTCCAGGACCGGCGACGGAACCGTCCTTGCCAACATCTGGAACTGGTCTGAGGGCTGGAGTACACCTGAGTGGTACGAAGGCGGGACCAGGGTGGCCGCAATGGAAGAGACCACCATGATCGACCCTGATTACCAGATTATTTATGACGGCGTGACCAACAAGACCACCCGCAAGTACTGCACCCCTGCCGAGGCCCGTATGTGGAAGGTGACACCCACTCCCGGCGCGACCGGCGGAGAAATAAGGGTAACCGACATGTTCGGCAAGACTTACACCCAGACCATATCATGGCAATAACCAAAACATCCATACATATTATGACCAACGACAGAATGACAGATGCCCTGCGGTATGTCCGGCCTGCAGTACGCATCCGCGACCTGAACCTTGAAACAAGCTTCATGTCGCCCCAACTTCCGGACTACACTGAAATAGAGGAGGAATGGTAATGAAAAAGATCCTGACCCTTTGCCTCGGAGCAGCGGTGCTGCTCGCGGGCTGCGCCAAGGAGATCGACTCTCCCAAGGCCACCATCGGAAAGACGGTCATTACCGTCTCCACCCCCCAGACCAAGACATCGTTCGGTGAACTGGACGGAACCAAGCGCCCTGTGTATTGGGCAAGCGGCGACAAGATTGCCGTAAACGGAGTCACTTCGGCAGCTGTTCCCGCCGAAGCCGTTGGCACCGCATCAGCCGAGTTCACCTTTGAAGGTGTCCTTGAGACCCCTTACAAGATCGTCTATCCCTCAACCATTTGGAAAGACGCTTCCACCATCACCCTCCCCGCAGTGGCGACCAGCGGAGTGGTTCCCCTCATAGGATACAGCGCCGACAATGCCAACGCCGACCTCACCGCGGGTACCGCCGTTGTGAAGATCTCCGTGAAGGCCGCGGCCGCCACTCCGGCCGCAGCTCCCGACACCGACCCGCTGAGCTACATCCAGATTTCAGCCGACAACCGCCTCAGCGGCGACTTCTCGGTTGATTTCGAGAGCGGCGCACTCACCCCTGCAGCTAGCCCCGCCGACAAAGACAAATCCGTTACTGTCAGCACAAGTGTCACCCTTGGCGACACTCCCGTGGAGTACTACATCCCCGTTCCTGCAGGAACCTATTCCTTCACGGTGAAGATTGCCGACAAGGCAGGCCACTTCATGGAAAAGACCACCACCTCGGCAAAGACCCTGGTGGCAGGCCAGATTTCGGCCTTCCCCGTGATCGAGTTTGTCCCGACCGGCACCCAGATCGACGCGGAAATCCATAATGCAGCCGAGCTCATCGCCTTTGCAAAGGATTGGAATTCAGAGAAATGGCCTGTGAGCGCCATTGCCAAGGTGGTTGAGGACATTGTCTTTGACGAGACCTCCTCGGCCGAGTTCAACGCCACCGGCGGTATCGGAAACATCATCAGTGACGACAATACCAACTACTTCAACGGCGACTTCGACGGCGGAGACCACACCATCTCCGGCCTTGCTGCCAGTGTTCCGCTGTTCGCCTACACCGGCAGCGCAGGAATAGTCCACAACGTCAAGATAGCCCAATCCACCACCCTTACCGTTCCTGCAGGGGCAAATGGCCAGTTCGGCATGATTGTGGGACGCCACAAGGGTGCTCTCAAGAATTGCGAGAGCGCAGGTAAACTTGTGATCCAGAACATCGACGCGGAAGATACCCAGTACTATGGAGGCCTGGTTGGACGCAGCGTGGGCGGTTCTATAGAGAACTGCAGCATGACGGGTGAGGTCAGCTATACGGGAGATGCCACTGCAAATTCCGGCTTTACCGCTTATATCGGCGGCTTGACCGGGACGGTGGAAAGCGGCGCTTCCGTAAAGACATCCAAGTTCGGCGGAAAAATCTTTATCGGAGACCCGTCAAGTTCAGAAGCCGGGCCTAATATGGCCGGAAAATACTTGAACATAGGAGGAATATCAGGCAGCATCCACTCAGAAGCAAAGTCTGAAATCAGTGGTTGCGAGACTTTGGAAGGAGCAACCATTAAACTTCAGGGCGTCATGAAGTCAAGGATCGGAGGTATTGTGGGCTATGCAAATGATGCTGACTCAAAGGTTTCGGATTGCGTGAACCGGGCTCCGCTATCCTTTGCTTCCAGTGGTGCGCGTGCTGATACCACACCTATTAGCATCGGTGGAATTGTGGGAGACAGCGTTTCCGACATTACCGGCTGCACCAACTACGGAAGTATTTCGTCCTTGTGCAACAGTACCACAGTCGGCCTCGGAGGAATCGTTTCCACGGCATTCTGCAATGTCAAGGACTGCATCAATGAAGAGACTGGGACCATCACCCGTACCTGCCAGACTGCAGGTACGCAGTCCAACCGCTACAACGCCTTTGGAGGAATAGTAGCTCAACTTAAAAATGAATCAGGATCCATGCTAGTCGAGAACTGCGAGAACAAGGCTGCCATCACCCACAACCTCCCCGGAACGCAGGCATTGACCTCACAGTGCCTCGGCGGTATTGTCGGCAAGAATGACTATTCAGGATCCCTGATAGTCAAGGGCTGCAAGAACAGCGGCAAGTTATATGCGGAAGACAAGACCAATAAGACCAAGTTCTACCTTACCGCAATCGGAGGCATCCTAGGATGTTGCAAAGGTCAAGTAACCATAGAGGACAGTCATAACACTGCTGAAATCAACTGCTCATACACAAAGGGAGGCACAAATAACCGTAATTCACATGTTGGAGGAATAGCTGGTATTATCGCCAAGTTTGACGCTCCAAATAATCCACAGGTGAATGGGGAATCTACTCCAAGCGGTATAACTAACCCTGTAGGAATTGCCGGGATTAGTATTACGGGATGTTCAAGTACAGGATTGATCCACAATCAGAACTACAACAACACACTAACTATGGTTGGTGGTCCTGTGGGAGGAGGAATTGTCGGCACCGTAATCGGTACCGATGACAGCAAGGCCAAGATTTCCGACTGCACCGCTTCACCAAGCCCAATGGTAGAACTAAGAGGATACCTGGGCGGCATTGCCGGTTATATCCAAGACGTAAACATGACTAACTGTATCATGGACGGCAACTCCACCACATCCAATCCCAACTCCACATATCTGGCCGGCCTGGCCGCATGGGTGATAGCATCATCCATCGAGAAATGCACCGTAAAGGGAAGCACCCTGGCTGGTCCCAAGAATGTGGCAGGCTTCGTGGGAATACTTGATGCCACTTCCTCAATCATCGGTTGCAAGGCCGAGGGCGTTACGCTTACTTCCGGTACGCATGACGCAGCCCTTGACGCAGCCGTATTCGTATCCAATGCCGAGGCTGGAGCAAAGATTACAGACTGCGGCGCTTCCGGAACTCTTGATGGTGACGCTATCTCTATGGATTCCAGATTCATCACCACTGATGCCGGTGCTGTCGTAAGCGGTACGTACATTATCGAATAACCCTTGCCCTTTGCACAATCGGGCGAGTTTTAACGTCTTTTCGGTCCCGTCCGTGACAGCAGTGTCACGGACGGGACTGATTCGTTTGAGAATCGGTCCCGCTCATGCAAACCGCCGCTGCCCGCAGGGTTTTTTGGAGAAATCTGGGGAAATGCCTACCTTGCGGCATGGCTGAAAGAATCATTTATTTTGCCGGAGGATGCTTCTGGGGGGTGGAGCATTTCTTCCAGGGCGTGGACGGTGTCCTGGAGACTACCCCCGGTTACGCAAACGGCAACATTGGAAGGGCGCCTTCCTACGAAGAAGTTTACACCGACCGGACCGGCTTTGCGGAGACCGTCCGCATAAAGTACAATCCCGCCCGGATCGGCCTCCCGGACCTCGTGGACCTGTATTTCACCATAATCGATCCTCTTTCCCAGAACAAACAGGGCCCCGACGAAGGCACCCGCTACCGCACCGGGATATACTATACCAACCAGGAGGACGCCGATGCGATAATCCCTCGATACAACCTTGAAAGTACCCGGCTTGGCGCCCCGCTCAAAGTGGAGCTCATGCCCCTTAGGGATTTTTACCCCGCTGAAGAGCGCCACAGCCACTATCTTGACAAAAATCCCGGAGGATACTGCCATATCCCCCTCCTCACATTCCGCTATCTGCGCCTGTATCAAGACATTAAGAATCTGCTTGGAGACGAGCCGGACCTTGTGGCAAGGATGGCGGAGGCCGCCTCGATGATTGGAAAAAGGATGAAGTTCTTCTGGACCGGGTTCTACCGCGTGGACGGGGACTCCCTTGTCCTTGGGCCGTTTTGCGGAGACGAAGCCTGCCTGAGGATAGGCTACGGCCGCGGAGTCTGCGGTACGGCATGGAAAGAAAGGAGGACGGTCATAGTCCCGGACGTGGAGCGCTTCCCGGGGCATATCGCATGCAGCAGCCTGTCACGCTCGGAAATCGTCGTGCCCGTATTCACCGCCGGACACGACGTGGTCGCCGTACTTGACATTGACTCCACGGAAACAGACACATTCTCCCCGGTGGACGCCCTGTGGCTTGACAGAATCGCCCGGATCGTCTTCGGGGTGGAAACTGGGGATATAGCCTTTTGATTGCATTTTATCAAGGTTTTCTTTCCGTGAGAACGGGAGCGCCCCCTATACCTTTGAGACTCAACACGAAAGTCGCGTCAGGGGTGTTCACTTTTTCGAGATTATTACTAACTTTGTAAAACTTACCTATTGATATAAATTATTACGAAAATGCAACTGAAGTATTTCCCTCCGCTGACGGAGATTGTAACTTTCCAGATGGAAAGAAGTTTGTGCGATTCCCTTCCTGAAGTCAAGGAAGAAAACCTTGAATGGGACGACTGACCTTAAACACTTTTGCCATGAAAAAGACAAACTACATCCTTTGGATAGCGGGAGCCGTCATGATGCTCTCCGCAGTTTCGTGTGCCAGGCCGGAAATGGATGCCCCGGAAACCGTGAAACCCTCTGCCGGAATGACGTTCCGCCTTGGTATTCCCGATGTGAAAACCAGCCTGGGCCCTTCTGAGAACCAGAGCCGCAAGGTCTTCTGGTCCAACGGTGACAAGGTTGCCATCAATGGAATTGAATCAGTGGCGCTTTCTAACCTTCCCGACAACGCTACCACGGCGGACTTCATGCTGCCTCCCGACACTCAAGAGCCAGCGGCTCCATATAAAATCATCTATCCTTCAGCTATTTACAAGGATGCTTCAACCGTCACCCTTCCTGCCGTACAGACTTGGAAGAGCGGCACCTTCGCCGACGGGATGTTCCCCATGGCCGGTTATTCCGAGGAAGGCTTCGATGCGGGCATGAAGTATCTCTGCGCCACGCTGAAGATTTCCGTAAAACTTGCCTCGGGCGACAACCCCGATACCGACAAGATAACCCTCGTGACCTTCAAGGGAAAGGGCGGGGAACAGGTTTCGGGCGACTTTACCGTGGACTATGAGAACGCCACCCTTACCGGAGCTTCCCAGGCCGATGCGGACAAGTCGGTCTCCGTCAGCCTCAACCAGGCCCTTTCAAGCACGGCTCTGGATATCTTTGTGGTAGTCCCCGCCGGCACCTATTCCGGCTTCACCGTCACCGTCCAGGACGCCAAGGGCCACACCATGGAAAAGAACCTCAACCACAACCAGGAACTCGTCGCCGGCAAACTCTACAATCTCCCCGAATTCGCCTTTGTGCCTACAGGAGAAGCCACCGGCATCGAAATCTGGAACGCCGAGCAGTTGATTAAGTTTGCAGAGGATTATAACAGCGGTGCTCTCGCCGATTATCCAGGTGGCCTAATCGCCACAGTAATGGATGACATTGATTTTGATGCTGAATGTACTAGTTATGAGAATGCTTCAGTGGCTTTCAATGCTACAGGTGGCATCGGTACAGACGACGATGGTAACGGAGGTACTAATTATTTCAACGGTATTTTTAACGGAAACAACCATACTATCAGCAACCTGGCAGCCACTGTTCCTGTCTTTGCATATACAGGTGGCAACGGGATTATACAGGATCTGACACTAGATTCTTCCTGTTCTCTCACTGTCAATACTTCTTCCGGCGTGATTCATGGCGTTTTGATAGGCCGCCACAAAGGTCTAGTACAAAATTGCACAAGTAGTGTTTCTGTCACCATCAACAATATCCAGGACGTCTCGGTTAATGCCCAACACTATGGCGGACTGGTTGGCTATGTTCATGAAGGCACTATAAAGGACTGCTCTGTGACAGGCAGTATCACCTGCTCACAAACTGGACAGACAATATCAGCCAACGAGGCCTACATTGGAGGTATTGCTGGTCGTATAACTCCTTCTGGTATTATTAATACTTGCTCGTTCACTGGCAATATCACTATTTCAGATGGTACCAACTATGGAGGCATTACTGCAGATAGCAAGAATTTTTATATCGGCGGTGTATTGGGGCGGGGCGAAAAAGCTATTATTTCTGGTTGTGATGCCGGTAAAGATGGGATATCAACCGCTATAGATGCACGTGGTACATTTATCCCTGCAGTCGGAGGTATTGTCGGATGGCTTGCACAAGCTACAGATTCTGAGATTCGTAACTGCAACAACTATATGTCCCTGAGTGTCTCAAACAATGGGGCGAGAGCCAACACAACTCCTTGTCGTATCGGGGGTATCGCAGCCCGCTCTGCTGCATATATCACGGGTTGCACGAATAACGGAGCCCTTTCTTCTGTATCCAATTCGACCACACTGAATCTCGGCGGAATTGTTGCGGATGGAGTCAATGTTAGCAACTGTACCAATAACGCAGGTGGCACCATAACAAGGTCAAACGCGTCAGCAGCAGTTGGTCAAACAAACAGATACATGTATATCGGAGGTATCATGGGGCTCCCAAATGCTTCCGGTGATATCGTCGACTGCACCAATCATGCAGCCATTACCAGCAATATCCTTGGTACTGCCACTCAAACGACAATCGACATGGGCGGTATTGTTGGAGGAGGCAATGCTTCTCAGATAGATATTTCAGGTTGTGTTAATGACGGCGAAATAAAGCTTGACAATGACAACGAAGCTGCGGTTGCAACAGCAAGAAACGCCATTGGCGGCATTCTGGGCAATGCATCTCAAGCCGGCACCACCGTTTCGGGCTGCAGCAATAGCGGAAAGGTTTGGTGTAAAAACAATGCTGCCGGAACATATGGCAATATTCAAATCGGCGGAGGCATCGGTCATACTGCTGCTGAGACTTCCGTAACGGATTGTACCAACAGCGGAGAGATTATGTGTCAAAATCCTGGCGCTGCCATTTCGGCTTACGTAGATCTGGGTGGTATAGTCGGCTGTGCGGAAGCCTCAATTACTATTTCAGGGACAGCGGAAGATGCTACCCTCAACAGCGGGCCTGTTACAGTTGTTCAGGCTAGTTCTAATGTTGCATATGCCCGTAACACACTGGGCGGCATCCTGGGCTACGGGAAAGGCGACAACACCAAAATCAACAATTGCAAGAACACCGCAAAGATATATTGCAATCTGAGTGGCACTCTTGCCAATGGCCGTCCATCATATACAGGGGGCATAGTAGGACTGCTTGCCAGCCTTTCATATACAGATAATGCTGCTTCTGGCCTTTCAGGGTTATCCGGCGCGGAAATTGGTCATTGCAACAATACTGGCGAGGTTAATTCTGCAAATTATAATAACAGGGCCGGTAACAAGAATTCTCCTTTTGCTGGTGGTATTGCCGGACTTGTTTGCGGAAATAGTGAGAGCAGGGCTTCCATTCACGACTGTATTGTTGGAACACAGACGGCCTATTTTTACAGAGGAGTAGGCGGTGGACTAATTGCGTATGCTAATAATTGCACCATTGAAGATAACACGACATCTGCAAACATGTCAGGGGCTAACGCCAATGTCAATGGAGTAGGCGGTATTGTCGGCCGTCTTTTCGATAGTTCAATGAACAACTGTACATTCAGCGGAAAAATTGCAAGGGCAAAGAATATAGGCGGCCTTGTTTACACTTTGAGTGAACAAGCAACCGGCTCTACCATCACTGAGTGCAAGGTTAACGGTGCTGTTTTGACGACTGGAACTGCAAGTGATAAAACCGCTGCAGCTGTGCTGGTCAGTATAACTGATGACAAAACAAATACCATCACCAATTGCGGAGTCAAGGGTACGCTTGATGGAGCCGCGATCACCCTGTCATCCAACATGATCACAACAGATGGAGGGGCAACGGTGACAGGAACCTATCTGCTTGATTAGTTTTGATTTCGGAGGACCAGGGGTCCCTGTTATGGAGCCGTATGCACCCGCGCATGTAGCGGGAGGGGCCCGCCGGAGCGACAGCGACGGTGGGAGGGTCCGAGGCCGAAGGCCGAGAGCGGAATAACAGGGATCCCCGGTCAAAACGGGAATTAAGGCCAGGAAGGGCCGGGGACTGAATGTGTGACTGCGCCCAACGTCCCAAATTATGGGACGGGCGAAGCAGAAAAAGGGCATTTTTGCGCCCAACGTCCCAAAAAATGGGACGGGAAACACAAAAAATTGGACGTTGGAAGCATTTGAATGCAATTATATGAAGAAAAGTATCTTTAGCCTGACCATATTGGCATCCATACTTCTGCCGGCAGGATGCAATCGGGAGGAAATGCAGGAAACTGTGCCTGCCCAAATGGAAAAGACCGTCCTCACAGTCGGCCTGCCGGAAACCAGGATCAACCTTGGCGCCTCAACCGACGGAAAGAGGAAACTCTACTGGAACAACGGGGACCGCATCTGCGTCAACGGCGCCACTTCCGACGCGCTGGAAAACCTCCAAGAGAATTCCGCATCGGCGGATTTTACGTTCAGCGGCACCCTGGAAGCGCCCTACAGCATCCTGTATCCTGCAAGTGCCTGGGTGGACGGCTCCCATATCAGCCTGCCGTCGGGCCAGACCTTTACCGAAGGGTCCTTTGACCCGTCGGCCTTCCCGCTGGCCGGATATTCCGCCACCCTGGAAGGCTCCCCCTCCCTGAGCCACCTGGCTTCCATAATCCACATCGCCGTAAAGGCTGCGGAAGGTGCGTCGGTCACACTTGCGTCGGTATCGTTCCAAGGGCAGGACTCAGAGCAGGTCTGCGGCAGCTTTGCCATTGATTATCAAACAGCAACGCTCACCGGAAACTCCTCCGACGAGGCCTGCAGGAAGGTAACCATGACGGTAAACCAGGCCCTCTCCGACGAGGACCCGCTGGATATCTTCCTGGCCGTTCCCTCGGGCACGTACGCAAAGGGCTTCCGGGTGATACTGAAGGACTCCGAGGGGCATCCCATGAAAAAGACACGGAGCGCCTCCACCACCCTCACCCCCGGGAACCTCTCCAACCTCCCTGTTTTCGCCTTTGCCGCCAACACGTCGACCAAATTGGAACTTCCTGAAATCGAGGAAGTTGACCTGCCATTTGACGACTACAACGTAACCGGTTCGGTGGTTGACATCAACGGCAATCCCATCGGGGGCGTAGTGGTTTCCGACGGCGAGCAGTGCGTCCAAACCACCTCGGAAGGCAGTTTCTTCATGTATTCCGACCTCACCTCCACCAAGTTCATCCAAATAAGCACCCCTTCCGGCTACCTCCCTCCCGTAGAGGGCGGAATCCCCAGGTTCTACAAACGGCTCGTAGATGTCACCCCTTCCGGTGGAGTCTACGACATGGGATCCTTCACGCTGACTCCCGTTGCCAATCCCGACCGGTTCACCATCCTGGTTACGGCAGACCCCCAGCCGCGGAAGTTCAACTGGACTCTGGACAGGATCGCCTACAAATCCCTTGACATCTGTCAGGACCTCTACCAGGAACTCTATGACGTTTCGCGGTCGATAAGCGGACGCCAGGTATTCGGCATCTGCCTGGGCGACCTGGTCCATGAAGACATGGACCTGTATGCGAATTACGCATCGGCCCTGTCTATCCTGGAATATCCCACCTACAATATCATCGGCAATCACGACAACGATCCTTCAGCGGACAGCGACGAACAAGGCGCAGCCACGTTTGAATCCTACTTCGGCCCGCGCAATTACTCCTTCAACATGGGCGGCATACATTTCGTGATGCTGGACAACCTGATAATGAAAGATAACGGAGAGGGCAAGCTGTCGGCCTATGACCAGGGCCTTACCGACAGAATCTGGACGTGGCTGCAGGCGGACATGTCCTTCATCCCCACCAGTACCACCGTGATGGTTTGCGCCCACTCACCGATGTTCAAGCAGCAGAGCGGGAGCGAACGGACCAATACCGCCTACCATGCAGGCACCCGCAGCGACAAGGACAACGGCGCCTACGGTTATGGCGACCTGTTTGACAAATACAGCGTGGTACATGCCTGGGCGGGCCACACCCATTCAGGCTTCAATTACATCTATCCGTCCACACACCGCCATAGGCGCGTCCAGGTCCATACCCTTGCCCGTTCCACGGGTGAGCTGTACACGAATGAATATCTCGCGAACGGAACGCCCCGCGGGTTTACCATTGTGGATGTGGACAACGGAGATATCACATGGAGATTCCATCCCGTCACCCGCCAGAGGGGGGCCTTCCAAGGCGAAAACACCGGATACTGCTCTGCCGGGGCTCCTGCATACGACTGGCGCGACTGGGACTACAACTCCTCCGGGGTGGCCGTCATGAAAAACGGCGGCGGAGCACTGGACGAGAACTATCAGATGCACGTGTATCCACGTGGCGCGTATGGTGACAACCATGTCTATGCCAACGTTTTCCTGTGGGACGAGAATTGGGGAACTCCCGTGTGGACCCCCACAGGCGGTACACCCGTCGACATGACCAGGATCTATTCGCCCGACAACCATAATATCATCTCCGATGTGGACAAGGTCTACGACAAGGCTGATACTGAATTCAGGACATGGTACAAGGCATACGCAAACAAGAGCGGCGGCAGCCTGCATGACATGCCGGGGTACACCACCGTAGCAGACGATAAGATAACCACTATCTTCCGTGCCCCGGCGACCGATACCCACGGCAGCGGAACAGTCAGCGTCACCGACCGCTTTGGCAATACTTGGACAAGAAGCGTTTCATGGTAGAGGGATAAAGTCAAATAAATGAAAATCAGGATTTCAGTTCTACTCATCGCCGCTGCGGCACTGCTGTCCGCCTCCGGCACAAAAACTCCTTCAGGACAGGATCGTACACAGGTATTCTCTTCAGTGGCAAAGCGTTTTGCCGAGCCGGGCAACGAGTTCCGCCCGGCGCCGTTCTGGGTTTGGAACGGCAATGTGACCAGGGAAGACGCGGACCGGATGCTGGAGGACTTCAAGGAACAGGGGTTCGGCGGCGTGTTCATACATCCGAGGCCAGGAATGGAGACCATCTACCTGTCCGACGAGTGGTTCGACCTTTGGCTCTACAGCCTGGAAAAGTGCAGGCAGCTGGGGCTTGAGACCTGGATCTACGACGAGAATTCATACCCGAGCGGCTTTGCCGGAGGCCATGTCCAGACGGACTGGCCCGAGTCGTGGAACCATCCCACAGAACTGGAACCCACTGTTACTGAAAAGCTTCCGGAGGACCTTTCGCCCTACTGCATATGTCTGAAACAGGAAGGGGAATCGTTCAGGGATATCACCGGGGAACCCCGTACCGACGACCCGGGACGGTATTACCTGTACAAGGGGATCATCCCGCCTTCGCAGCGCTGGCTGGGCGGATTCCCGTATGTGGACCTGCTTTATCCGGGGACCACGCAGCACTTCATAGACATCACCATGGGGCCCTACAAACGGGAACTGGGCAAGGAGCTGGGGAGATCGGTAAAGGGCTCTTTCACCGACGAACCCCACTGGCAGAAGTGGACTCCCGGAATGACCGAAGCATTCAGGGATGACTGGGGATACGACCTTACCACCAGTCTCCCCCTGATGAAAGAGGAAACCGGGGACTGGAAGCAGTTCCGGTACAGGTTCCACGCCACAAAGCTCCGCCTTTTCATCGACAACTGGTCCAAACCCTGGAACCGGTACTGCGAGGACAACAACCTCATCTGGACCGGGCACTACTGGGAACATGAGTGGCCGAACCTCCGCAACGGGGGCGACAACATGGCCATGTACGAATACCACCAGATGCCGGGCATTGACATGCTGTTCAATGTCTACGACCCTGTCTCTCCCCTGGCCCAGTGGGGCAACGTCCGCTCCGTCAAGGAGTTGCGCAGCGCCGCCAACCAGACCGGACAGACCAGGACCCTCAGCGAGAGCTACGGTGGCGGAGGCTGGGACCTGACGTTCCAGGACTTCAAGAGGTACGCCGACTGGGAATATGCCCTGGGGGTGAATTTCATGTGCCAGCACTATTCCGGCGTCACCATCGAAGGGGTTCGCAAGTTCGACTATCCGGACTTCTTCACCCGGTACTCCCCCTGGTGGAGCAATTACAAGGTCCTCAACGACCATGTGGCCAGGTTGTCCCTGGTCCTCAGCCAGGGCGAACAGCGTAACGACATACTGCTGATAGAGCCCAATTCCACCGTGTGGATGTACGCCAGCCACAGGTACACGCAGCCCCGCGTGATGAAAATAGGGAAGGCTTTCCAGTCGCTTGTAACATCCCTCAACAGCGACCAGGTGGAGTTCGACCACGGCTCCGAAACCATTATCCGGAACCTTGGAAGCGTCCGGGACGGACGCCTTGTGGTGGGTAAGCGGGAGTATTCCACCGTCATAATCCCCCCGATGTGCGAAAACCTCTTCCCCTCCACAGCTGCGCTGCTGGCGGATTTCGCCAAAAACGGCGGCAGGATAATCGCCCTCAGCGAGCCATGCCTGGAAGACGCCGTGGAAAGCGGCAGGCTCCGCGCCCTGTGGCAGCTTCCATCGGTTTCCCGCAGCCTTGACATCCCCGGAAACGGGCACATACGCATCCAGCAGGTGGAAAGGGGCGACCTCCAGCACCAGAGACGGGAATTCAGCGACGGGGAACTGCTGTTCCTGGCCAATTCATCGCTTGAGAAAAAGGCGGCCGGGCGTGTGGAACTCATCGGCGCCGGACTTGAGGTACTGGACACTTTCACCGGAGAGATCTTCCGGGACGACCACGCATTGGTCTCCGACGGGAAAGTCAGCTTTGAATATGACCTTCCGCCGGCGGGGCACCTGCTGGTCTTCGCCCCCCGGAAAGGCAAAGGCCTGAAACGGCTGCCGGCACTGCAGAGGGTTTCCTCCGATGGCGCCGTTCCCCTTGAACCGGCCTCCTCCCTTGAAGTCAAACGATTGGAAGACAATTACCTGACACTGGAATTCTGCGACCTTACCGTGGATGGCAAGACCACCGGGGACCTTTTTGTAGCCGATGCCAACCTGTCCCTCTTTGACCATTTCGGCTGGACCGACCCGTGGGAGAAAAGGGTGCAGTACAAGGACGATATCATAGCCTGCGACACGCTTTCAACCGGAGACATCACCGTGACCTACCGGTTTGAGGCAAAGGGCGGCACGGACTGGTCGGGACTGGAATTCGTATGCGAAAAGCCCCGCCTGTGGGAAGTCAGGATAAACGGGAATGAGGTCCTCCCCATGGAGGGTGTGCACCCGCTGGATTCCAGGAACGGATGCTACGCCATCGGGAAACATGTCCGGAACGGAACCAACACGATCACCCTCCACCGGAATCCGATGTCGGTCTATGCCGAGATTTCCTTCGCCTTCATAAAGGGCGGTTTCAGCGTGGAACCTTCCGATACCGGCTGGACCATAGTCCCCGCCCGCGAGATTGGACCGGGTTCGTGGAAGGACCAGGGAATGCCGTTCTATTCCTGGGGAGTATCGTACAGCCAGACCTTCGACGTCCCCGCCGCCGGAAGCAAGTTCCTCAGGCTTGGCGGATGGAACGGCACCGTGTGCGAGGTCCTCGTAAACGGCAAAAAGGCCGGAACCATCTTTGCAAGACCCTGGGAGATAGATTTGAGCGATGCCTTGAAGACAGGCACGAACCATGTGGAGGTCCGCTGCACCGGCAGCCTGGCAAACCTTTACGGGCCCCATTTCAAACCCCGTTACGGGAAGATGTGCCCCAACGACTGGTATACCGGAGCCCGTCCCTGCGCCGCCTCACGGTATATCCTGGAAGACTACGGACTGGATGGGGGATTCTCGCTTCTGGTCAAGCAGTGACAGCGGGAAGCGGATAAATTTTGAAAGGAAATATAATGTTGCTATTTTTGCAGTTGCATTCAAAGGCAATAAAAAAAACGCAATATGAGAGACTATGATCTTGAAACCTGGTGGGCGTCCCTGCCCGTCAGCGAGAAGGAAAGGATTGCCGGGAAGGCGCTTTCCAGGGCAGGAGAGGACCTTTCCCTGGCCAAATATCCGTCATGCACAATCTGGTGGAACTGCCTGCCGGATATCCGCAAGCAGAGAATTCACGACCACTGCGTACAACGCCACGGCGACGTCCTCAAGGAATGGAACGACGCTGACCCCTACGGAGACTGATACCTGTTACGGGATTATAATTGTTTGAGTGCCCTGGCCAGCTGGTCGGGGCAGCTTGTTCCACGGCCCTTGCAGTCAATCCCGTCAAGGGCCGTGATTATATCATTGACCTTCATCCCCTTGCAGAGGGCCGCCAAGCCCTGGGTATTCCCGTGGCAGCCCTTCGTGTACCTGACTTCCCTGACGGTGTCGCCCTCCAGGGCGATGTCTATCTGCATCGAGCAGACCACGTCGCAGGTCCGGAAGGAAACCTTGCGGATTCCGTCCTCGGTGGAGTCGGAAATGAGCGTTGGGGAAAACATGGCTACTTTGTTCCGAAGATCCTGTCGCCGGCATCGCCGAGGCCGGGAACTATGTAGGCGTTCTCGTTGAGGCGCTCGTCCACCGCTGCGAGATATATGTCCACGTCGGGATGTGCCGCCTGCACCTTGGCGATACCTTCCGGCGCCCCTACCAGGCACATCAGCCGGATATTGGTGCAGCCCCTTTGCTTCAGCATGTCAATCGCGTCGCAGGCGCTTCCGCCGGTTGCGAGCATGGGGTCGGTTATGATGACCAGCCTGTCCTGGATATCCTCGGGGAGCTTGCAATAATAGACCACGGGGAGGTGCGTCTGCTCGTTGCGGTACAGGCCTATATGGCCTACCTTGGCAACGGGAACCAGCATCTGGAGCCCCTCGACCATGCCCATTCCGGCGCGCAGTATGGGCACTATCGCCAACTTGCGGCCATTGATTTTCTTTGCCTTCATGGGGCAGATGGGCGTTTCAATCTCAACCTCGATCAGAGGCAGGTCGCGGGTTACCTCATAACCCATAAGCAGGGAGATTTCCTTAAGCAGTTCACGGAAATCCTTGGCTCCGGTTTCCCGATCCCTCATGATGGTCAGCTTGTGCTGGATCATGGGGTGGTCTATGATATGCAATTGGCTCATGGCAATAGTGTTGAAAAATTATTTTCCCAAAGTTAGCGATTACTGCTCAAATTAGCAATTATTTGCACTTACCGATATCATTTTCTATATTAGGAGCCGGAATCTTAACCATATACGCCATAATGGAAAAACTTGATTTACAGACCTATGTACGCCCGGTAACAAGGGTGACGGTCCTGGACTCTAAACTCTCTTTCCTTTCACCTTTCACAACGGAAGGAAACGAAGATTATTCCGAGGGAGGGGAATACGTATGGTAAAGCGCATATCATCCGCCATCGCGTGCTGCCTGATACTGTTGGCGGCATCCTGCGTAAAAGAACAGTTCCAGCCCAGGGAGGACGGTCCGGCCAGGGAAGCGAGGATGGAAGCCGTCACATTCGAGGCATCCTTTTCGGAAACCGTAAAGACCACGCTCGACGGCCTCAAGCCGGTCTGGCTGGAAGGCGACCGGATAAGCCTGTTCGGTGCCACCGGAGTCAACAGTCCCCTATCGGTCGAGAATCCCGACGGCGGCAATGCCACCTTCTCCGGAACCGCAGAGGCCGACGGCCCGTTCACGGCTGTATATCCATACAGCGATGGCAACGCCATGGAAAGCGGGTCAGTGGTCGCCACCGTTCCAACGGAGCAGAAACTTGACGGTTCGGCAGTGGCCCCAGGAGCCATGCTGTCCGTAGCCAGGACTGAAGGTAAAAAGCTGAGTTTCAAGAATATTTGCGGACTGCTTAGGATTACTGTCGCCGATGAAGGCGTAACGGCCATAACCATCCGGTCGCTTGACGGAAGTCCCTTGTCGGGAACCGTCGCCGTAAATCCGGAAACCGCTGAAATCAAGGAAGTCAAGAACGGATCGGACCAGATAGTCCTGCTTCCAAAGGAAGCCTCATTCGCCCCCGGTACATACTCGGTGGCAGCCATCCCGGGCAAAAAGAAGGGTATAACCGTGGCCCTTTCCCGCGCCACCGATGCCAGGAAGGGGGCAAAGTCGTCCGCCAATACACTGGACCTTCCCAGGAATACCTCCATATCGCTGGGCTCATTCCGCACCACCGGCCTGGAATGGGGCTACAGGATAGGCAATTATGCTGACCTTCTGGCATGGAAGAACGACAAGGCCAACTGGGACAGTGAAGGCGAAACGGTCCTGTTCACCGGCGACGTGGACATGAAGGACGAGCCATGGACAACCCTCACCGACAGCTATCCCGGCGAGATCCAGGGCAACGGCCACTGCATCAGCCATATCAACATCCAGTCTTCCTCGTCGGCCAACGTGGGCTTCTTCGGAAAGAACTATGCAAAGGAGATCCACGACCTGACATTTGGCTCCGAAGACGGCAAGACATACGACGGAACTTCCTGCATCATAAGCAGTTACCAGACCACCAGCACAAGCGCATACTGGAGCTACACGGCTCCCATAACGCTCCCCGGGGCCGACGTGATGAACGTCACCAATTTCATCCCCATAACCGTCAAGTCCACCATGAACCGTAGCAGCCGCACCGGAGGCATCGCCGCATGGGTAACCTCCAAGGTGAGCATAATAGGATGCCACAATTACGGGACAATCACGGTGGAAGACCATACCATAACCGAAGGAAGCTCATACAAATACTTAGCTGCGGGAGGGATCCTCGGAGGAGCCAATACCGCAGATGCGGTTGTAACCGTCTCCGACTGCCACAACCACGCCACCATCCACAGCAACAACCACAGCATGATGGGGATGGGAGGCATAGTGGGCTTTTCCTATGCCACCCCCACTTCGGTAACAGTGACCGGATGCACCAACGACGGGAATCTGGAACTGGTATATTCGGCAACCCAGAATGATTTCTTCGCGGCGGGAGGCATATTCGGACGGTCGGCCAGCAAGGCCGCATCGGACGGCGGCCCCACCTGCGTCATCAGCGACTGCACCAACAAAGGGAAGGTCTACAGCGAGGCCGTCCACCAGCACTACGTGGGCGGGATCGTGGGACGCTCCGACGGAACCGACATATCTTCGTGCAGGAACGAGGGGGTGGTGGAGATCGACCATACGGCGCACCCTACCACACGCTTCCAGCACATGGGCGGAATCGTTGGAGGGACGATGACCGACGGAGGGTCCAATTCGCTGCGAAACAATGACAACAGCGGCACCCTGACCATGAAGGTGGCCTCGTCAGGACACAACAAGACGCCCAGTTCGTCCACTACCTACTATGGAGTGAACGCCGGAGGCATAATCGGGATGGCCAACAAGGTTTCCGCCATAGAGGGCAACACCAACAGCGGCACCATCCTGGCGGAAAACGCCTTCTCGGCTTCCAATGCAGCCTATCCTGCAACCGTAAACGCCGGCGGGATACTGGGTTATGACTTTGGCACCGTCGACCGCTTTGCCGACAACACTTCCACAGGAACGGTCCAGGCAAAGACCACAAAGGCCACTTCGGTTCCCGCTGAGGTTTACGCCGGAGGCAACATCGGCCGGATCCGCGAGGCTACCATCCTGAGCGGGAACGGGACCGGTACCGTCAAGGCGGAGTCCTCCGACGCGGCTGCACACCTGTGGGCCGGATCCATCGCCGGATACAATGGCGGGACCATCGTCACATGCTCCTACGGCGGAACCGTGAACGGCGCAACTGCCGACGATACCAATATCGTGGGTGGCGGAAACGCACCCCAGTCAAGCGGTGGGGATCCCCTCCAGGGCGGAGAGTTCTCGGTGAGCGAAACCGCAGTTGAGTTCCCCGGAGGCGGATTCAGCCGGAAACAGCTTACGGCCTCGGCCGGCGACAAGCCCGTAACCATCACTGCTGAAGGCCTTGACTGGCTCAAACTGGAAAGCATTCCAGAGGGGATCGAGGCCGGCAGCGCCACCATCATCACCCTGCTTCCAGCCACCGGAAACGTTTGCGACACAAGGGAAGGAACCCTCACCTTCACCGAGCAGGGAGGCGAAACCAGGACCGTCACCATTACTCAGGGGGACCTCTACACGCCTGTCGACGGCTTCCCGGCCCGGTGGGAAATCGTCAAGGGATCCACCTACACCGAGGGTAACACCGCCGGGAAACGCTGGCTGAACGAGGGCGTGGCGGAAACGGTCTGTGCCGACGCAGCGGCCTCATCGCCTGGAACAGGCTATATATCAGCAGGTTCCACCACGGGCAACAAGCTGGTTTACTCTGTGGCGCCCAGCGGCACCCAGAACATCAGCATAGGAAACATGGGCGAGGGCGACTACATCCAGTTCAGCGTACCCACCGTCTCCATGCCCGCCGGCACCGACATCGACTTCATGGTCACCATCAATACAAACAACAACAAGACTCCAAAGTACTGGCTGTTCGAGTATTGGGACGGCGGCGAGTGGAAGGCGCAGCCCCGGTATACCGCAACCGAGGACGGCACCACGCGCTACTCTCTGGACGTATTTGACTATGACAGCAAGAATCACCGGACCTACATCACCACGTTCCGGCTGGGCAGCGCGGTGAACAACGACTTTGTGAAGATGCGCCTGAGGGCGGTGGGTCCCTTCAACTGCAACGGCGACGCCCTTGTGCCCACTCCCAACGCCTACATGAACTTCCCGTGCATGACCTACCACTCGTGCGTGATAGCCGCCTACCCCGGCATCCCGGCCAAGGAAAGCACCCCGGTGAAACTGCTCCAACTTGGAAACAGCTTCACATACTATAACGGTTCGGCATTCAAACTCAAGCAGATATGCCGTGCCGAGGGACATGCCACCGACGTAAGGATCAATGTCAAGGGCTCGCAGGAATTCGAGCATCACCTGGACCTGCTGCCATTCTCGCAGAGGCTGGTGGCAGAGGGCGGATATGACAAAGCCATACTCCAGGACGGTTCCTACTTCCATGCCGAATATGGCGCCGGAGACGCCTCCGCAATCCAGGGCGTCGAGGCCAAGTACTCTCCGGAGGAGATACTGGCCCTTACCAAACGGATGACCGCGGCCGTAAAGGCCAATTCATCCGGAGCCGATATCATACTGGAAAGTACCTGGTCATACCCGTACAAGACCGTCGGAAACTTCCTCGGATTCGGGAGTTATGAGAATTTTGACGCCATGATGTGGAAAGGCGTAACCGAGATTGCCGCAGCCGATCCCAACGTAAACTGGATATCTCCCATCGGCAAGGCCTTCGCCCTGGCCCGCAGCGACACCTACGGCTACAAGGACAGCGTCAATTACCTGCTTTACACCGACAATTACCATCCCCACAGGTACGGTTCATACCTGAAAGCCTGCGTGAATTACCTGATACTGTTCGGGGAACCCTTCGGCTCACATCCCGCCGACTGCGACATTCCCGCCGCGGATGCCGCCAAACTGCGGGAAATCGCCACGAAGATAGTCCTGGACGCGGGCCGTGACACCTACCACGTAAGGTAGCGCTACATTGAAAGTACGTTCAGGACTGAGATGAGTTCCTGCTTGATGGGCTTGTCGGTCTTGACGGCGCGGGTGATGGGGACATAGACGATTTCATCGTTCTTGATCCCTATCATCACGTTGCGCTGCCCTTCCATGAGGGCCTCGATGGCGGCGAACCCCATCCTGGATGCCAGGATCCGGTCATACGCCGACGGGGTTCCGCCCCTCTGGAGATGCCCCAGGATGGTTACCTTGGCATCGAACTGGGGAAATTCCCGGCGTATTCGGTCGGCATAGTAGAATGCACCGCCCGCGCCGTTCTTCTGGGCTTCGCTCACCAGGACGATGGCGCTGTTCTTGCTCTTGCGCTTGCCCCGCTCGATGAACTCGGCCAGCTGGTCCACGTCGGTATCGCCCTCGGGGATTATTGCCGCCTCCGCACCGGACGCTATTGCGCTGTTCTGGGCAAGGAAACCCGCGTCGCGGCCCATCACCTCGATGAAGAAGATGCGGTCGTGGGAATTTGCGGTGTCGCGGATCTTGTCCACGCACTCCACGATGGTATTGAGGGCACTGTCGTATCCAATTGTGGAGTCGGTTCCGTAGAGGTCGTTGTCGATGGTACCGGGGAGGCCGATTATGGGGATGTCGTACTCGCGGGCGAACAGCTGGGCGCCGGTCAGGGTGCCGTTGCCGCCTATCACTATCAGGGCGTCAATCCCCTCTTCCACCATGTTCTCATAGGCCTTTCTCCGCCCCTCTGCGGTCATGAAAGCCTGGGAGCGGGCAGTCTTCAGGATGGTTCCGCCCCTCTGTATGGTGTTGGAGACCGATGACGAGGTGAATGTCACGAACTCCTTGTTGATGAGGCCCTCGTAACCACGCATTATGCCAATCACGTTGAGGTCGTTGAAACGGGCCGAGCGGGTGACGGCCCTGATGGCGGCATTCATGCCGGGGGCGTCTCCGCCGGAGGTGAGAACCCCGATTGTCTTGAGTTTCCTTTCCATACCACTGTGAGCTATGATGGTACAAAGGTATTATTTTTTCGCATAATACCGATGTTTTTACATACCTTTGCCACGTATGCGCCCACGGACACTTATTTGCCTGATTTTATTTTTCTTACCCGCGATGTGGGCGGGAGCGCAGGTGCGTACTCTCAGCGACCTGCCAAACCTCAAGGTCAACGACTTCTGCCAGGACAGCCGGCATTATGTCTGGATATCAACCGATTACGGGCTCTGCCGTTTCAACGGGACCGATTGTGTGCACTATTTCCATTCGGCCTCGGATCCGTCTTCACTGCTCTCGAACAAGGTCCTCTGCGCCCGCCAGGACCGGAACGGACGCCTCTGGGTCCTCACCGACGAGGGGCTCTGCCGTATGGACCGCCGCAGCGGAAGCTTTGAATGCATACTCAGCGACAAGAACCTGAACGGGATGGTCTCGGTCCCGGGGAAGATGGTCTGTTACGGGCAGTCGGGCTTTGTAAGCGTGGATACGGAAAGCGCCGCGGTTTCCATAAACAGCGCCGGCGACAGGGACGCCATAAGCTTTGCCGCCGTCCAGAAGGATTCCCTCATCTGGGCCATCTCGGAGAACGACGGCAGCATCTCCTGCTACGACCTGGATTTCTACCGGCACGACCGGATAGTCCCGGAAAACGGGGCCGGATTCCTTTGCGCCGCGGCGGAAGAAGAATGGCTGTGGCTGGGAACCGAAAGGGGCGTGAAGGTATATGATACCGCCACCCGGAAGTTCCTGGACGGCGATCCCAGGCTGGCCAGCCTGGATTATCTCCGGAACGAAAGTATAGTGCTACTCTTTCCTTACGAGGATAAGGTGTGCATCTGCGCCCGGAACCAGGACATCCATATATGGTCCAGGCCACATGGGGCCCTGAACCGGAACCTGGCCCAGCGGAGCTTTTTCAACCTCAGCTATACCAGCGATTTCAGTTGCGCCCTGTATTCCGATGACGGACAGGTGTGGATAGGAACCGCCGACAGGGGATACGCCATCTACAACCCCGGCGAGATAGAATTCTGCAAGGGCAAGGCCCTGAAGCGCGTTACCAAAGGGAAGTATTTCAACAGCATGACGTCGGCCGACGGCCCTGTCATCTGGATGGCCAGCCGCTATAAGGGCCTCCTGGCCGTGGACGTCCAACCAGCCCGGTTCCAATGGTACAAGTTCGTGGATGACACGGAGTTGCGCAAATTGGGGACCACCGGCCTCTCGACCGTATTCTGCGACCACACCCAGAACCTGTGGCTGAACATGGACGACAAGCTGGGGGTTGCCCCGGTAAAGGGGATGGAGCTGGGCCGGGTGCGGCCTCTGCCCGTCAGCCTCCGGTCCAGGGCCGCCTGCGAAGACCTCAGGGGGCAGGTCTGGATTGCCGCGGAAGACGGCCTGTACTGCTTCCGGAACCAGATCCTGGCCAAAACCCTTTTCAACGGGAGCGAGGTTTCCGACGTCACCACCGACGCCGGCGGGCGGGTCGTATGCTGCGTGGTTGGGCAGGGCGTCGTTTCCGTGGATCCCGGGTCCTTCCAGACCACCCCGTCGTTCCGCGAGCACCAGTTCACCCGGGAACTGAATTCCATCCGGTTCCACCCCGACGGTTCAGTATGGTTCGCAACCCACAGCGACGGACTCTACGTCCTGGAAGACGGGAAACTCACCCACTACGGACCCGATGAAAACCACCTCAGCCAGGATGTGGAATCAATCGTTTTCGATCCCGCCGGAAATGCCTGGCTGGGGACGGCTTTCGGTCTGTCGCTGATTCCTGCAGGAAGGGACAAGATAATATCATACGGACTAAGCGAATCACTTCAGGTCCAGCAGTTTACATCGCGCTGCGCCACGGCCGTGGGAGAATACGTAAGCCTTGGTGGGGTGAGCGGCATCGCCCTTTTCTCTTCCGAAAAGCTCATTTCCAAGGTGTCCGACGAGCCCGTGGACGTTAAGATCACTTCGCTCAAATCCAGCGAACGGAGGATGGACGAAGTCCTGAAAGACGGGGTGGACTCCTTTGACGAACTCCGTCAGGTGGTCATCCCGTACAAGGACAGGAACCTGACCATCGACTACGAAGCCGTGCAGTTCTTCCATCCCGAGGCAGTCAAATTCGCCTACCGGCTGGGCGGGCTTGAAAAGGAATGGCACTATGTGGACAAGTCCAGAAGCGCCAACTGGTCCCATCTGCCAAACGGGCACTATACCTTTGAGGTTATGGCCATGAACTACGACGGTTTCTGGAACGAAGTTCCAAAGCGGCTGGAAATCGTAATCAAGCCATCCCCCTTCCTGTCGTGGTACGCCATCCTCGCCTACATCCTGCTGTTCCTCACCGGCGTCTCAGCCATAATGAAGTTCACCGTTGACCGTAAAGTCCAGAACAAGAAGCTGGAGCTGACCATGGAAGCCCTGGAGCAGGAAAAGAAAATGGCCGGCATGAAAGTGGGCTTCTTCACCAACATATCGCACGAGCTCCGGACTTCCCTTTCGCTGATCTACGGCCCCGTAAAGATGCTGGAAACCGCTGACACCGGAAAGCGGAAAGGCCTCATCAAACTGATCCAGGGGAACACCAACAGCCTGCTCGTACTCATCGACCAGCTCCTCAATATCAGCAGGATAGAGAACGACTGCCTCCCCCTGATGGTGTCCGATGTGGACGTGGATCCCCTGCTGCGCAGGATGATCACCGCCTTCACCCCCCTTGCCGACGAAAAGGGGATCACCCTTACCCTTGACAACAGCGTCCCCCCCGGGAAACTGCTGCCACTGGATGCCGACAAATTCACCAAAATCCTGCAGAACCTGCTTTCCAATGCCATCAAATATACCGGTAGCTGCGGCCAGGTGGACGTGGTGGCAGGCCTTGTCCATGACGACGTGCTGAGGGTGTCGGTATTTGACAACGGAATCGGGATGGAGCCGGAAGAGGCCAAGGTGATATTCGAGCGCTACCGGAGGCTAAAGGCCGGAGAGATGAGCGGGAAGGGCAACGGCATCGGCCTTCACTTCGTAAAGCAGCTGGTCCTCCTCCACAAGGGCGGAATCGAGGCGCTGGTGAGGAAGGAAGGCGGGATGGAATTCCGGTTTGAACTGCCGGTCTCTCCCGAAATGTATTCCGCTGCCGAGAGGCATGAGCAGCCTGCGGGCCTGATTGACGGGATGATGCACGTAGAGGACCAGGAAGGTGCCATGACCGTTCCTGACGGAAGCGACGACAGTTCGCGTCCCCTGGTGGCCGTGGTGGAAGACAATCCCCAGCTTCGTTCCTACCTTAAAAGCATCCTCGGCGAGGAGTTCAGGGTAATCACCGCCGATAACGGGAAGGACGGCCTGGACATGATATTCGCGGAGATGCCCGACATAGTGACCACCGACGTCATGATGGAGGGGATGGACGGTTATGAACTGTGCCGGAAGATTAAGGACAACCCCATCCTGAGCCATATCCCGGTTGTGATACTCACGGCCAAGGTTGCCGAGGAGGACAAGCTGTCGGGCTACCGGAACAAGGCCAACGCATACATAACCAAGCCATTCAACCCGGAAATCCTGCTGGCCGTGCTCCGCAATAACATAGAGGAGGTCCAGAAGCTCCGCAAAGATATCCTTTCCCCTGACGCCGACGGTTCCGACAATCTCCTGTCCAGGATGTCGCAGCACGACAGCCGGTTCCTTCACCGCCTGAACGACATCATAAATGCCCACCTGTCCGAACCGCCGATAGGGATCAACGAACTCTCGGAGATGATGCAGATCTCCCGGTCCAGCCTGTTCCGCAAGATGAAGGCGCTGACCGGAGTCTCGCCCAACGAATACGTCATTATCTACAAACTGAACAAATCGGTGGAACTCCTCCGGGAGGACCGGCTGACAATCAGCGAAATCTCCTATTCGCTGGGATTCAGTTCACCGTCGCATTTCTCCAACACTTTCAAGAACCGCTTTGGCGTAAGTCCCAGGAATTTCCTGCAAAAATAGGACTTTGGGATTCTGACGCATGTTTTGGGACTGCCCGTAATTTCTTCTCAGCGGGCAGTCCTGTAATTTTGCATCGTAGACTTGAAATCCATGAAAACGATGGCGATGAACAGATTCCGTCTTGCGGCCGCACTTGCGCTCCTGCTTTCAGCAGGGCCTGTTTTTTCACAGGGATACCGGGGCATATGGTACACCCTCGGACAGGTGGAAACGGAATATGGGGACAAATATTCCGGCGGACTGGGAACCTATACCGTCAAGCACATCCCCATGGCAATCTATGCACCGCAGGTAAACAAGACCTTCTTCGTCTACGGCGGGACCACCGACGAAACCCGGAAATACCTCCTCTGCATGGCCGGATGCTTCGACCATTCCACAGGCATGCTGCGCCGCCCCGTCGTAGTCCACGACAAGGGGGCATACGGGGTGATTGACCCGCACGACAATCCAACCATCCAGATTGACAGGGACGGATACATCTGGGTGTTCGTGGCCGGCAGGGGAAATACCCGCCCAGGCATCCGATACCGCAGTTCAAAGCCCTATGACATCAGCTCCTTTGAATACGTTAACGAGAGTATAATGGCCTATCCCCAAGTGTTTTACGACAAGGACAAGGGCTTTTTCCTCTTTTTCACCCGCTACGACGGCAAGCGCCGCACCTTCTTCCAGACCAGTCCCGACGGGGTCAACTGGAGCGAGCGCCAGCCCATCGCCTCCATCATGGAGCCCGGCGAAACCCTCTCCGGCCACTACCAGCTCACCAATTACGACGGCAGGAAGCTCGTATGCTGCTTCAACCGGCACATAGACGGCAGCTGCGACACCAGGACCAACATCTACTACATCCAGTCGGAAGACTGGGGCAAGACCTGGACAAATGCCGCAGGAGAGAAGGTCGAGCTGCCTGTAACCCGGGAAGAGAATCCCGCCCTGGTCAGGAATTTCCACCGCGAAGGCCGGAACTGCTACATCAAGGACATCAACTTCGACAAGGACGGCCGCCCCGTCATACTCTACCTTACGAGCGACAACCACATCACCGGCCCCCGCGGCGGCGAAAGGAACTGGGAGACAGTCAGTTGGAACGGGAAAGACTGGGAATACAGCTTCATAACCCGCTCCACCCACTGCTACGACAGCGGTTCCATCTACATCGATGGCGACACCTGGAGCGTAATCGCCCCTACCGGGCCGGGGCCGCAATACTGGGGAACCGGCGGGGAGATGGCTCTCTGGTGCACCGAGAACAGGGGTGTCATCTGGGAGAAGTTCAAGGACCTTACCCGGAACAGCCGGTTCAACCATGCATACGCCCGGCGGCCCGTCAACGCCCATGACGGATTCTATTCCTTCTGGGCCGACGGGGACCCCGACAGCCTGAGCATTTCCCACCTGTACTTCTGCAACAAGGCCGGGGACGTATTCCGGATGCCATACACCATGGAGGAAGAATGGCAGAAGCCGGAAACCGTGTCATTCCCCTCGGAGTTCGACCATTCCGCCATTACAAGGAGCCCGCACCCCAGGCTGCTGATGGACCGCAAGGGCATGAAGGACTTCAGGAAGAAACTCTCCGGAAAGGGCCTCCCATACAGCAGCCTGCGGCAGCTCGACGGTATCATACGCGACACCGCCGCAAGCATACTCAAGGGGAACAAACCAGTGGCGATGAACCAGATCCTTTCGCTCGCCTACTGCTGCAGTGTCCACGGCGACAGGAAGATGCTGCCCAGGCTTAAAGCCGACCTGGTATCGTTCTGCCGCAGCGACTGGGGGAAGGGATTCCTCTCCATTTCAGAGAATGCGGTGGCCGTCTCCCTGGCCTACGACTGGCTCTGGGACAAACTGACCCGGGAAGAGCGCAGCATCATCCGCCAGGCCCTCGTGGACAAGGTCATACTCGCCTCGGACCGCAACCATTTCCGCGGATTCAAGGGTAACTGGTCGTCGATATGCAACTGCGGGGTGATAATGGCCTGCCTCGCAATCTATGAAGACGAGCCCGAACTGGCCGGCAGGTACCTGGAAACCAGTTACCGGAACAACAAGGAAAACATCTCCATAGTATACAAGGACGGCGGCTACCCCGAGGGAATAAGCTACTGGAACTACGGCACCCAGTACCAGATCTGCCTCAACGAGGCCCTCAGGGGGGTGTTCGGCCATGACGGAGGCCTTTCCGACACGCCCGGATTCATGGAGTCCGCCTGGTTCGCCCTGTATGCCCATGCCACTGGCGGCGGGACCTTCTCGTTCGCCGACGGAGGGGCCAAATACGACCATCCCATGGCAGCCTCCTGGTGGTTTGCATCGCACCTTGCAAACCCCACCCTGGCATTCGCGGAAAAGCGCTTCCTGGACCGCGGCGACTATGCCTCGCGCTACCCCAGGCTGCTTCCTGCCCTGATCGGGCTGTTCCGGGAATCCGACCTGGACACTCCCGGTTTCGCTCCCCCATCCGATGAAGTCTGGACCTGCCAGGGCGAAATGCCTTTGTACATAGTCCGACGCGGCTGGAACTACGACAATACCGACACCTATCTTGGAATCAAGGGCGGCAACTGCAACACCTGGAAGACCATGGTCACCTCCCACGGCCACATGGATGCCGGATCATTCGTCTTCGAGGCAGAAGGGCTGCGCTGGTCCGACGACGTGATGCGCCCCTCCTACGACTCCTGGTTCAGGGCCCTCCGGGAAGCGGGATCGCACAGCGGGGCCACCGGCCAGGGCGGCCTGCGATGGAATACATTCGAGGTGAGCAACCTCTGCCACAGCTGCCTCATAGCGGGTTGCAACGACGGTTCGGTCCGGGGCAAGCTGCATCCCGGCGACTACGACGTGGACGGCTATGCCACCCTCACTCCCCTGGACGGGAAAGACCGGCAGGGTGCAGTGATCGATATGACAGCCCCCATGAAGGGACAGGTCAAATCGGCCGTCAGGACCATCGTACTGCTTCCTGACGGAACCCTGGAAGTGACCGACAGCATCGAGGCACTGCCCGGACTGGACTGCCCCCTTGAATGGCGGATGCTCACCAAGGCCAAGGCCAAACCGTCCGGCAAACACCTGGTACTCAGCCGCGACGGTGCCAAAAGGGTGCTCACGGCCACCAGTTCCGACAAAAGCGCCGTCCCCGAATTCGCGGTCCTCAAAACCGAAGTGCCCGATTCGTGGAAAGACGGATTCTACTACATCCAGGGCTTGAAAGGCAGGAGCATCGCCTCGTGGCATGCCACCGTTCCTGCCGGGAAGACAGTAACATTCAAGACCACCCTGCGGAAACCATGACCATACCATCCCGACACATACTGCTGCTGATGGCTGCGGGCCTTGCACTCTCTTGCAGAACCCATGAGGTTCCGCAGGAGCCCGACGTGGTCCCGCCATCTCCCGAAACGCCGGAAGTATTTGATTATACAGTACTTGAGAATGCCGGTCATCCCAGGCTGCTTATGACGGAGAAGGATTTCACCGCCCTGAAAAAACGGCTTGGGTCCGACAAGGCATCCAACGTCACCCTCTGCAATATACATCATGTGATAATAGTCAAGGCCCAGGCATACGCCGCCGCGGCACAGATCACTTCCGACCCCTCCTCGCACGAGAACAACGTGTCGGAGATACTGGCCCTGTGCTATGCCTGGCGCACCACAGGGAACGCCGTTTTCCTGACAAAGGTGCTCAAGGACATCGACGCGGTTATCGGATGGAAGAACCTCGGAAGCTCCGACCTGGGGGTTGGAGAGCACAGCCTTGCGCTGGCCGTCGCCTACGACTGGCTGTATCAGGAACTCAGCGAGAAGCAGCGCTACGGACTATGTAAACTATTGATGGACAAGGCTGTAAAGGCCAGCCTCAAATCCAGTTTCCGCCAGTTCTGCGGCAACTGGAACCAGGTAGGGAACGGAGGGATAATGTCGGCGGCCCTGGCCCTGTACGAGCAGGACAAGACATCCTGCATGGTCAACATCGAAACCGGCCTGGTGGACAACAGGAAGGTACTCCGCAAGCTGATGGCAGGAGGGGGCGGATACCCCGAAGGGCCCTCCTACTGGAACTACGGGATGACCTATCAGGCGGCCCTTCTCCAGTCCATGCTCAACATCTTCAACCACACCGCCACCATAATGGATATCCAAGGCCTGATGGATTCCGGGATGTACGCCCTGATGAGCCACGGCACAATGAACACCTGCTTTTCCTATGCCGACGGCGGGGCAAGTTCCGACCAGCACATGCTGGCGTCGTGGTGGTATGCCGCCATGAAGCAGGACGCCTCGCTCTGCTTTGCCGAAAAGCACCTCCTGGAACAGGACAAATACCTCTCAGGCTATTCCAGGCTGCTGCCGCTGGTTCCGGCCTTCCTCAAGGATTTCAATCCGGACGCCCCCGGCAGCGTCCCCACGGCGACCCTGTGGCACTGCGACGGGGAAATGCCTCTATGCATCGTGCGCCGGGGCTGGACATACAGTCCCTCGGACCTGTACCTGGGGATCAAGGGCGGCAACTGCAATACCTGGAAGACCATGAGCACGGCCCACGGCCACATGGACGCCGGTTCCTTTGTCTTTGAGGCGGAAGGGGTGCGCTGGTCCGACGACATAATGCGCCCGTCGTACTCCAACTGGTTCGATGCCCTGCAAAAGGCCGGAAGCCGGAGCGGCGACACCTCCCAGACCGGGCTCAGGTGGAGCACTTTCAACGTTAACGTACTGTGCCACAGCACTTTGGTATCCTATACCAACGACGGCAGCGTCAGCGGCAAACTCCATCCGTCGGACCAGTACGTGGACGGACACGCCTCTATCCTGGAAATCCATGACGACCCTGCCCGCCAGGGCGCCGTGCTGGACATGTCCGGCCCCATGAAGGGCCAGGTCAAGAGTGCCCGGAGGGAAATCGACCTTCTGGCTGACGGCACCCTTGAGGTGACCGACCGGATCCAGGCACTGGACGGACAGGACTGCGTCCTGGAATGGAGGATGCTGTCCATGGCGAACGCCGCAGTGCAGGGGCAGGGCATCAAGCTCACCTCAAGGGACGATGCGGGAATCAGCCGCACCCTGACCGTAAGGAGCTCGCAAAGCGGCGTTTCCCCAGTGTACGCCACCTGGCAGACTGCCGTCCCTTCCGACTGGAGCGGGTTCACCTATTACCAGACCATCAGCAAACGCGTGATAGCCGGATGGAAAGCAACCGTCCCCGCCGGCACAACCGTAACATTCACCACACAGCTCAAAAAGAACTGACATGAGAAAGGCCATCCTCACAATCCTGATGATCCTGCTCTGGGCACTGCCCGGATGCAGGAAAAACAGCTTTGAAGACAGCAGCACGTTCGCAATCCACTACATGGGCATTTCCAACATACATCCCGGCGAGACGGCCACCTCATCGCCCTCATACCTGGGAGCCGCCCCCACCGGATTCAGCATCTACTCCGTGGTTTTCAACGGGAACATATTCTACGACCCCAGGATCGACGGCCCGCTGGACGGGAACAGCATTTTCTATGTGGACCCGGGCACCGGTACCTTCAAGATACAGAACACCTCTTCGCTGAAGGCGGGTACCTACAAGGTAAGCGTCAAATGCAGCTCGGCCGGAAAGCAATACGACTGCCCGGACGCAATCACAATCATAATGTTAAAGGAAAAGTAGAACGCCATGCCAAAGAAATTGCTTTCCCTGCTTCTGTTCGCCCTGTCCTGCATGACGGCGGCCGCCCAGGACAAGATCACCGTCCGGGGCACCGTCCTTGACGGGGAAGGCCAGCCGCTTCCCGGAGTCACCGTCATGATTGAAAACACCACCGACGGAACCGTCACCGACGACAAGGGCCAGTTCAGTCTGAGGGCGGCCAAATCCGCCGTCCTGGTGTTCGACTGCATGGGCTTCCGGCAGCTGAAGGAGCCCGTCCGGGGGCAGGCCCGTATCGACGTAACCATGGACACCGACGAAAACTTCCTGGACGAGGCCGTGGTCATCGGCTACGGTACAATGAGGCGGTCCGACCTCACCGGCGCCATATCGTCGGTTTCGGCCAAAAACCTCGAGAATTTCAAGACCGGAAGCGTGGCGGGGGCCCTCGGCGGGCAGATTGCCGGCGTGAGCGTCACCACCGACGACGGTACCCCGGGATCGGGATACAACATCATAATCAGGGGCGTTGGAACCGTCAACGGCGACGCCTCCCCCCTCTACATCGTGGACGGATTCGAGGTTGAAGACATCAACTACCTGGCCAACCAGGACATAGCCTCGATCGAGGTCCTCAAAGACGCTTCAGCCTCGGCCATCTACGGGGCCCGGGCCGCCAACGGCGTGGTGCTCGTCACCACCAAATCGGGCCGCGAGGGCCGTCTGAGCGTGTCCTACAACGGTTCCGTCAGTTACCGGACCCTCTCCAGGAGACTGGACGTCCTCTCCCCTTACGAATATGTCCGGCTCCAGCACGACCTCAACAGCGACAGCGACAACGTGTATTTCCGCCCCGGAACCAACGCCGACGGAGTCCCCTACAGGTACCAGAGCATGGATGACTACCGGAACGTGGCCGGAATCAACTGGCAGGACCAGGCTTTCCGGAACACCTGGTCGCAGAACCACGACATAAGCCTGCAGGGCGGGATCAAGCAGGCAAAATACACCGCCAGCTTCTCCCATTTTGACGAGAACGGTATCTTCGTCAACTCGGGCTACCGGAAGAACGCGGCCAGGGTGAAGTTCAACAACAACCTGGCAAAGTGGCTTACGATGGATGTCAACGTCAGCTACACCCAGCAGAAGAAATACGGCCTCGGTACCTCGGGCTACGTACTCAGGAACATCCTCGGCTACCGTCCCACCGGAGGCCTCAAGACCCCCGACGAAGTGCTGATTGAGAGTGCCTACGACCCCGACGACGAGAATTCCTACAACGACCATTTCAATCCGGTTTCGGCCGCCTATACCACCGACGCGGTCACCAGGACCAGGACATGGATGGCCAGCGGGGCCTTTACTTTCAAGATAATCAAGAACCTGACGCTCAAGACCTCCGGAAGCTATTACGAGTCGTCGATCAGGTCCGACAATTTCTACTACGCCGAGAGCCAGACCGCCAAGAGGGCAGGCGGGGCATACGGACAGTCCAAGATCCAGATAAACAACAACTGGTCGGTGAACAATGTCCTCACCTACGACCGGAAATTCAACAAGAAACACAGGCTGGTGGCCACCCTGGGCCAGGAATTCACCTTCAACGGCCAGGAATACCTGCAGGGGCAGGCCAAGGAATTCCTGATAGACGAACTTGGCGTGGACCAGCTCGGAATCGGCACCGCCACCCTCACTGAAACGTCCCGGACCGAAAAGAAGCGGCTGTCGTTCTTCGCCAGGGGGTTCTACAGTTTCGCCGACCGCTACATGATAACGGCGACCCTCCGCGCCGACGCCTCCACGGTATTCGCAGTGGGCAACAAATGGGGATTCTTCCCCTCGTTCTCCATGGCCTGGACACTCAGCAACGAACCCTGGATGGAGTGGAGCCGCAGATGGCTGGACAGCTTCAAGATGAGGGCAGGCTGGGGCACGGTGGGCAACGACCGTATCGGAAACTACCTTTCCAACGACCTCTACACCGACGTCAAATACGGGCACGGAGCTTCCAGCATCACCGTACTGGTACCCCGGCAGCTGGCCAATCCCGACCTTCGCTGGGAGGGTTCATCCACGGTGAACATCGGCCTTGACATGAGCTTTTTCTCGTCGCGCCTGAGCATTAACACCGACGCCTTCATAAAGGACACCCGCGACCTGCTCCTGGCCCAGAACCTGGCCTACGTAACCGGATGGGGGTCCCAGTGGCAGAACATCGGAAAGATCCGCAACAAGGGTATAGAACTGACAGTCAAGGGAATAGTCTTCAACAAGAAGAACTTCTCCTGGACCCTGGACGGGAACATCTCCCTCATCCGGAACAAACTCCTGAAGCTCCAGGACGGTACCGGCTACATGCTGAGCCGCTCAGGATTCGACTCCAACAACACCAACAACGACTATATCGCCATGGTGGGCGAGGCCCTGGGCAACATGTACGGCTATGTCTGGGACGGAGTATACCAGTACGACGACTTCAACATCCACCCCGACCTGGGCATGTCGCTCAAGAGCGGTGTCGCCGACAACTCCACCCACCTGGGCGAAACCGTCAAGCCCGGCTACGTCAAGTACAAGGACCTGGACGGTGACAACGTCATCACCGACAACGACAGGACGATAATCGGCAACGGCTATCCCGACATCTTCGGCGGATTCGCCTCCACCTTCCACGTCTACGGATTCGACCTCTCCGCCGTGTTCCAGTTCTCCTGCGGCAACGACATTTTCAACGTCACCCGCTACATGGCCACCAAGAGCAACAACAAGAGCCGTAACATGCTGGCCGAAGTGGCTGACCGCTGGACCGCCACGCACGCCTCCAACACCGTCCATTCCCTCAAGGGCTACGGGATGCACGACATCTATTCCCGCTTCATCGAGGACGGTTCCTACCTGAGGCTCAAGAACCTCACCCTGGGTTATACCCTGCCCCACAAGATTGCCGGCAAGGTGCGTCTGAGCAAGGCCAGGATATATGCCTCGGCCACCAACCTCTTCTGCATCACCCGCTACAGCGGCTTTGACCCGGAGGTGAACTCCAATTCCAGTCCCCTGATGCCGGGACTTGATGCAAGCAGCTATCCCAAGAACACCGCCTATGTCTTTGGCCTTGAACTCACATTCTGACACGATGAAAAGAACCGCCACCATATTCATCGCCCTGCTGCTCGGGGTCACCTCCTGCAGGATGGAGGAAACATTCTATAACTACATCGACGCCACCGATTACATAAAGGACGCCACAAGCGCCAGGAACGTGCTGTACGGGGTTTACAGGAACATGAGCACCAACGACCTGTACGGCTACCACCTGTCCATCATCTTTGACATGCCCACCGACATTTCCAAGGTGGACGAGGCTTCCGTTGTCAACGGGCGCGACGTGTGCTGGAACGCCCACACCGCCGACAATTCCCGCGTCCTGGGCACCTGGTCGGCCGCATACAACGTCATATACAACGCCAACGACTTCCTGGAGAAAGTGACTGCCGCCAGGGAGGATATGCCGGAGGATGACAAGGAAATCGTGGACCTGTACATAGCCGAAGCCCGCTCGATCAGGGCCCTCATGTACTTTGAGCTGGTGAGGCTCTTCGGCGGGGTGACCCTCATCACTTCCACGGCCCAGTCGTTCCAGCATCCCTCCACCTTTGTAAGGAACGACCCGGAAGAGATCTACTCCTTCATAGAGGGAGAGTTGGAAGAATGCGCCGGAATCCTGCCCTGGGCCCAGGACGACCAGGTCCGCTCCGACAACAGCTTCATGTTCTCCAAGGCCGGAGTACTGGGACTGCTGGCAAGGGTGTACGCCACCCATGCCGGCTACCCGCAGCGGAAAACCGGGAAATGGCCGGATTGCGAGAATTGCTGCCGGCAGATAATAGAGGCCGGTTACAATTCGCTCCTCACCGACTACGAAACCCTATGGAAAAACTGCTGCAACGGAGTCTGGGACCCCACGGAAGCATTGATACAGATATGTTTCTATTCCAAAAGCATATCCTCCCTGTCGTCCCAGAACAACAGCGGATACATCGGGAAATGGAACGGCGTACACGTAAAGACCAACAGTTCCAAACTGGTCAGGGTTGACGCGCGCCAGAGGGCCGTGAGCGTCTTCATGGCCAGGTGGAAAGACCTGGAGATGGACAAGCGGTGGGCCCTCAGCGCAGCCGACTATTCCTACGACGGGGAGGATTTGGTTCCGATGTGCACTTCCAAAGCCGGGGAGTACATACCTTTCTCCCAGGCCATGTACGGCTCCTCCACGCAGAGGGACAACTTCAAGAAAGGCCTTTACATAGCCAAGTACGACCTCACCAAATACCAGGACAAGGCCAACATGATATCCGACGGCAACTATTCCAATGCCAACTGGTACCTCCTGCGCTATTCCGACGTCCTGCTCCTCTTTGCGGAGGCCCTGAACGAGATCAACGGCGGCCCCACCGACGAGGCCTACGAGGCCGTGAACACTGTGCGCCGCAGGGCATTCGGACTGCCCGTGGACGAGCCCTCGGAAGCGGCCGACCTTGAACCCGGGATGGACCATGACCGCTTCCTGACGGCCCTGCAGGACGAAAGGGCCTATGAACTCTGCTTTGAAGGGAACCGCAAGCAGGACCTCATCCGCTGGGGCATCTATTACCGGAAAATCCAGAACACGATTTACGAGCTGGAAGACTTCCGCGAGGGCTTCGGCATCAAGTCGACCCTCTACGACAAGACTGTGGAAGGGAAGCATGAACTCCAGCCCATCCCCCAGAGGGAGAAAGACCTCATGACGCAATATACCCAGAATCCCAATTGGTAACAAACCTAATAAACATATGAGAATGAATCGAATACTGATCCCGATCGCGGCAGCCCTCCTGCTTCTCTCCTGCGGCAAGCCCAAAGAGGAGCCAAAGGCTGCCATCAACATCGCGGTTACGGAAATCGGCAGCAGGACCGCCACCGTGAACGTCACCTGCGAGGGGCCTTCACCGGCCCTGGTCAGGTTGACGGATCCCATCCTGAAAGAGGAGTTTCCCTCTTCGGCCGCCGAGGAGCAGATGACCGACTTCATCAAGACGCACGGGTCGGCCGTGAGCGTCCCCTACACCAGCGCCCTGAAGGACCTGTTTCCCGGACATGACTATGTGATAGGCGCGGTCTCTTTCAACGGGAACATGGAACTCATGGCCTGGACCACCATGGAATTCAGGACCGAGGACCTGGGCACCACCACGGTAGGCGACCCCAGCGGAGCAGGTTCACTGACCGGCAATGAATTGGAGGACCTGTAATATGAAAAAGCTGATACTGATATGCCTGGCGGCCCTTTCAGCGGGCGCCTGCGTGATGGAACAGATGGAAGCCCCTGCCGGAAAGGCCGGGGGTAAGGGCCTGGTGTTCGAGGGCGGCTTCGCCCCCGAGACCAGAATCGCCTACGGGGACGCCGTGAACGGCATTTATCCGCTCCAATGGACCCGCGGCGACATGATAGGCATCTTCTCTTACAAGGCCTCCGAAACCTCCAACAAGAACATAAAGGGCGAGTTGTACGAGGATTACATCGGCGAGAACAAGGGAATCTTCATCCCGGTTGACGTCATCCATGAAATCCCGCCTGAAATCGAAGGCGGAGCACCCGTGGAGATTGTGGAAAGGATCCAGTATCCACAGGGGTCCGACGAGGATTTCTTTGTCTACTACCCCTTCAAGGACGGAGCCGAACTGGTTCCCGACGAGGAAAGCGACGCCATCTGCTTCCTTTCCAGGCTGGACAAGGTCCAGTCGCAGCAGGAACTGGGCGACAGGATAGTCGGTAACAACGGCTTCTCCGCCGCCTTCGCCAGCGTGAAGGCCGGTTCCGGGAAAGCTACATTCGAGTTGCAGCACAAGATGGCGTACATCTGCTTCAAGGCCACCTCCTCGGAATTCAGCGGATACCAGCTCCATTCCGTCCAGCTTTACGACGCCGCCAAGGAGGCCAGTCTCTGCGGAAGCTACAGCTACAACCTCGCCACGGGAACCCTGAAGGCCGCCCCGGGCAAATCCGAATCGAGTGCCAAGGTGGTCGCGGCCCATCACGACTGGTCCCGCACTCCGGAGCGTAACGAACTCTGTCTCACCGTATTCCCCGGCGACTACTCCGCCGCCGACATGTATGTCATAGTAACCTTCATGAACCAGGCGGGAGAGACCCAGACCATCCCCTTCAAGCTTCAGAAGAAGTGCCGGTTCCCCGCCGCATCGCTTACGGTGCTGGACCTCGGCGACATCGGCACCGCCGACAACCGGTTCCCCTGGTTCGAGACCCACGAGGTCCGCTCCCTGGTGGACATGTACGCCTACGGTTCTGAGAACACCTACATGGCCCAGCACTTTATCCGCAAGGTCTCAACCGAGAGACCCAAGGACCATGTGGTGATAGACGTGAAGCCCCGCGGCGACTTCAGCAAGGTTACCGAGCCCAAGTACTACGCCCTGCTGGTTCCCTCCGAGATGGGCTGCACCAGCATCGCCAGCAACACCCGCAAGCTCCTCTGCCTCAACGACAGCGGTAACCAGTTCAAGCGCGAGGCAACGCCCACCCACGTGGTGAATGCCGACTACACCATTGACGTATGGACCCTCGACACCACCGCCGGAACCGGCACCTGGGGCGTTGTGGGCCTGTACGACGCGGACTACAACCTCATCTGGTCGTACCTGGTCTGCACCTATCTTGAAGGGCAGCCGGTGGGCGACGTGACCTACGGGCCGGGCATGACAGTCATGGACAGGTGGCTGGGTCAGGAGAATAGCAACAGGCGCTGCGCCCAGCTCAAGACCTTCGTCACCGACAAGACCGACACCACCCGTGCAATCAGCGGTGTGCTTCCATTCTTCCAGTGGGGCCGGAAAGATGCCTTCAACTGGTCCAATTCCGGCGGAGCGGAAGGTATTTATAAATCCGTCCTGGCCGATGACAACACCACCATCGAGGACGGAATCAAGAACCCCACCACCCACCTGGGCTATTCCAGCGGGGCAACCAGCTGGGATTCGCACGGCGACTGGCATAGTGAGGGAATCCGCACCGACCTCTGGGGTGGCTACAACGACAACGGCAGCGAATGGTACGACCCGGATGCAACCGGCCACAAGACAGTGTTCGACCCCTGCCCTGCCGGATACCGCGTCCCGGATGCCAAAGTGCTGAAGTTCGTCGGGGACCATGCCGAGATCTGGGAATCCCCCAACGAGCATGCCTACCAGGTGACGGATCCCGCCAGCAGCAGCTGTTACCTCAATCCGGAATCGCCTTTCTACAAGACCAGCAAGGGCTTCTCGGTCCTGGCCGTCAAGGATATCTTCGGCGAATACGACTACTGGTACTTTGCCGGCTTCAGCGGCAACGGCGACAACTACAACAGCCGTACGGACAACTCCAAGAATAAGGCTCTGGAAACCTGGAGCAACGCCGTGAGCAATGCCGACAACAGGGCCTTCGGCCGTGCCGCAGTCCTGGAATACGGCTATTGGAGCACCCAGCGGCTGTTCAACGAACGCCATTCCGCACAGCGGGCCTATCGCTACCCCGTACGTTGTCAGAAAATCGATAACTAATCAGATATATGGAAAAAATCACATCTACCCAAAGGTGTTACAACACACCCACGCTCAGGATCGTTTCCCTGTATTCCGAGCAGAACTATTGTGCAACCGGAACCCATCCCGGGGATGCCGGCAACTTTGAAGAAGATCTCTGGTCATGAAAAAGAATTTGATTTACCTGCTGGCAGTGGCTGCAGCAGCCATCGCCTGCACCAAGGAAGCTGACTTCCAAACCACCGGGTCCGGCCGTACGGTGTTCTCATGCACCAGCGTGGACACCAGGATTTCCCTCGGCGACAAGACCGGAGACACCTATCCCGCACTCTGGCAGGCCGATGACAGGATCGACATCTACAACGCTTCCGACAACTCCCTTATCGGAACGGCCACCCTGTCGCCGGAATATGCCGGCATGCAGCAGGGCGAGTTCATCCTCGACCGGGAGCTGACCGACGGGACCGTCGTAAAGGTGGTCTATCCAGCCGGTGACGGATTCGCCGTACCGGCCGAGCAGGAAAAGGATTCCGCCGACGACAAGACCCTGGTGACCAAGGCCGAATCCGGCGACGTCACCGTCCAGGGAGGCAAGGCGTCCTTCACCCTGTCGCACCAGTGCGCCATCATCAAGGTGGACGTGAGCTCCAGCGAGTTCAGCGGCATGCTCCTCAAGAGCGTATGCCTCTATTCCGCCTCGGCCACGGTTTCCGACCAAGGCGACTACGCCCGCGTGACCTACGGCACCCCCGCGGCGGTATCGGCCGACGGAACCGTGAGCGCAGTGTTCGTGGCCCGTCCCATCACCGACAGCAAGGATTTCTACGTGGCAGTGAAACTGGTGGACGCCACCGATGCCCTTACCACAGTATGCATCCCCAAGAAGTTCAGCGGCAAGCAGTTGAATGCCGGCAAGGTGACCAGGGTAGACTTCACTTCCCTGGCCACGTCCGACAATGCCGTAGCCTGGTACAACCCTTCATGCAAGCGCTATATCCCGGAAGGAGGCTGGTGTTACGGCTCTTCCACCACCATGGTAGTGCCCCCCACAGCCAACGCAACGGCCAACTGGGATGTCCGCGCCTGCGGCGATTTCCTTGACGTCATCCGCTATGCCGCCGAGCCCAAGAGCCTCCAGCTCCGCTGCGGCGACGTCGTCAATACAGGAAATGCCGGCGTATGGACCGTGGACGGGACAACACCCAAGAAGAACGCCTACGCCGCCATCAAGTCCTATGCTCCCACCGTCCTGCTGACCGCGGCACCCAAGAACGGCAAGAAGACCGTTGCCGGATTCTTCAACCTCTGCGATGCCGACAATAAAATCATCTGGTCCTTCATGTTCTGGGGAGCATCCCCCGCCGAAACCGTTTACACCAACGGGACGGTGATGAACATGAACCTGGGAGGCAGTTCCCCCGACGGAGCCCTGGCGGAACAGCGAGGCGCCTACTACCAGTGGGGCCGTCCCTTCCCGTTCGGCTACGGTTCGGCCCTGCAGACCGTTAATACCAGCCTCAGCATAACCAGCTATGCCATATCGGCCAACAACGCACACAGCATCGGAGTATCCGATGAAACCAACAACGACTGGTGGCGTGACGGCACCCACAAATACGACCTCTGGGGCAATACCGAGACCACCAGCACCTCCGCCGGCGGCAAGAAATCCATCTTCGACCCCTGCCCGCAGGGCTGGAAGGTAGCTTCCGCCGCCATCCTCAACGAGGTGTTCCAGAATGCCCAGTACGACGAGACCAACAAGTGGTATACCTACAAGGGCGATGTCTGGCCGGCTAGTTCTTTCTATAACGGCAGCACGGCAACCAGGGGCAGTGACAGCAAAGGCCTATACTGGGCCGACAATGCCCTCAACGACAACCACGGCCTTCATTTTGAATTCGTCAACGACGGCACCGACCCTGTCTTCCAGGGGACCTGGCGCTCCAATGCCTGCGCGGTCCGTTGCATGAAAGACACCGAAAACCGATAGTCGTGTTGAAACGGATCATTTATACCATTCTTCTCCTGACAGGGCTTGCAGCATGCAGCAACCAGCGGCAGGAACCGCTGCAGGCCCTGAAGGAGCGGGTGTTCGCCACTGCTGCCGAACACGCCCGAAACATGGACGCACGGCTGCCGGAAAGGATGACTCCCCGGACAGTCGGACCTGACGGAGAGCCCGTAAACGCCGGAATCCACTGGTGGTGCAGCGGCTTTTATCCCGGCTCGCTCTGGTATATCTACAAATTCGGCGGCGACGAGGGCATACTCGCCCTTGCCCGGAAGCATTGCGCCCGCCTGGACTCGCTGTACTATGGCCATACCGACCATGACATCGGCTTCCAGGTGAACTGCAGCTACGGGAACGGCGTGGACGCCAATCCGGAATACGAGCCATACATGCTCCTGTGCGCCGAGAAACTCGCCGGGAGGTTCTCGCCCGTTACCGGTGTAATCAAAAGCTGGGACAATCCCAAGTGGGAGTATCCAGTCATCATCGACAACATGATGAACCTGGAACTGCTGATGGTGGAGGCCCGTCGCCACGGACGCGACGACCTTAAGGAAGTGGCTTATACCCACGCACTTACAACCATCAAGAACCACTTCAGGGAAGACTTCTCCACCTACCATCTGGTCAATTACTCCCCGGAGGACGGGAGCGTCCTGGGGAAGCAGACCGTCCAGGGCTATGCCGACTCCTCCGCATGGGCCCGCGGCCAGGCATGGGCCCTTTACGGCTACACCATGATGGCCCGTGAGGCCTCTCTCGCCGGCGATTCCTCCCGGAGCGAGGTTTTCCTTGCCCAGGCCGAGGCCATTGCCAGGTATCTTCTGGGGCGCCTGCCGGAAGACGGTATCCCCTACTGGGACTATGATGCGCCGGATATCCCCGACGCCCCGCGCGACGCTTCCGCAGGAGCCATCACGGCGTCGGCCCTGGCCGAACTCTCCGGCCTGACCGGAGATGCCGCCCTGGCGAAAGACGCCCGCGAGATGGCCCTGAAGCAGGTCCGGACGCTGGCCTCGCCCGAATACATGGCCGAGCCCGGCACCAACGGCGACTTCCTGCTGAAGCACGGTGTGGGCAACCTCAACACCCACAGCGAAGAGGACGCCCCGCTCACCTACGCCGACTACTACTTCCTGGAAGCCCTCCTGCGGCTCTAGCCGCCTGGCTTTCCCCCCTTTAACGGTCAGCCCTCCGGTCCTTCCGGGGGGCTGGTTGCTGTCACCCCCGGCTGCGACCGGGGGTCTCTTCCTCCCTGCCACGGCTGGAACGATTGTTGCAAAATGGCGGTAGGACATGAAAGGACATCTCATAACAGCATTCCTCCTTGCGGGAACGTTTCTCGCCAGTGCCGCCAGACCGGCCGGCGGGAAGGCCGGGCCTGTCCGCATTGAAAGGCACGACAGCCTCACTGTCTACTATCCGGACTACTCGCGCATTGACCTGTCCACCGGGCGGATGCCGTCCAAGGATAGGACAGATGTCATTTTCTGCTGCGCCGCCGCCTTCACCGGAGAACGCCTTAAAGAATTCAGCCACAGCAACATAGCCGGACATCACGTATCCGGCGGCAAATACTATCAAGGCTTCCGGTGCGCCACCAACAACGGCATCTTCACATGGAACGGCGCAAACGGCTGGAAGTTCTACAACTTCTCCCACAAGAACTCCGAGACGCCGCTGAAGGAGTCGGCCCGGAAGGGTGGCATGGGATTCTGCCAGAGCCTGCTGTTCTACAACGGGAAGCAGTTCAAGGGATGCTTCAAACCGTATCGGAGCAACCAGTACCGGGCCCTGTGCGAGATCGGAGGCCGGCTTTGCATAGTTGACTGCGCCTGGAGCCTTCCCTTCGGCAGTTTCATGGAAGGCCTCCGGAAACTCGGCGTCAAAAACGCCATCTACTGCGACATGGGCCGCGGCTGGAACTACTCCTGGTACCGCCGGGACGACGGCACCGTAAAGGAAATCTTCACCTACCCCGGCCCCTTCACCACCAACTGGCTCACCTTCATAAAGGACTGACCCCGTACGACTTTCTCCGTCCGCCCTTCCTCCCGCCGGACGGGGTTTTTTCCGGCGGCGGTGCCACGGATGATTTCCAGCGTATCCGGATTCTGCAAAAAACCATGTTCTGCGGCATAAAACCACAAAACATAAAGAAATATTTCGCCACATTTTTATGTTTCTTATCATCGGTCCGCCTGGAAATGTCCATATTGCACCCCGGCCGGGCCGATGTTTTTATGTAGAAGGGCCGAGGAGGGAGATTGTCAGAGGCCCGGCCTTCTTTCCAGGGCCCATTGTGGTTTATTATGGATAACCTTTACATCGGCAAGTATGCCAACATCCTGATGGACAGATGGTTCAAGCGAGCCTTCAAGGAGTACGGGAA
>JAFRXI010000020.1 GCA_017437755.1 Bacteroidales bacterium
CTCTATCTGAGGTATTCCCCTCGGGGCCGGGGCTATTCCGTCGAGGTGGAACAGACCGATTTCCTTGTTGTCCTTCGCCATGGGGCGCTCGCCCTGGAGGACATGGATCTCAACGGAAGGCTGGTTGTCGGCAGCCGTGGAGAAGATCTGCGACTTGCGGGTAGGGATGGTGGTGTTGGACTCGATGAGCTTTGTCATCACGCCGCCCAGGGTCTCGATACCAAGCGAAAGCGGGGTGACATCCAGAAGGAGCACGTCCTTGACATCGCCGGCCAGGACACCGCCCTGGATGGATGCGCCGATGGCTACGACCTCGTCGGGATTCACGCTCTTGTTGGGCTCCTTGCCAAAGAACTCCTTTACGATTTCCTGTACCTTGGGGATACGGGTGGAACCGCCCACGAGGAGGACCTCGTCAATGTCGGAAGCGCGGAGATGCGCGTCGGCGAGCGCCTGGCGGCAAGGCTCGATGCTGCGGCGGAAGAGGTCGTCGGCAAGCTGCTCGAACTTGGCCCTGGTAAGGGTCTTCACAAGGTGCTTGGGGATTCCGTCAACCGGCATGATGTAAGGCAGGTTGATGTCGGCCGATGTCTGGTTGGAGAGCTCTATCTTGGCCTTTTCGGCAGCTTCCTTAAGCCTCTGGAGGGCCATCGGGTCCTTCTTGAGGTCGATTCCGCCGTTCTCGTCGGCGAATTCGCGGGCAAGCCAGTCGATGATCACCTGGTCAAAGTCGTCGCCTCCGAGGTGGGTGTCGCCGTTGGTAGCCTTGACCTCGAAGACACCGCCGCCGAGCTCAAGGATGGATATATCGAAGGTACCGCCGCCGAGGTCGTAGACCGCAACCTTCATGTCCTTATTCCTCTTGTCGAGGCCATAGGCAAGGGCGGCAGCAGTGGGCTCGTTGATGATACGCTTGACATCCAGTCCGGCTATCTTGCCGGCCTCCTTGGTGGCCTGGCGCTGCGAGTCGGAGAAGTATGCGGGAACGGTGATGACTGCCTCGGTAACATCCTGACGCAGATAGTCTTCCGCAGTTTTCTTCATCTTCTGGAGAATCATTGCCGATATCTCCTGGGGAGAATAGAGCTTGCCGTTGATGTCAACCCTGGGAGTGTTGTTCTCGCCGCGGATAACCTTATACGGCATCCTCTCCACTTCCTTGGTTACCTGCTCATAGGTCTCACCCATGAACCTCTTGATGGAGAAAACGGTGTTGTGGGGATTGGTGATGGCCTGACGCTTTGCCGGATTGCCTATCTTGCGCTCTCCGCCGTCGGTGAAAGCCACTACCGAAGGGGTGGTCCTCTGCCCCTCGTTATTGATTATGACGGTAGGCTGGTTGCCTTCCATCACTGCCACGCATGAATTGGTGGTTCCAAGATCGATTCCTATAATCTTTCCCATGATATTTGTTTTTTAATTGTTTCTTTTCCGGTCCCGGACGCTGCCGTGACCGTCCCCCGGAAGAACCAACTTTGTGCCAATTCGTTTTTATGCCAAAATGTCAGTATATTTGCAATGATAAACTGCCAAGCATGCTTTACCGAACCCTTTCCCAAGCGGAAACTACTGACATCAAGTCCCGTATCCTGTACGAGGACAACCACCTTATGATATTCAACAAGAGGTCCGGCGAGATAGTCCAGGGCGACAAGACCGGCGACGAACCCCTGTCGGAAACCCTCAAGGCCTATATTGCCGTCCGCGACGGAAAGCCCGGGCAGGTCTTCCTGGGCGTCCCCCACCGCCTGGACCGTCCCGTAAGCGGTGCGGTGATCTTTGCAAAGACCTCCAAGGCCCTCTCAAGGCTGGCGGAGATGTTCCGCGAGGGGACCGTGCACAAAAGGTACTGGGCGCTCTGCTGCAGTGCCCCTTCGCCTGAAAGCGGCGAATTGCGGGACTTCCTTGTCAGGAACGAGAAGAGCAACAAATCGTTCATAGTCAGCAACCCCCGCCCGGACGCCAAGGAGGCAGTGCTAAGGTACTCGCTTATAGCCCATACCGACAGGTATCACCTGGTTGAGGTGGAACTGCTTACGGGCAGGCACCACCAGATCCGGTGCCAGCTATCGGGAGCGGGATGCCCCATCAAGGGCGACCTGAAGTACGGAGCGCCCAGGTCCAATCCCGACGGGGGGATCAGCCTTCATGAACGCCGCATTTACTTCCGGCATCCGGTCAGCCATGCCGAGATTGACGTAACGGCCCCGCTGCCGCCTACTTTCCCAATATCCGCAGGGTCCTGATTTTCCTGCACCAGGCCGACGGGGTCTCTCCCGTCATCAGTTTGAACGCGTTGTTGAAGGTTACCACGTTGTGGAAGCCGGACAGTTCCGACATGTCCGAGACACGCAGGCTCATGTTCTTCTCAAACAGTCCGATTGCGTATTTCACCCTGAAATGGTTTACGAACTGCCTGAAATTACCGCCCGAATAATGGTTGATGGTCTTGGACAGGTAGAGCTTGGTGGTGTAAAGCCTGGCTGCAAAGTCATCCAGGGTGAATGACTCAACCAGGAACGGCCTCTTCTGCTCCATGTATTCACAAGACCGGACATACAGTTTCTTGTCGTACGGGGCAGCACCGCTGTTGTCACCGGCAACGTCAGGCATTGGAAGATCCGGAAGGACTGCTTCCGGGCCGGAGCAGTTTGCATCATTTCTGGCGGATTTCCGTCCTGCCCTGAAACGCCTGATGGCGACTGCCGCCACTACCAGGAGGTCGATAATCAAAAGAACTATAAAAGCCTTCATAACATTTGTGGTTTTAGAAGTTGACTTCTTATCAATTCCCGGGTTCTAAGATAATAAAAAGGCCTCTCAACCATCACCGTTGAGAGGCCTTGCAAGGCATTTATTTATGTTTCTTTATGGTTTTATCTGTTTCTTTATCTTCCCCTGGCTGCGGGACGAAACCCTGATGCTGTCGAACCCCTTGCCGTAGACCCCTGACACCGACGAAACTGACAGGAACGCCTCAGGGTCTATCGCCTTTATATACCTGAGCAGAAGGTTCAGGTCGGTCTTCCGGGTAATTACCATCAGCACCTCGGTGGACGCCTTTGTATACCAGCCCTTGCCGTCCAGGACAGTCACCCCGCGGTGAAGGTCGGCAGTAATGGCGTCGGCAATCTCGGTATATTTCCTGGAAAGGATGAAAACCTGCACCGACTGCTGCGAGCCTGCAAGGTAAAGGTCTATCACATAGCTGTTTACGGTAACCAGAAGGAGACCGTACACGACCGTTGTGAACTTCTCGGCCCAGGGAAGCCGGGTCATTACCGCATTGCCGGCGGAATCCAGTACCGCCTTCCCGGTCTCAGGGTCCAGTTCCTTCACAAAGGATGGGAAGAATAGCGATGAACAGATTATCACCACGTCTATTATCAGTATCACCCGGCCGGGCGATACATTGCGGAACTTGGTGTAAATCAGCGCCACTATATCCGTTCCGCCGGTGCTTCCGCCCTGGGAGATGGACATTCCTATCCCCACCCCGGCCATTATTCCTCCCATTATGGTGGACATCAGTTTGCCGTTCTTGAGGGCAAGGGCATCGATGATCTCAAAGGGGATGATCCCCTGCAGGAGGTTCAGTCCAACGGACGCAAGGATTATTGCGTATATGGTCTTTCCGCCGAACCCGCTTCCCAGGATCATGAAAGCCATGACCAACAGGATGGCATTGAGGACAAAATAGGAATAACCTATCTTGATCAGGCCGCCTGTGGCATACTGGATAATGGAACTTATACCCGTTACGCCGCCGCCCACCAGGTTGTTGGGCACCAGGAAAACGGTCCACCCGGTAACATAGATCAGTATACCCAGGGTGACCAGGGCGTATTCCTTGGCATAAGTCCAGAAATTGTTCTTCAGGACAGACATGGCTACTTATCTTTCTTTTTGTCGATGTGGATTCCGGTCTTGATCTCGTCAAAGCCCTCGCCGTAAACGCCGCTTGCGGGAGAAACGGCCATGAATGCCTTTGGATCAACTGACTTGACGGCTTTGGTGACAAGATGCACCTCCGACTTACGGACCATCGCCAGGAGGACCTTCTTGTCGGCCTTTGTGTACCATCCGATCGCGCTCAGGGCCGTAACGCCGCGGTTCATCTCCTGGTTGATATAATCGGCTATCTCGCCGTAACGCTCGGAGAAGATCATCACCTGGACAGTGGACTTGCGGCCAAGCAGGACGTAATCAACCACCACGGAGAAGATTATCATGGAGATATATCCGTAGATGACCATCTGGAAGGTCTTTCCGGGGATGAGGAGAAGGGATGATATCACCAGTATGTCGCAGACGAGGAATACCTTTCCGGGGGATACCGGCCAGAACTTGCTGATGGCCATGGCCACTATATCGGAGCCGCCGGTGCTTCCGCCCCTGTCCAGGATCATGGCTATGCCCACCGCCTCCATCAGGCCGCCGATGATGGGAATCAGCACTTCCTCGCTTATATACAGCGGCCGGCCCGGAAGCGAGTACAGTATCTCGAACCTGGGCATTATCTCGAACAACAGGGTGGAAATCAGTATCACGTAGATTGTCCTGAACCCGAATCCCTTGCCCAGAATGATTGTGGCGACTATTATAAGGACGGCATTGATGGAAGGGAACGTCCAGGCTATGGGGACCACTCCGTTGGTGGCATACTGGATGATGGCACAGAGTCCCGTAAGCCCGCCGCTCGCGAGTCCCCGGGGGGTCATGAAAGATGTCCAGGCAACGACATAGATAAACGCGCCCAGCGTCATCACGAAATAATCCCAGATAATCTGCCCGAACTTGGTTTTAAGAGTAACCGCCATATTATTTCAAAACTACGTTGACAATCCTTCCGGGAACCACTATCACCTTCACGATCCTCTGGTTCCCGACGTATCTGGATGTCTGCTCCAGCGAACGGATGTGCGCATCCACATCGGAGGGCGACATGCTCCTGGGGAGGTCTACCATGAAACGGGTCTTTCCGTTGAACGACACCGGATAAGTGCAGCTGTCCTCAACCGTGTAGGCCGGATTATACTCCGGGAAAGAAGCGTAAGTAATTGATTCACTGTGTCCGAGCTGATGCCAGAGTTCCTCGGCCACATGAGGGGCGAAAGGAGACAGCAGGATCAGGAAAGGCTCCAGCACGGCCCTCTTGGAGCAGTTTCCAAGTTCACCGAGCGCAATCATGAACGCGCTTATGGTGGTATTGAACGAGAACGATTCTATGTCGGACTGTTCCTTGGCTATGAGTTTGTGGAGGGTCTTCAGTTCCGCCGGGGTGGGAGCCTCGTCGGTAACGAGGAAGGTATCGCGGTCCCAGAACAGCCTCCAGAGCTTCCTCAGGAAGCGGTGGACCCCGTCGATACCCTTGGTGTCCCATGGCTTGGACTGCTCCAGGGGGCCCAGGAACATCTCGTAAAGCCTGAGGGTATCAGCGCCGTAGGTGTCGCAGACCATGTCGGGATTGACCACGTTGTACATGGATTTGGACATCTTCTCCACGGCCCATCCGCAGACGTACTCCCCGTCTTCCAGGATGAATTCCGCGGTCCCATACTCCGGCCTCCACTTCCGGAAGGCGTCCAGGTCGAGCCTGTCGTTCCTGACAAGCGAGATGTCCACGTGGATTTCAGTTGTCTCGTAACCGTCCTTGAGGCCGAGGGATACGAAGGTGTTGGTCCCCACTATCCTGTACACAAAGTTGGAGCGGCCCTGGATCATGCCCTGGTTGATGAGTTTCATGAACGGTTCGTCCTCGCAGACGTATCCAAGGTCGTACAGGAACTTGTTCCAGAACCTCGAATAGATCAGATGGCCGGTAGCATGTTCGGTACCGCCGATATAGAGGTCTACGTTCCTCCAGTAACGGTCCGCCTCCTCCCCGACCAGCGCCGAATCGTTGCGGGGGTCCATATAACGCAGGTAGTACGCGCTGGAACCGGCGAAACCCGGCATCGTGCTCTTTTCCAGGGGCCAGCCGCGGTAAGTCCAGTCCTCAGCCCTTGCGAGAGGCGGTTCACCCTGTTCGGTGGGTTCGTACCGGTCCACTTCCGGAAGCGTCACGGGAAGTTCCTCCATGGGAACTGGCGTGGGGATTCCGTCCTTGTAATAGATGGGGAAAGGCTCTCCCCAGTACCTCTGACGGGAGAATATGGCATCCCTGATCCGGTAATTCACCTTCCTGCGGCCGATTCCGTGGGATTCCACATAATCGATAGCGGCGGGGATGGCCTCCTTTACGTCCAGCCCGTTGAGGAATCCGCTGTTGACCATCCGCCCTTCCTTGGCATCGAAACTCGACGAAGACACGTCGGCTCCCTCGATGAGGGGTATTATCGGAAGGTCGAACTTCCTGGCAAAGGCGTAATCCCTGCTGTCGTGGGCGGGAACGGCCATGATGGCACCGGTACCGTAACCGGCAAGGACGTACTCCGCAATCCATACGGGAACCTTCCCGCCGGTGAGCGGATTGATCGCATATGAGCCCGTGAATACGCCCGTAACTGCCTTTGACGCAATTCTTTCCCTCTCGGTTTTCTTCTTCACCTGCTCAAGATACGCGTCCACCTCGGCCTTCCTGGAAGGGTCGGTAAGCTTCTCCACCCACTCGCTCTCAGGGGCGAGCACCATGAAGGTCACCCCGAAAACGGTGTCGGCCCTGGTGGTGAAAATTGTCATGTCGTATTCCGACGACCCGCATACCACCTTGAAGACCATCTCGGCGCCTTCAGAGCGTCCGATCCAGTTCCGCTGCATCTCCTTCAGGGAGTCGGTCCAGTCCAGCCGGTCAAGGCCCTCGAGGAGCCTCCCGGCATAGGCCGAAACCCTCAGCTGCCACTGCGTCATCTTCTTCTGGAACACCGGGAATCCGCCGCGCTCGGAGTATCCGTCCTTAACCTCGTCATTGGCCAGGACGGTTCCGAGAGCCGGACACCAGTTGACAGTGGATTCTCCCTGGTAGGCGATCCTGTAATCCATCAGGATGTCCGATTTCTCCTTTTCCGTGAATGCGTTCCACTCTTCGGCCGAGAAAGCCCTGGCATTGGAGCAGGCCGCATCCACCCCTGCGCTTCCATGAGCGGAAAAGGCCGCCACAAGGTCCTCAATGGGACGGGCCTTCCCCAGGGAATTGTCGTACCAGCTGCCGAACATCTTCAGGAAAGCCCACTGCGTCCACTTGTAATAAGCCGGATCGCAGGTCCTTACCTCCCTGTCCCAGTCATAGGAGAAGCCAATCCGGTCCAGCTGCTCACGGTAACGGGCAACGTTCCTTGCGGTGGTCACCCCGGGGTGCTGGCCGGTCTGGATGGCATACTGCTCGGCGGGGAGGCCAAATGCGTCATAACCCATGGGATGCAGGACATTGAATCCTTTCAGGCGCTTGTAGCGCGAAAAGATGTCACTGGCGATGTATCCCAGAGGATGCCCCACGTGAAGTCCCGCACCCGAGGGGTAAGGGAACATGTCAAGCACATAATACTTGGGCTTGGAGCTGTCAATCTCCGAGCGGAAAGTCTTCTCCCTTGCCCATCTCTCCTGCCATTTCTTCTCTATGGCCTTGAAATCGTATTCCATATGTTATCTGTTCTTTTTCCGTTCCAGTTTGAATTCCACAGGGATGGTCAGCGATGCCGCCACCTTCTTACCCTGCACCCTTCCGGGTCTCCAGCGGGGCGAGCCTTCGATCACCCTCACGGCCTCGGCATCCAGGAGGGGATCCACACTCCTGGAAACCGTAACGTTCCGTACATTGCCGCCCTCATCTATCACGAAATCCACCATCACCCTTCCCTGAATGCCCTCGCGGACCGCCTCCTGAGGGTATTTGATATAATTGTAAACCCATTTTTCAAGGAAGAAACCCGGGTCGGAACTACCAAGGAATGAAGGCTTTACGTCACAGTCGAAGAAAGAAGTGACCGCCTTTCCGGATCCCGTGCGACGGGAAGCGGAAGGAATGGGGAAGAAAGCGGGCTTCTGGGCTCCAGACAGCGAGACGGAGAAGTTGTAAATGAACTCCAGTTCCTTTTCCATGCTGTCATAATCCAGTATAGAGGGCACGTCCATGGCCGTGTCATGCTCACGATACCGGCCGGTGGTGAAGAAGACCGATGGTATTTCCTTGTCGTAGAACGCCTTGTTGTCGGAGGGATAGGGTTCGGTGGTGACCACTTCGGGAGCCATCGGGCACAACCCGCCCGACACCTTTCCCAGAAGCAGGTTGAGGTCGGCGTTGGAAGCGGTATAGGCCTGGAAACCGGAATAACCCAATCCCAGCATGTCCAGGTTTATCATCGCGTCTATCTTCTCGGGCTCTTTCAGGTAACGGTTGAGGAAATACCACGATCCGGCAAAGGTCTCCCTGGAAGCGCCGAACGCCACCACGAATACCGAACGGTGGAGCATCAGCCGGCTCGAGGCAAGCATCCTGGAGAGTTCCAGCAGCATGGCAAGGCCGGAAGCGTTCCCGTTGGCACCGGTATAGGTCCTGCGGACGGTTTCACCGTCGTGGATATAGGTATCGCTCCCCAGGTTGTCCATCCTTGCCCCTATCACGATGAACCGGTCGGAACGCCCACGGTCGGTACCCTCGATATATCCCACCACGTTCCTGGAGGTAAGGGTATCGCCCGAAGCGGTCCTCAGTCCGAACAAGTCGCCTCCTTCGGGCGAAAGCACGTCCACACCGTATTCCTTTAAAACCGACGCCACATACCGGGCGGTAACCGCCTCGCCTTCCGAACCGGCCTTACGGCCCTCGGTCTCGGCTGCGGTTATGGTGGAGACATGCCCCTTGAAGGACCTGACCACCTCGCTGTCATACAGTTCAGAATAAGATGCCCCGGTCCTGTACTGGGCCGCGGCTGAGATTGATAATGCAAGGGCGATAGCCGGAAGGAAAAGTCTTGCTGCCATGGCGTCATTGGTTTGAAAGTATCCAGGCGCTCTTTGGGCAAATTCCGTTCCCTTTCATCGATGACAGGGCACTGAAGGCCTCCGCGATGCTGTCGGTGGGGCGGATCCCCACCGCATTCATGCCGTTGCGGAATCCTATCACCATTCCCTCATATCCGGCCGCAGCACACTGGGAGAGCTTTTTCTCGGCATTGGAGCGGCTTCTGAACGATCCCACCACTATATAGTAACGTTTCAGGCTGTATTCTCCGGAAAGCCCCCCGAGTTTGACGGGAGAGAGCATCATCACCTTCTTTATCCGGATGGAATCCAGGGCCGCAAGGGAATCGGCGATCTGCTTTTCCACCTTGAGGATGGAGTCCTGACGGGCCTTGAGCATGGCTGCCTCCTTTGCAAGGGCGATCTCCTGCTTACGGACCTCTATGTCGGCCGAAGTGGGTTTACCGGCAAGGGTACGAAGGAAATCGCATCCGCCTGCCGAAAGAACCGTCAAAAACGCAGCCAATATTATTCCAGCCTTCCTCATAAAACGTCAAAACATACAAAGATAACGCGAGTTTCGGATTTTTACAACAATCAGGCGTCTCCTTCGGGAAGCGAATCAAAGGCCTTCACTATCTTTGTCACCAGGGGATGACGGACTATGTCGTCGTTGGAGAAAGTTATGGTCTTGATGCCCTTGATCCCTTCCAGCAGCCTGGTGCCCTGTAGCAGGCCTGAATCGGACCTGCGCGGAAGGTCGATCTGGGTGGCATCGCCAGTGACTATGAACTTGGCGTTGCAGCCCATCCTGGTGAGGAACATCTTGAGCTGGGCCAGAAGGGTGTTCTGCGCCTCGTCCAGTATGACGCACGCCCTGTCCAGGGTCCTTCCCCTCATATAGGCCAGAGGTGCTATCTGTATGGTGCCGTCGGCCATGAATTCCTGGAGCTTGCGCGATGGTATCATGTCTTCAAGGGCATCGTACAGGGGCTGGAGATAGGGGTCCAGCTTGTCCTTGAGGTCTCCCGGAAGGAAACCCAGCCTCTCCCCCGCCTCGACGGCGGGACGGGTCAGGATTATCCTCTTTATCTCCCTGTTCTTCAATGCCCTGACAGCCAGCGCGATGGCAATGTAGGTCTTACCGGTTCCGGCCGGCCCGATGGCGAATACCAGGTCGTTGTCGAAATAGGCCTTCACCATTTCCTGCTGGGTCTTGTTCCTGGCCCGGATGGGTTTTCCGTCAGTACCGTGTACGATGACCGCGTCACCGCTGAGGCGGAACTTGTCGGGCGACGATTCCCCGTCGAAAATATCCTCCACGTCGTAAATCGTGAGGTTCATCTTGTGATGGCGGCGCTCGATGAGCTGGGACATCCTTTCCGAGAACAGGAAGATGTCGTCCTCGCGTCCGTCCAGGATGATCTCGTTCCCCCGGGCGACCACCTTGAGGTCGGGGAAATATGAGCAGAATTCATTCAGGATCCGGTTGCCCGCCCCGTAAATCTCAATGGGATCGATGGCTTCAAGATGAATGGTCTTTTTCATTCGCAATCGGTTATACCGCTGGTTTTCAGCACTTTATTATAGGTTGAAATCATATTGTCGTAATCTTGCGGGTCCCTCCACAGTTCCTTTTTACCCTTGAACCGCGCCACGGGAACCACCGCATAGCCGTCTTCCAGCATACCCGGTTTGGTGCACCAGAGGAAGCTTACCTCAGTCTCGGGTATCACTTCCACCCCGGAACGCCCGAAGACAACCTTCAGAACCACGCATGCCTCCAGACGTGCCGGAAGGTCGTTCTGGTTGGACACCGCATTTCCAAGGGAATAGACCACCGGGACCTTCCTTGGCACCCCGTCCCGGTCAACCTCCAGTACGGACCGGTCCTGGACCACGTGCGGATGGGACCCTATGATGGCATCCACTCCGCTGCGGGCCAGCCATACGGCAAGTTCCTCCTGATATGCGGAATGCCTCGGCTGGTACTCGTTCCCCCAGTGAGGGAACGCAAGGATGACATCGGCCCCCCTCCGCCTGGCCCTGCCGATGGCGGAAGCTATCTCCTTCCGGTCCATACGGTTGACCTTTGGCCAGGAAGCGCCTATGCCTGAATTGGTTCCGTAGGTAAAATTGATTATCGCGACACTGAGTCCCCTCACCTGGACCATAAGGGGATTGCGGAGGGTGTCCTGAACGGCATCCATGGCGATTCCGGTGTAAACGGCATCCACCCTGGACTCCAGTTCATCATATATCCTGATGGTCCTCTCCACCCCTTCCTTACCTTTGTCGAAGATATGGTTGTTTGCGGTCAGAAGCACGTCGAAACCTGTTCCGGCAATGTAATAAGGATAAGAGTCAGGGGCCGAGAAGGCAGGATATCCCGAGAAAGGCGGCCCGGCCATGGGAAATTCCAGGTTGCCCACTGCCAGGTCGGCACCGGCGATACGGTCCTCCACGTGCTTGAAGAAGGTGGAATAGTCATAGTGGCGCGGATCCTCCCTCGAAGCCCCGGGATGCGCCTTGCAATACAGCTGCCAGGCGTTTTTCATCTGGAGCCCGTGGCTCATTATGTCGCCCATGGCAAAGATGGTAACTGTGTCGGCCCTGGGCGCGAGGAAGTCAAAGGCTATGTCACCGGGGTCCTTGAGCAGCCAGCTGTAGGAAGCGGGACGCTCGCTCACATGCGGCAGCCCCTGTGCCACCGATACCATCGGGGACAACAGGAGAAGGAGTATGTGAAAGGCGCTCCAGGCCTTACGCGGGGAGCGCCTTGAACCAAACGGCATAAGCTATTGTCAGTTGGAGCCTTTCAGATAAGCGTCGTACTTCTCGTAGAGGGACATGTATTCCGGAGATTCGGAACGGAAGATGAAATAGATCCTCTTGAGGTAGTCGGCTACGTTGGTCTTCACAGCATCGTTCTTGGTGATGGAGAAGCACTTCTCGAAGGGCCCGATGCAATTCTTGAGGTAGACGGCGAGGAGGTCGCTGAGTTCCTGGTACTTCTTGTACTCGTTGTAAGGAAGAGCGTTGGCCTCTTCCTGGGTCTCCAGGGCCCTGTTGTAGTTGAGGACGCCCTCACCATACCAGCCCATCTCGTACTCCGGATTCACTTCACCGGCCTTGCGGTAAGCTGCAATGGCATTGTCGTACTCCTTCAGCTGACCCCAGATGTCACCCTCCACATAATAGAGCGAAGGATTGTCGGGCATCTCTTTCTTGGCAAGGTCGAGGAGTGAAATGAGCTTCTTGGGATCCTCCTTTGTGGTGATGTACAGATTGATGAGGTTGGTCATGATCTGGGCATTCTCGGGATATGCGGCGAATCCGTCCTCAAGATACTTCCTTGCAGCAAGGGTGTCCTTCTTGTTCATGCAGATGTCCGAGAGGTTGGCGAAGATGGAACCGTCGGAATAGTAGCCGTACTGATAAGCTTTCTTGAACTGGGTCTCGGCCTTGTCATAGTCCTTTGCCTCAAGCGCGGTAAGACCGGCATAATACATCGAGGCGGTATCCACCTGGGAGCTCAGGGGCGAAAGGGAAGCCTCGGCCGCCTTGGCGAAGTTGTCGCTGGCAACAGCTGAATTGCCAAGATAGTAGGCGTTGAAGGCATCCTTGTAGTAATCCTGCACGATGGTGTTGACGGCGCCGGTGATGTCCTTGGTCTTGGAACCCTTCACATCCACTTCGGCGGCCTTGGTGTAGGCGGCAAGGGCCTTTGCGAGGACATCCTCCTTGAAGACCGGCTTGGTCACCTCGGTGATGGCCAGCTGGCCGTTATTGTTGAAATAGAGGTTCTTGTCGGCATATTTGACCTTCTCATAGGACTGGCCGCCAAGGGTTACGATCTCCGAACCGAGTTCCTTTTCACTGCTCATGACAAGCTTGAGCTCCTGCCTGGTGCTGCCAAGGATGTTGGCGGTGGGATTGTTATATGCGTCCATGTAGGCCTTGCCGAGCTTCAGCCAGGTGGCCACCTTGGCGGCCTTCTTGGCGTCCTGGGTCGCGGCCTCCGCCGATGCGACGGACTTCTTGAGGTCAGATGCGGATTTAACCTGTGCATAGGCGCTCCCCACGGAAGCGATGAGTGCCAGTGCGATCAAAATCTTTTTCATGGCTATAAGAATTAAAGTTTAATTGTTATCTGCTTCTGTATTTTCAGTTTCAACTGTTCCTTCCTGTTCTTCATCGCTCTTTGCCACCACCGAGACAGCCGCTATGGAATCTCCGTCCTTGATGTTTATGAGCTTCACTCCCTGCGTAACCCTTCCGCTCAAGCTGATGGAGGAAACCGGCATCCTGATTGTGAGCCCCGAACGGTTGATGATCATGAGGTCATCGTCGTCGGTCACGTTCTTGATGGCTACCAGCGAACCGGTCTTTTCCGTGATGTTAAGGGTCTTCACACCCTTTGCACCCCTCGCCGTCTGGCGGTACTCAAGCGGATATGACCGCTTTCCGTAACCGTTCTCGCTGACCACCAGGACCTGATGCGCAGCCACATCCTCAGCCTCCGGATCCTGGCATACGGTTCCAACCACATAATCCCCTTCATCAAGATTGATGCCACGGACCCCGGTGGCCGTACGGCCGAGCGGACGGGCCTCTGCCTCGTCAAAGCGGACGCACCTTCCGCCGTGGGCCGCGATCATGATGTTGCAGCGGCCGTTGGTGAGGATCGCCTCCAGCAGTTCGTCGTCGTCACGGACGGTGATTGCGTTGACGCCGTTTGTCCTGGGACGGGAATACGCCTCGAGGGTGGTCTTCTTGATGATGCCCTTGCGGGTGATCATCATTATGTAGTTGTTGTTGATGAATTCCTCGTCCTTGAGGGACTTGACGTTGATGTAGGCCTTGACCTTGTCGTCAGCCTCTATCGAGAGGATGTTCTGGATTGCACGCCCCTTGGAGGTGCGGGTGCCTTCCGGAATCTCGTACACCTTGAGCCAGTAGCAGCGGCCCTTCTGGGTGAAGAGCAGCATTGTGGAATGGGTGTTGGCTATATAGATGTGCTCTATGAAGTCCTCGTCCCTGGTGGCGCCTCCGCGGACACCCACGCCGCCCCTGTTCTGGGTGCGGAACTCGGTGAGCGGGGTACGCTTGATATAGCCCATGTGTGAAATCGTAATCACCTGGTCCTCATCGGCATAGAAGTCCTCGGGATTGAATTCGTCCTCGGCGAGGGCTATCTCGGTGCGGCGCGGATCGCCGTAACGGGCCTTGAGGTCCATGGTCTCGCCCTTGACGATTTCCAGCTGCTTCTCCACGCTGGAGAGGATCTCCTCGCAGCGGGCGATGAACTTCTGGAGCTCGTCGTATTCGTTCTGGAGCTTGTCCCTTTCCAGTCCGGTAAGCTGCCTCAGCCTCATTTCCACGATCGCGGAGGCCTGGACGTCGGTGAAGCCGAATCGGTCCATGAGTTCCTGCTTGGCCTCGTCCACGCTGGAGGAATGGCGGATGATGTGTACTATCTCGTCAATCACATCGATGGCCTTGAGGAGACCTTCGAGTATGTGGGCCCTCTTTTTGGCCTTGTCCAGTTCAAAGCGGGTGCGGCGCACCACCACGTCGTGACGGAATTCAACGAAGTTCGCGATGATTTCCTTGAGCGACAGGGTGCGGGGACGTCCCTTGACCAGCGCCACGTTGTTGATGGCGAAGCTGGACTGGAGCGGAGTGTACTTGAAAAGGGTATTGAGGACCACGTTGGAATTGGCCCCCATCTTGAGGCGGATGACGATCCTGACGCCCTCGCGGGAGGTCTCGTCGTTGATGTAGGAGATGCCGTCGATCTTCTTGTCCTCGACCATCTGGGCTATCTTCTCAATCATCTCCTTCTTGTTGACCATGTACGGAGTCTCCGTGACCACTATGGTCTCGCGGCCCTTGTCGTCCACCTCGATCTCTGTCTTGGAGCGGACCACCACGCGGCCGCGTCCGTTCTCATAGGCGTCGCGGATGCCGCTGCGGCCCATGATTATGCCGCCGGTGGGGAAATCAGGACCCTTGATGTGCTGCATGAGCTCGTCGGTGGTGATTTCCGGGTTGTCGATGTAGGCACAGATGGCGTCGCAGCACTCGCCCAGGTTATGGGGGGCCATGTTGGTTGCCATACCCACGGCGATGCCCGCGGCACCGTTGAGCAGCAGCAGAGGCAGCTTGGTGGGAAGCACGGTGGGCTCCTCGAGGGTATCGTCGAAGTTGAGGGTCATGTCCACGGTGTCCTTGTCCATGTCGGCAAGGACGTCTTCCGACATCTTCTCAAGCTTGGCCTCGGTATAACGCATGGCCGCCGGCGAATCGCCGTCCATGGAGCCGAAATTGCCCTGGCCCCACACCAGTGGATACCTCTGGTTCCACCACTGGCCCAGGCGCACCATGGCATCGTACACGCTGGAATCGCCGTGGGGATGATACTTACCCATGACGTCACCCACGATACGGGCGCTCTTCTTGGTCTGCCCGCCGTAGCGGACGCCCATCTCGTTCATTCCGAACAGAACCCTTCTCTGTACCGGCTTCATGCCGTCCCTTACGTCGGGAAGAGCGCGGGACACGATCACCGACATGGAATAGTCGATGTACGCAGTGCGCATTTCCTTGTCTATCTCAACCTGCTCGACGATGCCGGAGGACTCTTCAATGATATCGTTTTCCTTTGTAATATCCATTATTTGTTCCTTAAATTTCCGTATTTGCCATAAACGTACAAAAATAGTGATTTTTTATTAAATTTGCAATCAAGAAACACTTCTTGATTTATGGAAATCAACATTTCGGAAGAACTCAACGGAATCATCAAATACGCACGGGAAGAAGCCATGCGGACGGGGAGCTACGGGATAGGTCCGGACCATCTTTTCCTGGGGATAATACGCCACGGGGAGAACGCCGCCTGCCGCGCCATGACCGCCCTGGGGATGAGGCCGGCGGTACTGAAGCAGTTCATAGACCAGAGGATTTTCACCAACGAGACCATACCCTACTCCGAAATAGAGCATATAAATTTCTCCCGCCAGGCTCAGAACGTCCTGAATATCACCATCCTGGAGGCCACCAGGCTGAAGAGCCGGCAAGCCGGGGCGCAGCATCTGCTGCTGGCCCTGTGCCGCTCCACCGAGAGCTACGGCCAGGCCGGACTCCGCGCCGCCGGAATCGACTACGGCAGAATCCTTTCATGGTTCGAGGCCGAGGGGCTCCTTTCCGGAGAGGAGAGCGCCCCTGCAGCCGGGGAAGGCGAAGAGGGCGAGGCCCCGGAAGCGCAAAAAGCCGAGGCTCCCGCAAAGGAATTCGACATAGAGGAATTCGGATACGACCTCACCAAGGCTGCGCGTGAAGGGAAGCTAGACCCGGTTGTGGGCAGGGAAATGGAGATCTCCCGGGTAATCGAAATCCTCGGCCGACGGAAGAAGAACAACCCCATGCTCATAGGCGAACCCGGGGTGGGCAAATCCGCCATCGTGGAGGGAATCGCACAGAGGATAGCCTCCGGCGACATATCCCCTGCCCTTGCCCGGAAACAACTGATTTCCTTGGATATAGCCTCGGTGGTTGCCGGAACCAAGTATCGCGGCGACTTTGAAAAGAGGCTTAAGGCCATCATCAGGGAGGTATCCTCCAATCCCGACCTGATCCTGTTCATCGACGAGTTCCACACCATCGTCGGGGCCGGCGGAGCCCAGGGCAGCCTTGACGCCGCCAACATGCTCAAGCCCGCCCTGGCCCGGGGCGAGATCCAGTGCATCGGCGCAACCACGGTCGACGAGTTCACCAAGATAGTTGAGAAGGACGGAGCACTTGACCGCCGCTTCCAGAAGATAGTGGTGGAACCCACCGACGTTCCCCGCTCCATCGAGATACTCAGGCGCCTCCGCCCCCATTACGAAGAATTCCATCACGTTAAATATACCGACGGTGCCGTGGAGGCAAGCGTACGCCTCACCGACCGCTACATCTCCGGCAAGTCCCTGCCCGACAAGGCCATAGACGCACTTGACGAGGCCGGCTCGATGGTCCGCCTGAAACTTGCCTCCAAGAAGGGACACCATGACCAGGTGGAGGCCGAGGACATTGCCGAAGTCGTCTCCAAGATGACCGGCATCCCGGTAACCCGGGTGGCCGAAAGCGAGGGCAGCCGCCTGATGAACATGGCCGGGAAGCTCAAGAAAAGGATTATCGGCCAGGACAGCGCCATCGACACCGTGGTGAGGGCCATCCGCCGGAACCGTGCCGGGCTCAAGAACCCCGGGAAGCCTATAGGAACGTTCCTGTTCTTCGGTCCCACCGGAGTTGGGAAAACCCAGCTGGCGCGCTCGCTGGCGGAGCTGCTCTTTGATTCGGAGGATAACATGGTCAGGATCGACATGAGCGAATACATGGAGAAATTCAACGTCTCCAGGCTGATAGGCGCGCCTCCCGGATACGTTGGCTACGAGGAAGGCGGCCAGCTCAGCGAAAGGGTCCGCCGCAAGCCATACTGCGTGGTGCTCCTGGACGAGATCGAAAAGGCCCATCCGGACATTTTCAACATCCTGCTCCAGGTCATGGACGAAGGCCGACTCACCGACAGCAACGGCCGGACCGTGGATTTCCGGAACACCATAGTGATAATGACTTCAAACGTGGGGAGCCGCGAGCTGGACAGCTACGGCAAGGGCGTGGGCTTTGAAACCGCCGGGCGCAACGTTGAGCAGAGCCGCCAGAGTGTGCTGGAAAAGGCCATCAAGAAGGCTTTCCCGCCGGAATTCATCAACCGCGTGGATGAGAAAGTGTTGTTCGGTTCCCTTACCAGGGACAACATCGAGGATATCATAGAAATCGAACTCAAGGACCTGCGCGAGCGGGCCGCCGAGGCGGGCTACACCCTTTCCGTGACGCCGTCGGCCAAGCGCTTTGTGGCCGAGGCCGGTTACGACCCCGCATTCGGCGCCAGACCGCTCAAGAGGGCCGTCACCCGGTATATCGAGGACCCGGTGTCGGAATTCATCATCTCCGACAGGCTCATCCGCAGGAAGACCACCGGCTCCCCCGTCGCCCTCCGCGTCAGCCTCTCCCGCAGCAAGGAAGGCACCACTGTCTCGCTGAAGTGATTACTTTCCGGTGACATCGCCCAGTTCGAGGCCGAGATCGTCGATGAGGCCCTGGAGGGCTTGGAATGAGGCTTCCGTGGAGATGATGGAAGAGAGTGCGCTGATGTTGTAGTCCGTATTTCTCATGGCTCTTTGTTTTTGTTTCTGATGCAAAGATAGCCCGCCATTGTGCCAGACTACGGCACAAGTAAAATTTTTTCAAAAACATTCCGGCCCGAAACCATCGGACCGGAAAATCGATGAAAAGTTACCTGCCCTGTTTAGAGAACATATCCATCCGCGGATGTAGCGGAAGGAGCCCTGTGGGCTGCTTAGAAACCGGTCCTCAGACCGGTCGGCGATGCGGGTATTTTGCAAGAGCAAAATACGGGAGCAAGGAGCCGCAGGGGTTTGGGGCAGAGCCCCATCTGAAACACTGGAGGCCGAGGTTCGAAAAACAGAGGCAGGTAACTTTCACAACTGACAATTAGTCAACAACGGCACGCTCCAGGGCATCCTTGTAGTACTTCTGGTTGATAAAGACGTCCTCCTTGTAAGGATTGATGTGTCGCTTGCAGGAAACGTAGATGATGTAACCGAGGGCCACTGCGTTGGTGACGAGGGCAAGGGCGCTGATCACGGTCATCGCCGTAGGATTGGCGGCAACGGCGGAGAGGTCGCCTCCTTCAGCAGCGATGCGTCCCAGCTGCTCCACGGTGGCGATGCCGTCGGGATACTGGATGGGGACCACGACCCAGCTGAACTTGTGGAAACCGTCCTTGAAGACCTCCTGGAAGAGAGGGAACACCTGTGCGAACATACACCAGATGGCAAGGGTGTTGGCCCTGTTCTGGATCCAGCCGCCGCGGTTCCACAGGAGAGCTGCGATGGTGGGGGCAAGGAGAAGGGCGATACCGCAGTACCAGCTGTGGGTAGGCAGGCAGTTGTAGGTGTAGGCGAAGTTCCAGATGTCGTACACCACGATATAGACCCAGGTCATGTCGGGCCAGATC
>JAFRXI010000021.1 GCA_017437755.1 Bacteroidales bacterium
CACCGCCAGGCCCACGGTCATCTTGTAATCCTTGTAGGTACCGTCCTTGTAGGTGATCCAGGTCGGACAGCCGGACTGCTGGGGACGAGTCGGAGCCGTGATGTCCAGCGAAAGGGTCTCGCCTGCCTGCGCGACCTCGAAAGCGGTCTTGCTCAGCGTAATGGAAGTGGGAGCCGTTGGTGTAGGCGTCGGGTCCACGGGATCGTTTTCGCCGCAGGAAACGGCCGCCAGCCCCGCGGCCAGGAGGGTCAGGTATCTTTTCATGGTCAGTACTTTACTTGGTCACGTGTCACTACGAAACTCTGTTTGAGCGCATTATTCCACCAGGTGTTGTTGGGCATGTTGCTTCCGTACCAAGGAACGAACCATCCCCATTTGGCACCGGCGTTCCAGAAGTCCGCCACCTCGGAAAAAGGCTTGTTCCCATTCCCGGAATCCACACCGCACTCTGCCAGCACGACCATCCGGTCCGGATAGGCGGCCTGGATTTCGGCGAACTCCGTTGCATTCTGCTGCGCCGTATAGCCATACAGGTCCCGGCCGACGATATCCACATAGGCATCACCCGGATACCAGTCCTTATCCTGGTTATACTGGGAAGAATTGCCATTGAAATTCTGCGTAGTCCAGACCCAGATCAGGTTCTTGACGCCTTTGGAGGCAAAATAATCGAACATCGTGGTCCAGAGTTTCTTGTAGGTTTCCGCTCCGTCATATCCCCACCAGAACCAGGCCTTGGTCCATCCTGCCTGCTGCTTCGCGCAAGCGTTGCCGGCTCCTTCATGGAAGGGACGCCAGATGGCGGCAATGCCCTTGGCCTGCAACTTCAGGATCACGTCCACGACCTTGTCCATTTCGGAATAGAACCACTTGTTCTCCCAGGAGCCGTCCGTGAATACGTTCGCCGCCCTGAAGGCAGTTTCGGAAGGCGTGCAAGTTACACCGGACCCGTCAGATCCCGGAATCGTCGTGGCCGTCTTGGGAACATTGAAATGCCACATCAGCGACACGATGCCACCCGCATCGGCCCATTCGGTCACCGGCGTCAGATTCTGATAGTTGATCCAGTTGTTCTGCGGGACATAGATATGGATGAAATCATAGCAGTTGACGGCAGGGTACTTTCCGGTTGCGGTATGGATCCTATCTGCTTCCTGATGATTCCAGTTTACTTTGGCAAGAACCCCGGAAAGGACCTTCTGCCCATAGATGGAACGCAGATAGCCATACAGGTTCTTCGCCGCCTGCGTGGCATCGGCCGTCACCAGGTTTTCCTTGATGCCCGTAGGCGTCACCGGCTCCGGCTTCTCGGCGGCCGCCTGCTTGACGGAGACGGTCTTGGAGAGGCTTCCGGCGGTGACGGTAAGCGTCGCCGTGCGCTCCTCGTAGGTCGTGTTCTCCTTGACGGTCAAACCGTAAGTGATCTTGTAATTGTTGTAAGTACCGTCTGTTACGGTAATCCAGTCGGGCGTTCCGGTGACCTTTGGCCGGGAAGGGGCCGTGACGGTGAGCGAAAAGTCACCGCCCGCGGTCACCGCCTCGAAGGAGGCGGCGCTGAGGGTGATGTCCTTGGGCGTGTTGTCCACAGGGTCCGTTTTCTCCACCGGGTCCTTCTCGCAGGACCCGAGGAGCGCTGTCAGGACAGCGGCCAGGATATACAGGTATCGTTTCATAGTCATATCTTTAGATTCTTCGCTTCGCTCGGGATGACAAAATGGAACCCGGAGGGAGGGTCAGCCCCCTCCGGATTGAAAAAGCGTTTAGATAAAGGCGATCTTGGTGAATGTCACCAGTTTGCCTTGCAGGATGATGGCATTGCCCCAA
>JAFRXI010000003.1 GCA_017437755.1 Bacteroidales bacterium
CACGGTTTGCGGTTTTTCGACATCAGGGCCAATGAGGGTTTCATCAGGAACATGTTCATCCGGACGACTGAGACCGGGGACCTTATGGTGATCCTGTGCTTCTTCTATGAGGACCGTGAAACTCGTGAGGCAATGCTTGATGCCCTTGCTGACGCATTCCCTCAAATAACATCACTTTATTACGTCATTAACAAGAAGTTAAACGATTCTATCGGAGACCAGGAATGCATCCTGTACAAAGGTTCTGAGACTATCCGTGAGACCATGGAGGGACTGACTTTCAGGATCGGACCGAAATCATTTTACCAGACAAATTCCGGACAGGCTTTGAAACTCTACTCGGTGGCCAGGGACTTCGCAGAGCTGACCGGAAATGAGGTCGTCTATGACCTTTACACCGGCACCGGAACCATAGCCCAGTTCGTCTCGGGTAAGGCGGCCAAAGTCATTGGAATTGAATATGTCCCGGAAGCCATAGAGGACGCCAAGTCAAATGCTGCGGCGAATGGGATCACCAACTGCGAGTTTTTCGCCGGGGACATGAAAGATGTGCTTGTTCCTTCCTTTATCGAGGAGCATGGCCAACCGGACGTGATAATCTTGGATCCACCCAGAGCCGGAATACATCCGGATGTGGCGAAAGTCATCCTTGACGCCGCTCCGGACCGTATCGTCTATGTCAGTTGTAATCCTGCCTCACAGGCCAGGGACTTGGCTATTCTTTGTCAGAAATACGAGATCACCGCTGTACAGCCCGTTGACATGTTCCCCCACACACAGCACGTTGAGAACGTCTGCGCGTTGAAAATCAAGGACTAGAACGGGTAGCCTACTCCGAAATGGAGGGCGTAGCAGTCTTTTCTGGTCCATTCAGCGGGGCCATACCACCCGATGCCGCTTACGGAAGGATCATAGAGCTTCATACCAAGATCCACCCGCAAGACCAGGAAGGTTAGATCCATCCTTGCTCCGAGACCCCAGTCGGCAGCGATACTCTTGAAGAAATCTTTCCCGATATATCCCTCATCTCCCCAATCCTTTCCGTACCAGGTGTTTCCGGCGTCCAGGAATAAAGCTCCCCGCAACTTCCAGAACATCGGGAAACGGTATTCGAGGTTCGCCTCGAGTTTGACATCTCCAGTCTGGCTGGGGATTGTCATGTACTGGTTACGCTCCGCCCGTCCAGGACCGAGGGTACGGGCTTGCCAACCTCTCATGCTGCTCGCTCCGCCGCTATAGAACTGCTTTTCAAGTGGCACCGAAAAAGAGTTGCCGTACGCCAGGCTATATCCGCCGAGCAATCTCATAGCAAGGGCCTGGTTGTCTCCCCTGCCGAAGAAGAAAGTGTTGCCGAGGGTCAGCTCTGAGCGCACATATTGCGAATATGGTATCCCCCATATCATCCTATGTCCATGCCGGTCTGATTTCATGGCGCCATTGAACAAACTCAGGACATTTCCTGAGGCGTCCAGTTGGAATCTGACATACCTGTATGTCTCCTTGGGAATGATGTCCGCGCACGTGGTGTAGTACACCATCCCGCCGGAACCAACGTCAAAGTGGTCGATGTAGGCGTTGAAAAAGAACTGGTTACCTGAGTATCTCTCGATGAACGAGATGTCCATGTTCTGAAGGCGAACGATCTTTGCCTGGATC
>JAFRXI010000022.1 GCA_017437755.1 Bacteroidales bacterium
ACCACGAAGTAGGACGCCCCCTCCGGGATATCCGTGAAGGTGAACTTGGCAGCACCGGTGGCGGAATAGAACAGATAGGAGTCATCCTCCTGCTGCACGCCGATCAGCGGCATGTTCGCCAGCGGATTGGCACTCTCGACCGTATATTCCGTCTCAGGATCCCCGTCGATGGCCGTTCCGGAAGGGAGATAGAAATAAATATTGCTGTCTCCTTCGCCGCCGAAAGCCACACCGCTGTTGGCTGCCGTATAGAATGCCATCGTATAGAGGGTGTATCCCTCCTCGACTTCGCCCGTGAACACGGTCTCGGGTCCGGAGGACTGGGCATAGAACGTAGACAGGCGGATATACTGCTCGTCGGGGGACAGGGTGATGACGGTGATGGAATCATCCTTCACCCAGGAGAAGGACTTGTCATCGGCATAGGATGTACGCGTTTCGGGCGCGATGGAAGCCTTGATGGAAACCAGATGCTTGCCGGCGGCGGACTCGGGGACCACGACCTCGGGTTCGGCCACCTTGTTGCAAGAGATGGTCAGGATGCCCGCAAGGGCAAGGATGCCATACAGATACTTTTTCATAATCTTGCAGTTTTCGGGTAGGACATTAAGACCAGGGGTCATAGGGATAGGGATCGTCCAGGTCTTCACCCGTGGATCCCCCTGTGTTGATCGCAGAAGTGAGGAAGTTCACTTCGAAACCGACGTACGAAAAGCGGACGTCAGGAGTCAGATACTCTTTCTTCATTACATTATGGATTAATAACCTATTTATCATTCCCTGTGCGATAAGCGCATAATTGTGTCAAAGATCGACAATTTTTTTAAGAATTCCAAATTAATACTCACGGAAGCACCGAATTTTGGATTTACGGAATATAATCCCGATATTTGCAAGCTACGCCTTACAAGAAAGAAAGAGCAAAATATAAATCATTAACAGACAACCTATGAAACAAAGGTTCATTGCGTTTCTGGCGTGTCTGCTTCTCGGCACCGCCTTTGCATCGGCACAGACAACGGTCAAAGGAACCGTCGTCGATGCACAGGGGCAGCCCGTCGTAGGAGCAGCCGTCTATGTGGAAGGCTACCAGTCCGTGGGCACCTTGTCCGACCTGGACGGTAACTTCACCCTCAAAAACGTCCCTGAAAAGGCCCGATACATGGTGGCCTCCTGCATGGGCTACAAGGATCAGCGCCTCCCGGTCAAAGACGGCATGCGGTTCGTCCTCCAGGATGATTCCACGGTGCTTGACGCAGCCGTCGCGACCGGCATGCAGACGGTGGACCGCCGCCTGATGACGGGTTCCACCTCCAAGGTCGATGCGGAAAACGCCAAACTCGCCGGTATCGCCGACATCTCCCGCTCCCTGGAAGGCCAGGTGGCCGGTGTGTCGGTCCAGAATGTATCCGGTACCTTCGGCACCGCCCCGAAGATCCGTGTCCGCGGCGCGACCTCCATCTACGGTTCCTCCAAGCCCCTGTGGGTCGTGGACGGCGTGATCATGGAAGACGTCGTGGACGTTTCCGCCGACGACCTC
>JAFRXI010000023.1 GCA_017437755.1 Bacteroidales bacterium
ATATCGAGAGGATAAGCGCCAAGGAGAAGCTGGTTCGTGCCGATGACACGGTTGGTTTTTGCAACTCCGTCATCTGCAGGTGCTGCTGCAGGTGCAGAACCACTGGATGCGGCCGGAGCTGAACTGCCTGCACTCGCGGCATCGGTGCTTCCGCATGCGCAGAGACCGGCTACCATTACAAGAGCAAGAAGCATTGCAAGGATACGCGATGTTTTTTTCATTTTCCACCTCATGATTTTTATTTGTAAACAGACTGATCTGTTTTACACTATTTATCCTGTAGAAATGCTATTTTAAATGCTATCTTAAACTACACGCCAGATACTTGATGCCTATACGCTGAAATTAAAAATTACTTAAACAGTTAAAACAATTAAACCTTCTTTTGATGGTCATGTCAATAGAATAAACGATAAATTTCAGACTGAATTTTTAGCATTTTTAACAATCCCAAAAGCCTCGTATAATGGATGGATAATGTTGACAATACTTATGACATGATGTAAAAATATAATTGTAATAATATGGCCGGGTTATACACTTATTGTGACCCGGTCAACAAAAACGGAGGAAAAAGAAATGAGCAGACCAATAACGATATTCACGGGCCAGTGGGCGGACCTGAGCTTTGAGGATCAGTGCAAGACACTGAGCGCGATAGACTATGAAGGTCTGGAGATAGCGACCTGGGCAGACTTCGACGTACGCAAAGCAGCAACAGATCCGGCATACGTGGAAGAGAAGAAGGCAATGCTTGCCAAGTACGGCCTCAAGACCTGGGCACTTGGCTCACACCTGACCGGCCAGTGCGTCGGCGACCTGTGGGATCCGAGACTTGACGGATTTGCCCCGAGCGCACTTGCCGGCAAGCCCGAGGAGATCAGAGCATGGGCCATCGAAGAGATGAAGTGGACCGCGAAGGCTGCGAAGGCCATGGGCGTAAGCATAGTGACCGGCTTCATGGGCAGCCCGATCTGGAAGTACTGGTACAGCTTCCCCCAGACCAGCGAAGAGATGGTAGAGGCAGGCTTCGATGAGATCGTTGAGCTGTGGACCCCGATATTCGACGTGTTCGACGAGTGCGGCGTGAAGTTTGCGCTTGAAGTGCATCCGACGGAGATCGCATTCGACTACTACTCCGCAAAGAAACTGCTTGAGAAGTTCAACTACAGGAAGACCCTCGGCTTCAACTTCGACCCGAGCCACCTTGTATGGCAGGGAATGAAGCCCGAACTGTTCCTGAGAGACTTCGCAGACAGGATCTACCACGTTCACATGAAGGACGTTAAGATGAACCTTGACGGGCGCACGGGAATCATCGGCTCGCACATCACCTTCGGCGACACACACAGGGGCTGGAACTTTGTGTCGATGGGCCACGGCGATGTTGACTTTGACGCGATCACCCGCGAACTGAACCAGATGGGCTACAAGGGACCACTGAGTGTTGAATGGGAAGACAGCGGCATGGAGAGAGTCCACGGTGCTACCGAGTCCTTCGAAGTGGTACGCAGGATGAACTTCGACAAATCCGATGTCGCCTTTGATGCTGCTCTCGCTAACGACTGATTCCCCGGAGGGATAAAAATGTCTGATAAATATCTTATCGGTATAGACGTCGGCACTTCGGGATGCAAGATAATTGCCGTTGATGAAGGCCGGGTAGTTGCATCAAAAACTGTTGCTTATCCTCTTTCAAGGCCAAAGGCCGGCTGGAGCGAACAGAATCCTGCAGACTGGTGGGAAGGCGTATGCACCGGGCTCAGAGCCGTGACAGAAGGTATCAGCGACAAGATCGCCGGTGTTTCCATGTCCGGACAGATGCACGGAATGGTCGCTCTTGACAAGGATCTCAACGTGATCCGTCCCG
>JAFRXI010000024.1 GCA_017437755.1 Bacteroidales bacterium
AAAGTTACATTAAAAATCGCTATCTTCGCATTCGTACTTGACATAGATTACTCATGAGATCCATTTTGACCATCTTTACCATGGGCTTGTCGCTGGCCCTTTTCCCGTCGATCCTGCCGGCCCAGGAACAGAAGCCCAAACACCTGACTATCACCGATAAAGAACTGCCTATGGCTCCGTCTAAGGCGGTAGTTGAGCTGTCCGCCAATTTCATGCGGGAGAAACCCGAATATGAGGCCGAACTTGGCGACCAGGCGCTGATGGGGACAGTCGTCGAGATCCTTGAGGAGAAGGACGGCTGGACCAAAATCAAGAGTCCGGACCCGTACACCGCCTGGGTGGACAGCAGGGGGCTTGTCAAGATGAGTGACAAGGAAATAGCTGATTATCTGGAGGCTCCGAAATACATCTGCACCGCCTCGCAGTCATACGTCTATGAAGAGCCGTCCAAGGATTCCAGGATCGTCTCCGAGTTCATCCTCGGCGATCTCGCGCGGATCATGTACAAGACCATCACCCACACAAAGGGGAGCCTTGAGGGCTATGTTGAAGGCCGGGCTGTGCTCAAGAAGAAGTTCGTGGGCGTGGTGCTACCTTCCGGAAAGACCGGATATGTCCCGGCAAAAGACGTTGACGTGTTCTACAAATGGGCGAAAGGCAAGTACGAGGGTCTCGGTAATGAGACCGCACTGAGGAAAGAACTGGTAAGGACTACGATGGGATTTCTCGGCGTGCCGTACATGTGGGGCGGCACATCTGTCAAGAACACTGATTGCAGCGGACTGACCAGGAGCGTCTTCTTCGCGAATGGGATCCTGCTTCCCCGCAACGCCTCCCAGCAGGGCTGGATCGGAGAGAACCTGCCGCTATTCAGCGCTGAAGGGAATGTGGTCTGGGATTGGCTGCTTCCCGGAGACCTTGTCTTCTGGGGACGCGAGGCGTCAGACGGGAAGCCTGCGAAAGCTACTCATGTGGGAATATACATCGGCGACGGACGCTTCATCCATTCTTCATTCATGGTCAGAATCAATTCGCTGGATCCTTCCTCTCCTGAATATTACGACCGCAAGCCGCTCTGCGCCAGAAGGATAGTCGGCAATGTTGATGTCCCGGACTCCGGCATCATATCCGTTTTCGCCAGCCCGAGCTACATTCCACGATAACCGCTTCATATTCGTAACTCGTTGATTGTCAGTCGGTGGGGCTTCACCGGTTGAAAATCAGGCAGTTCCTTATCTGAGCTCTCCGATTCGAAGAAGCTCATTTTAGGAAATTGTTGGTATTAAACGTATAGCGAACACGTCTCTTCGATAGGTTCGGGAACCGGAGTGGATATTGCGATTTAAATGCTAATGATTATCTTTGTGAAGATCATTATTAGTTACGCTATGAGAAAATTATTTGGGACCTTTTTGGCGGCCGCAATTGTCTTTATGCTGGCCGGAATATTCACAAGTTGCAAGAAAGATGAGCCGACAGGACCGAACGGAGGAAACGGCGGAGGTGGCAC
>JAFRXI010000025.1 GCA_017437755.1 Bacteroidales bacterium
CTCGCCCTTCTTGCCGTAGCTCTTGACGATGGCGTCCTTCATGTACTTAACTGCATCCTCGTAAGGGATGATGCCGGTGATCTTGAAGAATGCGCTCTGGAGGATGGTGTTGGTCCTTCCGCCAAGGCCGATCTCGGCGGCGATCTTGGTGGCGTTGATGATGAACACCCTGATCTTCTTGCGGCCGATTACAGCCTTCACGTTGTCGGGGATGTTCTTGATGGTCTCCTCCTCGTCCCAGAGGGAGTTCAGTAGCAGGGTGCCGCCTTCCTTGATGCCCTTGAGCACGTCGTACTTGCGGAGATATGAAGGCACGTGGCAGGCCACGAAGTCGGGGGTGTTCACCAGGTAAGGAGCCTTGATGGGCACGTCGCCGAAGCGGAGGTGCGAGCAGGTATAGCCGCCGGACTTCTTGGAGTCATAGTCGAAGTAACCCTGGCAGTACTTGGGGGTATGGCTGCCTATGATTTTGATGGTGTTCTTGTTGGCGCCCACGGTACCGTCGGAGCCAAGGCCGAAGAACTTGCACTCGGTGGTGCCGGGCTTCACGATGGAGATCTCCTCCCTGACGGGCAGGGAACGGAAGGTGACGTCGTCCACGATTCCGATGGTGAAACCGTTCTTGGGCTGCTTGAACTCGAGGTTGTCATAGACGGCGACGATCTGTGCCGGGGTGGTGTCCTTGGAGGAGAGACCGTAGCGGCCGCCCACCACGAGGATGTCGTTGCGTCCCTGGAGGACGGTCTTGACGTCCTGGTAGAGGGGCTCTCCAAGCGAGCCGGGCTCCTTGGTGCGGTCCAGGACGGCGATCCTCTTCACGTTCTTGGGAAGCACCTTGAGGAAGTATTTCTCCGAGAAGGGACGGTAGAGGTGGACGGTGACCAGACCGTACTTGCGGCCATGGGCGGCAAGGTGGTCGATGGTCTCCTTGATGGTCTCGGTGACGGAACCCATGGCGATGATGATGTTCTCGGCATCAGGGTCGCCGTAATATTCGAAGGGACGGTAGCTGCGTCCGCTGATCTCGCCGATCTCACCCATGTAGCGGGCCACGATGTCGGGAACGGCATCGTAGAACTGGTTGCGGGTCTCCACACCCTGGAAGTACACGTCGCCGTTCTGGGCGGTGCCGCGGGTCACGGGGGCGTCGGGATTGAGTGCCCTCTCGCGGAAAGCGGCCAGGGCCTTTGTGGAGACCATTCCCTTGAGGTCTTCCTCGTCCAGGGCCTCTATCTTCTGGATCTCATGCGAGGTGCGGAATCCGTCAAAGAAGTGGAGGAACGGGATACTGGACTTTATGGTGGAGAGATGGGCCACGGCGGCCATGTCCTGGGCCTCCTGGACTGATCCCGAAGCCAGCATCGCAAAGCCGGTCTGGCGGCATGCCATCACGTCCTGGTGGTCACCGAAGATGGAAAGTGCGTGGGAGGCAAGGGCGCGTGCGCTCACGTGGAACACGGTGGGAAGCATCTCGCCTGCGATCTTGTACATGTTGGGAATCATCAGGAGAAGTCCCTGTGATGCCGTGAATGTGGAAGTGAGCACGCCGGCCTGGAGCGATCCGTGCACTGCACCGGAGGCTCCTCCCTCGCTCTGCATCTCGGTAACCTTTACGGTCTCGCCCCAAAGGTTCTTCTTTCCGTGAGCAGCCCATTCGTCAACATTCTCTGCCATTGTCGACGACGGAGTGATAGGGTAAATGGCCGCGTGCTCGCTGAAGAGATAAGCGATGTTGGAAGCGGCGTAATTACCGTCACAGGTAATGAATTTCTTTTCTTTAGCCATAATTTAAGGTGTTGATATTGAGTTTATTCTGATTTTCCTTCAATTACGATGGGAGCGTCCGGGCCGGCTATGCGGCGGACCAGCCCCTGGAGCACCGTCCCGGGCCCCAGTTCCAAAAAACGACCGGCACCGTCGGCAAGCATGTTCTCCACTGTCAGGGTCCACCTTACCGGGGACGTGAGCTGGGCGACGAGGTTCTTCCTGATGGTGTCGGGGTCTGTGGTGGGGAGGGCGGTCACATTCTGGTAGACCGCTGCGGAGGGTGACTTTATGGGGGTGTTTTGGATTGCCTTGGCAAGTTCTTCACGCGCCGGTTCCATGAGAGGGGAGTGGAAGGCTCCTCCGACTGAAAGCGGCAGGGCCCTCTTTGCACCGGCTTCCTTCATGCGTGCGCATGCCTCGGCAACCGCGTCTTTCTCTCCGGAAATGACCACCTGGCCGGGGCAGTTGTAATTTGCCGCCACCACGGTTCCGCCGCATAGTGCGCAGATTTCCTCGATCTTTTCCGACGGGAGGTTTATCACCGCGGCCATGGTGCCCGGAACCTTCACGCAGCATTCCTGCATCAGGCGGGCCCTGGTGGCTACGAGCCTGAGGCCGTCCTCGAAGGAGATGGCCCCTGCAGCCGCAAGCGCTGAGAACTCTCCAAGCGAATGCCCGGCCACCATGTCGGGGGCGGGAAGACCGTCGGCGGCTATTACGCTGTGAAGGAAAATGGCCGGCTGGGTTACAGCCGTGGCCCTGAGGTCCTCGTCCGTTCCGTCGAACATTATGTCCGTTATGCGGAATCCGAGGATATCGTTTGCGGTTTCAAATCTTTCTCGTGCCGAAGGACTGCTGTCGTACAGGTTTCTGGCCATTCCCGGGAACTGTGCTCCCTGACCGGGGAATATATATGCGGTTTTAGTCATATTCGTACAAATATATATATTATTTCGCGATTCCGGAACAATAAGGTAATAATTCTTTTCTTTTTGGATAATTGCCGGAAAATGCCTAATTTCGCAGTCCGGATTGCCCCTGTAGTTTAAAGGATAGAATTTCAGATTCCGGTTCTGACGGTCCCGGTTCGATTCCGAGCGGGGGTACGAAAAAAGACAGCGATCAGCTGTCTTTTTTCGTACCCTGTTTCATACTGGGGGCCGATTCCCCCAGACCCCCTGGGTCGGCCAAAGGCCTCCGAATCCTAAGGATCAGCTGTCTTTTTTCGTACCCTGTTTCATACTGGGGGCCGGCTCCCCCAGACCCCCTGGGTCGGCCAAAGGCCTCCGAATCCTAAGGAACAGCTGTCTTTTTTCGTACCCTGTCTTCGACATGCCGGGGGAGGCTTAAAGATTATTGTTGCGCACCGCTTCCACCGAAAGGCCCCTGAGCCAGGCGGCGAGTTCGGGGTCCAGTCCGCAGTCGGCGGGCGAAGGCCCGAAGGAGGGATTGTCCGGGCAGCAGAGCGTCAGGTAATTGACGCAGGCTTTGATGTACGACATTGTCAGGGTCGGGTGGGCATGGTCGCTCTGGTAGAGGACCAGGTCGTCGCGCAGGGTACGGGCCTTCTCGGAGGCCTGTCCTATGGGCGAAACCTCGGTTCCGGCGGCCTGGGACATGATTTCCGCGGTCTTGTCCAGGGCTTCGTTCATGCCTTCCCAACCGCCTGCTCCCCAGAAGTCCTTCCCCGAATAGGGGAATCCTCTCTCAAGAATGATCCTGGCGCCCGGACTGTATGCCCTTATGGAATCGCAAAGGTCCACGCAGTCCTGGACCAGAGGGGCCCCTTCTTCCGGGAAAAGGGCCACCTGGACCATCGGCTTGGTATTGTTCTGGAGTATCGCCGCATCGTATCCTCCCTTTCGGACCAGTGCCATGGTCCTTGTCAGGGTCAGGTGCTGGGCGAAGGTCTGGCCCCCCTTGGTGCTCATCTCGATGTCCAGGAAACGGCCCTCTTTCCAGGCAATCTCCTTCATCAGTGCCGGGACGCAGTTGTAGTATGTATTGGAGTTGCCCAGGAACAGTACCTTCATGCTGTCTTGCGGTGCCTTGTTCCCCAGAAGCAGCGCCTTGGCCCCGGTATAGGCCTTCCTGGTCAGAATGGCGCTGCTGACATTCGAGACGCTGTCGGGATGGACCGGCAATAGCCTTATTTTCAGTTCGTTCCGTATGGTGTTACCCAGGCGGACGGTGGAGAGTTCGGTGGCCGGATGGCTCTGCCCGTACAGGACGTCGAATTCCTTTATCGGGACCCATTCCCCGCCGTCGGAATACTCGGCCCGGTAGTGCTCCCAGTCTCCCTTCCTGGCGCTCATGCTCCAGTCGAACTCCACGAAAGTCCCCCTGGGAATCTTCCGGGCGGGGAAGTGGAACACCCAGGCGCTGTCCGCCCCCTGGTCTTCAAGTGCCGCGTAGGCGGCGGACCCGTTGGTGGCCTTTGACGGGAATTCTCCCTTGGGGACTATCCATTCCGCGGGGAACACGTCGGGGAAAACCGTCCGGAAAACATACAGCTCATGGATTTCGCTGTCGTATCCGGGGTAGAAGCCCCGGGGCATTCCAAGGACGATGCGGGCGCCTCGGTTGGAGAGAACTACCAGTTCCCCTGTAAGGGGATTGATCGTAAGTCCTTCTATTTCACCTGCTTTGGTAAATGACGACATCTCCATGAACATCTCCGTGGCCGCCTCCTTTGCAAGGGATCTGCCTTTAAAGGGATTGCAGGCATACAGGTGGTCCGGCTTGTCGGCGTCGGCGTCTCCGTCGTCGCTGGAGATGAGGATCTTCCCGTCGTCAAGGCAGAAGATGCCCTGCTGGAGTGCCGGAGCAGGATTCAGGGCCACCTTCCCCACATACTCTCCGGAATCCTTACGGTAGCAGTAAAGGCATGTGCCGTCCACCCAGTCGGCCATCCAGACGAGCCCTCGTCCGCGGTCCACCGCAAGGCCGCAGCATTCCTTCTGTCCCGATTCCGGCTCCCATGGGAGCGACCGCTTGTATTCAAGGGTGGCGGCATCGTAAACGGCTGTCTGTATGTTCTTTCCCACTCCGTCCATGAAGTATTCGCACCCGGCGTAGATTTCGCCGTCCAATACGTCTATGTCGCCGATATGGTTGGGCCTTGGATCTCCGGCGGTTATGTCTGCAAAGGGATCGGTGTTCTCCAGCAGGAGGGTTCCGTCCAGTTTGTACTTGTACAGCGCCGTGGAGCCCGACACGTAGTAGTAACGTCCGTCGCAGGCCACTCCCTGGCGGCCTTGGACCTGGATGACCCTGACAAGTTCCGGTACTTGGGACTGTTTTGGGGCGCATCCGCCCAGAATGCCCATGACGATCATGACCATGGGCGTTAGTTTCAGTGTTTTCATACCGTAAAGATACATTTTTAAAAAATAAGAATTACATTTGTAAGGTTAGAAATTGCAACAACATGAAGGTACTCAAATTTGGAGGCACTTCTGTGGGAAGTGTCCAGCGTATCAAGGAAGTCGCCGGCCTGGTCAGCGGAGCCGGAAAGAACATCGTGGTGCTGTCGGCAATGTCCGGAACCACCAACGCGCTTGTGGAAATCGCCGGTTACTACAACAACCGGAATCCGGAAGGGGCAAGGGAGATGATCTCCCGCCTGGAAAGCCAGTACATGAGCCGAATCGCCGGCCTGTATGAAACCGCAGAGGCGGCAGAAAAGGCCACCGAATACGTCAGGGGCGTGTTTTCTACGATCTCTTCCTTCGGGAGGGATATCTTCACCCAGGCTTTGGAAAAGGTGATACTGGCCCAGGGGGAACTCATATCGTCTTTCCTCATGGCAACGTACATGGAGGAAAAGGGAATTTCCGTCGCCCTGATGCCGGCACTGTCTTTCATGAGGATCGACCGTCAGGGAGAGCCGGACTTGGAATACCTCCGTGGAAAGATCAGGGAGGAGATGGCCTCCTGGCCGGATGCCTCGCTGTACATCACCCAGGGCTACATCTGCATGAATGCGTCCGACGAGGTCGACAATCTGGGCAGGGGAGGCTCCGACTATACCGCCTGCCTTATCGGAGCGGCGGTCCAGGCCGAAGAAATCCAGATATGGACCGACATCGACGGCATGCACGACAACGACCCGCGCTACGTGGAAGATACCTCGGCGGTGCGTCACCTGCATTTTGACGAGGCGGCCGAGCTGGCCTATTTCGGGGCAAAGATACTGCATCCCACGTGCATCCAGCCGGCACGGTTCGCAAATGTGCCGGTGAGGATACTGAATACCATGGACCCTTCCGCCCCCGGCACCCTTATCGACAACGCCCTGGACCGCGGAAGCATCAAGGCTGTCGCCGCCAAGGACAGCATCGCCGCCATCAAGATAAAGTCGTCGAGGATGCTGCTGGCGCACGGTTTCCTGAGGAAAGTGTTCGAGATATTCGAGAGTTACTGCACTCCCATCGACATGATATGCACCTCCGAGGTGGGCGTTTCCATGTCCATAGACGACACCCGCTACCTCAATGAGATAGTCCACGACCTGAAGAAATACGGCACCGTCAGCGTGGACCTGGACATGTGCATAATCTGCGTCGCAGGCGACATGGACTGGACCAACGTGGGCTTTGAATCCCGCGTCATGGAGGCCCTCAAGGGCATACCCGTCCGCATGGTATCCTATGGCGGAAGCAACTACAACATCTCCATACTGGTCCGTCAGGAGGACAAGGCCCTGGCGCTCCGTGAACTAAGCCGCAAACTCTTCCGGCAATGATGGCTCCTGTTCCCATAGACCGGGTCCGGGAAGTCCGGACCCCGGTCTATTGCTACGACACCTCCCTGCTGAAGGAAACCCTCGAGACGGTGCGGTTCCATATTTCCGACCGGCCGTCGTGGAAGGTCCATTATGCCGTCAAGGCCAATTTCAATCCCGGGATACTCAAGTTGATAGCCTCGGCCGGACTCGGGGCCGACTGCGTGAGCGGCGGTGAGGTCAGGGCGGCTCTGGACGCGGGATTCGCTCCTTCCGACATAGTCTATGCCGGAGTGGGGAAGAGCGACGAGGAGATACTCCTGGGGCTTGACGAGGGGATTTCGCGTTTCAACGTGGAGTCCGTTGCGGAACTCAAGGTAATCGACACCCTTGCCCGCAGCCGTGGAAAGGTGGCACCGGTCAGCCTCCGCGTCAATCCCGACATAGGCGCCCATACCCATGCCAACATCACCACCGGACTGGCCGAGAACAAGTTTGGAATCTACCATGGAATCCTTCCCGACGTTGTGCGTATCGCGCTGTCGCTGAAGGGTATAGAGTTCAAGGGTCTGCATTTCCACATCGGCTCCCAGATACTCGACATGGCCGATTTCTCAACCTTGTGCAACCGTATCGCCGACATACTCGGGCGCCTGGATACCGAGGGGCTTCCGGTAAGCGACATCAACGTCGGCGGCGGCCTGGGGATTGATTATTACAATCCAGACGACATTACCATGGCGAGTTTCGGAGCCTACTTCTCAACCTTCAAGAGGCATCTCCGGAGCGACCTTCCGGTCCATTTCGAGCTCGGCCGCAGCATCGTCGGCCCCTGCGGTTCGCTGGTATGCAAGGTGCTTTACGTCAAGGAGGGACTGACCAGGAAATTCGCCGTAGTGGACGCCGGCATGACGGAACTCATCCGCCCTGCCCTGTACGGGGCATACCACCATATCGACAACCTCACGTCGATGATGCCGGAGGAGAAATACGACGTCGTGGGCCCCATCTGCGAGAGTTCCGACGTCTTTGGCAAGGCCAGGATGCTCAGATGCTGCCGCCGTGGCGATTACCTCGCCATCCGCAGCGCCGGGGCCTATGGCGAATCCATGGCATCGTCCTATAACTGCCGCCCCCTTCCCGGTTCGATACTGTATTAGTAATCACCTGCCTCTGTTTGAAGACCGTCTGCACCCACGCAGCGTAAGTGGGAGGGGCCCGGTGGGTGGTTTAACAACCGGTCCTCAGACCGGTCGGCGGTGCGGGTATTTTTGCACAAGCAAAATACGGGAGCAAGGAGCCGCAGGGGTTTGGGGCGGAGCCCCATCTTGAACTTCGAGGGATAGGCCGAAGGCCGTAGTCTGAAAACAGAGGCAGGTGATTACTTAGTCCACTTATTTAACCAGTCGAAGTAGCTGCGGTGCCAGTAGAGGGCGTTCTGCGGCTGGAGGATCCAGTGGTTCTCGTCTGGGAAGACGATCAGTTTGGACGGGACTCCCATCATCTGGGCGGCGTTGAATGCGGCCATTCCCTCATCGTAGGGGACACGGAAATCGCTTCCTCCATGGATGCACAGGATAGGTGTGTGCCAGTTCTTTACGAGCGTATGGGGCGAGTTGGCGTAGTGCCTGCGGGCCTCGGGCTTGACGCTCCAGGGCGAGCCGGCCTGCTGCATGCCGCCAAAGGTGATGCCGTCGCCGTCCGGACCGGTCTTTCCGGGCTGGTAGGCGTACTCCACGGGGATGCCGCCGTTGTCCCAGTTGGGGAACCACATCTCCTCGGTGGTCATGTACATGTGCTCCTCGTTGAAGATCCCGGCATGGGCGATGAAGCAATCATAGGTGTCGCCGTGGATTCCGGCCAGGTAGTAGACGCTGTATCCGCCGTAGGAGGCTCCGCAGGCCGCCAGTTTCCCTACGTAGGGTTCGTCCTTTATTATCCTCGCGGCGGAGAGGTAGTCCTGCATGTTGAGGCCTATGTAGTCGCCGCTTATCTGCTCGCACCAATCCTGCCCGAAGGCGGTGGTCCCGCGCCTGTTGGGAAGCACCACCACATAGCCCTGGGAGCACATCAGGCGGTAGTTCCAGCGATAGGACCAGCCCTGGCTGAGAGTTCCCTGGGGGCCTCCGAGGCATATTTCGATGGCGGGATAGACCTTTGTGGAATCAAAGTCCGGAGGAAGGAGCACCCATGTGAGCATGTCCTTTCCGTCAACGGTCCGGACCATCCTCTTCTGGGTTTCATGTCCCTTGAGGGCGCTGAGGATGCGGCCGTTCTCGTCGCCTATCTGCGATATGCCGCCGGGGCTCACCGCTACCATCTCGGTGGGAAAGTCCATGCTGCAGTAAGTGGTGAGCATGGTGCCGTCATCCATGAACCCGAACGGGGTGCCGAAGTCGAACCAGAGGTCGTCGGCGGTGAGCCTTTCAACCGGATACTCCCCGACCGGGCACGTGGGCGCGGTTTCGGGGACCGTTACCTTGAAAATGCCCTGGAGGCCTTCCGCAAGGCTGTTGAAGACCACTTTTTTCCCGTCAGGAGCCCAGGTGAAACCGTCGGCATTGTACTTGAATGCGGCGGTGAGGTTCTCTGGAGCGCTGCATGAAGGGACTCCGTCGGCAAAGGTGACCCTGGACAGGAGGATGTCCACCTTGTCGGCCTCGTAACCGTCGCGCTCCATGCTGAGCCATGCCAGGCGGGTACCGTCGGGCGACCATGACGGGGCCGTGTCGTATCCCTTGCGGCCGGTAACCTGGAAGGTGTTCCCGGTTTCGGTGTCGAAGATGTAGATCTCTGTATTGGTGGAGAATGCGTATTCCTTGCCCGTGAGTTTCTTGCAGGAATAGGCGACGTACCTTCCGTCCGGGCTCCATGAGAGTTCTCCGATGCCGCCGAACGGGCTGTTGGGCAGCTGGAACAGGACATCGGGGCCTCCGAGTATGTCGGTGGACGTGGCCGGGGTCACCACGGCGTCAAGCGGTGCGATGAAGGTGTGGTTTATGTCGGTGACCCAGTGGTCCCAGTGCCTGTACATGAGGTCCTCGGTGGCGTAGGCCCGGGCTTTGTCAAGGGCGGGGTCAGAGTCGGAGGGTACCTCCACGTGGGAATGCACGGAGCTCACGTACATTACCCGACTGCCGTCCGGGGAAAGTTCAAATTCGTCGATTCCCTTGGGTACATCGCTCAGTTTCAGTTTCTTCCCGAGTTTGTTCCCGTTGAATGAGGCCTTGTAAAGCTGCCCTCCCTGAAGGAAGAACACGGCCTTTCCGTCGGGACTCCACCTGGCGTTTGAGACGCTCCTCCCCTCGCGGGTGAGCTGGACCTTGCCGCTGCCGTCGGCGGCGCATGCGTAAATGTTCCGGCAGCTGCGGTTCTCCTCCAGGGAATTGTAACTCACCCCGTAAAGGATGGTTTTCCCGTCAGGGGAGAGTTGGGGGTCGGAAAGGCGGCCGAGGGAAAGGAGCACCTCCGGCGAGAAGATTCCGTCCCGGACTTCGGGGTCGGACGGACCGATGTACTTGGGCTGTTGTTTCATCTCTTGATTGCAGGCTGCTGCCGCTATGGTTGCGGCGAGCATGACGAAGTGTTTGATTCTCATATGGTTTTGTCTTTGTTTTCATAAAGCGCCAGGGCCTTGCGGTGTTCTTCGGCCACCGCATCGCGGATTTTCCCGGGAGAGACTATCTCTATCCTGTCGCCGTGCTTGCAGAGCTCCATTACAAGGTTACGGTCGGGTACCACGAAAATCTTGAAATAATATCCGCCCCTTTCCGGGTCGGCATAGAGGATCCTCTGGCTGGGATGGATGGGGAGGTCCCGCAGGTAACCCGATTCGGTGGGGCCGGCCCTGAAGACGATCCCTACCGGGCTCACTCCCTTTTCCGGAAGGAAGATGCCGAAGCTGCAGCTGAAAAGCTCGTCCACGTCGAAATCCCGCGGAAGGCGGAACCTGCCGTCGAGTATCTCCAGCGAGAGTATCCTGTCGAGGCCGTATACCCTCAGGGCCTTCCGTTCCACGCAATATCCAACCACATACCAGCGGCGTAGGAACTCCTTCAGGGCATAGGGCCTTACAGTGAGGTCCTCGGCGGTGGAGCCGGTGTATTTCCGGTAGCTGATCTGGGTTTCCCGCCCCTGGAGCATGGCGTCGATAAGGGTGGTCAGCCACTTGTGTCCGGACGGGATATCATCGACCGACACCCTTCCGGAGAGCCTTTCCTTGGAAAGCGAAAGCAGGTTTCCCACCGTGAATGTGTTCACCATCCAGTTCAGTGACGAGTCGCTGTCCATCACGGACCCTTCAAACGGGAAGTAATAGCGGTTTGTGCTGCGGTCGCATTTTATTTCCACCCCGAAAATGTCCAGGATGGCCTCCCGGTGGTTGTTGAAGGTCCTTCTGGGATAGGGGGTGAAGAAGGTTTTCTCCCACTTGTCCTGCAGTTCTTCGAGGGAGACGCCCCTTCTTCCCGCAGCGGTTATGGTGCGGATGAGCCAGAGGTATTTCCGGATAAGTTCGGGGACCATGCGATAATGACCTTGACATGCAAAATTACAAATTTTCCATTGTAATACTGAATAATATGGCTAATTTTGCTTGCTTCGCGCCAAAGTACGCGTGGATTGAAAAAGTTCAACTAAAATTGATAAGCACAATGAAAAAGATCATCGCAGCGGCAGCTATCTGCCTTATTGCACTTTCATGCGGCCCCAAGGCCGTAAAGGTTTCCGATCCCGAGTCGGATATCAAGAATCTCGTAGAGTCCGTAAAGGGCAATGACGAGGCCAAGACCACCGAGGTGGTAAAATCCTATGTTGAGGCCTATGCACAGGCTCTTGCAAACAAGGTCATCACCAAGGAGCAGTTCGAAGCTTTCTGCGCCGGTATCGTCGAGAAGGCTTCCGTTCCCGAGGCAACCGTAAAGTCCATCGTGGAGGCAGCAATCGAGGCGGCACAGAGTATTGCCACCAATGCCGAGAACGCAGCCGTGGAGGCAAAGGATGCCGCTGAGGCAGCCGCCCAGAATGCCGTGGATCAGGCAAACGCAGCCGTCGAGGGTGCCGTACAGGGTGCCGTGGACCAGGCGAATGCTGCCAAGGAAGCTGTCGAGACTGCAGCCAAGGAAACCGCCCAGAAGGCCGTTGACCAGACCAATGCCGTCAAGGATGCCGCCGTCAATGCCGCCGTTGACAAGATCAACGAGGGTGCCGCAGCCGCCAACAAGGGCATCAACGACGCTGCCGCCAAGGCCAACAAAGCTCTCGGCAAGTAGTCTTATGAATTTTGTATCTAGGAAATCTTGCTGTAATCCTTTACGGCGTATTTGTCCTTGCGGATCTCTCTCAGCAGAGGTCCGTTTTTTTCGGTCTCCAGGGTGGGGTCGTCGTCCAGGACATGCGTGGCGTAGTTCCTGGCGTCGGTGAGGATAATGCCGTCGCGTGAGAGTGAGGCTATGTTGAGGGCGATGGGGAGTCCGCTCTGCTGGGTCCCCTCCAGGTCACCCGGTCCCCTCATCTTCATGTCCTCCTCGGCCAGGACGAATCCGTCTTCCGTCCGGCACATCAGTTCCAGGCGCTTCCGGGACTCGGTGGAAACCTTCTTCCCGGTCATCAGGATGCAGAACGACTTCTCGCTGCCCCTGCCCACCCGGCCCCTCAGCTGGTGGAGCTGGCTCAGCCCGAACCGCTCTGCGCTCTCGATCACCATCACCGAGGCGTTGGGAACGTCCACCCCCACCTCTATGACGGTGGTGGAAACCAGGATGTGGGCCCTTCCTGCGGCGAACGCATCCATGTTGAAGGCCTTTTCCTGCACGCTCTGCCGGCCATGAACTATAGCGACCTTGTAATCCGGAAGCGGGAACTTGGTGGCGATGTCCTCGAATCCCTTCTCAAGATTCTGGTAATCGACCTTCTCGCTCTCGAAAATTAGGGGATAGACCACGAAGACCTGCCTTCCGGCCGCGATCTGGGCCTTCATGAAGGAATAGACCGCATCCCTTTTGCCCTCGCCGAACATCATGGTCTGTACGGGTTTGCGCCCGGGCGGCATCTCGTCGATGACGGATACGTCCAGGTCGCCGTACAGTGTCATGGCAAGGGTGCGGGGAATTGGGGTGGCGGTCATTACCAGCACATGCGGAGGAGCCCCGGCCCCGGTCTTGGTCCACAGCCTGGAACGCTGGTCAACCCCAAAGCGGTGCTGCTCGTCGATTATTGCAAGTCCAAGCGAGCGGAACTGCACCGTGTCCTCTATCAGCGCGTGGGTGCCCACTATAATCCCGATGCTGCCGTCCATGAGTCCGGCGTGGATGTCCCTCCTGGCTCCGGCGGGGGTGGACCCGGTGAGAAGAACCACTTTGACCCCGGTTGGGAGGAGGTATCTTGAGATATTTGCAAAGTGCTGCTGTGCAAGTACTTCCGTCGGTGCCATAATGCAGGCCTGGTGGCCGTTTCCCACGGCGATCAGGGCTGAGAGGACGGCTACCATGGTTTTGCCGGAACCCACGTCGCCCTGGAGCAGGCGGTTCATCTGGCGGCCGCTCCGCATGTCGTCCCGAATCTCGCGGATGACCCGTTTCTGTGCTCCGGTAAGAGTATATGGGAGAGCGTCGTAGCACTTGTTGAACGGCTCTCCCACCAGGGGCATCCTGATCCCGTTCTCGCCCCGGCTCCTGATGTATTTCTGCTTGAGGAGGGAAAGCTGCAGGAAGAAGAGCTCCTCGAACTTGAGCCGGTAAGTGGCCTTGGCCAGGGCGTTCGAGTCCTGGGGAAAATGTATCTGTCGGAGTGCGTAGGAAAGGGGTACCAGTCCCTTTTCCTTCATAACGTATTCCGGAAGCGTCTCCTCCACGGTGGGCAGCACTGTTGACAGGGCTTCTGCCATCAGCTTCAGCATCACCTTTCCGGTAATGCCGGCGTTCTTCAGTTTCTCGGTGCTGGGGTAGACTCCGGTGAGGGTTCCGGAAACCCCTCCCGAGGAGTCCCTGCCCACGATTCCGGAGGACGGCTTGTCCACCTCGGGGTGGACCATGTTCATCTTTCCGTTGAATACCGCCGGCTTTCCGAAGAACAGGAAAACTTCGCCCGGAACCAGTTTGGCCTGCATCCATTTGATGCCCTTGAAGAACACCAACTCTATCTCTCCGCTGTTGTCGGCGACTATGGCGGAGAGCCTTTTGGGTGTGGGCATGGTGACCTCCTTCACACGGGCGATGAACTGGACGAATGCGGCGCCCGGGGTGATGTCGGCGATGCGGGCCAGGGTGCTGCGGTCGATGTACCGGAAAGGATAGAGCCTCACAAGGTCTCCTACGGTGGAGACCTCCAGCTCCGATTTGAGCAGCGCCGCCCGCCTGGGCCCCACCCCCGGAAGGTACTGTATGTCCATTTCCGCCGGTTTCCTTTCCATGGTTGCAATATAAGAATATTTTTTGGTTATCTTTGCATGTTTATGGACAAGATGGTGATAGAGAACGGGGAATTCTTTGCCAGGGTGACGGAACTGCTCGCCCAGGGAAAGACCGTGACCATACCGGTAAAGGGCTTCAGCATGCTGCCTTTCATCAGGGGCGAGAAAGACCTCGTGGTCCTGGATAAACCGGGCCCCCTGTCGGTTGGCGACATAGTCCTTTTCCGCATCGGGGATCGCTACATTATGCACCGGATAATCCGGATGGACGGGAACCGCCTGGAAATCAGGGGCGACGGCGTCTATGCCAGCACCGAGAAGGTTACCGTCGACAGCGTATGCGGCAAGGCGGTCAAGATCCTGAGGGCCGGGAAGCGGGAAGTGGATCCGTATTCCCCATGCCAGAAGAGGCTCCTGGGGCTCTGGGACTTCCTGATGCCCCTCAGGCGGTACCTGCTCTGGTTCTACCGCCATCTTCCATGGAACAGGAAATGGGTAAAAGCACATAACATTTGAATATCATGAGAATAAAGAAAGGATTCATACTCAGGAAGATATGCGGCCAGAGCGTGATTTCCGGCGAAGGCACCGCCAATGTCAATTTCTCCAAGCTGGTGAGCCTGAACGAGACTGCCGCGTACCTGTTCGAGCAGGTGGAAGGCAAGGATTTCACTCCCGAGATGATGGCCGACGCCCTTCTGGAGCAGTACGAGGTTGACAGGGAAACCGCCCTCGCCGATTCCGAGAAGCTCTGCCGCGAGTGGGTCGAGATAGGAATCGCCGAATAGTTTAAGTATGGACATCACCGTCAGGGCTTTCCTGGACCTTCTGAAGGCCGGCATCCGGAGGATCCCTCCGGAGGAATCCCTGTTTGATTCCGGCGTTGACTGGGACGGCATCTACCGGATGGCGTCCTCGCAGGCCGTGGTCCCGTGGATAGTGGACGGTGTGGAGATGCTTCCCGAGAGGCTGAAACCGGGAATCGAGATAATAGAACCTTTCCTGGCGGACACCATGACGGCGGAGCTCAACAACGCCCGGATGGACCGGTTCGCTGCCGGAGCCTTCTCCAGGCTGGAAAAATCCGGGATAAAGGCGGTGATGGTAAAGGGGCAGGGGCTCGCCTCGCTGTATCCCGATCCGTCGCACCGCCAGAGCGGAGACCTTGACATCCTTCTTCTGCCGGAAGAATATGAAAAGGCCAAGGACCTGTTCCTTCCCCTCAGCACCGGCTCCGAGCCGGAAAACCGTGAGATATTCCACTTGGGAATGCACTTCGGACCAATGGAAATGGAACTTCACGGTACCGTGAGCACCCTCATGTCGCCGTCGCTGGACAAGTCCCTCAACCGGATGCTCCGGGAGATGATGGAGAAGGGGGAATTCCCCGTGGTGACGGTTGGAGGACGCGGTATCCCGGTGCCTTCGGTGAGGTTCAACGTGCTGTATGTCTTCACCCATTTCCTTCATCACTACTGGAGCAGCGGGGTGGGCCTGCGGCAAATAGCTGACCTCTCCATGTTCTTTTCCGCCCACCGGGAAGTGATTGACTTAAAGCAACTTGAGGCTGACCTGGACGTGCTTGGCATCAAGCGGCTTTTCAAGGCATTCGGGTGCTTTGCGGTGGAGATGCTGGGCTGTCCTCCCGAGGATGTCCCCCTGTATGACCACAGGTATTCAGGCAGGGCGGGGAAAATTCTTTCCTACATCCTGGAATCGGGTAATTTCGGGCAGAACATGGATCGTCCGGAAAAACAGGGAAAGAACTATATTTCAAGGAAGTGGCATTCCTTTATCCAGCTGGTGGTCAAGGACCGGCTCAAGCATTTCACCACCTTCCCGGCCGACTCCCTACGGATATTCGCCGGGGCGTTCAGTTACGGATTAAAACGGCTATCCAAAGGGGAATGAGGACTCTCAGGAAATATCTGTCCTGGCTCTGGCGCCATTCCGAGGGCGTACGGTGGCGGATAGCCGCCGGGGTGGTGCTCGGTCTGGTCAACGTGGCCCTGACGCTATGCTTCATCTGGGTGTGCAAGCGCCTGGTGGACATCGCAACCGGCGAGGCCGGGGGCAGCATCATGGCCTATACCGGAATCGTCCTCGGCATAATAGTCGTCAGGCTGGCAGTCCAGGCCCTCAGCGTGAGGATAGAGAACCTGTCGGTGTCCAAGATGAATTTCATCATCCGCAGCCGGCTCTACAACATACTGCTCGAGGCCCGATGGTCAGGCCGTGAAAAGCTGCATTCCGGCGATACCCTCAACCGCATCGAGACCGATTCGTCCACTGTCACCGGCGTGATATGCACTGATTTCCAGCAGTTTGTAACAACCATGGTCCAGCTGGTGGCGGCGGTGGTCTTCCTTTGCCTGATGGATTGGAGGCTGGCCCTGCTGCTGGTCGTGGTAACCCCGCTGCTGCTGTCGTTCAGCAAGATTTTCTTCAAGAAGATGCGCACCCTCACCCGGAACATCCGCGACACCGAGAGCCGGGTCCAGAGCCATCTCCAGGAGAGCCTGCAGCACAGGGTGGTGATCAAGTCTATGGAGAACGAACCGGCCATGGCCGAACGCCTTGACGACCTCCAGTCAATCGAATACGGCCAGGTCCTGGAGCGCACCCGGTTCAATATTTTCGCCCGTACGGTAGTGAGCGCCGCTTTCCAGCTGGGATACATCGCGGCGTTCCTCTGGGGCGTTTACGGGATATGGCACGGAAGCATAACCTTCGGCGTCATGACTGCGTTCCTGCAGCTTGTGGGGCAGATCCAGAGGCCGGTGGTCAATCTTACCCGCCAGATACCTTCTTTCGTATATGCCACCGCCTCTATAGACAGGCTCATGGAACTGGAGGACGCTCCCAAGGAGGAGATGGCCGAGCCCAGGCTGCTCGACGGCAGCATAGGCGTGAAGGTGGACTCTGTGACCTTCCGCTATCCCGACGGCGAGAGGGACATACTGAAGGATTTCAGCTACGACTTTGCCCCGGGTTCCAGGACCGCCATCGTAGGGGAGACCGGAATCGGCAAGAGCACCCTCGTGAGGATGATGCTGGCCCTGCTGCATCCGGTAAAAGGCAGCATAAGCCTCTATAATTCAGATGATTCCGTGGAAGTATCGCCTTCCACGAGATGCAATCTGGTGTATGTCCCGCAAGGGAACACCCTGTTCAGCGGAACAATCCGGGAGAACCTCCGGATGGGGGATCCGTTGGCCGATGACGCCAGAATGGCGGAGGTCCTGGAAACCGCCGCGGCCTCCTTTGTGATGGATCTTCCCGACGGGCTCGACACCGTATGCGGCGAGGGCGGAGCAGGGCTCAGCGAGGGCCAGGCCCAGAGGATAGCAATCGCAAGGGGACTTCTCCGTGGCGGCAACGTGCTCCTGCTGGACGAGTTCTCCTCGTCGCTGGATCCCGAGACCGAGGCCCGCCTGATGGAAAACCTCGTATCCTCCTCTCCCGGCAAGACGATGATCTTCATCACCCATCGCGAGAAAATTGCGGAATACTGCCACGGCGTCTGCCGTTTGGAAAGGGCCTGATCCGGCAAAGTACCGGCACTACGTTTCGGAACCATATGCACCCGCGCATGTAGCGGGAGGGACCCCCTGCCGCAAGGCTGGGAGGGACGAGGCCGTAAGGCCGAGGGTGGAGAAACGTAGTGCCGGTACTTTGCAGCAACTGCCTATTTAAGGCGTGATGCCTCCAGGGCGTCGTATTCCTGACGGTGGCGGTAAATGTCTATGGCAGTGAAGATTGACTGCATCATGGAGTGAGGGTCGGCGGTGTCGCGGCCGGCCATGTCGTAGGCGGTTCCGTGGTCGGGGGAAGTCCTGACGATGGGCAGTCCGGCGGTGAAATTCACCCCCTGTTCAAAGGCGATGGCCTTGAAGGGGCCCAGACCCTGGTCGTGGTACATGGCCAGGGTGGCGTCGAACCTGGAGTAGTTGGAAAGGCCGAAGAATCCGTCGGGGGAGTAGGGACCGAAAGCCATGATTCCCTTCTCGGAAGCCTCCTGCACGGCTGGAAGGATGATCTCCTTCTCCTCCACTCCCAGCAGTCCGCCGTCGCCGGAATGGGGGTTCAGTCCCAGAACGGCGATCTTGGGGGAGCGGATGCCGAAGTCCCTGCGCAGCGAGCGGTCCATCAGCTGGAGTTTACCCACAATCTTTTCCTTGGTTATGCTGGATGCGACGTCCTTCAGGGGGATGTGCCCGGTGACCACGCCTACCTTAAGGCGGTCGCTGACCATGAGCATGGCCACGTCGTCAACCCCGAACTGCTTCTCCAGGTACTCCGTATGACCGGTGTAACCGAAGCCTTCGCTGGCCATCGCCCTCTTGTTGATGGGAGCGGTTACCAGCACGTCGATATAGCCTTTCTTTATGTCGGAAATCGCGCATTCAAGCGAGCGCATGGCACATTTGGCCGATTCCGGGGTGGCCTGGCCGGGTTCCACGAAAACGTTGTCGGGCAGGCAGTTGACTATATTGATCCGCTTGGGATGGACGTCTTTTGCCGATGATATCACGTTGGTGTCCATCTGGTCGATTTCATGGATCTGCCTGCGGTAGAACCCGAAGATCTTGGACGAACCGTAGATTACCGGGGTGAATGATTCCAGGATCCTGGCGTCGGAAAGCGACTTGATGATGACTTCGTAGCCGATCCCGTTCCCGTCGCCCTGGGTGATGCCCACTATGAGTTTCTTGTTCTGCATGTCAGATGAGTGTATTTTGCTGTTCTGTATATCCTGTGTCTTCTTTGAGGGAGGTGCCGTGGTAAGCTGCTACGGCGAGGGCGTCGCAGCGCTCGTTCTCCGGATGTCCCGCATGGCCCTTGAGCCAGTGGAAGTTGACTTTGTGGCGGCGGTAGACCTGGAGGAAGCGGAGCCAGAGGTCCACGTTCTTCTTCTTGGCAAAGCCCTTCCTCTGCCACTCGTCCAGCCACCCTTCGGTAATGGCCTTGACCACGTAGGAAGAGTCGCTCCAGACCTCTACGGTAGCGTTTTCCCACTTTATCTGCTCCAGCCCCACAATCACCGCCAGCAGTTCCATGCGGTTGTTGGTGGTGAGCGCAAAGCCTTCCGAGAGTTCCTTCCGGAGCCCTCCGCACAGGAGCACCACGCCGTATCCGCCCGGTCCGGGATTGCCGCTCGCGGCACCGTCGGTGAACAGATAAATGACCGGTCTCCTGCCTTCCTCCATCAGCTTGGGCACATAAATACATTGCAAAGTTAATAAAAATTGATTTTCCTGAAAATAATCACTAATTTTGCATACTTATATGGTAATTGTGATTAAGATGAAAAATATCTTCAAGTTCGCCGTGGCCGCATTGCTCGCGGCGGCAGCCATTTCCTGCAACCCCCAGACCTATAAGCAAATCAATTATTTGCAGGATATCCAGAATGATACCATCATGTCCATGAAGGTCAATTCGGGTATAGTAATACAGCCCCAGGACCAGCTCATGATAATAGTCTCCAGCCGTACCCCGGCCCTTGCCGCCGAGTTCAACCTCTCCGCTGTGAACTACATGGCCGGTTCCGAGGTGCTTGGAGGAGGATCCGGATACCAGAGGACCGTGGGTTACGTGGTTGACAACAACGGTGACATAAACTTCCCGGTTCTCGGAACCCTTCATGCCGCCGGCAAGACCCGCTGGGAACTCCAGGAGATGATCAGGGATGAGATCGTGGACAACGGATACATCAAGGATCCGGTCATCTCGGTGGAATTCATGAATTTCAAGATATCCGTGCTGGGTGAGGTAACCGCTCCTGGGACCTACAGTATCGCAGGTGACAAGATTACCATCTTCCAGGCCCTCGCGCTAGCCAGGGACCTCACCATCTACGGAAAGAGGGACGCCGTTGAGGTTATCCGCGAGAAGGGCGGAAAGCGCCAGGTCTATGTCCTGGACCTCAGGGACAGCGACATCTTCTCCTCGCCGGGCTACTATCTCCAGCAGAACGACGTGGTATACGTCACCCCCAACGCGGTGCGTGCCGGCCAGTCCACCATCAATGAGAACTACTTCAAGAGCGCCGGCTTCTGGATGGCTCTCGGAAACATCGGCGTGACCGTTACCAACCTGATAATCACGCTGGTACGCTTTGGAAGGCAGAAATAATCCCCGAAATTAAATATTCAGCATACAATGGCAGAAAACAGAAACAAGCCCGTTACCCAGGTCTGGACCGGTCAGGACAGCTCCCAGGAGGAGCAGACCCTCCAGCTTACCGACATCTGGGAGCTTATCTGGAGCAACAAGTGGTGGTACGTCATCAGCGTATTGCTGATGCTGTTCCTGGCGTTCTTCTACCTTTACAAGACGCCAAAGATGTTCAGCCGCCAGGAGAAGGTGATCGTGGACGAGGATTCCCAGGCTTCGGCAATGAGGGACCTCACCTCTTTCTCCGGCAGTTACCGCCGTTACTACTCCGGGACCAACGTGGACAATGAGATAGAGGCTTTCCGCTCGCCGGACCTCATGAAGTTCGTGGTGGAGAGGCTCGGCCTTGAAACCACATACACAGAGAAGCAGTTCCTCCGCACCCGCGAGCTTTACAAGGGTACGCCGTTCGAGATAGCCCTCCTTGGGGATAATCCCGCCTCGTCGTTCTCCTTCGTGGCCTCGCGTCACGGCGACAGCACGGTGGTCATGCACGATTTTATCGTGGGCGGCCAGGAAGTCTCGGCCAAGAAGATAATGGCCCATCCCGGCGACTCGGTGATGACCCCGGCCGGAGCCATAAAGGTCGTTCCCACAGTGCATTTCCCCAAATTCGGCAAGGACATAACCGTGAGCTGGGTGAATTCCCGTAGCCGCGGAAAGGCCTATGCCTCAAGGCTTGGCGCCGCGCTTTCGGGCAAGCAGTCGTCGGTTGTGGTGCTCTCTTTCACCGACCTGTTCCCTTCCCGCGCCGAGGCCGTGCTCTCCACCGTGCTTGACATCTACAACGAGCAGTGGGTGAGCAACAAGAACCGTTCGGCAAGGAATACCTCCGACTTCATCAACGACCGTCTGGTGGTCATCGAGAAGGAACTCGGCGGCATCGAGACCGACATCAAGGACTACAAGCAGACCCACCGGATCACCGATATCCGCCAGGTCTCCAACGCGTATTTCCAGCAGCAGGGAGAGTACTCGAGCAAGAACTTCGAGATCAACAACCAGCTTTCCATCGCCAAGTATGTGAAGGAGTACCTGAACGATCCTTCCCACAGCCGCGACCTTATCCCGGCCAACACCGGTCTGCAGAACGTGAACGTCAACACCCAGATCGCCGAATATAACGAGACTCTCCTCAAGAGGGACCGCCTCCTTGCCCAGAGTTCCGAGAACAACCCCCTGGTGGTTGACCTCAACGCCAACCTGGACGCCCTCAAGGTGGCCGTGAACCGTTCCATAGACAACCTGATCTCAACCCTGCAGCTGCAGGTTGACAAGATCAACGCCCAGGAAAGGGACATCATGTCGCGCCTGGCATCCACTTCGGGGCAGGAACTGGAACTGCTCTCCATCGAGCGTCAGCAGAAAGTCAAGGAGCAGCTGTACATCTTCCTCCTGCAGAAGAGGGAGGAGAACGAGCTCCAGAGCCTCCTCACCGTGGGCAACACCCGTCTGATCGTTTCCCCCACCGGTTCCGGATCACCGGTCTCGCCCAACAAGATGATGATACTGCTGGTGGCGCTGGTCCTTGGCCTGGGTATCCCGTTTGCGATATTCTACATACTCAAGGTCCTGGACACCTCGGTGAAGAACCGTTCCGACGTTTCCTCGCTCTCCGTCCCGTTCCTTGCCGAGATTCCACAGCTGGGCGTTTCCGGAAATTACTGGCAGAGGCTCAGGGCCAACAGGTTCGACAACGCGAATACCGCCATCCTTGTGAAGAGCGGGAAGAGGGATATGATAAACGAGGCGTTCAGGGTCCTCAGGACCAACCTCGACCTCATGGTGCACACCTCCGAGACGGCAGGCAAGTCCAACGCCATAATGATCACCTCCTTCAACCCCAATGCCGGTAAGACCTTCACCCTGCTCAACCTGTCGGCCGGTATGGCCCTCAAGGGTTCCAAGGTGCTGATCCTCGACCTCGACCTCCGTAAGGCCACGCTTTCCAAGTCGCTGGGCAAGAACACCACCGGCGTGGCGGCATACCTGAGCGGCAAGGTGGACAGCTTCAGGGAGCATATCCAGGAACTTGCAGAAAACATGTATCTGCTTTCAGTGGGCACCCTGCCTCCCAACCCCGCCGAGCTTCTGGTTTCGCACAAGTTCGCGCAGATGATCGATACGCTGAAGGGTGAGTACGACTACATCTTCCTCGACTGCCCGCCTGTGGACCTCGTGGCAGATACGTCCATCATCGCCACCCATGCCGACATAACCATATTCGTTATCCGTTCCGGCCTGTTCGACAAGAGGGCCCTTCCTGCCGTGGAGCAGATGTACAAGGACGGTAAGTACAACCGTATGGCCCTCATCCTCAATGGTGTGGATGTACACCACAGGAGCGGTTACGGCTATGGCTACGGTTATGGCTACGGCTACGGTTATGGTTACGGCTACGGTTACGGCTATGGATACGGCAACCAGGATGATTCCGATTCCAACGAGTAGCCGGGGCTGACATGTGGCTTTTCTCCAGGAAGAAATCCATACTTGAAAGCGGCCTTCTGAAGGGCGCCGTGGACAACCATTGCCATATCCTCTATGGTCTGGACGACGGTGTCCGGACCATGGAGGAGTCGCTCAGGATACTTGCCTACCTTGAGGAGAACGGCATGGAGGAAATATGGTTCACCCCCCATGTGATGGAGGACGTTCCCAATACCACCGGGGGGCTCAGGGCCAGGCTCGGGGAGTTGGAGCAGGCGTATACCGGCGGGCTCCGGTTCCATCTTGCGGCGGAATACATGATAGACAACCTCTTTGAAGAGAGGCTCGCTGCCAGGGACCTGCTGACCCACGGCGACGACCTGGTCCTTGTGGAGACTTCCACATGGGCTCCGCCGATCGAACTCTGGGAGATACTTGGGGAGATGATGACCGCCGGCTACCGTCCCCTGATTGCCCATCCGGAACGGTATCGCTATATGGAAATGCGTGATTATGAGCGCCTCCGCAAGATGGGAGCCCTCATGCAACTGAACCTTCCGTCCATAATCGGGGCTTACGGCGACACCGCCAGGCTCAAAGCCGAGGAACTGCTTTCCAAGGGAATGTACGCCATGGTGGGATCCGACTGCCACAAGGAGCGCATACTCCACAGCTGGTATTCGGCCCCCGTGCTGAAGAAAGATATACTCAGGCGTCTTGAACCCCTGATGAAGGGCGAGACGTCCCTGTCATAGGACCGGTTCCGGCGCCTCCTGGACAGGAGGAAACCGTTTCCGGTTTTGTGACCCCGGTTTTGCCTCATGGCGCCGGGGAATGGAAGTAGTATATTTAATCCAACAGCCTTATGAAAGGAATCGTACTCGCCGGCGGAAGCGGCACCAGGCTTTACCCCATTACAAAGGGAGTGAGCAAGCAGCTGCTCCCGATTTACGACAAACCAATGGTTTACTACCCCTTGTCGGTGCTCATGCGCTCCGGCATCAGGGATATACTCATAATCTCCACCCCTGAGGACCTGCCCCTTTTCAAGCGTCTCCTGGGCGACGGATCCGATTTTGGGATACGTCTTTCCTATGCCGAGCAGCCGTCGCCGGACGGCCTTGCGCAGGCCTTCATAATCGGCGGGGAGTTCATCGGCGGCGATGCCGTTTGCCTGATTCTCGGCGACAACATCTTCCACGGAAGCGGTTTTGAACCCATGCTGGAGGAGGCCGTGCGCTCTGCCGAGGAGGATTCCATGGCAACTGTCTTCGGCTACAGGGTTAGCGATCCCAGCCGTTACGGAGTTGCCGAATTCGACTCCACGGGACGTTGCATCGGCATAGAGGAAAAGCCCTCGGACCCCAAGTCGGACTTTGCGGTGACCGGCCTTTATTTCTATCCCAACAAGGTTGTGGAAGTTGCAAAGACCATCAAGCCTTCCGCCAGGGGCGAGCTGGAAATCACCACGGTGAACCAGCGTTTCCTTCAGGACGGCGAACTCCGGGTCCAGCCCCTCGCAAACGGCTTTGCCTGGCTGGATACCGGTACCCACGATTCCCTTGCCGAGGCATCCAACTACGTGGAAGTCATCCAGAAACGCCAGGGCCAGAAGATCGCCTGCCTGGAGGGAATTGCCTGGTCAAAGGGCTGGATCAGCCGGGAGAAGTTGCTTTCCATCGCCGCTCCAATGAGTAAGAACGAGTATGGTCAGTATCTTATAAACCTGGTCAAATGAATATTCTGGTAACCGGAGCCAACGGTCAGCTGGGCACAGAGCTGAGGCTGCTTCCCCGTAAGCGGGGCTACCGCTATATCTTTTCCGACATCTCATCCAGGCCCGGGGAGGAAACCCTGTTCCTGGATATCACCAACCTGGAAGCCATAAGGCTGATAGCCGCGTCGGAGAAGATCGACGTCATTGTCAACTGCGCCGCCTACACCGATGTAGACAAGTCCGAAGGCGACCAGGCCATGGCCGACCTCCTGAACCACCAGGGGGCTGCTAACCTGGCGAGGGCGGCGGCTGAGAGGGGCGCCGCAATGATACACATATCAACCGATTTCGTGTTCGGAGGCGACAATGTCAATACCCCCATCAGGGAATCGTTCCCTCCCAATCCGCTGGGTGTTTACGGTGCTACCAAACTGCTTGGCGAGAACGCCGTAAGGGAATCCGGCTGCCGCTCCATCATAATCAGGACTGCCTGGCTGTATTCGCCCTGGGGAAAGAATTTCGTGAAAACCATGATGAGGCTTACCGCCGAGAGGGACAGCCTGATGGTGGTGTCGGACCAGATTGGGACCCCGACTTCCGCTCATGACCTGGCGGCCCTCATAGGCGGAATAATCACCGGAGGAAAACTCGACAGGACCGGTACCTACCATTTCTCCAACGAGGGCGCCTGCTCATGGTACGACTTTGCATGCGCCATCCGCGACCTGGCCGGAAACACTTGTAACATAAGGCCTTGCCATACCAACGAGTATCCTTCCAAAGCCCGCCGCCCGGCGTATTCAGTCCTGGATAAGACTTTGGTCAAGGAGACCTTCGGGGTGGAGATCCCTCACTGGTATGCCTCGCTGAAGGAATGTATGAGTAAGATGAAGGCGTAAAATATAATGTGCTGATATTTAGATATTTACGTAAAACTGCCTGGTACTTTTTTCATAGGTACTTTTGCGTAATATATTGAACGATAATAATTTACATTTCACGGTGAATATACTGAAAACTGACATTCCCGACCTTTTGATACTGGAACCGAGGGTTTTCGGCGACAGCAGGGGATATTTCTTCGAGAGTTTCTCGGAGAGGGACTTCAAAGCCGCTACGGCCTTTGACGTGAAGTTTGTGCAGGACAATGAAAGCCGGTCGTGCTACGGGGTGGTCCGGGGACTGCATTTCCAGAAAGGCGAGCATGCCCAGGCAAAGCTGGTCAGGGTGGTGGAAGGCGAGGTGCTGGATGTTGCGGTGGACCTTCGTCACGGTTCGCCCACCTTCGGAAAGCATGCCGCTGTGGTTCTTTCCGGCGAGAACCATCGTCAGCTGTTCATCCCCAAGGGCTTTGCCCACGGATTTGCCGTGCTCTCGGAAACGGCCGTATTCCAGTATAAATGTGACAGTTACTATTGTCCTGAGTCGGAAGGTGCAATCGCCTGGGACGACCCGGACCTTGCCATCGACTGGCGCATACCCCGTGACAAGGTCATCCTGTCGGCAAAGGACCTCAGTCATCCGACGTTGAAAGAATACATATTATCAGAATGACCTGCCCGGTTTTCAGACTACGGCCTTCGGCCTATCCCTCCCAAAACCTTCGGTTTCGGGTCCCTCCCACTCACGCTGCGTGGGTGCAGACGGTCTTCAAACAGGGCTGGTCATTCTGAAAAGTTTCAATAAAGTAATATGAAAAGGAATATAATCATTACCGGCGGGGCCGGATTCATAGGGAGCCATGTGGTCAGGCTCTTCGTAAACAAGTATCCGCAGTACCGCATCATCAATGTGGATAAGCTGACATATGCGGGGAACCTTCTGAATCTCAAGGATATAGAAGGCCGGCCGAACTATTCTTTCGTCAAAGCTGATATCTGCGACTTTGATACCATGCTCTCGCTGGTGAAGGACAACTCCGTGGACGGGATAATCCACCTTGCGGCCGAGAGCCACGTTGACCGGAGCATAAGGGATCCCTTTACCTTTGCACGGACCAACGTGCTGGGTACTCTGAGCCTGCTTCAGGCGGCAAAGGCAGTATGGGAGCCCATGGGATGGAAGTCGGCCGGGGGACAGGAATGCCGGTTCTACCATATCAGCACCGACGAGGTATACGGCGCCCTGGAGATGGACGGCGGGTTCTTTACGGAAGACAGGGCCTACCAGCCGCACAGTCCGTACAGTGCGTCAAAGGCTTCGTCCGACCATTTTGTGAGGGCCTACCACGATACCTACGGTATGCCCACTGTGGTTACCAACTGCTCCAACAACTATGGTCCCAACCAGTTCCCCGAGAAACTTATTCCGCTGTTTATCAATAATATACGTCACCGTCGTCCGCTGCCGGTATACGGAAAGGGAGAGAACGTGAGGGACTGGCTCTACGTGGTTGACCACGCCAGGGCCATCGACCTTATCTTCCATGAGGGGGCCGTGGCCGAGACATACAACATCGGCGGATGCAACGAATGGAAGAACATCGACCTGGTGAGGCTTCTCATCAAGGTTACCGACCGTCTTCTCGGTCGTCCCGAGGGTGCCGATGACGACCTTATCACCTACGTCAAGGACCGCGCCGGACATGACCTCCGCTATGCCATAGACGCTTCCAAACTGCAGCGGGAACTGGGCTGGAAGCCCTCGCTCGACTTTGAGGAAGGTCTGGAGAAGACCGTCCGCTGGTATCTTGAGAACCAGGACTGGCTGGACGGCGTGACTTCCGGTGCGTACATGGACTACTATCAGAAGATGTATGGTTCCAGATAAGGAAACGACCGCCCTATACAAGAGGTCTGTGGTGGAAACTTTCCGGGATTTCCTGGAAATATGCTCACGTTACGGCCTTAGGTGCTGGATAGCGTACGGCGGCCTCATCGGGACCGTACGGCATCACGGGATGATTCCATGGGACGACGACATCGACGTATACCTTCCCAGGGAGGATTTCAACCGGCTGCTGTCGCTGCGCGGGAAAATAGCCTCCGGAGGGAAGTACTGCATCTACACCATGGAGGACAGGGACTATTACTGCCCCTATCCCAAGTTCTGCAGCATGTCCAATACCCTCTGGGAAGAAAAGAGGCACCCTTTCATCTCCGGGGCGTTCCTGGACCTTTTCCCCCTGGATATGTCCGACGGGGACCTGGATGAGGCCGAAAGGCGCCGCTCAGGGGCGTGGGAAACGTTTGCCCTTTATGAGAGGGCGAGCCGGAAATATACTGCCGCCGATTTCTTCAACGGCCTGATATCCGGGAAGTTCCGTTACCTGGCGAGGATAATCAAGGACACCTTTGTCTTCAGGCCCCATCTGGAAAAATACCGGCAGGCGGTTCTGGACTACGACAGGAAGATCCAGACGTACAAAGGCGACCATTACAGTTATTATTACGGTATGTACGGAGGCCGGAGGGAGACCTTCCCCAAAGAATGGTTCTCGGAAACCCTGATGCTTGATTATGAGGACATCAAGGTTCCCGTGCCATCGGGATACGACTCCATCCTCAGACGTGTCTACGGTGATTACATGACGCCTCCGCCGCCGGAAAAGCAGGTGTCCAACCACTCGGTTTATTTTATGGATGTTCGGAACAGGCTGAGCAAGAAACAGATAGAAGAGATTATCAGACGAGGTTGATGGCCGATCACGGAAAAGATACAGCCCGCATAGGCAAGAATACGCTGGCCCTGTTCTTCAGGCTGCTGGTGGTTACGCTCGTGGGCCTGTACACCTCTAGGGTAATCCTCAAGGTGCTGGGACAGGATGACTTTGGGATTTACAACATCGTGGGAACAATAGTGGTGTTCCTGATGTTCCTGAAGCAGGCCCTCACCAATGCGTCGTACCGTTTCTTTACCTACGAACTGGGAGTGGGGAACGCCGTCAGGCTGAGGGAGACGTTTGCCATGAGCATCAACGTCCACCTTATCCTCGCCGGAATTCTGTTCATTGTGATGGAGGCTGCCGGACCGTTGGTCATTTCCGGCCTCAACATCCCGTCCGGGCGCATGGCGGCCGCGCAGGTGGTGTTCCAGATATCGCTCGTATCCTTCTGCCTTGAGATAGTGAAGACTCCTTTCAATTCCTGCATCATTGCGCATGAAAGGATGAATTTCTACGCCCTCACCAGCATAGTGGAGGTGGTGCTCAAACTTCTTCTGGTACTCCTTTTGTCGGTGATAACTATCGATAAACTAATACTTTACGCCCTTCTGATGCTGGGATCGGCCGTGGTGATGTTTATATGGTACGTTATTTATTGCCGCATATACTTCCCTGAGACAAAATACCTGTCCCGGTTCTGGGACAAGTCCCTTTTCAAGGGGATGCTCTCATACTCGGGTTGGAGCCTCCTTGTGAACGCAGCCGATATTGTTGTCCAGCAGATGAGGAACATCTTCATGAACATCTTCGGAGGTGTGAGGGCAAACGCTGCAATCGGCGTGGCCAACCAGGTGAACGGCAAACTGTCCGGGGTGCTCAGCAGCTTTACCCAGGCATTCAACCCGCAGATAATAAAATCATACGCCCAGGGCGACAGGGCCTATTTCATGAGGCTCCTGTACTCCACGTCCAAACTGTCGTTCTTCCTGCTTTTCTCATTTGCCTTTCCGGTGATGATGAACGTGGACTTCATACTGGATTTCTGGCTGGTCGAGGTTCCGGACAATTCCGGGATATTCCTGAACCTGATCCTGTGCTACAGCCTTGTGGATTCATTTTCATCGCCCCTTTTCATGGCGGTGCATGCTACGGGTAACCTGAAAGTCCACCAGATACTGATGGCATCGATCAAGGTTGTAAATATACCTTTGTCATGGATACTGCTCAAGGCCGGGCTTCCGCTATGGTCGGTCCTTGCCGCATGGGCCGGGCTCAACGTTGTATGCGACATAGTGAGGATCATTTACATGAAGACACTGATAGGACTTGAAATAGGGGCTTACGTGAAGGACGTTTTCGGAGGGATGGCACTGGTGCTGCTTGCCTCAGTCCCGGTCCCGGTCCTGTTCCATCACTATTGCGGCGAGGGATGGTGGCAGCTGGCCGCCTTCATGGGTATTTTCTTCGTCCTGTATGTCCCTGCCGTGTTCTTCCTGGGCCTGAACGCAAAGGAGAGGGGTTATGCCCTGGATATAATAAAGTCCAAGCTGCCAAAGAGATAAAGGATGGCCTACAGTCTGCCATACGGGATGAGAAGGCTTATCGAGTACGTGCTGATGACAGTCCTCGTACTCGTGTGTGGAAGCCCGCATTTCACCAGCAAGTATATCTATGCTGCGCTGGGATTGTTGACGCTGGCTTATCTGGTACTTTCCGGCAACCTGATGAAAATGAAGAGGCTGTGGTGGTATCTCCTGGCCTATGTGGTAATTTTCGGCCTTCAGTTCTATGTGCTCGGAACAATATCGGTCTATGGATCGTTGAATCTGATGATGAAAATCATATTCGGTGCCGTACTGATGAAGGAAATGGGGGACAATTTCAGGTTGCGTTACTTCAATGTCCTCTCTTTCTTCTCACTGGTATCACTGGTACTTTTCTTCATGCAGTTGATGGGATATGTTATACCGAACATGACGGGCCAGCCCTATGAAAGGCTTCATTCCGTAATTGTCTACCAATGCGATATGACCAGGCTTGACAGGAACTGCGGTCCATTCTGGGAGCCTGGGGCATTGGCCGGATACCTTATAGTAGCCTTTGTGTTGTATCTGGATTCCCTGGATGTGTTGATGAAAAAGCATCCTTTCAAGATGGGGGTGCTGATCCTTGCCCTTCTTACCACAAGAAGTACCACCGGATACCTGGTTTTTGCTGTCATCGTCTTTTATTTCCTCATACGAAAGGCCCGTTCATACAGGTTACTTGTATATCTTGTTGGCATACCTGCGGCTATCTTTGTATTCTATAACATATTCAGCCGCGTGGAATTCATGAGAAAGAAACTCGACGAGCAGATAGAGTCGGCTGAATTTGAAACCACCGGTGAAGAGATTGAATATGACAGCAACCGGTTTGCATCGTTGCTTTTCGACATGCATTATATCAGGAAGCATCCAATCGTTGGAAACGGCTTAAAGGAGGAAACCCGTTATGCCGACAATCCGGAACTGTGGGGACTTGCTCTGGGGCACGGGAACGGTTTCAGCAACTTCCTGGCCCAGATGGGAATAATAATATTCCTCCTGTATTTCATATCCATATGCAGGAACCTGACATTCGACAAGTGGGATTCATTGGTTTTCACGTTCCTGATAGCCATGCTTCTGTTTGGTGAACAGTACCTTAACTACCCTCTGTTCCTTGCCATGCCGTTCCTGACAACAGATAATGAAAAGTGGGAGGAAAGGGAACGGAAACGCCTGGAAGACAAACGTTTGAAAGGATTCAGATATCGTTCTATCGGAGGTTAGTGCATGAGGGTACTTTGGTTTTCATCAGGCCTTGACGGCATCGGCCTTGCCACCGACAATTATTTTGGCGGTGGTTGGGTAGCTTCACTGATGGGAGTCGTTGCAGCTTCAAAAGCGATAGAACTCCATGTTGCGTACCTTTCCGATGACGTTACCCCTTTTTCAAAAAGCGGTGTCAGTTTCCATCCTGTAAAAAGGAAGACCCGCGGCAGGGTTTCCAAAATCCTATGGTATTATGGCGGTTATCGCCATCAGGATGGGGACGCGTATCTTCCCGAGGCTCTTTCAGTCATGGATTCAGTACGGCCCGACCTGGTCCAGGTTTTCGGGATGGAAAGCGAGTTCTCATGCGTGGTGGGGAAGGTCCCGGTCCCGGTAGTGGTCCATATCCAGGGTATCCTGCACGAATGTGCTAAGGGTTTCTTCCCGCCCGGGATGGATGGGAGATTCTTCCTGAAGTCGGGCTCCACAAGGGAGTGGCTCTACCGTAACGGTGTGGTCTTCAATTACAAAGAAATGAAGGTCAAGGCACGGATTGAACTGGAACGCTATTCAAAGGTCCCATTCCTTTTTGGAAGGACGGATTTCGACCTGGGGTTTGCCCGTGAGCACGCTCCCCAAGCCCGCTATTTCCGTATGGATGAGGTCCTGAGACCTGTTTTTTACCGCAGGGCAGGGGAGCACAAGATTGTGCGGACCGGATCTATGAAACTGTTTACAACTGCATCTGAGACCGTCTACAAGGGACTTGATGTTATACTCCGGGCGGGCAAACTGTTGAAAGAGGAATATGGCGATGATTATCAGTGGGTGGTGGCCGGCATAAGACCCGGGAGCGAATTTGTGGGCCATTTCGAGCGGTTTACCGGCATATCTTCGGCCGGGGCCGGAATCAGGTATGCGGGGTCGCTCAGTTCCGAACATTTGGTGGATGAGATGCTCAAGGCTGATTTCTATGTGCACACATCATATTGTGACAACAGCCCCAATTCTCTGTGCGAGGCAATGATGCTGGGACTTCCATGCGTGGCATCCAATGCCATGGGAATCCCCAGCCTTATAGATGATAAGAGGACTGGAATGCTCTATAAGTCAGGAGATTATAATGCATTGGCGGCTATGGTGAAGGTGATGGGTCGGAATGTTGATCTTGGAGGTGCCGCATTCAATGCCGCCAGAGAAAGGCATGACCGGGACAGGATATTGAATGACCTTCTGAATGCTTATGAAACAATCGTCGGGAAAGGCTGATGAAACCTAAGCTGCTCATATTCCATCCTGCCCTGGCGCCGTACCGGGTGGACTTCTTCAGCTGCCTTGCGGAGAAGTTCGACCTGATGGTGGTGTTCCAGAACAGGCATCTGCGGACGCAGAAGTTCGACCAGGAACGCCTGGGAATGAACGTCCGGTTCCGCAGGGAGTATCTGCCCCATTCCCGGCTGATCGGCGGGAGGGTCCTCAGTCTGGGATATACCCGTTTTATCAGGGAGTTCAGGCCGGACATAGTGATGGGATCTGAATTCGGTCAGACGCTAATAGTTCCGTTCCTACTTCGGCCGTTCATGCGGAAACGCTTCAGACTGTGGACTTTGACGGATGATTCCCCATCCGATATCAAGAATTGCAGCGGAGCAAGGCTTTGGGTAAGGAAGTTCTTTGCTAGGCGGCTGGACGGAGTGGTGGCTGCAAATCCGGATACTGCCGGATGGTATTCCGGCGGCTTCGGCATCAAGGCACCTGTCGTTCCGATCATAGCCGACGAGGCGAGGCTTCGCTCCGAGGTATCGGAACTATATCCCCTCAGGCAGGACTACATCAGTAAATATGGCCTTGAAGGCAAGAAGGTGGTCCTGTTTGTCGGACGGTTCAATCCGGTGAAGAACCTTCCCATGCTGCTGGAGGCTTTTGCAAGGGTAAGGGAAGATGCATCACTGGTATTGGTGGGCGAGGGCGAAATGCGATCCTTGTTGGAAAGCCGGGCCAGGGATGCTGGGATATCGGACCGGATAGTCTTTACGGGGCGGATGGAGATGCCGGAACTGCTTGTCTGGTACCACGTTGCATCAGTGTCAGTGCTGCTGAGCACATCTGAACGTTTCGGGGCGGTGGTGGGGGAGTCCCTGCAATTGGGATGCCCCGTGGTCTGTTCCTCCGAGGCCGGGGCTGCATGGCTATGTGATGCGGTGGTGGATCCCCGTGATCCGGACCGGATTGCCATGGCGATAAACGGCTTTCTGGACGCTCCGTCCTGGGATACCCTCCGTCCTTCCCTGATGGAACACGACCTTGGGTATTATGTTGAACATCTGGTAGAGTGCCTGTAATGAATACCTCGGGACCGCTTCCCCTGGAGGAAGTCAAAAAGATAGAACTTGATATTTTAAGGCACGTGTCAGCTTTCTGCAACGAGCGGAATATCAAATACTTCCTCTGTGCGGGGACAATGCTCGGGGCGGTGCGGCACAAGGGATTCATCCCCTGGGACGACGATATAGACATCATGCTTCCCCGCCCCGACTATGAGCGTCTCCTCTCCGAATTCCCCAGGGGCGGAAGGTATCAGGTCATGAACAACGACGTCGACCCTTTCTATCCGTTCCCGTACTCGTGCATCAACGATACCACCACGGTGAAAGTGGAGCTCAAACTCCGTCCACGGTGCACCAAAACGCTTGGCGTAAACATAGACGTCTTTCCGGTCGACACTGTCCCCGACACATGGGAAGAGGTGGAACAGTTCTGCCGCAAGATGTCCTTCCGCTGGGACCTCATGCGCTCGGCAATTGATAAATTTGGAAAGGGAAAGAGCTGGAAATCAACAATATATAGAAACGTTGCAATTGCCTTGTACCGTGTCCTTGAGGCCTTTGGAATCCTCTCGGTGAGGAAGATGGTAAGGCACTATTCTTCGCTGGCGCGCAGCTATGACGGGACGGTCTCATCAAAGGCCGGAGTCACTGCCATTTACCATTATGGCCCCCGTGAAAGCCACGACGCTTTTGTTTACGGCGACAGTGCCGAGTACATTTTCGAGGGGGAGCCATACAGCGGCGTCCTACATTATCATGAATACCTGTCCCGGCTGTACGGGGACTCTTACATGGAGCTTCCTCCCCCTGAAATGCGGGTGACACATCATACTTCTGATTGCTATTGGAAAAGCCATGAGTAAGAGAATCCTGTTCATCCTGCATGTCCCCCCGCCCGTGCACGGAGCTGCGATGGTGGGGAAGGCGGTAATGGAGAGCCGGCTGGTAAACTCCTCTTTTGAGTGCCGGTTCATCAACCTGTCCACTTCTGCGACCGTTGGCGAGGTGGGCCGCTTCAATCTTGGTAAGTTTAAGGCATTCAGACGTTTACGCCGGGAAGTATTGGCCGTTTTGAAGGAATTCTGGCCGGATCTTGTGTACATGACGCCTGCTTCGACAGGCCCTGGATTCCTGAAGGATTTCATGATCCGGAGGATGCTCCGTAGGAAGGGGCTTCCGGTGGTGGCGCACTATCACAACAAGGGTGTGTCCACCAATACCGGCAGGATGTGGAAGATGCTCTACAGGCGCTTCTTCAAGGAACTGAAGGTGATTCTGCTTTCAAAGCGGTTGTACCCGGATATCGCCGCTTATGTAAGGGAAGAGGATGTGCTTGTCTGCCCCAACGGAATAGTGGTTTCCGCCCCCGCTCCGACACAGCTCCCCAGTGGCGACCCGCATGTACTGTTCCTCTCAAATCTCATCCCCACAAAAGGGGTGTTTGAAATTCTGGATGCGTGCAAGATATTGAAAGACAGTGGGAAACGCTTCCTGTTGGATATTGCCGGGGCTGAGACCGAGGAGATTCCCGCATCGCGGCTGATAGACGAAATCCGTTCCCGGGACCTTGAGGAACAGGTGGTGTATCACGGCCGCATCTACGGCGGGGACAAGGATTCCCTGTTTGCCTCGGCCGATGTCTTTGTCCTTCCGACCTATTATCCCAACGAATGCTTCCCCCTGGTGGTACTGGAGGCCATGGCACATTCCCTTCCGGTGGTGTCAACGCCTGAAGGGGCCATAGAGGATATGGTCATGGAAGGGAAGACAGGCCTGATAGTGGAGCGACGGGACCCGGTTTCCCTTGCCGGAGCAATTGGAAAACTGCTTGACGATCCTTCCGCAGGACGCTCCATGGGAGAAGCCGGAAGGCGGCTCATGCTGGAGAACTTCACCATGGAAATATTTGAGAAACAATTTGTCAGATGTATAGAAAGATGTCTCTGAGAACCCTTTTAACCGTCTTTGTGGCGTTGTCGGCCATTGCAGTGGCAGAATCCGGCGCCATGTCCTTCGAGGCCGTTCCCCGCAGTGAACCGGTCATACCCGTCAGTGTCCGCTCAGGAAAAGTCAACGTATCTTCACAGGGAGAGTTCGACGGCCTTTCAACCACCATCAAGACCGCCCTTTCAATGGGTTACAACATGATTGAGGTGAACTTTGCCCCGGGCCTCTACTATTTCAGGGAGAGGCACCTGGAACTCAAGAACCTGAATTATCCCGCGGCCACGATCGTATTCAACGGGAACGGGGCCTTCATTGCAGGGGAAGGGGAGGATTACGTCCTGAGGCCTTCCGGGAAGCATTTTTCGGCCGCAAAGCGGAACTATGATTACCGGAACGCCCTGGTCGACGTGGAGGCGCGTGCCGAGCTGCCGCCCTTCGGGCCCATGAAGCAGGCCCAGGGCAGGGTGGAAGTGGTTGACGCATCATCCAAGACTTGCCGGTTCAAGACCTCCGAGCCCAACCTGTCGTCCACTGCCGCCGGAAACCTCTACGTGCAGATATCCAAATGGTATCTGGGGGCGGTTTACAAGGTCCAGAAGATTCAGAACGGATATGTTTATTTCACGGCTCCCGACCTGAGCAACAACGGAAGCTATTACAACGTTGACGCCGACTGGTACTTTGGGAAGAAGCACCCCAAATACCAGTTCCTGAACTATCCCGGCTCCGATGTGTACGTCCAGTCGGGAAAACTGGTTTCAGGTGAAAAGAGAACCATCCACGAATGCGTGGCGTCGCAGTTTGCTGAAATCAGCTCCTGTAAGTTCAAACTTCTGGAATTCAAGGACTTGAACTTCATCGGGAACGGCCCCGGAGTGGTATCCGAGCCCATGCTGATCCATTTCTTCTCCCTCCCCGGGAAGACGGTCGTGGACGGCTGCACATTTTCCGGAATCAGGACCAGGGTGATATCGTCCAGGCACAATGACGGAGCGTCCTATTACGGCAACACCATCACCGGCTGTTACGAGGGTTTCATTTTCATCGACCGCGAATCAGTTGGGACGCAGGTCTATTCCAACCTATTCCACGACACCCAGCTTTACCTCAAGAATTCGGTTGACGTGTATTGCCGCGGAGGTGACTTCCATATTCACGACAATGAGTTCCGCAACTTTACCTGCATTGCGATAGGGGTGGGCGACCACTTCTCAACTGGCTCTGAATCACTTTGTTCCGGGATCGTGGAGAATAACGAGATATACTATACCGAGGACTACCTGAAGGAGCCATCACATACCCTGATGGATTCGGGTGCGATATACTGCTGGACCAAGCAGAAGGATGTGACCATCAGGAACAATTACATCCATGATTACGGCGGAACCTACCTGAACCGGGGCATTTTCGGCGACGACGGAACCGTGAACGTGAAGGTCTACGGCAACGTCATCACCGGAATCAGGAACTCCTACTGCATCGATTTCCGGCGCTGCGCCAACGTGGAGACACAGTCTAATTCCAATGTCAGGAAGACGAACGTCGGGATCCAGATGTACGACAACCTTGTTGACGGGACCGTCCGGTTTGAGCCCCGCAGCGGCGACAGGACCAGCAGGAAGGGCTCCAACAAAAGCCTGAAGACCGCAGCCGACAAGGCTTCGGCGGCCGTCTCCTGGAAGGAGAGGTACAGGAAGCAGCCCTAGTAGGCCTTTCCCTCGCTTCCGGTGAGAATCTGCCAGATGGTGATGAAGAAGATGCTGATGTCGAGGTCCACGCTCCAGTGCTCGATGTACCAGATATCCTTTGCGACCCTTTCCTTCATCTGCGACAGTTCCCTGGTCTCGCCGCGGCAGCCGTTGATCTGTGCCCAGCCGGTGATTCCCGGCTTGGCCAGGTGACGGACCATATAGTCCCCGATAAGTTCGGAATAGACGTCGGTATGGTGGAGCATGTGGGGCCTTGGGCCTATTATGGACATGTCTCCACGGAATACATTGATGAACTGCGGCAGTTCGTCGATTGAGGATTTCCTCAGGAATTCTCCAAAGCGGAATACCCTGCTGTCACCCTTGGTGGCCTGACGGGTATCCGCTTCTGCGTTTGCATGCATTGACCTGAATTTCAGGCAGTTGAATTCCTTGCCTCCGTAGCCGGTCCGCTTCTGGCGGAAAAGGACCGGTCCGTGGGGCGAGGATATTTTTATGCCTGCGGCGCAGATAATCCAGACAATGGGATACAGGGTGACCAGGAACAGTCCTGAGATCACGAGGTCGGCACTGCGTTTGAAAGCCCTGGCGCCGATGCTCTCGAGGGGCTCGCCGTAGAGGTTCAGGACGGTGGTGTCGCCAATCCGGTGGAACTCCATTTCCCTGGGGGGATAGCCCTCCATCGAGGGGACGTACCGGAACCTGATTACATGCTGCTCGCACAGCCGGACAAGGGAATTTACGGTGTCGGTATGGGCGGAAGGACTTATGGCACAGAACATTTCGGCCGGATGGACGGCGGCGATATACTCTTCTATGTCGTTGAGGGTACCCAGCCTGCGGGCTCCTTCCGGAACCGGGTCCGACGGGCTCTGGGTAAAGAATCCCATTACCTCGTAGCCTTTGTCGGCCTTCCTGCCGGTCATCTGGGAGTAAAGCCTTTCAATATTCTTTCCGGAACCCACCATGACCACCTGGTAATGGTTCCATCCGGCTTTCCGGAGCCTTGCCATTATGCACCTTACCAGCAGATGCCAGAGTACCATCAGGGTGGCGGTGAGCACAAACTGCAGGGCAAGCAGTTTTCCCTGCAGCGTGAGCTCGTAAATTACGGCCATGGAGCCGTTGAATACCATCCAGGTAAGGAGGGCCAGCGACAGTGTATTGCCTATGGCATAGACTGCCGAACGTTCCCTGTCAGTAACGGAAATGCCTGTTATAAAGACACTTGCGAGGTAGCTGAATACCAATATGAGGAAGGTTCCCCACCTCTGGTAAAGGTGGACGTTGCCCTCGCGGACCATGTTTGTGCCATATATCAGGAACAGCAGGACACCAGCCTGTATGATGAGGTCCACCACTGCGGTTGGGACTATTACCAAGGCCGATTCCCTTGCTTTTTGTTTTCTTTGAGCTGCCATATCTTCGCAAAAATAATCAAATTCTTGAATTATTGTTTACGAGTTTATATTTTTGCAATATGAGGAGAGTGACGGAATGGTTTGCGGTGAGGGGAATCGCATCGGTGGCGCTGGCAGCGGCCGCCATGTCGTTTGCATCCTGCAGCGATGGACTGGTGCCGGAGGTGCAGGGGATAGGCCTTGCCCCTTCGGAGATGGGGTGGAGGAACGGATTGCTCAACCGCGACGACAGATGGTCCATCACCGGGGTGGACATGCCTTCCGTGTACGAGTTCCCTTCCGGGGCCAGGATAAACATATTCGGCAAGGGCTTCCAGGACGGCGACAGCATCCGATTCGCCCCCCTGGAGGAAGGGAAACTGGTGAGTTTCTTCCCGGCCTGTTTCCCCGACAGGGCCAGCGTCCTTATGCCCGAGGGCTTCCCTGACGGGGGATATGAGGTCCAGATCCGGAGGAAAGACTCGGTGGCGGTGCTGGGAATCGCCGATTTTAAGACAGACAACAGCCTGGTACTCAGGCCTTACGGCGTAGTCGCTCACAGGGGATGCACCCTTGGAGGAGTGCCGGAGAACTCCCTGGCATCGCTTCGTAAGGCTGTTGGAATGGGGCTCTACGGTTCCGAGTTTGATGTATGGATCACCACCGACGGGGTCCCGGTAATCCATCACGACCCGTTCCTGGAGTGGGATGGCAAGAGGATCGAGGATATGTCGCTTAAAGAGGTCCGGTCCTATAAGTTGAAAAACGGCGAGAGCGTCCCTACGCTTGACGAGTATCTTGCCGCGGGGGCTGAAAGCAGGTATACCCGCCTGGTACTGGAGGTTAAGGAGCACAGTTCCCTTGATAATACCCTACGTGCCGTGGAGGCCAGCCTGGCGGCTGTTAAAAAATATAAGCTTGAGGCGGTAACCGATTATATCTCATTTAGTTACGAGGCATGCGCGAGGATACTGGAAAGCAATCCTCCCGGCCTCGTGGGCTATCTGGGAGGGAACCGGAGCTTCCTTCAGGCAGTGGCGGCCGGCTGCACCATGACCGACTGCTTCATAACCCATTATACCGAGAGTCCCGGGAGGGTATCGCAGTATGAGGATGCCGGCGCGGTTACCAACGTCTGGACCGTGGACACCGATGCCATGCTGTCCTGGAGCAGCGGGCACGGGATAGACCTCGTCACCACCAACCGTCCCGACAGGGCTTTGAATTATTATCCGCATAAATACGTCGAATTATGAAACGAGTCATCACTTACGGAACTTACGACCTGCTTCATTACGGTCATATAAACCTCCTTCGCCGGGCCAGGGAACTTGGTGATTATCTGGTAGTTGCGCTTTCTACCGACGAGTTCAACTGGAACGAGAAGGGGAAGAAGTGCTATTTCCCCTACGAGAAGCGCAAGGCCATGCTGGAAGCCATCCGGTACGTTGACCTGGTCATTCCCGAGAACGGCTGGGAACAGAAGCGGACCGACATCCATGACTATGACATAGACATATTCGTGATGGGGGACGACTGGGCCGGCAAGTTCGATTTCCTCCGCGAGGAAGGGGCCGAGGTGGTCTATCTGCCCCGCACCCCGGAGATATCCACTACGCAGATAAAGGCTGATTTGCATAATAAATAATTGCATATAAATAAGTTATGTCGTTACTTCAAACCTCGGCCAAAGGCCTCGTCCCTCCCAGCCTGTGGCTGGGCCCCTCCCGCTACATGCGCGGGTGCATATGTTCTCAGTAACGACATAACTTATTCATTAAAACTCTTATATGACGCGGCTTGCTGATTTGAATCTTGTTCCTTCCATGGAGGCGTTGAGGGAGTTGCCGGAAGGAAAGATGCTGATAAATACGGTCAATGCATGGTCGTGGGTGGTGGCCGGAAGGGACGGCGAGTTTGCAAGGTCGCTGAAAGAGTGCGACGCCCTGATTCCCGACGGTATAAGCATCGTAAAGGCATGCCGTTTCCTGAACCTTCCGGGTGCTCCCAAAGAGAGGATAGCCGGTGCGGACCTGTTTGCCATGGAAATGGAAAAACTGAACCGGAGGGGAGGGCGCTGCTTCTTCCTTGGAAGCTCGGAAACAGTTCTGTCAAAGATAGTTGCAAAGGCGGCCGAGGTATATCCCAATGTCGTGGTGGAAACGTATTCGCCTCCGTATAAAGCCCAGTTCTCGCCTGAGGATGACGCTGCAATGATTGCCGCCGTAAACGCTGCCGACCCGGATCTGCTGTGGATAGGGATGACGGCGCCAAAGCAGGAAAAATGGGCCTTCGGGCATTGGGACTCCCTGAATATCAGGTGCCACTGCGGGACAATAGGGGCGGTCTTTGATTTCTTTGCCGGAACCGTGGAGCGCGCGCCCGAGAAGTGGCAGAAAGCCGGTTTCGAGTGGCTTTACCGGCTCCTCAAGGAACCCCGCCGGATGTGGAGGAGATATATAGTGGGGAACGTGAAATTTATCTTTGCAGTTTTGAAAGAAAAGCATGGAAAGTCCAATTAGCCTCAAACTTTCAGTAATCGTCCCCATATTCAAGGCGGAGGACTATCTGGAAGCCTGTATTGAAAGCATCCTGTCACAGGGAGTAGACAACATGGAACTCATCCTTGTGGATGACGGCAGCCCGGACCGATGCCCGGAAATCTGCGACCGCTATGCTGCCGCAGATCCAAGGGTGGTTGTGGTACACAAGCGGAACGGCGGTCTTTCCGCCGCCAGGAACACGGGCATCGACATGGCGCGGGGCGAGTATCTGGCTTTCTGTGATTCCGACGATTTCATTGCCCCCGGGACCTACCTCCCGGCCATTGAAGCACTTGATCAATTCCCTGATATAGAGGCAGTTCAGTTTCCCATTACCGAGCGGTACAATACTCCCGAACAGTTTGAGAGAAGGGTGCCGTCTCCGGTGACGGTGGTGGGAGGAGACAATGTTTTCCGCTCCTGGCAGACGGAAGGTGACGTGGTGACCGGCTATATCATAAACAAGGTGTACCGCCGCCGCCTTTTTGATACGCTCCGTTTCCGCGATGGGATTTATTACGAGGACAGATACTTTGAGACCGACCTTTTCCCGATGATCCGGGCCATGAGGATTATCCCGGAGGGCGGATACTTCTACAATGTCTGTCCCGGCTCGATAGTGAATTCCAAACTGACGGAAAAGCACGTTGCCTCCAGGGTGGTGGCCGACCATTACCTGTCGCTTGCGATTGAAAGGATCGGGGGGCTGGACGAGCGCCTGAGCGTGCTTAAGTGCTATATCTATTACTATTACCTGAAGCTTGGACGCTATGGGAACAGGAAGGCGATCCTGGCAAAATACGACCTCTCATCGGAGGAAATCGCCGTTCCATCCCTGAAGGACCTGTGGCGAGTACTGAAATATTCTTCACGGAAGGGATTATCTCTGTTTACCAAAGTACGAAAACTCTTGTCCAAAGGATAAAAGAAAGTAGGCTGTTTCTTACTAATACATTAAATATTTTTACTACTTTTGTAAGTTAAATAGCCTTTTTTAGATTGGCGCCCGGGACGGGTGGAATTCCTGGACAGGAACAAAGCCTTTTCCCGTTCATTTCTCTGAAAAATTCACAGTTTTCGGAGGAATGGATTTTTATGCCATGAGGCTGAAGATTCTACAGGATGATTTGCGAAGAAAGATTTTTCAGGACGTACGGCAGGGAGCCGGACGCAGTGTCGTTCTGCCCTTACCGGATATGCCCAATCGGTGCCCACTCCGACCATAACCTCGGGAAAATCACCGGGTTGGCTCTGGACAAGGGAATTCATATAGCCTATTCGGCAAAGCAGAACGGGGTTGTGGAAATGGCCTCTGTCCAGTTCCCCAAAAGGGCGCAGTGGCACATCGCTTCAATTCCGTCGCATCCGGAAGGCGACTGGGCCGACTATCTCCGCGGGGCCTCCATGGTCCTTTCCCGTAAGTTCCGGCTGAAGGTGGGGATATGCGGCGTAATCGAGGGCACGCTTCCCATTGGGGGGCTTTCGTCGTCGGCCGCGGTGACCATCGCCTTCATGGGCGCGCTGGCCTCGGTAAACGGGATAAGCCTTGGAGCACAGGAACTTATAGACCTGGCCTATACCGCCGAGCATGACTATGTAGGCGTTTCCATCGGCAAGCTGGACCAGAGCTGCGAGGTGCTTTCACGCAAGGACCGGCTGCTTTACCTCGACACCCGGGACGGAAGCTACGAACTGATTGAGGCGCCCCGGACGATGAAGCCTTGGAAGATTGCCATTTTCTTCTCGGGACTGGAGCACAGCCTGGCCGGAAGCAAGTTCAACATGAGGGTGGATGAGCTCCGGGCAGGGGTCTATGCCCTCCAGGCGCTTGCCGGGATGGAGTACGGCAAGTTCCGCGAGGCGGCGGCCAGGAACGTCCCGCGCGAGGTCTACGACTCTTACAAGGACCGTCTGCCCGAGCCATGGCGCAAGCGCTGCGAGCACTGGTATACCGAGTTCGAGAGGGTCGAAAAGGGTGCCGAGGCATGGCGCCGGGGGGATATCGAGGCGTACGGAAAGCTCTCGTTCGAGTCGGGATGGAGCAGCATACATAACTGGGAATCAGGGGCTCCGGAGCAGATCCGGCTCTATGAGATAATGACCAGGACGGAAGGGATCTACGGCGGCAGGTTCAGCGGGGCCGGATTCAAGGGGTGCTGCATGGCGCTCATCGATCCCGCCTTCAGCGAGGAGGTTTCCAGGAACGTTACCCGCGAGTATCTCCGCAGTTTCCCCGCCATGGAGGGCAAGTACGGTGTTTATATCTGCGACAGTGCAGACGGACTGGCATGAAAACTACCTGCCCTCGTTTCTCAATAGATTCCGCATATGAAGTGTGTTGTTTTGGCGGCGGGGTATGCCACCAGGCTTTATCCGCTGACGGAAAATTTCCCCAAACCCCTTCTGGAGGTTGCCGGGAGGCCGATCCTTGACCATCTGCTGGACGATATCGAGTCTTCCGGGCTGGTGGACGGATACGTGGTGGTGAGTAACCACAAGTTTGCCGGTCATTTCCAGGAGTGGGCTTCCGGGCACAGGCTTTCCGGGAAGATTACCGTGCTGGACGACGGAACTACGTCGAATGAAACCAGGCTGGGAGCAGTGAAGGATATCGTTTTTGCCGTGGAAAAGTTGAGGCTGGAAGGGGACCTGCTGGTGATTGCAGGAGATAACCTGCTGTCTTTCAGCTTGTCGCGGTTTATAGAGGCTGCACTGTCCAGGAAGGCCTCGTGTGTTATGCGGTATTACGAGCCGGATTTGGCAAAACTCTGCAAGGCCGGTGTGGCGGAGGTGGCGGAGGACGGACTTATCCTCTCGATGGAGGAGAAGCCCTCCAGGCCCAGGAGCAACTGGTGCCTGCCGCAGTTCTATTACTATACGGCTTCGGACGCTGCTCTTATCGCCAGGGCGGTGGAGGATGGCTGCGGAACCGACGCCCCGGGCAGCCTGGTGGCCTGGATGGCTTCGCATTCAAAGGTTTACGCCTGGGAGATGCCCGGCCCCAGATATGACATAGGCGATCTGGAAAGCTACCGCAGGGTACAGGAAATATTTGAAACACAAAGGGCCGCCCCCAATGGTAGGCAACCCTCTGCTCGGATGGGTAAGCAGATTCCGGATTAGCCGGACAGAGTTACGTCTTCTTTATGACGACGTTTTTGAATGATCGCTTTGACAACCTTCAGAACTTTTGAGGTGGTTCTGACTGTTTCTTTGGACTGTTTGTGTTCAATGCAAACATCAAAAGATAACCTGGTAGAGAATTTGACCATATAGCGTATAGTTAAACATAGTGAAAGACCATTGGTATGGAGATAAGCAGTACGCATCCGACTAGGCTTCAAAAAACAAGGGTATTCTCCCTTTCGGAAAAATACCCTATGTACTTTTTTGCCCTTTCTCAAGGGGCGCTTGCTTAACTATACAGTTGCAAAATTACGCAAATAATCAGAATTCGCAACGCATTGACGGTGGATATTTTGAATTATTTCGGACTTCCCTCGCCGGCAGGCGACCTTTCCCGGCAGGGAAAGTGAACGTCCCCCTGAAAGGGGGATAGAGGGGGTTGGAATTTTGAATTTTTTTCGCAGAAAAAAATGAAAATTGCTGTTGCAGGAACCGGTTACGTTGGAATGAGCATCGCAGTGCTGCTGTCTCAGAGGCATGAGGTGGTGGCTGTGGACGTGGTCGCCGGGAAGGTGGAAAAGATTAACCGGAGAGAGTCGCCCATACAGGACGAATACATAGAGAAGTATCTGAAAGAGAAGGAGTTGAACCTAAAGGCGACGCTCGATGGCCGGGCTGCATATCGCGATGCGGACTTTGTGGTGATTGCCACTCCCACCAACTACGACCCCAAGAAGAACTTCTTTGACACCTCCCATGTTGAGGAGGTCATCAACCTGGTGCTGGAGGTGAATCCCGATGCGGTGATGGTCATAAAGTCGACGGTTCCGGTGGGGTATACCGCTGCTGCCAGGGAAAGGTTCTCCTACCGGGAAAGGCTTGCAGACGGGTCGTTCAGGACCGTGGTCCCGAAGATTATCTTCGCTCCGGAATTCCTCCGGGAGAGCAAGGCCCTTTACGATAACCTCTACCCGTCGCGGATCATCGTCGGTGCTGACGGGATGACGGGGAATCTCCGCGAGGCGGCCCTGGCCTTTGCCGGAATCATCCGGGAGGGTGCCCTGAAAGACGACGTTCCCGTGCTTCTGATGGGGTCGACCGAGGCCGAGGCGGTGAAGCTCTTTGCCAACACCTACCTGGCGCTGAGGGTGTCGTACTTCAACGAACTGGATACCTATGCCGAGATGAAAGGCCTTGATACAAAGGCGATTATAAACGGCGTATGCCTGGACCCGAGGATAGGCGACCACTATAACAACCCGTCCTTCGGCTACGGCGGATACTGCCTCCCCAAGGATACCAAGCAGCTGCTGGCAAACTACAACGACGTTCCGGAGAACCTGATTGGGGCCATCGTGGAGAGCAACCGCACCCGCAAGGACTACATCGCCGACCGGGTGCTGGAAATGGCTGGATACTATACCGCTTCCAGCGCCTTTGACTCGGCCCGGGAAAAGGAGGTTACGGTGGGGGTTTACAGGCTGGCAATGAAGACCGGGTCGGACAATTTCCGCCAGAGCGCCATCCAGGGCATCATGAAGCGGATCAAGGCCAAGGGCGCCAGGGTGATAGTGTACGAGCCGTCGCTCCAGGACGGCATCACCTTCTTCGGCAGCCCGGTGGTCAACGACCTGCAGAAGTTCAAGGACCGGAGCGACGCCATCATCGCCAACCGGTACGAACCGGCCCTGGACGACGTCATGGCCAAGGTGTACACCAGGGATATATTCAAGAGAGACTGAACAAAGGATGAAGATAGCTTTCATAGGATTTCCGCTGGCGCTCGGCGCCGACAGGAAGGGAGTGGAACGGGCTCCGGGATATTTCCGGAAAGCCGGTGTGATTGAGATGATGTCCGGGATCGCCGGGTGCTATGACCTGGGCGACGTGCAGTCCGCGATAATCGCTGAGGGAAAGCACGAGGCCGACTCGGAACTGAAATACCTCGATACCATAGTTGATACCGCGGCACAGCTCATGGACAAGGTCGCGTCGGTGATCCGCCAGGGGTATTTCCCGCTGGTGGTGGGCGGCGACCATTCGCTGGGGCTCGGCAGCGTTGCCGGGGCCGCCATCGCATGTGAAAACCTCGGAGTGATATGGTTCGACGCCCACGGCGACTTCAATACCGAGGAGACATCTCCCAGCGGCAACCTCCATGGAATGCCCTGCGCCGCCCTCATGGGATGGTGCCGGTCAAGCATGAAGGAGGTGCCCCGGAAAACCGTCGCCCCGGAGAATTTCTACTGGGTGGGTACCCGCGACCTGGACCCCGGGGAAGTACAGATGGCAAAGCAGAACGGGCTCCATATCTTCTCGGCCGAGGAAGTACGCCACAGGGGGATGAATGCCGTGATGGACGATATCATCGCTGACCTTAAAGAGCGGAATATCAATAAGGTGCATATCAGTATCGATATCGACTCCATGGATCCAAGACTTGTCTGCGGAACGGGGACAAAGGTCCGTAACGGCCTCTGGAACGGCGATTTCTACACCTTCCTGGACCGGATCTTCCTCACCCGCTCGGTCGTCTCCGCCGACCTTGTGGAATACAACGAACTTCTTGACGACCAGTACCACACCACCGCCACCTGGTGCCTCGAGGCGCTGCACTATCTGGCGGTGAAAATTAAGGGGGAGTAAGGTTCTTGTGAAAATAAGTAACTTTTCTAATCGGATGAGTTGGTGGTTTCGGGAAAGTTATTTTGAGGCTTTCCCGTTGTTATTTCTTCAAGGATAAAGAACGCATCTGGCAGGCGCAGTATTAAAAACAGATGGGTTAGGAAGCTTTGTCTTAGAATGAGATTTGTATGATATCTATTTAAAAATCAATAGTTTATGTCAATTTTTAAAGACAAGGTCTTACTGATTACAGGCAGTACTGGAAGTTTTGGGAATGCTGTTTTAAACCGCTTCCTTCGTACAGATATTGGAGAAATCCGCATTTTCTCCCGCGACGAGAATAGACAGGACGATATGCGTCACGATTTTCAAGCAAGGATGCCGGAAGTTGCCAACAAGATTAATTTCTACATCGGTGACGTCCGTAACAGGAGCACGCTCAAATATGCAATGAAAGGAGTAAATTTTGTGTTCCATGCAGCCGCCCTGAAGCAAGTACCCTCATGTGAGTTTTTTCCCTTGGACAATGGCATACGGTGGAGGTGCTTGAGAGCGGCACGGTGATCCTGGAGTGCAAAGACGGCAGGTATGAGCCCCAGGGCCCCGGGGACGTGAGGCCGCGGGGGTAAACCCATTACTATTTTATAATTATCATTTTATGATTATTATTTTATGGTAATATGGATTTTTTGCGTTATCTTTGCCAATGATGACTAGATGTGAAATGAATAATCCTTTCGTTACCAATGGCTATGCCGGTGCCGAGTACTTCTGCGACCGTGTCCGGGAGACTGCTGCTCTTCGCGAACTACTCCTCAATGAGAACAATGTAGCCCTTATTTCTCCCAGGCGTCTTGGAAAGACGGATCTCATCTGGCACGTTTTTGATGACAAGGAGATTCGCCGCAAATATCATTGTTTTGTGGTTGATATCTATGCCACAAAGAACTTGGGCGACCTTGTGAATATGCTTGGGAAAGCGGTGTTGGATGAACTTCGTCCTAAGGGCAGGAAAGTGTGGGAAAAGTTTGTGAATGTGGTATCGTCATTAAGGCCGGAGATCTCTTTTGATATTAACGGTATGCCCACATGGAGTGTCGGGCTTGGTTCCATTAACAATCCGGCCGTATCTTTGGATGAGATCTTCAGGTTCCTGGAACAGGCCGACAAGCCTTGCCTGGTGGCAATTGACGAGTTCCAACAGATTATTCGATATGATGACCCAACCGTTGAGGCAACGATCCGGACATATGTTCAACGCTGTACGAATGCTCACTTCATCTTCTCCGGCTCCCAGCGTCATATGATGAACGAGATGTTTACTTCCCCTTCCCGGCCGTTCTATCAGGCCGTGTCTATAATGAATCTTCAGCCATTGGACCTTGATGTGTATACCGACTTCTGCGTAAATAAATTCGAGGTTGCTGGCAAACATCTGGAGCGAGAGGTCGTAGCCGTCCTTTACGAGCGCTTTGAAGCTATAACCAGCTATATGCACCGCGTCCTGAATGTTTTGTATTCAAGGACCGAAAAAGGTTCGACTTGTGTGCCGCAAATGGTGGATGATGCCATTGACTTTCTCATTCGCATGTCCTCAGATACGTATGAGTCATTGCTATATCAAATGCCGGAAAAGCAGCGGATGCTATTCCTTGCCATTGCCCGGGAAGGCAAGGCAACAGCGGTGACCGGAGGACGCTTCATCAATAGGCATAAACTTAGTTCGGCCAGCAGCGTGACCTCGGCTCTGAAGGGGTTGTTGGAAAAGGACTTTATCACTGTTGACAGAAATGTGTATGGCGTTTATGACCGGTTCTTTGCCCTGTGGCTCAACTTCAAGGGCCTTATCTAATGGAATCTAAATAAGTTAAACATAGAACAACATGAGTGTTTTTAAAGACAAGGTGCTGCTGATAACGGGTGGCACGGGCAGTTTTGGCAATGCGGTGCTCAACCGCTTCCTCCGCACCGACATAGGCGAGATCCGGATCTTCAGCCGCGACGAGAAGAAGCAGGACGACATGCGCCACGACTTCCAGGCCCGTATGCCCGAGGTGGCGAACAAGATCAAGTTCTACATAGGCGACGTGCGCAACAAATCCACTCTTCATTATGCCATGCAGGGGGTGGATTACGTGTTCCATGCCGCGGCGCTGAAGCAGGTGCCTTCTTGCGAGTTCTTCCCCATGGAAGGGTTGCATAGCCTTCTAACCGCCTAACCTTCAATAACTTAACCCCTTACCGTTACCCCAATCGCTCAACCGCGGCCCAACAAGCTCAAATTTGGACATCATTGGACACATTTGCAACGCCGCTGCCAGACATTTTAAAGACCTAACCGTTGTGCGTAAAACAGAAGCCGGTTGTGCGAAAAACCAGGCCATTACGCATCAAACCAAGCGCAATATACGAAATTTTTCCGAGCCCTAAAAGCCGCGTTTCAAAGAAAACGACAATATTTCCAAGAGACCGAACGCAATCGAACACTAACGTCCTCCCTTACGTTCACCCGTCCATCCCCGGATCCCGAAGACCTGAACACCCGACGAGAAACCTTCAAGCTTGAGCAAAAACGCTCGCTAAACCAACCCGAGAAAATTCGTTCAAAAACCATATAAATTTAAATTGTTTCCTTTCGCACAACAAGGATAAGCAACATAAACCAAACCACCAAATGGCCAACCTCTCAAAAATACAAAACCGCTTTGACCAGCTATCCTCCCTCATCCATGAAGTGGAGGCCAGTCAGGAGGTGGCCGATTTCGAGCTCCTAAAGCACGCGCTCCTCATATGGAAGTCAGAGACCGATGCCGTCCTTGACCAGGAGTTCCCCAACTACACTCCCGAGGTCGATGACTTCCGCCGCCGCTGGAACCGGCCGATGGCAGGCAACAGCACAAAGAACGGCATCCTCAAGAAGCTCCGCAACGACCGGACGGATCTGAGACTCATCCTCCCGTCCGAGCAGCCGGTCGTTAAACCCGCAACCAAACAAGAGCTCCCGGAATACGCAATCACAGACTACGCCCGGGCCCTCTTCAACATATAGCCGTATTTTTATGATAACCCTTCCCAAGCACATAGCAAAATGCATCTATCGGGTTGATAAGAACTCGGTATGGCGTTGCTATGCCGAAGAAGAAATAGTTCTCGACAACACAATTAAGGCGGGCATCCTGTCGATTAGGCCCTTCATATTTGAGCAGGAGGGGCGTCGCTTCCTCTTTACGTCGAGGCGTGATGAGAATATTCCGCCAGCATGTGATTATGCCGTGCTGATTAACCATCAGATTAATTCCGCATCATTTGAACGGGCAGAATTTGAGATTCGGGAATGGCTAAAGCATCCTTCAATGGTGGATACTCTGACTCCAGAAACACTGGCTAAATCCTGGAGAGGTCAGTTCACATTTCTGAAAGAAGACAAAGAGACGGAAGAACCTGGTCTGCGAGAGCCACAAGTTGCAGCTATCCATGCATACCTTTCTAAGCAATATACGCTGAAAGATCGCGCCAACATTGTAATGCCTACTGGTACAGGAAAGACCGAGACGATGCTTGGTATTATGGTGGCTGCTCAGTGTAAAAAGGTTCTGGTGACCGTTCCACATGATGCATTACGCGGTCAGATATTTAATAAATTCCTTACGTTAGGATGCCTTCGCCAGTTCGGTATTGTTTCTTCCAACTGTAAGTATCCTTATGTTTCTATCGTTAACTCTGGGATGGATCTCAATGGTTGGCAAGATATTGTATCGCGCTCAAATGTGATAATCACAACAATGCCTTTAGTGGCCAATGTGGACGATGATGTCAAATCATACTTGGTAGGCGAGATTACGAATCTGTTCGTGGATGAGGCTCATCATACTGAAGCCCCAACGTGGAGCAAGTTTCTGGATTCTTTTCCGAAGACTCGTATTATTCAGTTCACGGCCACACCTTTTAGAAACGATGGCCGAAAGATGAGAGGGGAGTTTATTTACACATTCTCTCTCCGTTCTGCTCAGAAACAGGGGTATTATCAAAAGATTAATTTCAAGCCTGTATATGAGATTTCAAAAAAGCAGGCGGATGCATCTATTGCTCGTCAGGCAGTTGAAATCCTTCGTCATGATTTTCAGGTTGGTTACGATCATATACTTATGGCGCGTTGCAAAGACAAACAACGAGCAGACCAGGTTTTTGAGCATTACAAACCTTATGAAGATTTGAAACCTGTTGTTATCTATAGCGGCAAAGCAGGCCAACAAACCATTCTTGAGGGAATAAAGCGAGGGGAACATAAGATTGTTGTCTGTGTTAATATGTTAGGAGAGGGTTTTGATCTTCCTCAACTTAAGGTAGCCGCCATTCATGACGAAAAACAAAGCCTTCCAATAACTCTCCAATTTATAGGAAGATTCACAAGGACAGCTGGACATAACATAGGGGAAGCTAGTTTCGTGACCAATATGGCATACCCTCCAATGGCGGAGGAGATTAGAGACTTGTATCTTAAGGATGCCGACTGGAACATAATCATACCTGGTCTTAATGACCGAACCACTGATGAGGAGATTGCTTTTGCTGACTTGCTAAATGAGTTCCCGGATCTCAACGACTCGGATATTCCATTTCAGAGTATCAATCCCGCTTTGAGTACGGTAATCTATCGTCTAGATCATATGGATTGGGATTCTGATAATTGGCAGACAGTCTTTACAGAGCAAGACTATGACTATCGTTATCAGAATGTAAATGAGGCGGGAGACTTAATGGTAATCATTTTAGGCCGATTGGAAGGGCTAGAGTGGAGCAACTTCGAGGGCCTTCAGAACCGCACTTGGAATGTTATTCTTCTGCATAAGTATGATGCGGGCAACTATAAGCACTTGTACATTAACTCATCAATTAGAGGTGCTTCTTTTGACAGACTCGTTGAGGCTTTGTTTGGGACTAAGCAGATTCTGCTGGATGGCGCAGTAATCTTCCGCTCTTTTCATGGTCTTAATCGCATTCTTGTTCAAAACTTTGGCGGACGAAAAGCTATCTCTGGCGATATATCTTTCAAGTCTTATGTCGGTCGTGATGTGGAAAATGGATTAAGTGAGGCTTCACAAGGGAAGCTTCGTCAAAACAACATCTTTGCTTCGGGGATTCTTAATGGAGAACGAATGACGCATGGCTGTTCGATGAAAGGAAAGATTTGGAGCTATCGCCGTGGCAATCTTCTGTCATTTAAGAATTGGGCACATCGGATTGGCTCTCTTGTAGAAGACCCTGGGATTCCGACGGATGAACTGTTTAAGCATACTCTGAAAGTTAATCCGGTTGGCGCATGTCCACAGTCTGTTCCTGTTGCTATTGATTGGGATGATGACATCTATAAGAATATCGAAGCTGACCAGATGCTTTTGTTCGAAGGATATGAACAAGAAGTCTATCTTTTTGATGCCTCTTTAGAAATATCACAGAGGGATTGGGACCCGGCGAACTTGCCTTCAGATGTTTTGTTTGAAATCTCATACGGTGAGCTAAAGACGCAGTATCGTATTTCATATTCTGCTGTTGCAGAAGGTGAGTTAACGGCTTATGGTTATTCAGTAGAGAAAGTTTATGGCCCGACAATTTCTTTCCGCATCAATCAGATTAAATTTAAAGACATAATTGAGTACTTCAATACAGAGAAGAGATCGCCGGTATTCTTCTTTGCAGACGGGTCTATGCTTTATGCAAACAATCTTGTTTCTCTTCGCGGCGTTACCGTTCCTTTCAATGCTGATGATTTGATAACTCTCAATTGGGATGGTGTGGATTTGAATGTTGAATCGATGGATTGGCCTCGCAAGACTAATAGTATTCAATATCACTTCTGGCAGTCAATTAAGGATGATTATGAGTTCATCTTTGACGATGATGGAAGTGGAGAGATTGCTGATCTTATAGGCGTTAATCAAGACGCAAAAATCATTTACGTCAATCTTTATCATTTGAAGTTCGCTGTTGATGGGAAAGTGACTAACCGTATTTCAAACTTTTATGAAGTCTGCGGACAAGCGCAGAAGAGTTTGAAGTGGAAAAATAGTGATATGGATATCTTTCGCAGATTAATCGCGAGGGTTGAAAGCACAGAAAAAGCCGGGAATCGTATTTTAAAAGGTGATGTTGAAGCACTTAAACAGCTTGCTCAAGATGCGTCATTTACAAAAAAGGTTATTGTAAACCTGCATATAGTTCAGCCAGGACTTAGTAAGGCAAAAGCCCCGGGAGATATACTCCAGTTACTGGGCGTTGTCAAGAATTACGCATTTGAAGTATGTAATGCTTCGCTTTCTGTATATTGTAGTGAATAGCTATATATGAATCTCACTCCTCACACTGGTCGATGCATCATCTGTAGGCAGGACAATGTAGTCCTGTCTGATGAGCACATCATCCCCAAGTCTTTGGGCGGTGTTTCTCATTGTTACCAGGTCTGCAAAGATTGCAACAGCATTCTGGGAGACCACGTAGATGTCGGTTTAGTCGAATCTCCACTTTCCCGCCTTGAGCGGTACACCAAAAAGCTAAAAGGACAGTCTAACACCATCCCCAATCCTTTTGATGGCACATACACCGATGACAAGGGAAACAAAATGCGTCTTGAACTCATAGATGGCAAGTTCGTCCCTCATTTGATTCCTGAGGTTAACGTTGATGCTGCTGCCGGTACTTTTAGTGTCGCCATCGACGTGCGGGATCAGAAGCAGCTCGATTCCATCATCAACAAAGTCGCTAAGAGGAATGGCTTCAAGTTGAAAGGTCGCGGCCAGCAACAAATAGGGAAGATAGATAATCCATCCATCTCCATAGAGCATCAGATTTCCCTGAATGAAATCAAGATGGGTCTCCTTAAGATTGCCTATGAGACAACTATAGAATTCCTCCCGACATACTACGATGACCCGAAAGCGGAAATCATTTCATCGATCCTCCACGATTGCGCCTTTGATCGCTTAGGAGAGGTTCAAATGTCAGATGGCTTCTATGACGTTTTCAAATCCGCCTTTGCTTCAGTAATCGATTTTTCAAAGGAAAATCGCCACTTCGTATTCCTATTGAACATTGATGGTCGACTTATAAGCTATATTAAGCTATTTAACCTGTACTCCATTGCTGTTGAGATGTCAGAGAAATCTTACCCTGATGCCGGTTTAGGCTTAGTTCTCATCAACGATTGGGAGGAGAAAAAAGAATACCGCTTTACGATGGAGGAACTTGTTGCCCTCGCAGTTGCCCAAACGAGCTTGGGCCTTAGCTTCAAAGAGTCGGTTCCCTCATCAGTACAAGGTTTCTACTCAACACTGGACAAAAAGAACATTGTCTTCGACGCAGCCGGTCGCCCTCTCTGCGTTTTAGATGACTTATTGATAAGCCTCCCGGATGCTAATGTAAGTGAAACCGCAGTTATTGACAACGAATTCACTACTCAGTATACAATCCCATCTGGTTATTACCTACTGGGTGCCCCGTCAAAAATACTTTTGCCGTTAGCTGCGGTATCAGTAACCTCTCATATCAAAAAGTTTTAGACCCTATGTCCGTCCTCTCATACCTCAACAGCCTCACCAGTGCTCTCGTCCTGTCCTCAGATGAAAAGCAAAGTATCTCTACTTTCATCCTTGAGATAACAGCTGGAGTTTATGTACAAATCTGATTAGATATCTTTGTAAAAGAAGGAATAACATAGACAATGCGCGATTCAACATCACTGTTAACGAACCTTCGCTCCAGGTACAATCCAGACAACGACCTTCTTGTTGAAGGCCGCATGTACACCGAATTGTCCGGTGTTGAGAAAACGACGGCCAAGTATATCAAGGCCGCAATGAGTGAAGTCGACCAGCGCTACACACAGATTACCTTGGATGCCGGTAATGCTGTCAAACAGCAACTATATGCCAAACAAACTGGCATCTCTTATGAGTACCAGGGCTCAGTAATGACCCGGACCCATATAAGAGGAGTTAGCGATATCGATTTATTGACACTAACCAATAAATTCGAAGATACTGAACTGACTAAGGTCGTTGATATTCTGGATCGCTATGACTTAAAAAGCCAATACTCCTATACCAGCCAGCAGCGCCTTCAGCAATTCCGAGAGAACTTTTCAAGATATACAGGAGACTCAGATGCAGAATTAATGGCTCTTCGCCTGAATAACGAGAGTATTCTTCGTGCGGTTTATAGCCAATGTGACATTAGTAACGCCAAGGCCATCAAGGTCCACCATCAACACTATAACAGAGACATTGATGTTGTTACGGCCAACTGGCTTGTCACAGTAGGTAGCATCATCAACAATAATGACAAAACATACAAAGGAGTAAAGGTATTTGACAAGGAAAAACGGACAACGCTTCCCGCCGATTATCCCTTCCTGTCCATCAAACGCATCAATGACAGGAGTGCTGAAACTGGTGGCCGCCTCAAGAAGATGATCCGTTTCCTCAAGAATGTTGTTGCGGATTCTGACAGGACAATCAATCTCCACAGCTTTGAGATTAACGCCATTTGCTATGCCTGTCCGGCGCAGGATTACAAAGATTTGTACTATCTCGATTTGGCTTACTACATTTGGCGTTGGATGTTCGATTTGCATAGAGATCCAGTAAGACTCAACGCACTCAAGTCTGTCGATGGAAGTGAATACGTCTTCTTAAGCAAGCCTGAACGTGTAGAAGCGTTAAGAGACCTTGAAGACGAAGTGTGGAAACTATACAATACACTCAATCAAGCATGAAACCCCGTATTTTTATAGGATCCTCGATAGAGGGCCTTTATGCAGCAGAATACATAAAGCAGTTTTTTAGTCCAGACTATGACTGCGTCATTTGGAATGAAGATGTCTTCAAATTCAACAAGAGTTTCTTGGAGACGCTCCTCAATTCTGCAAGTCTCTTCGACTTTGGCTTTCTCATTTTCACCAAAGATGATCTATCGCTTGTTCGTGACAAGGTCTTTGAGACAGCTCGTGACAACGTCCTTTTCGAATACGGTCTTTTCCTCGGCCGCTTAGGTCTTGACCGTGCTTTTGTCATCGTAGAAAAAGGCGTCAAAATTCCTAGCGACATCTTGGGATATACCCTCACCACAATGGAGACCGAGAAAGACGCTGCCGGAAAAGACATTGTTAAAGAACCCCAAATTGTCCCCGAGCTCGAAAAGCTCAAGAGACAGATAGACGGCTACGTGCGTTTAGGCCATCTTGGGTTGTTGCCCTCAACTGTCATTGCTATCTCCTACTTCGAGAACTTTGTCAAGTTAGTGGCCGATTGGTTGAATGAGAATAATGGTCGCATCCCTTGTGGTGATAAGACCTACAAAACCGCGAAACTTAGGATTGTCATTCCTTCTAACTTTGATGCCGATCTTAAGAAAAGAGCCGCTTTGTACTATCGTAACTTGGGCCTGGCAGAAACATCCTTCCCTAGTCGAGGACGCAGTTACCCGGTTCATTTGGCCGAGATGGCTAGTGGAGACGAGGTTATTATCTATGATATGCCTTCTATTCTCAATGGAATAGATAAGGCCATAGATATGTACTTCCGTGTGGGACATATTGGTAAGACAGAAGATCAAAAGTTGGCAGAAAACCGGGAGATGAGCAACTTCGTCCGTGTGTTGACGCTTCTCATTCAGGAGGATGCTTTCTGCAGAGACTGTGTTGAGATAGTTGATGAATAGTCATTAGAAAGAACCAAGTATTAATAGCAAATGTCCATCTACGACAACGTCTACCGCACCTAGACCTTCATCTCCGGCGACTGGACCGGCGATCAAGACCTTATCAGCAAGCTTAAGGAGTGGAACTATAATAACAACCTTGGCCTCACTTTCGTCGATGTCCATGACCTTACCCAGTCCAGCGATGATTCTTTGTATTGTAGCATAAAGGCTAGCCTTCGTCAGAGACTAAACATCTCGAAAACCTTTGTCTTGATAGTGGGGAAGAATACAACATCCCTCACCAAAGGTGCTTGCCGATACTGTTCAAGATACAACGCATGGTCAACCTACTGCACTTCAGGAAAGGTCTTCGACAATCGCAGCTATATTGAGTACGAATGTGAGATGGCGTTGAAAGACTATAATGCCGGCGAACTCAAGAAGATTGTTGTGATATACAACGGCCTCATCAACACCGATTGTTCAAGATGCCCTGAGGTCTTGCGATATGTCGGTACCCATATAGGCTCCGATTGCTGGGACTCAATGGGACGGCGAGCATGGGACTACGCTGCCATAAAAAAAGCTATTTGCGGCTAACTATGGATATCTGTACACGAATAAAGGCCGATGACCTGAGGAAATTCCTCAGTACTAAGGTCATTGACTCCAAATACCTCGAGAACTATAGAGTAAACAATGTTTACCCCGCACTCAAGAAGTTCGTTATCGGTGACGGTGAGACGCTGGATGGAGAAGCTCTTCAGCAAGAGGTGTTCCCCACATCCAAGTATCATTATGACGTTTTTATCTCGCATTCGCATAATGATCTGGAACTTGTAACTAAGTTTGTCGCGTATCTGGAGAAACAGTGTGGTCTTTCTGTTTTTCTGGATTCGTACGTCTGGAAGAGTGCAGATGGCCTGTTGCGTCGTTTGGATGACAAGTACTGCAAAGACAAGGACGGCAAGCACTATATTTACAAACGGCGTAACTATTCCACTAGTCATGTACACGCGATGTTATCTATGGCGATTATGGAAATGATTGATAAGACCCACTGCTCTGTTTTTGTTGAAAGCGAGAACTCCTTGAAACTTCATAACCTCAAACCTACGACAAAGGCAATGACGCTATCTCCGTGGATCTACGAAGAAATCTGTATGATGAAGTATATTCGTCCGAAGCATCATATAACAGATACTATTCAAAAGAGCTTCAGCTTGAACGAAGAACTCCAAATAGCTCATTCTGTCGATGTTAGCAAGCTATTTCCTATTACTCTGTTTCAGTTGAAGGACTTGGATAAGAGTAGAAGTAAGTGGTTAGAGGCGTAATATAAAGCATTTTTTGCGACCGAGTAATTGTAATTAATTAACAATCAACATATTATGTCCATTTTCAAAGACAAAACCCTTCTCATATCCGGCGGCACTGGATCCTTCGGAAACGCCGTCCTAAAGCGTTTCCTGGCCACCGACATCAAAGAAATCCGCATCTTCTCCCGCGACGAGAAGAAGCAAGATGATATGCGTCACGAGTACCAGGCCAAGTATCCGGATGTCGCCCACAAGATCAAGTTCTATATTGGAGACGTAAGAAGCTTAGAATCATGTCGTTCCGCGATTCCCGGGTCAGATTTTATTTTTCATGCGGCCGCCCTCAAGCAAGTGCCTTCCTGTGAGTTTTTTCCCATGGAAAGTGCTGCATAGTCTCCTAACTGCCTAATCTTCAACAACTTAACAACTTTCCGTTGCCCCAATCGCTCAACCGCGGCCCAACAAG
>JAFRXI010000026.1 GCA_017437755.1 Bacteroidales bacterium
GACTCCATCGAGGACGGCCTCAGCGAGGAAGACTGGGAAGGCTGGGTCAAGCTCACCAAGGCTATCGGCGACCGCTGCCAGCTCGTCGGCGACGACCTCTTCGTGACAAACGTCAAGTATCTCCAGAAGGGTATCGTCATGGGCGCAGGCAACTCCATCCTCATCAAGGTCAACCAGATCGGTTCCCTCACCGAGACCCTGGATGCCATTGAGATGGCACACCGCCACGGCTACACCACCGTAACCAGCCACCGTTCCGGCGAAACCGAGGACACCACCATCGCCGACATCGCGGTTGCCACAAACAGCGGCCAGATCAAGACCGGTTCCCTCTCCAGGACCGACCGCATCGCCAAGTACAACCGTCTCATGAAGATCGAGATGGAACTCGGCGCCACCGCCGCCTACGGTTACAGGAAGCTCCGCTAGGAATCATTCCTGCACAAAAAAAAGAAAGGCCCCGGAACGGATTTCACAATCGGTTCCGGGGCTCGGTATTATGTATCAATATTTATGTCTGACACAAATTATGTGCAATATCCGTGCCACTTAGACCATCGATCCACCAACTATATCAAGGATTTCACTGGTTATTCTCTGCTGGCGTCCCTTGTTGTATTCAAGGGTAAGGTCGCGGAGGATATCGTTGCCGTTGTCGGTGGCGGTCTGCATTGCAACGGTGCGTGCGGCATGCTCTGCAGCCACCGTGTCGAGCAGCGCCGTGTACACCTTCAACTTCAGCACCTTGGGAAGGAGTTCCAGCAGGAGTTCGGGCAGCGACGGCTCCACGATGTAGAGCGGATTGCCTGAGGAACCCGGGGCGGCAGCAGGCAGTACGGCGGGAAGGAATACCTCCCTGACAGGAGGCTGCGAGGCCGTGGAGGCAAAATGGTTGTATACCAGTTCCACACGGTCGAACCTGCCGTCGAGGAATCCCTCCATAAGCATGGAAGCAAGTTCCGCCGCACCGGAATAGGAAGGTTTCTCCACCAGGGAATGATAGTCGCCGGAAATGGGAATGCCGTTTTTCCTCAATGCTTCCGACATCTTCTTCCCCGCGGCAAAAACGGTTACCGAAGCACCTGAGACCTCGATTTCCCGTACTGTCTCAAGTGTCTTCCTGGCCGCGTTGGCATTGAAGGCGCCGCATAGCGAGGAATTGGAAGCAAAAGCGAGCACCGCAACGTTCCGCACCTCGGGACGGTTCTCCGAGAATCCGCCCAGCGAAACCGGTTCCACCTTTCCTTCGGCGAGTTTTGAAGCATAGTCCGCCAGAAGGTCATTCAGCATGGCCGACAGCTGCCTCTGGTAAGGAAGCATGCTCCCGATGGCCTGCTGGGCCTTGTGAAGCTTGGCGGACGACACCATCTTCATGGCCGAAGTGATCTTCAGCGTACTCTTGACCGATCCGATCCGGCCTTTTATTTCCTTCAGCGACGCCATCCTATGCGAACAACAATGCCACCGAAGCGGCTTCGTCCTGGATAATCTTCTCTATTTCAGGGGTTATCCTGCCCTGCGAGAGGGGTTCCAGCACATCCTGGGCATGCCCCATCCTCATCCTCTCCAGGAAGGCATCCTGGAAATCGCCCACCCTGGCGATGGGGATATCCCTCATCAGCGCATGGGTGCCGCAATACAGAATAGCCACCTGTTCCCCTACCGGCATGGGGCTGTACTGGGGCTGGATGAGCAGACGGTTGTTCTTGCGCCCCTTGTCCAAAGCCATTTCGGTGACCTTGTCCATATCGGACGAGAACTTTGTAAACGCCTCAAGCTCATTGTATTGCGCCTGATCTATCTTGAGTGTTCCGGCCACCTTCTTCATGCTCTTCACCTGAGCGCTTCCACCCACCCTGGATACCGAAATACCCACATTGATGGCCGGCCTGACGCCTTGGTTGAACAGGTCGTTCTCAAGGTATATCTGGCCGTCGGTGATGGAAATCACGTTGGTGGGGATATATGCGGCAACATCCCCTGCCTGAGTCTCGATTATGGGAAGCGCGGTCAGCGAGCCGCCGGCGCGGACCCTGCCCTGGAGGGAAGGCGGAAGATCGTTCATCTTCTCAGCCACCTCCTGCTGCCCTATGATCTTGGCCGCCCTTTCCAGGAGCCTGGAATGGAGATAGAAGATATCGCCGGGATAGGCCTCCCTTCCGGAAGGACGACGGAGGATCAGCGAGACCTCACGGTAAGCCACAGCCTGCTTGGAGAGGTCGTCGTAGACCACCAGCGCATGGCGGCCGGTATCGCGGAAATACTCGCCTATGGCGGCCCCGGCGAACGGGGCGTAGTACTGCAGGGCGGCGGGATCTGCCGCAGTGGCGGCCACCACGATGGTATAGTCCATGGCGCCCTTGGACCGCAGCGTCTCCACTATGCTCGCCACGGTGGAGCCCTTCTGGCCGACGGCGACGTAGATGCAGTAAACCGGCTTCCCGGCCAGGAATTCCGACCTCTGGTTGATAATGGTATCTATCGCGATAGCCGTCTTTCCGGTCTGGCGGTCCCCGATGATGAGTTCCCTCTGGCCGCGTCCGATGGGAATCATGGCGTCGATGGCCTTGAGTCCCGTCTGGAGCGGTTCGGTCACCGGCTGGCGGAAAATCACCCCCGGGGCCTTCCTTTCAAGGGGCATGTCAACGAGGTCGCCCCCTACAGTTCCCATACCGTCCAGCGGATGCCCGAGGGGGTCCACCACCCGGCCCACCAGGGATTCGCCCACTCCGATGGACGCAATCCTTCCGGTCCGGCGAACCGTCATTCCCTCCTTGATGAGGTCGGTGGGTCCCATGAGCACTGCGCCCACGTTGTCCTCCTCGAGGTTCATGACCACCGCCATGACCCCGTTGTCAAATTCCAGGAGCTCGCCGGCCTCGGCGTTAGTGAGGCCGTAAATCCTTACCACACCGTCACTTACCTGAAGGACCTTGCCGATTTCCTCGAACTTGATTCCGGCACTTATCTCCTTCAGCTGGCCCAACAGGACCTCGGATATCTCGCTTGCCTTGATATTCTGCATAATTTACACGATTCTTCTGTTGCGGTCTGTAAGCTGGCGGCGGATATCCTCAAGCTGGCGGGCAATGCTCGCATCCATCCGTAAATCGCCGATATCCAGCACGAATCCCCCTATCAGGGAGGGATCCACCGATGTTTCAAAATCCACCCTGCTGCACCCGGTATTCTTCCGGATCATTCCCTCGAGCGACGAGAGAAGTTTCTCCGACGGGGCGGACACAGTAACCAGGGAGGCCCTCCGGACCCCCTGCTGCCTTAGGTACAAATCCACGAAGTTCCTGAGGATCAGTACCAGGAACTCCATCCTGCCGTTCTTGGAAACGAGGTCCACGAACCGGCCCAGTTCATCCGACATCACGCCTCCGAGGGCGGTGGCAAGCAGGTCCTTCCTCCGGCAAAGGGGGACCCCGTTGGAGTCATCGATCACCACGGAAAGGCCGGAAACGTCCCGGAAGGCAGCCAGCAGGGCCATGGCCTCGGAGCATACCTTTTCCCCCGCCCCGGTATCGTCTACATACCTGAGGAGGGCCTTTGAGTACCTTGAAGCTATGACTCCCGTGTTCATATCCCTAACTGAGCCTTACGTCGGAAGATGATGCCTCCTCCACCATCTTGGCGAGGAACTCATCCGTGGACACATCGTCCGACAGTTCCTTCCGCAGTATTTTCTCCGCCACCCCTACCGAGAGGGCTGCAACCTCGCTGCGGATATCCCGCAGGGCGCTTTCCTTCTCGGCCGCTATCTGGGCCCTGGCGTCGGCGATGATCTTTCCGGCTTCTGAAGAAGCAGCCTCCCGGGCCTCGGCCACTATGGCCTTGCCCCTGTCGGTGGCGTCCTTCAGGATCAGGGCCTGCTCCTTCCGGGTATCGGTCAGCATCTTCTCGTGTTCAGCCTTCATCCCGGCCATCATGGCATCGATTTCCCTGGCGTCGGCGAGGGACTTGTCGATGAGCGAACTCCGCTTCTCCACCATCGAGGTAATGACGGGGAAACCGAACCGGGCCAGTACAAAGAAGAGCAGGCCGAAGATTATGACCATCCAGAAAAGGAGGCCGAAATCCGGTGTTACAAGATTCATCCCGCGTAAACTCTATTTAAAGATCAGAGTGAGGAAGCAGACGATGATGGCGAACAGGGCGGCGCCCTCGATCATACCGGCGGCGATGATCATGCCGGAACGGATGTTCCCAGCCGATTCCGGCTGCCTGGCGATGGACTCCATCGTGCTCTTGCCTATCTTTCCGATTCCGATAGCGGCGGCAAGGGCTGCGATGGCAGCGCCGAAAGCCGCACCGACTTTTGCGAGAGCAGCACCTGCGGCTGCCTGAAGTAGAATTGCAAGTACCATGGTAACAGTTGTTTAAAATATTATTCTTTTTGTCTTGACAGTCCTATGTAAATGGATGAAAGCATGGTGAAAACGTAGGCCTGTATGAATGCCACCAGGCATTCCAGCAGGTCCAGGAACAGGCCGAACAGCACCGAAACCGCGGTCATGGAACCGAACAGCACGGGGCCGTATTTTGCCATGATGAATATGATGCACACCATGGCGAGTATCATTATATGCCCGGCCAGCATGTTGGCGAAAAGCCTTATTGTGAGCGAGATGGGCTTTACTATGGCACTGAAGACCTCTATCACCGGCATTATCGGCTTGAGGAAACCCGGGACGTCGGGCAGGAATATCTCCTTGTAATAGTGCTTGTTGCCGAACAGGTTTACCGCCAGGAAGGTACAGATGGCCAGTACCATCGTTACCGCTATGTTTCCGGTAAGGTTGGCCCCACCGGGGAAGATCGGTATTATGCCCAGGAAATTGTTCAGCAGTATGAACAGGAAGGCCGTGCACAGGTAAGGCGAATACTTCCTGTAGTCGTCTTCGCCGATGTTTTCCCTGGCCATGTTGTGGATCATCATGATCAGGGGTTCCATGGCTGCGGCAAGCCCCCTCGGGGCCTCCCTTGAAGAATCGTGGAGGCGGTACCAGCGGGCGGTGAGCAGTACCAGCAGCGCCAGCAGCAGGCTGGAGAACATAAGCGAAGCCACGTTCTTTGTGATGGAGATATCCAGGGGACGGACTTCCTCCCCTCCGACGTCCTCCACCAGTTTTCCCTCGTTATCTCCGGAAGAAGCCACATGGAATCCCTCCCAGGAAGCCCCGTGCCCAATCCGGGAAGACATGAAACAATGCCATCCGGAAGTCCGGGAACGGACGATTACAGGCAGGGGGATAGCAATCGCATGGCCGCCTATGTCGGTTATGTGCCACTCGTAGGAATCCCCTATGTGGCTGAAGATTATACCCCCGATATCAACCGGTTCATCGCCGGAAGCCTCCGCCCCCCTGGCCGGGACCAGGATGGCCATGGCGGCGAAAACCGACAATATGAGCGCCTTCAACCTCAAGGTTCTACAGAGACAATTACCTTGTTTTCAATTACTTCCACGAATCCGGAAGATATATGCACCTTCTTCTCCCCATCCCCCGAAGGATAGGCGATGTTCCCTTCCGTCAGTGACGAAATGATGGGAGCGTGGCCCGGCAGTACCGTAAACGGCGCCAACCCTCCGGGAAGGGTGACGCTTCCGGTCCGTGTATCCACCAGGGTTTCCTCCGGCGAGAGTATTATGAGCGAAAGATCTTCCATTATCCTGCCTGAGCGAGTATGGCTTCCCCTTTCTTTATGGCTTCCTCGATTGTTCCCACGTTCAGGAAAGCCTGCTCGGGAAGATAGTCCACCTCCCCGTCGAGAATCATATTGAAGCCCTTGATGGTATCTTCTATGTCAACCATGACCCCGGGTACCCCGGTGAACTGCTCGGCCACGGAGAACGGCTGCGACAGGAACCTCTGGACGCGGCGCGCACGGTTGACCGTGACCTTGTCCTCGTCGGAAAGCTCGTCCATTCCCAGGATGGCGATAATATCCTGCAGTTCCTTGTTCCGCTGGAGTATCTGCTTGACCCTCTGGGCCGTATCGTAATGGGCGTGGCCCACAATGTTGGGGTCGAGTATGCGGGATGTGGACTCCAGCGGGTCCACGGCCGGGTATATTCCAAGTTCCGTAATCTTGCGGCTTAGGACCGTGGTGGCGTCAAGATGGGCGAAGGTAGTGGCCGGGGCCGGGTCGGTAAGGTCGTCGGCCGGAACATAAACAGCTTGTACAGAAGTAATTGAGCCGTTTTTGGTGGAGGTGATCCTCTCCTGCATCTGGCCCATTTCGGTGGCCAGCGTGGGCTGGTAACCCACAGCCGACGGCATCCTGCCCAGCAGGGCGGAAACCTCGGAACCGGCCTGGGTGAAACGGAAGATGTTGTCTATGAAAAGGAGGATGTCCCTGGGGCTGTCGGAGGTGGTGCTGTCACGGAACGATTCAGCCAGGGTAAGGCCGCTCAGGGCCACGCTGGAACGTGCTCCCGGCGGTTCGTTCATCTGGCCGAACACCATTGAAACCTGGGATTTCTCAAGTTCAGCCGGATCCACGAGGGAAAGGTCCCAGCCACCTTCCGCCATCTTCTTGGCGAAGGCCTCGCCGTAACGGATCACGTTGGACTCTATCATCTCACGCAGGAGGTCGTTGCCCTCCCTGGTACGCTCCCCCACGCCGGCAAACACGGAGAAACCGTTGTGCGCCTTGGCGATGTTGTTGATTAGTTCCTTGATGAGCACTGTCTTTCCCACGCCGGCACCGCCGAACAGGCCTATCTTTCCGCCCTTGAGGTAGGGCTCCAGCAGGTCTATGACCTTGATTCCAGTGAAAAGGACTTCCTGCGATGTTGTAAGTTCCTCGAATTTTGGAGGTTCCCTGTGGATGGGGAGAGCGCCCTCGCGGCTAAGCCCGCCCATTCCGTCGATAGCCTCGCCGGTTACGTTCATAACCCGGCCCCTTATCTGGGGTCCTACCGGCATGGATACCGGGGCTCCGGTGCATACCGCCTCCATTCCCCGGCGGAGTCCGTCGGTGGAGTCCATGGCAACGGTGCGGACTGTATCCTCGCCGATATGCTGCTGCACTTCCACCACGAGCGTCCTTCCGTCGGAACGGGCTATTTCAAGGGATTCGTGTATTCTGGGCAGGGTTCCGCCTTCAGAGGTGATGTCGAAATGGACATCCACCACAGGGCCTACAATCTGGGATATTTTGCCTGTGAGCATTCCTTGGTTGTTTAGTCAACCCGTAAATTTAAGAATTTTTTCTATTCCTTCCAAAAATCGCCCAATACCGCCTTTCGCCAGACTATGCTCTGATATACGGTACGGGCTGCAAGGTGCACGAAATAAGCCGCCATGAGGACGTGTATGGCATCGGCGCCCGAATATCCTTCCGGAAGGACCGCCAGCCCCAGGAACCACGCCCCGAAAAAGCATACCGCCGAAAGCAGCGAGGAATTCCTCACATGCGATGAGGCCGTGGCCCCCATGAAGATACCGTCCCATGTGAAGGCGGGGCAGCCGGTCAGCGGCATGACCATAAGCCAGGGCAGGAAAGGCACCGCCGCCCTTATGACGGAATCATCGGAAGTCATCATCCTGAGCATGGGTTTTCCGGTCAGGTAATATATCAGTATGAAGGATAACGCCACCCCCATGCTCCAGGCAAAAGTATGCCTGACCGTAGCCTTTACCTGTCCGTAGTCCTTCATTCCCAGATACTTGCCGGTAAGGGCCTCACCGGCGTATGCAAATCCGTCGGAAAAGTACGAGAACAGCATCAGCAGTTTCATCATTATGGACGACACCGCAAGCAGGACGTCGCCGTAACGTGCGGCAATAACCGTAAATCCGATATATATCGCCAGAAGGCCCATTGAACGGAGCACCAGGTCGGCGTTCATCGCAAACAGTTTCCGCACCCCGCCGGGGAGTGACGAATCACGCCGAAGGGCATCCTTCCTGTATTTTATGAGCACCACGGCCAGGGCGAAAGCAAAGCCGCTCCATTGGGCAATGACAGTTCCGAGCGCAACGCCGTCGTAACCGATCCCCCTGAAACTCCCCGCCCCGAAGGCCAGGATTATACTAGCAGCGATATTCAACCCGTTCACTATCAAGTCGGTAAGCATAGGCGACACCGTATCCTGCATGCCGATGAACCAGCCCTTGAAGGCAAAGAGCGAGAGCGTGGCGGGTGCGGCCCATATCCTTATCCTGAAATACCTTCCGGCCAGGACGGCGACTTCGGGGGTGCAGTCCACAACGGCGAATGCCGCCCACAGCACCAGTCCCTGGAGGGCAACCAGCAGGAATCCGGCCAGGACGGCCACCAGCAAGGCGGAGGAGAAACTGCCGGCGATGGCCCTGGATGCAGCCAGTTCCCCCTGGGGATCGTCCGCATCCGCCGCCCTCCTCCTGGCCCCGAACGCCTGGGCGGTGAGTCCGCCGGTTCCTACCCGCAGGAACGAAAAGTTCCAGTACAGCAGGTCAAAGAGCATGGACCCTATCGATATTCCGCCTATCATCGCCGCGGCGGTAAACCCTTCGCGGCCTTCCAGCAGACCCAGATGGCCGCTCACGGCGATGTCCACCATTCCCACAAGCGGAACGGTTATGTTGGCAAGTATGCTCGGGATGGAGAGCCTGAGGATCTGGCGGTCAATGGGTTTCATCGGAACTTCCTGTCATCTTCCAGCATGCCCAGATAGGAATTGTACCTTTCCGGACTGATGATGCCTTCCTCCACGGCGGCCTTTACGGCGCATCCGGGCTCATGGGTATGGGTGCAGGGGACAAAGCGGCAGCGGTCGGCCACGGCAAGCATCTCCGGGAAGTATTTCCCTATTTCCTCCTTTTCCAGGTCAACCAGCCCGAAGCCCCTGAGTCCCGGACTGTCAACCACATAGCCTCCGCCGGAGAGACGGTACATCTCATACAGCGAGGTTGTGTGCTTTCCCTGGAGGTGCACCTCGGATATCTCGCCGACCTTGGGGTCGAGCGAAGGGTCCAGCGCCTTTATCAGGCTGGATTTCCCACATCCCGACTCTCCGGAGAAAAGGTTCACCCCGCGTGAGGCAAGTTCCCCAAGTTCCCCGATTCCGGTCCCGTCAACCACCGACGCCTCTATTATCCGGTAACCGGCCCCGGTACCGTAAACATCCCTGAACCAGGCGATTTCATCCTTCGCCTCGTCACGATAGAGATCGGTCTTTGAAAGAATTATGGTAGCCGGGATACCGTAAACGCCGCAGGTGACAAGGATCCTGTCGAGGAAAGGCAGTTTTATCTGAGGGAAATACAGCGACACCACCACGAATGCCATGTCGACATTTGCGGCAATGACATGGGCCTGCCGGGAAAGGTTGGTGGAACGTCGGATCACGTAGTTCTTGCGGGGCAGGACGGAGGTTATGGTGGCGGGATTCTCCGCCGTGGCTTCACCGTCAAGCGAATAGCAGACGCGGTCGCCAACCGCCACGGGATTGGTTATCCCGCTGCCCTTGAGGCGGATACGTCCCCTTAGCACTGCGGGAAAAGGGTTCCACCCGGGGAGTACGGTCAGCAGATATCCGCTTCCCGCATTCTTTATTACTGTCGCTTCTCCGGTCATGGTGCAAAGATAGGAATAATTCGTATCTTTGCGTGGTATGAATATCGAAGAAAGAATACAGGACATAATCGGGGACCTTTTCGGGAACATCACCTTCGCCGGAGAGCCCGCGGGGCTTTACGATCCCCTCAGGTACATGATAGCCATTGGCGGCAAGCGGATCAGGCCCAAGCTCTGCCTTACGGCATATTCGCTCTTTGCCGACGGCTTCGGGGAAGAAATCCTCTCCCCTGCCGCCGGGCTCGAGGTTTTCCATACCTTCACCCTCATCCACGACGACATCATGGACCGTTCGCCCATGAGGCGCTCGCACCCCACCGTTTGGAAAAAGTGGAGTCCCGATACAGCCATCCTCTCCGGCGACGTCATGTGCATCGACAGCTACCGGCGCATCGCAAAAGCCCCGGAAAACGTGCTTGGAAAGGTCCTGGACCTGTTTTCAACCACCGCGGCCGAAGTATGCGAGGGCCAGCAGATGGACATGGACTTTGAGACGGAGCAGAGCGTCGCCATGGACCGCTACATGAAGATGATAGGCCTGAAGACCGCAGTCCTGATAGCCTGCTCCGCAAAGATGGGCGCCCTGATCAGCGGAGCGGCCCCGTCAGAATGCGATGCCCTGTACAGGTATGGATACGAACTTGGACTCGCTTTCCAGGTGGCCGACGATTACCTCGACGCTTACGGCGATCCCGCAGTCTTCGGGAAACCGGTGGGCGGCGACATACTGAACAACAAGAAAAGCTGGCTTACGGTCAGGGCCATGGAGAAGGCCGGTGACAAGGCTGCGCTGCTGAATGCCCTGTCGCTCCAGTCTGACACTCCGGAACAGGCCACCGGGAAGATACTGAAAGTCAAAGAGATATATGGAGATCTGGGCATTCCCGGCGACGCTCAGGTGGAGATTGCCAGGCTCCATTCATCGGCCCTGGAAGCGGTCTCTTCGCTGGGAGATCGGGCTGCAGCCGTACTCAAGGACTTTGCCGACAAACTCGTCGGGCGCACAAAATGAGAAGGGACGAGCTTGAAATAATGGCCCCCGCAGGCAATTTCGAATGCCTGATGGCCGCAGTGGAAGGCGGTGCCGATTCCGTGTACTTCGGGATAGGCCACCTGAACATGAGGGCCCATTCCGCCGGCAATTTCCGCATGGAAGACCTGCCGGAGATAGTGAGGATATGCCGCGCATACGGCCTCCGGTCGTACATGACGCTCAACATAATAATTTACGACAGGGAGCTGGAAGAGGCGTGCGCCGCAGTGGACGCGGCACTTGCCGCCGGGGTGGACGCCATAATAGCGTCCGACATGGCGGTGATACAGTACTGCCGGAAGGTGGGCATGGAGGTCCACCTTTCCACCCAGTTGAACATATCCAACACCGGGGCTCTGAGGTTCTACTCGTCGTTCGCAGAGGTGGCCGTCCTGTCCAGGGAACTTTCCCTGGAGCAGGTCGCCGCAATAAGCCATGCAATTGAAACAGAGCATATCACAGGCCCTTCCGGCAAGCCGGTGAGGCTCGAGATGTTCGTCCACGGGGCGCTGTGCATGGCCGTTTCGGGGAAGTGCTACCTGAGCCTCGGGACAATGGGCGCATCGGCAAACCGTGGGGAATGCCTCCAGGTATGCCGCCGGGGCTATGAAGTCACCGACGTGGAGACCGGCGAGAAACTGCTGGTGGACAACAAGTACATAATGTCACCCAAGGACCTCTGCACCGTTGAATTCCTGGACAGGATAATCGATGCCGGAGTAAAGGTGTTCAAGATCGAGGGCAGGGCCAGGAACGCGGAATACGTACGGCGCTGCTCCCAGGTGTACCGGGCTGCAGCCGACGCGGTATGCGACGGAACCTTCTCACCTGAGATGGGGGCCGCGATGAAGGCCTCCCTCTCGGAAGTGTTCAACCGGGGATTCTGGGACGGCTACTACCAAGGTGCAAGGCTGGGTGAATGGTCGGCCGTATACGGCAGCCAGTCGACCCGGAAAAAGACCTATATCGGGAAGGTAACCAACTGGTTCTCAAGGATTGGCGTAGCAGAAATCCTTATCGAGACAGGAGAGCTCTCGCTTGGCGACGACATCCTGTTATCGGGGCGTACCACCGGAGTCATGGAATTTACCGTGACGGACCTGCGGGTTGAAACAGCGCCAGCCGGCAAGGCCGTAAAGGGGACATCCTGCTCGGTAGCCGTCCCACTGGACGGAATGCCGGAAGACAGGGTCTCGGAATACGCCGCCAGCGGTGCACCCCCCGAGAAGGTCCACCCCCACAGGGGCGACAAGGTATATCTTTGGCAAAAAATACAGGAACAATGAAGCGTTACATCATCAGGATCACCATCCTGCTAACGGCGGCCGCGACCATCGCCGGCTGCAACGGAGCATCCCGCAAGGCAAAGGCCGAGGAAGCCCTCAAGCAGGCCCAGGCCGATTCCATAGCGGCGGCGGAGAAGCTGTCGCTGGAGCAGAAGCAGCAGCAACAAAAGGAAAAGGAAGTCATGCCCACAATCGAATCCCTACCGGAAGAACCCGTGTTCGACATAGTTACCAACATGGGTACAATCAAGGTCAAACTGTACAGGAAAACGCCCAGACACCGGCTCAACTTTGAGAAACTGGCCCTCTCCGGCTACTACGACAGCCTCCTTTTCCACAGGGTGATAAACGGATTCATGATCCAGGGAGGCGACCCCAACACCCGCGACACCCTGAGGGAGACATACGGGATGGGAGGTCCCGCCTACACCATACCCGCCGAGATAAAAGAGGGAATGGAAGCGGGATACCGCCACAAGAAGGGAGCCCTGGCGGCAGCCCGGAAGGGCGATGCGGCAAATCCCATGAAGGAATCGTCCGGATCGCAGTTCTACATTGTCCAGGACGCCGCAAACTGCTCGCACCTGGATGGGGAATACACCGTTTTCGGGGAGACCGTTGCCGGAATGGCAGTGATTGACAAGATTGCACGCGTAAAGACCGACCGTCGGGACATGCCCCTGAACGACGTCAGGATAATAACCATCAAACCCGACAAATCCGACCAAAACGACAATTAATTATTCTTTTGGAGTAATCATCTCAATAATTTTATTGATTCTGGCTTGCTTTTTGTTATTTATTTCGTCGAATAGTTTTTTCATAGGTTAAGTTTTAGGTTAGAATTGCGAACGCCGCTTGCAGGGATGCACGCGGCGTTCATCTTTTCTTTTTGTATCCATCCATGAAAATGCCCTGAAACGTGGACAGAACATGCTGTACAGCCTTTCCGTCCATGAAAATGCCCTGAAACGTGGATGGAAGGAAGCAGGAAGTTGCAACATAGCCCGGTTTTTGCTATTTTTGCCAAAATCAAACATTTGTGACAATGAGAAGGATATACATATTGATGATTTTGGCGGCGCTTGTGCCCTCTGCGATGAGGGCCCAGGTCAGGACGGCCTCGGACATTGATTCCAAGACCTTCGTGATAGGTCTGGACAATTATTTTGTGGGACACGCCGGCGGCCTGGGATTCACCACCGCGGGAAAGGCCTTCAGGGTTTCCCTCGCAGAAGGCGCAGTCACGGTGGCCCAGGAAGGATCCTCCGAAGGGACCGAACTATATAACAAGGGCCTTACGATCCCTTTTGCAAACACCTACATGATTCCCGTGATAATGGGTGAATTCGTGATTGGCGTACACGACTTTACGGGCGACGGCCAGCCGGAACTCGTCATTGCGGTGAAGGATGCTTCTGTAAGCGGCGTGGAAGCCTACATAATACAGTATTACTCCGGCAAATGGGAATCCATCGGCGAGATTGCCGCCTTTGGCAACAACATCTCCGAGTGCCGGATCTTCAGGCAGGCGATTACAATAAAGAACCCCTCTTCAGGGGCCCTCTATTCATGGACCTGCCACGGCAGGAAATTCGATTTCAAGGCGTCCGACGGGACAAAGGACCCGTCGTCACTGTTCTAGCCGTTCTTCCCTCCTGGAGAACTCGCAGCCGCAGAAAGTCTGGTTGTAGAAGCACTGCTCGCGGATTATTTCCGAGCGGCGCTGCTGCAGCCCGCCCTTGCGCCAGTTACGTCCCCACCAGGTGACACCGGGAAACAGCGAGCAGGCATAGAGTCCCGCATCGTCGACCTGCGAAAGGTCTTTCCACCGCGACGAGGCAAGGGTTGTGGTAAGTACTTCAAATCCATGCTCCCCGGCATAACGGGCCGCCCGTTCAAGGCGGAATCGGAAGCAGCGCAGGCAACGTGCTCCCCTTTCCCTCTCTTTCTCAAAGCCCTTCACCGCCGCGAGCCAGGCCTCGTGATCATACTCATCCTCAATCACTTCCACACCCACCTTGCGGGCATATCGGACAAGTTCCGAGAGCCTCAGGTCATACTCGGCCTTTGGAAAGATGTTGGAATTGGAGAAGAAGACCAACGGATAAGCCCCGCTCCCCACCAGGTGTTCCAGAATGGCACCGGAGCAGGGAGCGCAGCATGAATGCAGGAGTATTTTCCCGTCTGCCACCAGGCTAGTTGATAACCTTGATTGAAATGGAGGCCTTATATCCGTTACCCTGGAAGTAAGTATCCTCCTTGTCGATGAAACCGGCGCTCACGGTTGTGGATCCCGCTGTCTTTGCGGTGAATATCTGGTTCATCTTGTTGTTGTCGTCCTGAGCCTCGGCGGTCACCAGATTCTTGTTGGCGAACTCATAGGTAAGGGTCCAGAACTTGGTGGCGGTCTTCTGGACAGAAGCCACCGGCTTGTTGGTACTGCCGTCGATGAACCTCATGATGTACTTTGTGCCCACTTTCAGTTTCTGGGCATCCACAGGAGTCTCATTCTTGTCACCGTCATAGGCAAAAACCCCTATGGTCCAAGGAGTTATGGTTGTCGCATTCTCCTCGGGACTGATATCCGAGCGGTCAGCATTGCGGGCAGTGATGTAGACCTTCTTGGACTGGTTGGGATTGGCGGCGGGAAGGGAAGCCTTGAAGAAGGCTTTTTCACCATTGGTTTCAAGCACGATGGCTGCAGGTGCCGCCTCGGAATTGAGGGACCAGGTGTAATTGCACGTTCCGGTACGGGCAAGCTGGAACACCTGTCCGTTGTAGGTAGTCTCGGGAACGAAGAAACTGGGTACGGTGGCGATGCTCTCCGCCAGCTGTTCGCATCCCCATAGCGACGTCATTGCAACAATGGCGCAAGCGAGAACGAGTATTCTTTTCATCTCAAAAACTGTTGGTTTGACACAAAGGTAGCATCAGGGAAGGAAACAGCCAAGAAAAAAACGACACTTTTGGCTCCGTCTGCGTATAAAAACGTAGTAAATAACTCATAACATGCCGCTCTTAGTCCATCTCCAAGTATTTAAAATTTATTATAAATAAAAAATTTATTACTATATTTAGCCCAAATTTGCAATTCATAACCCGATGAGTATTCTTAAAACCTTAAGAATCGCCGTTGCCGCCATGGCGGCAGTGCTGGTATCCGCTCCCCTTTGGGGACAGGCGGGCCACACCATCAGCGGCCGGATCACCGATTCCGACGGCGAGCCGCTTGCGGGAGCGGCCGTCATGAACCGGAGCAAGGTTCAGGGAGTGGTGGCTGGAGCCGACGGCTCATATTCCATAACAATCAGTGGAAAATCCGTCCTGGAGTACTCCTTCATGGGCTTCGAGACCGTGAAACTCGAGTTTTCGGGCGACAGGGACGAGGTCCGCAATGTCACCCTCAAATCGTCCAACGAACTGCAGGAGGCCGTGATCAGCGCCGGTTACGGAGTGATCCAGAAGAGGGAGAACTTTGCAGGAAGCGCTTATCAGGTAACCAGCGAGGAACTCAAGTTCCGCCCCCACGACCGTCTTGACAACATGCTGGCGGGAATGGTCCCGGGCATGATGGTGACCGAGTCCAGTGTCAACGGAGCACGCTCCTCCATCAAGATCCGCATCCGTGGCGACGGTTCCCTGTCGGCCTCCAACGAGCCCCTATGGGTGATTGACGGCGTTCCTGTTTACACCGGGACAAACTTAGGGCTGGTTACCGGAACCTACAGCACCGTGAGTCCGCTGTCGCATATCAACCCCGAGGATATCGAGAATATAACCGTCCTCAAGGATGCCACTACCACAACCCTTTACGGGGCCGACGGCGCCAACGGCGTGATCCTCGTCACAACCCGTAACGCCGAGTCCGGGAAGAACAAGTTCAACGTCAACGTCAAGTACGGTATCGATAACGTGGACCACTCCACACGCATCAAGTACCTGGACTCCGCAGGATGGTGGCAGGTTGCCCAGGAGGCCTGGACCAATTCCGGAAGGGACATGAAGAATTTCCCATGGCAGGACAATGAGTTCCAGAAATATACCGGAGTCGACACCGATTGGTTCAGGGTCTACGTGGGAACCGGCCAGACCTTCGAGGCCAACTTCTCCGTAACCGGCGGCACCGATAAACTGAAGCATTATCTCTCCGCCGGAGTATACTCCACGACAAGCCCGTACATCGGAAATACCCAGACCCGGTTCAACGTCAGGGAAAGGACTATTATCCAGGTAACAAAACACCTCCAGGCCGACATCCAGCTTTCAGGTGGTTACCAGCACAACAATATATTCTCAATTTCCGGATTCGGCAACTACCTCACAATTTATTCGCCTTACAACGAAGACGGTTCTTACCGCCTGTACAACTATTACAGCAATACCGATGAGTATAATGTTGTACAGCGAAAATTCACATACAACAGCCTTCCTGAACGGGAATACTGCGAGCATTACCAGAACACCACATCCCTTCAGGGGGCCCTCACCCTCAACTATTCTCCCATCAAGGACCTTACTCTCACATCCCAGACGTCCATCAACCTGCAGGCTATTTACGAGTCCCGGTATGACTCCATCAAGACCTTGGACGGAACAAACAGCGACGACCCCGCATTAAGCGGCTACACCGGAAAATACGGAGTGTTTGACCAGCGTTTCCTGGAGAACCTGAGAGCAAACTACAGTCACCTCTTTGCATCAAGGCACAAGGTGGACGCCGTCCTCGGCTGGGAATTCATAGACAAGCGGCATCCCTATCTCCAGGCAACCGGAAACGGCTTTTCAAATGACTATATCAGGGAAATATCTTATGCCAACTCAACCACTAAGAAAGGGACGTCAAACCTCTCCCATTCCAGGAGCATGAGTTACCTTGCCACAGCAAGCTACACTTATGACAACCGATATACCCTGACACTCACCGGACGCCGCCAGGGAGATTCCGCTTTCAGCGAGTACAGCCAGTGGCAGACTTACGGAGCCGCAGCAGTGAGATGGAACATCCACAGGGAAAAGTTCTTCAATGTCCCGTGGATCAACCAGCTGAGCCTGAGGATGTCCTACGGGGCCAACGGTAATTCCAGGGTTGACAGTTCTTCGTCCTACGGGTCATACTCCCTATCCGGAAACTACGGCCCCAATCCTGCAGCCACGCTGTCTTCCCCGGCCAACCCCGGGCTGACATGGGAGAAGACCTACATCGCCAATCCCGGACTCAACGTCAGTTTCCTGGACGGACGGATCTCAATGGACTTTGACTACTACAACCGCCGCACCCATGACGTAATCTACAGCGGAAGGGTATCGTCCGTAATAACCGAAAGTCCCGTCAAGCATAATGTGGGAATAATCGAGAACCAGGGAATCGAGATTGTCCTGAATACAATAAACATAAAGAGAGAGAACTTCACCTGGAGCACCTATTTCAACGGAGCCCGCAACCGGAACATAATCCGCAAGCTCGAGGGAGATTCCTACACCGGCTTCTTCGACCATATATGGATCGAGGGACAGCAGAAGGACGCCATGTGGCTCATCCAGTTTGCAGGGATTGACCCGGTGACGGGTCAGAGGATGTACTACGACAAGAACGGCGACCTGACCTATACGGCAAATTTCGCAGACCGGATCTACATGCCGCAGTACTCTTCGCAGCCATGGCTGTACGGAGGTGTTTCCAACTCATTCTCCTTCCTTAAGCATTGGAATGCCCAGATAATGTTCGATTATACCCTTGGAGGCTGGTACTTCTATGAGTCCTGTCTGATCTGGGACGGAACCTCCATCGACCATAACCTCCCCGTGGAGTTGCTTGACCACTGGACAACCCCGGGTCAAAGCTCGTCGAATGCCAGGTTACAATATAAGAACAACCTCTCACTGGCCGATGCCAATACCGAATACGAACTCTGGAACAAAACCAGCCTGCAACTCAGGAGCGTTTCCATCGGCTACACCCTTCCAAAAAAGATAACGGACAAGATGCACCTGAAAAGCGCAACGGTATCGTTCCTGGGGAACAACCTCTATTTCCTGACACTGGGCCAGAGTTCCAAGCGTAACAGCTACAAGACCCTCAGGGACCCTTATGGAATGCACCGCACCTTCTCTCTTTCCCTCAACATCAGTTTCTGACGCGCCATGAAAAAGACAATCCGCATAATATCAATTGTTTCCATTTCATGCGCCATCCTTTCCGGATGCCAGCTTGAAAAGAAACTCCTCACGGTGGAGCAGATTGGGAAAGCCACAATCGAGACCTTCTTCTCAACGCTCGAGGGCGTGGAATCGGCCGGACAGGGGCTTCACAAGGAACTGAGGACTTTCGTTGACAAGACATATATCCGCTACGGAGATATCCGGGGAGACCTCCTTAACATCACCCTCACCGCTGACGAGGGCGAAATACTCACTTTCAATTACGAACTTACCGCAGAACATGTAGCTACCTATCCCAGGTATCTCTGGGCGGCCGGATGGGTGGTGGTTTCATCGGCAAACTACATAATCGAATACGGCGGAAAACTCCGCGAATCCAGCGAATATCAACTTGGAAGTGAGCTTGCAAGGATCGATGCGGTGCTCGCCCAGGCCTATTTTGCAAGGGCTTTCGCCCATTTTGCAATCTGCAACTGCTACGCCTGGCCGTATAACCATACCTCAAACCATTCCCACATCGGCATACCGGTCATGAACCATGTCCCGGGATTTGATGAAAAGGTTGAACGGAAGAGCGTGGCCGCCGTTTACGACCAGATTCTCTCCGACATCACAAAGGCCCGTGAAACCTTTGCAAAAGCCGCAGAAGAAGACCCTTCCGCAGCGCAGAAGAACTGTCAGATAAACTCCATCAGCGACTGCTACCATATCTCCGACATTGCCTGCGAGGCGCTTCAGGCAAGGGTTTACCTTTACATGGAGGACTGGGCAAAGGCAGAGAAATGCGCCCGGAACGTGATGGACAAGATCCAGCTCACCCCCCGTGACAAATATATTGCCATGTACCGCTCCAGCCAGGCCAACCACGGCACAGAGGCCATCCTCCGGATGGATTCCTACAATTCAACCACGTCCATGGCCAGCTGTTATGACGTATCCAGGTCCAACGGTTGCGACTACATCCCTGACCCTTCGGTATATGGATTGTTCCCTGACGATGACATCAGGAAGGAACTGCTCACTTACGTTCCCCTGCCCACGGAAGACATCTACCGGGAAGGGCTTACCTTCAACTGCGTAACCAAGTACCTTTACGACAGGACCATAACCGACCCTGCCCTGCAGTGCCATGACAGCTTTGTCTTCAGGGGATCGGAGATGTACCTCATCCACGCCGAGGCCTGCGTAAAAGGACGCAGCGACATTGCCACCGCCCTCGAAGATGTCAAGGCCCTTGAGGCCCGGGCCCTTGGAAAGGAGGCCACCCTCACTGCTTCAGGAGAGAAGGAAATGCTTGACCTGATTGAACTTGAACGCAAGAAGGAACTCTGCTACGAGGGTCACCGCTTCTTTGACATCCTCCGTCAGAAACAGGACCTGAAGCGTCCTAAATCCAGCAACTCCAAGATAAAGAGCCTCAAGTACGGCGATTACCGGTTCATCCTCCCCATCGACCGCATGGAATGCCAGTACAACGAGTTCATGAAGCAGAACGAAGGTTATGACGACTACAAACCCGGTTCGGACGGGACTGACACTGAAACCCCTGAAGAAACCGAAGAGCCTTAAAAAGAAGATATCATGAAAAGGATAATATTCACAATAGCAGCAGCAATCTCAGCAACGGCCTTTCTGTCAGGTTGTTCCGACAGGCCATGGGACTTTGTATTCAAGGATTTCTTCGTTGCCGTAAAAAGCGAGGCCGGAGCGGAGGCATCGCAGGTGCTTTCGACTTCTGACAATTTTGTGGTACAGTATCCGGTAAACCTTGTTTCAAGTGAAAGGTCGGAGGATCTGGTGGTGACCTTCGAGGTCGTTCCCGGCAACGGCCTCAAGGAGGGAGTGGATTACTCCCTGCCGGCAAAGAAAACCCTGACCTTCACGCCGCACGAATACCTCAAATACATCAGGATCAACTACCTGAAACACGTGTTGGACGAGAGCAAAGACAACACCCTTGTCATAAAGCTTGTTTCAACCTCCGACCCCTCCATAAGAATAGGATATCCGGGACCAAGCAATAGATTCAGTTCACATACTGTAACTAAGATAAACGACTAAATATTTTAATATCAATTGCTTATGAAAACATTTAGATTTGCAGCCCTTGCGCTCTGTGCAGCGCTCGCAGTAATTTCCTGCCAGGAAAAGGAACCCAAGGAAAAAGACACTACTCCTGCTGAGCTTCTTTCCTTCAAACTCCTGAAGGCCGACAACTCCGGCTTCGAAGAAGACATCGTTGCCGATCCCATTTCTGAAAACATGGTCCTCCGCGTAAAGGGCGGCGGAGTGGGCAAGACCCTTGTAGCCACCCTTGAAGCCGGCGAGAATGACAAGATCATGGTGAACGACGAGGCTGTTTCCGCCGACGGAAAGGCGTCCTTCGATGCCACTTTCCCAGTTGACGTGGTGGTAACAAACTCTAAATCAGGTCTCAAGGCCTCGTATGTGGTTAAGATTGGAAAGATTCTGGAGATTGTGGCCAAACAACTCCCTACCTACATGGAGGCCGAAGATGCAACCCATGCCCTTTCTGCTTTTGTGGCAGCCAACCCCGCCGACGGCAAGGCGTACATTGCCTATGAGCGCCAGCTGATGGTCAACGGGACAAAAGAAAGCTACAAGAACGTCAGCGTGGTCAGATGGAACGGATCGGCATATGAACTCGTCGGAAAATCCGGAATCTGCGACAACTCCAAGAGGTCGACCAACATCGCCGGATTTGACTTTGACGCTGACGGGAATGGATATATCGTCCATTATGGTGAACTGACGGCGAACGTTCCCGGCGTCAAGAAATTTGACGGCACATCATGGAGCATTCTGGGACAGCAGGAATTCAATGACAAAATCAATACTAGTTTTGGAGAAGCCACTATATACTCCGACAACGGACATCCGGCATTCATCGTAATGGACCGTACAACCACCTATCTTGCAGGAAAGTTTTATTTTGACGGAACCAACTGGACTTGTACGACCAACTTACCCGATGCCCCGGTTTATGACGCTGCAGCAAAGGTCGACCAATACTGGAGATCAGTTTCCCTTACCGATGGTGACAAGACCTACATCGTATCCGGCTTCAACCAGCATGGCCTGTACATGCACAGTGTAAAGAACAATACCTTTACCACTTTGGTGAAGGAATTCAAACCGGAAGGTCAGGAATACGTTCTGCCCAACATGACACTTCGTAAAGGTACAGATGGAAAACTATACCTTCTCGCCAGCGTTCTTCAACCGGCCGCCATGCAGATATTCCGCTATGATGAAGAAGCGAAAGAATTCAAGGTCTTCTCCGATCCTATCTCAGGATACACTATTGGAGGCTCACTCAACACCATTCAGCAGCCTACCACCTTCTTCATTCTTCCTACAGGCCAGTTTGTGGTGGTCAGGATAAACAACGACGCTCTCCCCGAGTACTGCGTACTTGATGAAAACCGCCAGTGGAGCGAGTGGAAGATTGCCGGATCCAAGAAGCAATACAGCCAGTACAGCGCTGCAATGACAAAAGGCGGCGAAATACTGATGGCTTACATATCCCGTGATGACACTGAGAAGATTGCCAGGATCGAGTCCGTCCTCCTCAAACTCGAAGACGACGTCCTCCCCGAATAATCACGATCAACACGTTAAAAAGTCCGACCCTCCCGGGGCCGGACTTTTTCATATCAGACGGATCACCAGGGTTGAATTGGTTCCGCCAAAGCCGAAGGAATTGGAAATGAAAGTGTTGACCTTGGCAGCCATGCGTTCTGAAGGGATGAGCAGGCGGGCCGAATCCTCGTCGGGATTCTCGAAATTCAGGCTCGGGGCAATGAAGCCCTCCCTTGTCATGAGCAGCGAATACACCACCTCGCTGGCTCCCGCCATCCACATCTCGTGGCCGGTCTGGCCCTTGGTGCTGGTCACCGGGACGGTCCTCTCGCCAAATACGCGGGCAATGGCCTTGGCCTCGTTGGCATCGCCCACCAGGGTGGATGTCGCGTGAGCGTTGATGTAACCTATCTCATCCTTCCTTATGGCGGCGTCGCGCACAGCCATTTCCAGCGAACGCACCGGCCCGTCCACGTTGGGGGTGGAAATATGGTCGCCGTTGCCGGAGAAGCCGTAGCCCAGGACCTCTCCCAGGATGCGGGCCCCGCGGCGGCGGGCGGAAGAAAGGCTCTCCAGAATGACTGTGGCGGCTCCGCCGGACGGTACAAGCCCGTCACGGTCGCGGTCAAAGGGGCGGCTGGCCTTTTCGGGCGCATCCTCCCGGATGGAAAAGGCGGATATTCCGTCGAACGACCCCACGCCGTAGGGGTTGACCTCCTGCGCACCTCCGCAGACCACCATTTCCTGAAGCCCCGACCTTATCAGGAGGGTTCCAAGGCCGATTGCATGCGATCCGCTGGCACAGGCGCCCGATACCGTAAGGTTGATTCCCCTCAGGCGGAAGATGCAGTCCAGATTCATGGTGACAGTGGAGTTCATGGACTGGAAAATGGCTCCCGACCCGCACAGGGTGGTATCCTTTTTCTCCCTTATCACATCCACTGCCTTAACCACCGGTGCAGCGGAACTGTCATTCCCATAGAGAAGTCCGACCTCGTGAGCGTCAAGATAATCCTGGTCTATCCCGGCATCGCGGAGGGCATCCCTCGTGGCGCAGTAGGCATAGAGCGCCTGCTCCGGCATATAGGCCCGGCGCATGCGGGGCAACTCACCCTTGAGGTCAGGCAAGGGGACCTTTCCGGTAAGGCCGGAACGGAAGCCGACTTCCTTCCTCGACAAGTCCAGGACTATTCCCGACCGCCCCTCGTAAAGGGACTGGCGCACCTGGTCAAGGCTCGTCCCAAGGCATGACCAGATTCCCATGCCGGTAATCACTACTCTTTCCATATTTCAAAGATAAATACTTTTTATTACATTTGTACGATTAACCATTAACAACAGCACCTATGGCAACAATCGGAATCATAGCAGTGGTGGCCATCCTGGTCATCCTCCTCCTCTGGGGCATATCCAAGCAGAACCAGCTTGTCAAGGCCGACGAGCGCTGCAACAACGCCCTCAAGCAGATCAACGTCCAGCAGATGTCGCGTTACGACGCCCTGAAGGCCCTGATCAAGCTCACCCGCGAATATGCCGACTATGAGGGCAGCACCCTCCAGAAGGTAGTGGAAGCCAGGAGGATAACCTCTTCGGCATCACCCACCGTGGAACAGGTAAGGGAGAACGAGAGCGCCCTGCAGGCAATCCAGGCCGGAGTCATCGCCGTGGCCGAGCAGTATCCGCAGCTCAAGGCCAACGAGAACTACTTAAAGGCCATGGACGATATCAAGGCTTACGAGGAGAATGTAAGGCTCAGCAGGATGACCTTCAACGACACAGTCACGCGCTTCAACAATGAGGTCAGGATGTTCCCTGGCAGCATAGTGGCTTCCCTCCTCCACTTTGCCAAGAGGGAATACCTTGCCGACGACGTTTCCAAGAGCGAATATCCTGATTTCTAGAGTCATGAGACGCCTCATTGCAGCCGCGGGAGCATTTCTCGCGGCTATTGCCATAATCCCGCTCAATGCCCAGGAGATCCGCGATGTGGACGTAACCGTACGCCTGCAGAAGGACGGCAGCGCCCACGTCACCCAGGTCTGGGACGCCACCGTGGTAGCCGGGACCGAATGGTACATTCCGGTGAACAATCTGGGGAAAATGGAAATCGTAGATTTCTCAGTGAGCGAGAACGGGGAGCTGTACGCATCCGACGGAAGGCATTGGGATTCAGATCGTTCCAGAAGCGCCAAGGCTTTCCGGAGCGGTATAATCGAAAAGGGGTCCGACGGGGTGGAACTGTGCTGGGGGCAGGGAGAATACGGCCCCCACGTGTGGACCGCCTCGTTCACGATCCTCAATCTCGTACAGTCGCTGCAGGACTATGACGCATTCAATTACCAGTTCATCAACGACGAACTGGTGGCGGCGCCGCAGCATGCAAAGGTCACCATAATCAACGAAACCGGCTCCGAGCCATGGACCGAGGAGAATTCGGGAATCTGGGCCTTCGGATACAATGGAAACATCCTCTTCCAGGACGGTGACATAGTGGCCGAATCCACCGAACCGTTCCAGTCCAAAAGTTCCATGATCGTGATGTGCCGCTTTGAAAAGGGACTTTTCTCGCCGGCGGTTTCAAGGGACATTCCCTTTGAAAAGATGCAGAAGAAGGCTTTCAAGGGCAGTTCCTACAAGGAAAAGAAAGGATTCGAGGATTATCTTGCCGATATCACCGCCTGGGGAATGGTGGGGATCATCCTGCTCTGCATATTCGGAATTCCCCTGCTGATAATAGCATATCTCCTCTGGCTCCTCTGGGTGAAGGTAAGCGGCAGGCGGTGGAAACCGTCGGTCTTTGGCGACAGCAAGCCCCAGGGCTGGTACCGCGAACCGCCCATGAACGGCGACATCGCCGCCGCCTTCAGCGCCCTTTCCGAGGGTGACCGCCTGAGCAAGAAACACAACGCCGAACTTATAGGGGCGCTGTTCCTCAAATGGTTGCAGGACGGTTTCATCAAGGTGGTGCCGGATCCCAAGAACGATTCCAGGGTAGACCTGGCGTTTGACCCATCCGATACCCTGGACGTGGGCGAAAGCTACGAGAACGACCTATACAACATGGCCCTGGAAGCAGCCGGCGACAACCATATCCTGGAGGCGGGCGAGTTTGAGAAATGGGCCAAGAGGAAATGGCGCAAGATTTCCGCCTGGCCCGACAAGGTAAAGACCATCGGCGAGGTTGCCTGGAAGAGGCAGACCGTCGAGGAAAGGGAGAACCTCATAAAATTCAAGAACTTCCTTGAGGAGTTCACCATGGTTTCCGACCGCGACGCCATAGAGGTTAAACTCTGGAAGAGCTATATGGTCTACGCCCAGCTCTTCGGCATTGCCGACAGGGTGGCAAAGAACTTCCAGAAACTGTATCCCGCCGACTTTGAGAAGTACGTCCAGGGCATGGGACTCACCAACTATACCATGTTCACCAACGTACTGTCCAACACCAACCGCTCTGCATCGGCCATGCTGAACAAGGCCTATGAGGCCAAATCGGCCAGTTCTTCCAGCGGCGGAAGCGGATGGTCGTCGCGCGGTGGCGGAGGATTCTCATCCTTCGGCGGAGGAGGCGGCTTCTCCGGAGGCGGACACGGCGGCGGCAGCCGATAAAAATGTTTTAATTATTATGGTGAAAAAAGCACTTTTCATACTCGGCATTGCGGCTTTGATGGTTCTCGGTTGCGGGAAGCAAGGACCGGAAACACCTCAGAATAAACCGGATACAACCACCGACCAGCCCCAGACGCCCCCGGGACCGGAGGATCCGGAGGTGCCTCAGGAGCCACAAAAGGACGTGATAAGCATCCTTGCCATCGGGAACAGTTTCTCGGTGGACGGCATGCAGTACCTCTGGGACATCCTCAAGGCCGACGGGGCAAAGGAAATAGTGCTGGGTAACCTCTATATCGGCGGCTGTACCCTGGCGACGCATTCCGGAAACTTCACGTCCAACAGCGCTTCGTACACCTACTACAAGAACACGTCAGGCAGTTGGTCCACCACAGCTTCATACAAGCCCCTGGACGCCCTCAAGGAACGGGAATGGGATTACATCACCATGCAGCAGGCCAGCGGGTCGTCGGGAGTGGAGACAAGCTACGAGCCGTACATCGACAATATCATCTCAGTCGTGACGGCCAACTGTCCCGACGCCACCCTCCTCTGGCACATGACCTGGGCATACCAGGGCAATTCCACCCACAGTTCCTTCCCCACCTACGGCTCCGACCAGATGACCATGTACAACTCCATAGTCTCCACCGTCAGGTCAAAGGTTCTCACCAGGGAGGTTTTCAAGAAGGTGATTCCGTCCGGTACCGCAGTCCAGAATCTCAGGACCAGCCTTTATGGCGACAACATCACCCGCGACGGACACCACTTGTCGTACGATGCCGGCCGCTTTGTGACCGCGCTCACATGGGCCGGGACAATCAGGGGGACGGATCCGATGAAAGTCAGCTGGAAACCCTCCCAGTACGCCTATTCCGAGCAGCAGGAGGCGGCCATCAGGGAAGCGGCTGCAAACGCCCTGAAGAAACCCTACCAGATTACGGAGTCGTCCTATCCTCCGGATCCCAATGCACCGCAGGCTGATGCGGATCACGAAACGCTGATAACCGCCGCCGGCTTCAACCCGGCCGATTACACCAAATTGGAGATACCGTTCACCAAGTTCGGCTATTACAATTCGTCAAACAGCACGTTTATCTCCAAGATGTACAATCACCAGACCAGCACGGCCTCCAACCTCAACGACTTCTGCACCACTCCTATATACGAGAAGAAAGACCTTCCCGACGGCACGCTGATCGTAATAAGGAAGGGGTTCCAGTACAGGCCGGAAGGATGGGTTTCCCTGGACAAGGCAAACTCCTCGTCCAACAGACCGGGGAACGTTTCGGCCAACGTGGTGAAGGTTGACGCATCATGGTGGGGAAGCTGGAACTACCGTGCATTCAACATCTCCCTGGACCCCAGGAAGACCATGACCGAGCAGCAGGCCGCAGAAGCATGCGAGGCCTTTGGTATCTATCTTCCTAAATAACTGATTCCCCGAGGATTGCACTGCAGGTACGCAGTGCAGTCATGGATGTACCCAGGACGCCGTGAAGGGCAAGGCCGCTTCCTGTAAGGAACAGCCCCCTGAGCGGCGTCCTGGGTGACAGAAGGCAGGTATCTATTGTTGAAAAGTCCTTCCTGAGCCCGTAGGCGGCCCCTCCCGGCAATCCAAGAGACTCCTGCCAGGTCAGGGGCGTGCTTGTATAGATAAGCTTTGCTGCTTCCTTGAGGCCGGGAAGCGCCTGTTCCGCAAGGTCAAGGCACTCGGACAGTTTCTTACGCTTGATCCCTTCATAGGCCTCTCCCCTTTCCTCAGGAGCGTACATGGGGGAAAGGATGTCCAGGCGCCCTCCCCCTGGATATGGATGGACCATCACCGAACCGGTGGAGCCAAGGTCGGTCCGCCATAGGTCGGCGCCGGGGCAATGCACATAGATGTTCCTTTCCGGCACGGGGAATCCGCCGTCAACGACAATATTCGCGGTGAACATCCCGTATGTCCCGGCAAGGGACGATACCCTGCGGCGGTAGACCGACCTTACCGAAGAGTCCTTCCCAAGAAGCGAAACCGTTACCGCTGGCGGGGCGTCAGAAATCACAAGATCTGCCGGAACCACTTCTCCGTCGGACAGTTCCACTCCGGCAGCACAGCCTCCCGACTCTATTATTCCCACCACTTCCGCTCCTGTACGCAGAACGCCTCCCCGTCCGGCAATGCCGTCCAGAAGCCGGGCCGTGATTGCATCGCCCCCGCCTTCCAACTGCCATACACCCTGGACGTAGGAGCCGTTTATCTCCGCAAACGGATACAGCGGAAGTTGCGGGGTCAGTTCCATCTTCAGCGAGGTTCCGGACACGACCTTACGGAGAAGAGGGTCGCGGAACGTCTCTTCCAGATACTGAAGCGCCCCTCTCCGGAAGAGGGCCATACGGTCCCCGTCGGATGTCTCCAGAATATTCAGGGACACTTCCTCAAGCAGTCCCACGAACCGGTGTACGGCATCCGATTCTGAGGGGAAAAAGCCGCAGAGGGCATCTCCGTAAGCCTCGAATCCGCTGGGAAGGACAAAGCAGTCACGTCCTATGACCACCTCCTCGGCCCCTTCCGGGTCCAACCTTCTCCACGGCAGGTCAATGAGGCCGAAATATTCCATTACCTTCCTCAGCGCCCCCCCTTTCCCCAGGCCGCCCACGCAGTGGAACCCGGTATCGAAGCGGATTCCCCCGCGGGTGAAGCCCTGGAGACATCCTCCCGGACGGGCGGAACGCTCCAGCACCGTCACATCCATGCCTCGTCCGGCAAGGATAAAGGCGCATTCCAGGCCACCCAGCCCGCTTCCTATGACTACCACCCGTTTCACCCTGGAAAATTACACATTTAACCGCAAATTATCAAGTCAAAGGATAGAACTGCCCTCTTAAAGGATAACCTGCCCATGCTGTCAGACTACGGCCTTCAGCCTATCCCTCGAAGTTCAAGATGGGGCTCCGCCCCAAACCCCTGCGGCTCCTTGCTCCCGTATTTTGCTTGTGCAAAATACCCGCACCGCCGACCGGTCTGAGGACCGGTTGTTAAACCACCCACCGGGCCCCTCCCTCTAACGCAGCGAGGGTGCTGACGGTCTGACAGCATGGGCAGGTTATCCAATAATATGAAGCAGGTGTTTTGATAATAATGACAATGTTGGTTATATTTGCATCGCTATGGCAAAATACGCACTTGTAACCGGAGGAAGCCGCGGAATCGGCCGCGCAATCTGCATCAAACTGGCGGAGATGGGTTACTCCGTCATAATCAACTATGTGTCAAATGATTCTGCCGCAGAAGAAACCCTCGCTGCAGTGAGGGCGGCCGGTGCCTGGGGAGAACTCCTGAAATTCAACGTCGGTGAAACCTCCGCAGCGGCCGAAGCCCTGTCGGCCTGGCAGGAATCCCATCCCGACGACTTCATCGAAGTGCTGGTGAACAATGCCGGCATCCGCAGGGACAACCTCCTGCTCTGGATGGAACCCGACGACTGGTTCAATGTCCTGCGCACCAATCTCGACAGCTTCTACAACGTCACAAGGCCGCTTCTCCAGTCCATGGCCATGCACCGCAGTGGACGGATCGTGAACATCGCGTCGCTTTCCGGCCTCAAGGGGCTTCCCGGCCAGACCAATTACTCGGCCGCAAAGGGAGGTCTCATAGCCGCCACCAAGGCGCTCGCACAGGAAATGGCCCCGAGGGGCATTACGGTAAACGCGGTGGCCCCGGGTTTCATCCGCACGGAGATGACCGGAGAACTGGACGAAGACGCCCTCAAGAAGACAATTCCGGCAAAACGCTTCGGTTTTCCCGAGGAAGTTGCCGCTTTGGTAGGATTTTTGGTAAGTAAGGAGGCCGGATATATAACAGGAGAAGTGATCTCCGTCAACGGAGGCCTCTACTCATAACTCATAGAATTGAGACACAAATGAAGAAATTGATTTCGGCACTTGCCGCACTGGCCGTCCTCGGCCTTTCCAACGCCCTTGCAGCCGACTCAGGCACCACCCTCGACAAGATTGAAAAGGCCTGCTCGGCCATAACCTCCACCCAGAGCCATTTTGACCACAACCGCACCATAAAGGCATCGGGAAACACGGTCAAGATGGAGGGCATCCTCTATTACACCGCCCCCGGCAAGCTGGCAATGTACTACACCAATCCTCCGCAGGACCTGATGATAATCAACGGCGACAGGTTCTACGTAAAGAGGGGCCAGGCCAATCCCAACACCTTTGACACCTCCAAGAACCCCACCATGGCCGGGCTCAAGAATTCCCTGCTGTGGTGCATCCAGGGCAAGGTCCGCGAGGTTGCAAAGGCCAATAACGCCGACATAGCCATAATGGCCGACAACACCAGCTACATAGTCACGGTGACTGCCAGGGTAAAACCGGCAAGGGGCTACTCCAAGATAAGGGTGACCTACCGCAAGAGCGACTGCCTCCCGGTTGCGATGACCATGGAAGACGTATCCGGGATAGTTAACGTTTACAGGATGTCCGACATCATCACCAAGCCGGCCGACGAGATTGTTTACAGGATCCCCGAACGATGAAAGGACGAGTTGTAATTCTTGCCGCCATTGCATTGATGGCGGCTTCGTGCCTTGGGAAGAACACCTACTACAAGGCGACCAGCACCGAAATCGCCGATTTTGAATACACGGACCTGACCGTTCAGGATTTTGGTCAGGATTCACTCTATGTCCCCAAGGATGAAGCATTTGCAGGAGGCGGGTGCATGGCGTTCTTCAATACCAAGAAGCAAGACGGCACCCTGGACGGCGGCTGCGCCCTCACGATCGGCTGCGACCCCAGACTCAGGGAGGGATATGTTCCCCTGAAGCCCTGGCTGGTGTTCCTTCCCAAGAAATCCGAGAAGGACAACACCCTGATGGTGCTTAAGTTTTCCGACAACATGCCGGAAAAGACGGCAATCTTCTTCGTTCCGAGCGAAAAGAGCACGGCCAGCCCTTCCATACTCCGCGTAAACAACTGTGTACAAATGGTTAACGCGGTCAGATTCGGGACCGGGCTCACCGGCGGGCCGTTTGTGAAGGACGACTGGGTGAAACTCACCATAAAAGGCCTCCTGAAAGGTAACGCAACCGGGTCGGCGGAAGTGGCCCTGGCCGACTTCAAGACCTATCAGGACTCGGTCGTCACCACTTGGACAAACGTGGACCTGTCCGGCCTGGGAGTCACAGACCAGCTTGAATTTGAACTGACCTCAAGCCGCACAGACATACCCCGGTACGTCTGCATGGACGATTTCCTTGTAAAACTGAACGTGGAATACTAGATTTCCAGCAGCCCGTCGGGGATGACCATCACCACGGTACGGGAATCTTCATCGATTGACAGGACAAGCTCTTCCCTCAACGGAAGCATGGCTTGTCCTTTTTCCGTGTCCACATATATGCACGGATTGCCCGGAATGGGCTCGTAACCGGATACTGTTCCAACCTTGACGCCCACCTGCGAGAGGACCGTCCACCCCTCAAGGTTGTCGAGCGGATCCACGTCCTCATCGGGAGAGTCCAGGTAAATGGGCGAGCCGGCAAGCTCGTCGGCATCGGTCAGATTGTGTACGCCGGTGAGACGGACCAGGGCCCTGGAAGTGCCCCTCGGCACAAGGGACTCGATAAAAAAGGGAACCGGCAGTCCATAGCATTCGATGAACACCGGTTCCGTAAGGTCGATATCGCCGGCACTCACGTTGGTAAGACCAATGAGGAGTTCCCCCTCGGTGCCGTTTGATTTCAGAACCCGGGCGACCTGCAGCATCAGGCCTCAGGATTCTCGGTGGCAGCTTCGGCGGCCTTTGCGGCCTCCTCGGCGGCAGCCCTTGCGGCTTCCTCTGCCTCGGCCTTCTTCTTGGCGATAGCCTCGGCCCTGGCCTCGTTGACCTTGGCCTCGGCGGCCTTGGCGGCCTTTGCCTTCTCGATGGCGGCGTTGCGGAGACCGGAAACCTTGGAAGCGATCTTGGCATCCTTCTCAACCTTCCATGCAGCGAACTTGGCGTCGGCCTGCTCCTGGGTGAGGGCTCCCTTTGCTACACCTTCCTGGAGATGCTTGCGGAGGAGAACACCCTGATAGGAGAGGATCCTGCGGGTGGTAAGGGTGGGCTGGGCGCCCACGTTGAGCCATGCAAGAGCCCTGTCGGAATCAAGGATGATGGTTGCAGGGTCGGTGTTGGGGTTGTACGAACCGATCTGCTCGATGAAACGACCGTCGCGGGGCGAACGGGAATCAGCCACAACAATGTGGAAGAATGCGAAATTCTTCTTTCCGTGGCGCTGTAAACGAATCTTAACAGCCATTGTGAATCTGTTTGTTTATTTGTTATTGTATACTAAATACTTCCAACCCGTGGAAGCGGCTGCAAAGGTAGTGATAATTATTGATTGATGCAAAACTTTTTATTTTCCCCGCTTTGTAGTATTTTTGGAGTCCAGTTTATCAAGCCATGACACGAAAACCTTCGGGGCCTTCCAGGCCGCTATTTTCCGGAAAGATGAAGCTTTCCGACCTCATAGACCTCAATCCTGACCTCCTGGCCATCCTCGGGCGCACAGGCATCGGGCCCGGATTCGGAGAGGCCACGGTGGAAGAAGCATGCCTCGGTCGTGGACTCGACACCGACACCTTCCTCGAGGTATGCAGGGTATATACTTTCCGGGACTACGTCCCCTCTGCAGCGGCGCTCGAGAAGGTCAGGCCCTCCGACATCATCCGCTACCTGAAACTCTCCCACAACTACTACGTGAGCACTGCCCTCACCTCGCTCAGGGACGCCATCAACAAGATGCTCATTTCCTGTGACGAGAAGCGCAAACGGGTGATATTCAGATTCTTCGAGGAATACGAGAAAGAGATGCTGAAGCACTTTGAATACGAGGAGGAACTGGTTTTCCCCTACGTTGGAGCACTCTCGTCAAAGGCTTCGGACATAGTCGTACCGCCGATGGAAAGGGAGTTCGAGCACAGCAGCATGGGCGAGAAGATCAACGACCTGAAGAACATCGTGCTGAAGTACCTCCCTGCAGGAAGCGACTCCGACACCGCCCTGGAAGTACTGCGGAGGCTGTACGACCTCTCGTCGGACATAGCCCGCCACACCTCCATAGAAGACAATATCTTGCTCCCGATAATAAAGAGGATGGAAAGCCATGGCGAGTAAGAAGAGTTTGTTCCTCATAATCCCCTCGATGATAGTGGCCAGGGGGCTTGAAGCCATCTTTTCCGAAGCGGGCGAATTCCGGGTGGAGGGAATCCTGTCGGACCTTTCACGCACCGGTGAGAGCCGGCTTCTCAACGTGGATGCCGATGCCGTGATAATAGACCCTTCGGTCTTTGACAGCGGATCCCGTCCTGGCGGTCGGAACCTGCTTTCTTCCCTGAACCCGGCTCCGGTGGTAGCCATCGAAACCGTACTTTCAAGCGAGGAGGACCTCAAGCAGTACGATGCCGTCATAAACCTGTTCGACCCACCTTCCGCCATAATCCGCAAGGTCCGTTCTGCCATAGAATCCAGGCAGGAATCGCCGCGTACGGAAGGAGAGGAACTCTCCGCCAGGGAAAAGGAGATCCTCATCTGCGTGGCCAAGGGGATGCTGAACAAGGAAACAGCCGACCTGTATAACATTTCCATATACACCGTAATCACCCACCGCAAGAACATCACCCGTAAAACCGGCATCAAGACAGTGGCGGGACTTACGGTATACGCCCTCCTGAACAACCTCATCGACATGAATTCGGTGGAATAATACCCACTAATTGGTATAGCCCGCCCATCGTTTCACAATATCTCGGGAGTTATTATTCCGGGAAAAACCGGTATTTTTGCACCGGCAAGAACAGACAGGATGAAATTATCGGATCTCAAGACAGGTGAAAGAGGCGTTATCGTCAGGGTAGGCGGCCACGGAAGCTTCCGGAAGAGGCTCATCGAGATGGGCTTCATACAGGGGAAGACCGTGAAGGTGGTGCTGAACGCTCCCCTCAAGGATCCTATCGAGTATGAGATAATCGGCTACAAGGTTTCACTCCGGAGGGACGAGGCCTCCAACATAGAGGTGGCCAGCGAGGAAGAGGCACGTGAAGCCCTGGTATCCGACGAACATCTCCAGGGTCTTCCCCAGGACCTGGAGGAAGAAGAGAGGCTTTCACGCGCACTCGAGCACCTTGCCGAGGAAAGGGGGCACGTGATCAGGGTGGCCCTGGTGGGAAACCCCAACTGCGGAAAGACCAGCCTCTTCAACATAGCTTCCGGCAGCCACGAGCACGTGGGGAACTACAGCGGAGTCACCGTGGATGCCAAGGAGGGACGGTTTTCCCACAACGGATACGACATAATCCTGGTGGACCTGCCGGGGACCTATTCCCTGTCGGCATACAGCCCCGAGGAACTCTACGTGAGGAAAAACCTCATCGAGGCGATGCCCGACGTGGTTGTAAACGTGGTGGACGCATCCAACATCGAGCGGAACCTCTACCTTACCACCCAGGTCATAGACATGAATCTCAGGACCGTCATGGCCCTGAACATGTACGACGAGCTCCGTTCCAGGGGCGACGCGGTAGATACCGCCCAGCTTGGCCGGCTCCTGGGAATTCCCGTCTGCCCTACCATAAGCCGCGACGGAAGGGGTATACCGGAACTGTTCGACACCGTAATCAAGGTTTACGAAAACAGCGACCCCAACCTTGCCAGGCATATCCACATAAACCACGGTGCTGAGATTGAAAAGAGCATCGACAGGATAAAGCTCATCCTCCAGCAGGACGAGGGGATCCGCTCCAGGTATTCCACCAGATATCTGGCAATCAAGTACTTGGAAAACGACTCGGACATAAGGAAGGTGGTGGAAGCCCTCCCCTTTGCCGATGAGGTCCGCCGCGCCCGGGAAGAAGAGAGCCAGCGCATCAACAGCATCCTGGGCACCAGCCCGGAATCTGCGATAGTGGATGCCAAGTACGCCTTCATCCAGGGCGCGCTGGCCGAGACCTACGAGAAATACATTGAAGAAAAGCCCCGCCGCACCCTTACCGACAGGCTTGACGCCGTGGTCACTAACCGGTGGCTGGCTTTTCCGATCTTCATAGCCATTCTTTACGTTGTGTTTTGGGCCACCTTCACCATAGGCCAGTATCCGATGGACTGGATTGACTGGCTTATGGTCAAGGTCGGTGGTTTTGTGGGTTCTTTCATGAAGGAGGGATGGCTGAAGGACCTGATAGTGGACGGGGTGATAGCAGGAGTCGGAAGCGTACTGGTTTTCCTGCCCAACATAATGATCCTGTACCTGTTCATCTCGCTGATGGAAGACAGCGGTTACATGGCCCGGGCGGCCTTCATCGTGGACAAGCTGATGCACAGGATCGGGCTGCACGGCAAGTCGTTCATCCCCATGGTGATGGGATTCGGATGCAACGTCCCAGCCATAATGGCCACCCGCTCCATTGAGAGCCGGAAAAGCCGTCTCATCACGATAGCCATAATACCGTTCATGTCCTGCGCCGGAAGGCTGCCGATATTCGTGCTGCTTGCGGGAGCTTTCTTCCCGGAAAGCCCTGCGGCCGCCCTGCTGGGGATCTACGCCCTGGGGGTGATACTCGCAATCCTGTCGGCCCTTGTGCTGGCCCGCTTCGTAAAGGACGACGACCTTCCCTTTGTGATGGAACTGCCTCCTTACCGCGTCCCCACCGGAAAGGCCACCTGGCGCCATACCTGGGAAAAAGGGAAGCAGTACCTTCAGAAGATGGCCACCACGATCCTTATATTCTCGGTGGTGATCTGGTTCCTGGGATACTTCCCCCGGAACAAGGAACTCGCAGAGGCCCGCACCCAAACCCCTGAGCTTACGGAAAGAATTGATTCCCTGGCACTTGTGCAGCAGGAGAATTCCCTTATCGGAATGCTCGGGAAGGGCATCTCCCCGGCGCTGGATCCCCTTGGATTCGACTGGAGGATGGACGTGGGACTGCTTGCCGGCGTCGGGGCCAAGGAACTGGTGGTGAGCACTATGGGAGTCATGTATTCACAAGGCGGAAAGGCCCTGGAAGGAGAAGACCTTTCCCAGGACACCCAGCTCCAGAGCGCGCTCAAAGGCTCCGTATCAAAGTCTGCGGCCCTGGCCTTCATGGTCTTTGTACTGCTTTATTTCCCTTGCATCGCAACCTTCGTAGCCATCAAGAACGAAACCGGAAAGTGGCGCTGGGCGATACTCTGCGCGGTATACACGATAGTGGTCGCCTGGATAATGGCTTTCGCCGCCTACCATATCGGAATGCTTGTCTAGGGCGCATAAGGCATTAAGAATCGCCTGTTATGGCGATTTTTTGCTATCTTTGGCTCCATGAAGAACTTACTCCTCCTTCCGGCCGTCCTCCTGGCCATGACGCTGTCGCTGCAGGCCGCGCCTCCACCCCGCGACAATGCCCAAGCCGCCTTCGACAGGCTGGATTCGCTCTACGCCCAAGGCGATTTCAGAGAAGCCTATTCCTGCCATGCCGAAGTGGTTTCGCTTGTCAGGAAAAAAGCCCCTGACCTGCTGGCCGACTGCCTGAGCCTTTCCGGCGCCGTCTGCATGAGGGTTGGGGCATTTGAAGATGCCATCAAATTGCAGGAGGAGTGCTACGGCCTGGACCTTGCCTCCGGCGACAAGGCTGCCATCAGCTCATCCCTCAACAACCTGGCAGCCACTTATCTGGCGGCCGGGGACTACGACGCCGCGGAGGAAATGATATCCCGTGCGGTGGATTTTGCCCGTGAGGTCGGCGACGATGCAGCCCTGGCCATAAGGCTGGGCATGGCCGGCGACATAGTCCTGAAAAAGGGAGATGCCGCCAAGGCACTGGAGTACTCCACGGAAGCCTGGAACCTTGACAGGGAAGCAGGCAGGGAGGAAAAGGCGGCCGTGAGGCTTTCCCAGATGGGAGCCGCGAGGATTGAACTGGGGCAGAACGAAAAGGCCCTCGAGAATATCAGGGAAGCCGTGGAAATCTTCCTCCGCACCGGCAACAGCCACTCTCTTTCCGTCTGCTATAACCAGCTTGGTATCTTGTATCGGAACATGGGGAACAACCGCCTGGCAGCCAATTACTTCCGCATGGCGCTGGGGCTTTCCCAGAAGACCGGCAACCGCTTTGTGGAGCGCAAGATCCGCAAGGAACTTGCCGAGGTGCTCAAGGCCACCGACCCCAACACGGCGGTGGAACACCTCTCGCGGTACGTGAGCCTCACCGACAGCATGTATACCGACCAGAGCGCCTCCCGCCTCAACGAATTCCGTATCAAATACGAGACAGCCGAACAGCAGCATGAGCTGGAACTGCGTGAGCAGCAGCTCCTTACCAGGAAGATTTCAATCATCCTGCTGTCGGCCCTCCTTGCAACGCTGCTGGTGGTAACCGTACTGCTCATCAGGAGCAACAGGCTCAGGAAGAAGAACCTGGAGATGCTGAAAAAGGCCAACGAACTGAAAGACAGGATCCTCGCCCTCAGCGAGATGAAGTCGCAGGACTCCGGCGAAGCCATCCGTGAGATTGCCGGGGAAATCTCATCCATCGGGGCCGACAGCCCCATCCACCTGACCAGCCGTGAAAAGGAGGTTATCCGCTACTGCTGCGAGGGCCTGCTGTCAAAGGAAATAGCCGACCGCATGGGTATTTCACAAAGGACGGTTGATACCCACAAGACCAACATTTTCCGCAAACTGGGCATCAATACCACCGTGGAACTCATCCGGTACGCCCATAAAGCCGGAATCGTATAGAGGTCCGGCGTCAAAAAAACTCACAAAAAATTTGCTGATAACGAAAAAAGTTGTACTTTTGCAGTCCAATCCCGTAGCAGGGGTTCTACCGGCGGATGTGGTGAAATGGTAGACACGCTACTTTGAGGGGGTAGTGGGCGATGGCCCGTGGGAGTTCGACTCTCCCCATCCGCACAAAAAGACGACCTTTCAAGGCCGTCTTTTTCATTAAAATCGCTATCTTGCGGAGTCAATTCAAAGAATCCAGACTTATGAAAAGGTTCGCTCTATTGTTTTTTGTGCTTTTCCCGGCAATCATCATCCATTCCGGAGACTGTTTTGGCAAATCCAGGAAACAAGCCTATGTCCCCAAACACGAATTCAGCATACAGGGAGGCTGCTCCTATAACACCATATACATGGCAAAAAGCGGGGATGAGACAATTGAAAGGGGTAAGTACAGGCCCGCAAGCATGAAATTCAGCCCCCTGCTTCCGGCCGGATTTGAATATACCTATCATTTTGACTCACATTGGGGTATTACCACCGGATTCGGGCTGTCCCATCATCCCTATTTCAATAACGGCTCCACCGGGACACATACTGTAGTGGAGCCGGGAACGTATCCTCATGCAAACAGTAACAAGGCCGTTTTCCATCAATACGTCTTCGAAGATGAGAGTTTGGATTTCGTTCTGGATTATATAACCATCCCCATTTTGGGCAAATATATGTTCCCTGTCGGAAAAGGGTTCCAACTTTACACTCAGGCAGGATTCCGTCTAGGGCTTCTGTTAGCCGCAGAAATGGATTTCGCAACTGGCAGCAACGGTTGTTCGCTCACGGAAATGACCCTGGATGGCAGCACGAAAGAGAGTTACATTCCCCTCGACAATTTCGAAGCCCAGCTTTGCAGTATAGACGACGAATTGATGTTCAGTCACGGCCGCAGCGTGGGAGGCGGGGAAGAAGACGAAGTCCGTTACTTCCGTCCCGTCAACCTGTACTCCTCCCTGGAAGCCGGAGTCCGCATCCCGGTTTACGGCTCATTGGGGCTCTATCTGGGAGGATTCGTCGATGTCGGCATGATCCGTCCCGTTTCAAGCCAAAAGAACATCTATCCCGTAATGTCGGAGGGAAGACGTGTTTCAGTTCCTCTGCTCGAGAACTGGTGCGCCGTCCAAGACATGTCCATAACCAAAGACAAGGACAACTATGTGGTGACCGCAAACCAGCAGCCCTTCATCAAGCGCGTCATCCCCTTATCCGCCGGCCTCAAGTTCAAGATTGCATTCTGAGGACCGTATCGATTCTGCCGGTTACATTTTGCCGATGTGGTCCAGGAGGATATGGAAGCCGGGGCCTGCCATGGCGCCGTGTCCGTGTCCGCCGATCTCATAGAGAAAGGTTGACTTGTGGCCGCACAGTTTCATCATCCTGGCAAGATACTGGTTCTCGTCATAGCGGCCGTACAGTTCCAGTTCGCGGTCGCCGCAGACCAGCACCAGCGGCGGGCAGTCGCCCCGGACCCAGTACAGGGGGGCATACTCGTCGATAGTGGGCTGCAGCGGAGGGATCCCCTGCATCTTCCTCACGTTGAAATGCGAGATGGCCTGTCCGCTGAAAGGAACGTACATCCTGACAGAATCGGCATCCACTCCGTACTTCTCAAGAATCGATTTGCGCAGGCAGAGCATCATTGAGATGTAGCCTCCGGCCGAATGGCCGGAAACGACTATCGCAGAAGGGTCGCCGCCATATTCGGAGATGTGCGAGAACACCCAGGCGACGGCCTCCGCGGCATCGTCCAGGATACAGTCCACGGTAACCCTCGGAAGTAGCCGGTAATTGACCGCAACCACCACAAGTCCTTTTTCCTTGAGTTCGGCCGGGATATGCTTGTGGCCTCCCTCAAGCCCTCCTCCGTGGAACCAGACCACCACCGGAAGGGGCCTTTCCGAAACGGCGGAAGGCGTATAGACGTCCAGCATAAGACGCTCCTGCGAATAGGAATCGGTCTTTACAGTATACCTGATATCCTTTCTGGTAATTCCCTGGGCGACCGCCGTAACAGCCGCAAACATCGCAAGGAAGAGTGTGAAAACTGCCCTTCTCATGATGGTGAAATGTTAAAATTTTGGTGCAATATCACTATCGGCCGGCTTGCCGTCCTTTACAAAAGGCCAGCCGTCCTCGTCCCAGAACAGCCTCTGCAGCATCATGTAACGATTTGATGAAGAACCGTTTATGGAGCTGTTATGGCAATGGTAGAGGATATAGTCCTGGCCGGTGGTGTCGGTAAATATCTCTCCGTTGTGACCAGGGCCGAAGAAGGCGTCGCCCTGGCTGCTGGAGATGACCTCTGTGGCGTTCCCTTCCGTCATCTTCTTCCCTTCCCTGTCGACGAATTCCCCGGTAAGGGACTTGCTCCGTCCCACCACGATGCGGTAGGTATGGTTGCTGTACAGTCCGGCACTGGCAAAGAGATACCACCAGTCCCCGTGCCTGTGCAGATATGTTCCCTCATAAACCTTGCTGCGGCTGCTGTTGACGGAGACATCCACACCGGCCACATGGGTGTAGGTGGCCCCGGGCGCAAGCGAAGTGCCGTCGCCGGTGAGTTCCACCCGGAACACTTTTCCGGTACTTCCAAAGAAGAGCCAGACCTTGCCGGTTTCGGGGTCCACCACAACCTCGGGGTCGATGGAGTCCTTGATGCCGCCGTTTGTCTTTGAATGGGTTATCACTCCCGCCCAGTTGAAAGGGCCTGCCGACGAGGTGGAACGGAAAAGGCCTATCCCCGAATCCTGCGCGGAATTGTACAGCGATATGTACAGGTTCCAGTAATTCCCTATCTTGATCATGTCGGGGGCCCAGAAATTCTTGCCCACCTTCTGGGCCTCCTGGGTGTCTGCAGTGCTCTGCGCCTTGAAATACGTCTTAGTCCAGGTTACCAGGTCCGGACTTGACCATATGTACTGATTGGTTCCGGTAGCCAGCGAAAAGTAACTCTCCCCTGCTTTCCAGATTGTGGGGTCAGGCCAGCTGGATGAGAGCACGGGATTGTTGAATATCTTGTCGGGGGCCTCGGCTCCGGGCTCATCGGAAGGATGCACAGGACCGTAATAATGCCTTGTGTTGGCATCGTTGGTACATCCTGCAAACATAACCAGTATCAGCACGAATGCTGCCTTTTTCATCATGACAAATAAAGGATTGACACTTTGCAAATATACTCTCCCCAATCGAAAAAAACAATCCGGCACCGTTTAACATTCCGACGCTTGCCGTATCTTTATACCGTAACCACTATTTTTATGAAGACCCGCTGTCTATTGCTCATCCCCGCCCTCCTGCTCTGTGAAGCCGCTTTCGGCCAGATTGGAAGGATGGTCTGCGACGAAACCTGCCGCACCGAATATCTCAAGACCGAAGAAAAGCCCGTCACCGCTCCGCCGGCTAAGCCAAAGCCCAAGGCTGCGGCGCCAAAGCCCGCGACGGCAACCGTTGTAACCGCCGCGGCCGCTCCGGCTTATGCGGTGGTCTCCCCTGTGGGACAGGCCACGGTCGAGCCCATAAAGCAGGCGCCAAGGCTTTCAACACTGGAAGGGAAGACCATCGCCGTGGTGGGCGTGAGCTTCATGACCGGAGTCACGCATCCAGAGATCAAAAGGCTGATCCTGGAGAATTATCCCGGGGCGAAGGTCCTGCTGCTGGATGAAATCGGCTATGCAGGGCCATATCCGGCCCCGGGCATAGTCAGGAAGCAGAAGCAAGAGTTTGAACAGAAACTCCGTGATTACAAGGTAGATGCGGTCATATCCGGGAACGGTGGATGTGGCCTGTGCACTCCCAAGGAGACCGGGTCGTGCATCACTGCGGAGTACATGGGAATCCCTTCGGTGGTGATTGCCGGGCCAGGCTTTGCCGACCAGGCGCGCTACACCGCAAGGAACAACGGTGTTGCCGTCATGCGGGTGGCCGAATATCCCGGCGCGTTTGCCGCCCAATCCGAGGAAGTCCTGCTCCGGAACACCCGTGAGGTACTCTGGCCCCAGATCGTAAATGCCCTTACTGAGCCAATCTCCCAGGAAGAGCTGATGCAGGCCAAAAAGATGGAAGGAGGCCTGCGCGACGACGTTTTCTACGGTACGCTTGATGAGATCAACCAGTATTTCAAGGAGCAGAACTGGACCGACGGGCTGCCCATAGTCCCGCCCACATATGAACTGGTGGAAGATTACCTGCGATATACTCCATATAAATGGGACCAAACCGTCGCCGTCCTTCCCATCGCCCACAGGAACACCACCGCGTGGCACGTGGCGGTGAATGCGGTGATGGCCGGCTGCAAGAGGGAATACATGCCCATCCTTATTGCGATGACAAAAGGCCTGGGCGACGGCAACTTCCGGCGTACCCTAGCCAGCACCCACGCATGGGTCCCGTACAGCTGGCTGAACGGTCCGCTCGCAAGGCAGCTGGGTATCGACTGCGGCCAGGGGCAGATAAACGAGGCCGCCAACGTAGCCATCGGCAGATTCATGAACCTGGCCCTCATGAACCTCTGCGGCTACTATGTAAAGCAGGACAGGATGGGGACCTTCGGATATCCCATGCCATGGTGCATGGTGGAGGATGACGCGGCCTGCCTGCGCGTGGGCTGGGACCCTTGGCACGTACGCAAGGGATTCGGCATCAACGACAACACCATCACCCTCGGGTCCACCCTGCTTTGGGGCAACAACATGGCCCCTTCAACCACCGACCCGCAGAAAGTGATGGAACTGCTGGCCTGGGACATATCGGAGCGCTGCCAGTTTGCCCTGGGAAGCGGCAAGCAGTATACATTCCGCACCATCCTGATGACCGAACCCGTGGCTGCCATCCTGGCACGGAGGTACAAGTCGCCGGAGGCCCTTGAAAAGGTGCTCATAGAAGAATCCCGCCGTCCCCTCAAGGAGCGCGCCTTTGCCAATTACTATGCAAACCCCGGAAGCCGCAAGGACGGAGGGGAGCATAATCTCAGGCAATATACAGCACATCTTGGTAAGACCGAGGAAGCCACAATGAGCCCTGCCCCGGAGTGGTACGACACTTCCGAGGGGGAAATCAAGACCATTCCCACGATGAGACGCGGGATGACGGCGTTCATAATAACCGGTGACAGCGCCAGGAACAAGGTCCAGACTATGCCCGGCGGAGGATATGCGACCGTACAGATAGAACTGCCCGAAGATTGGGATGCCCTGATGGAGGCGCTGGGTTACAAAAGCTTGAAAGAATTCAGGTTAGGCGCCCGGCTGCAGTTGAGGCCGTGAAAGGCTGTTAGAGGGCAAAGCTTACAGGATTGCCGTAATCGTTCCAGTTGCGCAGGTCGAGCGTAATCGCCTGCTGGTCATAGACATTGCTGTACTGGGTGTCTTCAATGTCGCCGTTATCCCAAACGAGGTTCTCCCAGTGCACCATGCTGAGGCATTCCCTGGCCTCCTCGAGGGTAAGGACACCACCGTGCTCACGAAGGTAATTCCCGGCCGTTTCATATCTCCACCAGCTCTTGCTCTGGGGATTGCCAACCCTCTCGTCCGGTTCGGTGGTATAGTATTTCTCTGAAAGGAGATGGTTGGTGACAAGCATATACTTCTCCTGAGGATCCTTGCGAAGGATCATCGACTTCCATCCGTCATCCTTGTCAAACTCCAGGATGGCGCAGTCGCCCGATGCATCGGCAACCATGTAGTGATAACCGGAACCAACTGACGCATCGTGCCTTATATCAAGCGAGGAAGCCAGGTCAAGGGCCTCCTGGACGGTGGCGCAGCGGTCGAGCCACAGACGCATTATGATGGTGGTACCCACCTTGTGCTTCCCGCTTTCCTGGCAGGCCGCCTGGTTGGGAAGGGCCATGATGGAGGTGCAGAGCCCCTTCTCGTTGATACCGTCCACAGGGGCGTATACGGAGGCAAGGCAGCTGAGTTTTCCGGCAAAGGTGTCGGGAAGCTTTTCCAGCGAATACCCGAAGTGCGACATGTCGCTCACCGCGATGGACGCATAACCCTTCTTTGGCCGGGAGATGGTCACCATTGTGGGATTCTTGTAATAGTCGTAGTTGCGCCCGTAGTAGAAACCGCTGCCGTCGGCCTTGGCGGCCTGGAAACTGGTGCAGTTGAAAGCGGCCAGTTCACCGTTCTCATCGGCCACCTGGGCGCTTTTCATCTTTATGGGAATGCCCTTGCCGATACGCCCCACGACGTAGTCCAGCAGTTCGGCATTGCTGTCTATGTCTTTGGAAATCAGGTCGTCAAGGTCGTAGGAGGCCTTGTATTCCATCTGATAAAGGTACTTGTTGCCCCCGACGGACTCGATGGTGGAGAGAGACCTGATCTCCCCTCCCCAGACGATGGCTATGGCTATGCAAAGGGCAGCGACTGTGCCCAAAAACCATTTGATGGATCTTTTCATTGCTGACAATATTCTGACTGTATGCAAATATACTTTCCATAAATGAAAAAACAATCCGGATTGCGCTTAAATTCCGTCTTTCGGTATTGACACCCCCCGGCTTCTGCTGGAAACACTTGAAAGTATTCAGATTATGAGTACCTTTGCCTTGATGAGTAAAGGCCGGATACTGCTTCTTCTTTTAGCGTTTCTTCTTGCCGAAGGGCTTTCCCCGGGGCAGGAAGTGCTCAAGGCCGCACGTATCCGGGCAAAAGGTGGCGGGAGGAACTTCCCGTCACTTGGACTTCCGGTCCGGACCGTGGGTGAAGACCCTGTGGTATGGTATAAAGACCGGCGATGGAGAGGCGCCGAATCAATGACGACGGATCCTTTCTGGACATTGGCCGTGCCGTCCAGGGACTCAGTACTTTGCGAGCGGTCCATTTCACCGGAAGTGCTGAGTTTCTGCCAGGAATGGATTGACGAGAAGCCGGCCGGAGGATTGGAATTGGTCTGGGGCCCCTTCCAGGGAGGCTATTTTGTAGCCCTCTGCAAAAAAACCAGAAACGGCCTGGGGTGGAAGTCGATCGGCCTTGTAATCTCAAAAGACGGCATGGACGGTACAAGGGGAATCTACCATTACAGCAGGAGCGTCAACTGGATAGAACACCAGATAGGTTACAACCTGTTTCCAAGGCTTCCCCGGCATCTCCAGGAAATCATCGAGGAAATGACCGCCGCCGAACTCCTGTGTCCTTTCCAGGAATACGACCCCCGCATTGACGACGGACCCGACCACGAAGTTGACTACGACATGGAAGAAGACGCCCGTGAGATAGCTTGACATGCCGCGGGGGGGCATTGACAAAACTTGGAAGTCGACGGTATTAAAAAGCCCAGAATCTTACAAGGAATCTAACCTCGTTGCTGTCAATCGTCAAGAGATAGACTTAGTATTTGGCCTATATGGTTCTCCTAAAACGTACGTCCCGTAGCCTTTTCCTAGCGGCCAGTCTAAGTGCGCATACCCTGCACCTTAATTGGACCCCTATAAGCAAAAATAGCCTGAAATGCTTATACCCTGCACCTTAATTGGACCCCTATAAGCACCTACCCCGGAGGGGTGCGCACTAACCTCACGGGGCCGGACAATGCAAATCCATCCTTATTCATGTAATCCGGAAAATATCTCTGAGACCTTGAATTGAAACACCTGCGCCACATAGCGCTGCTTGCGCTTATCATTGTTTACCCGCTTGCCTCAACGGCCCATGATGCGTGCTCCCCGGAAAAGGTCTACCTGCACTTCGACCGCAGCTGCCACACTGCCGGCGACACCGCCGTCGAACTCCGCTCGCCGAGGGGGCACTCCCGGAGGGCGCCGTCAGGCTGTGGAACTGTCGGATTTGCCCGGCCTGCGGCCGTCCACATCCGAACTCCGCTCGCCGCGGGGGCACTTAAACAAAGGCCGCCGGGAATAATTTCCCTCATGGTTTTTTGTTTATCCAGCCATGCAAGCAAGCTTGCTGCCGGATAAACAAAAAACCACCAGACAAAATGTCTGGCGGCCTTTGTTTGTGGAGGTAGTCGGATTCGAACCGGCGACTTCATGCTTGCAAAGCATGCGCTCTACCAGCTGAGCTATACCCCCGTACAAAAAAAAGCCGGTCTGGTGGCCGGCTTCGTAGGCCCTGGCAGAGTTGAACTGCCGACCTCTACATTATCAGTGTAGCGCTCTAACCAACTGAGCTAAGAGCCTGTATAATAATGAAAGACTTAGGAAAGCAGCCC
>JAFRXI010000027.1 GCA_017437755.1 Bacteroidales bacterium
GTTAACTACCAACTAATTGTGATTGCAGCAGCCACGCAAAGCGCGTACCTTTGCAGCAGAAACTTGAATAACAAGCCATATAGTTAGATAGTTTAGATCCTTTTATTGTTGTTATAAAACTTCCCGGCTGTGAAGTCAGGAAGTTTTTTCATATTTTCCTGAATTTTTATAACTTTGTGTCCCGTATGAATACAAGCGCCAATCGACACCCCATGAGCCCCTCCATGAAAATGGCGGAACTGCTGGACACGGACTTCTCCCTTTTGGGCGTTGCAACCAGGCTGGGCCTGCATTTCGGCTTCGGGGACGCCACCGTGGCAGAGGTGTGCCAACAGGCCGGCATAGACCCGGAAACGTTCCTTCTCATTTGCCGCGTATATGCCTTCGACGGCTATCGGCCCACCCGGGAGGCCCTTTCGGGCGCCCATCTGCTGGACATCCTCAAGTACCTGCATCAGTCGCATACGTACTACACGGAAGTGGTGGTGCCGGAAATGGCCGCCGCCCTGGAGAACATGATCCGGCCCTGCGCGGAAAAGCAGCAGCGCGTCATCTGGAAATTCTTTGCGGACTATAAGGAGGAGCTGGCCAAGCACTTCGCCTATGAGGAAGGGCAGGTGTTCCCTTATGTGGAGGCCGTCCTGAACAAACGCAGCGGCGCCCCGTTCACCATTGGCGAATACGAGGAGAACCACTCCAACGTGGAAGAAAAGCTGGAGGACCTCAAAAACCTGGTGATGAAATACATCCCGGTCCGGTGCAACCAGCAGGAGGCCTACAAGGTACTTTTCTACATTTACACGCTGGAATACGACCTTAGCAAGCATACGTTCATCGAGGACGACATTCTGGTCCCCATGGTAGGGAGGATGGAAAACCATGAGTAAGCGCATCCTCATCGTCGTTCCTTCCGCCATTGCCGCGAAAGGCTTGGAACAAGTGTTCAACGACTTGGGGGAATTTGAGGTCTGCGCCATCCTGCGGGACATCAGCGGTCAGGAACTGCGGAGCATGGCTCCGGACGTGGTTCTCGTGGATCCGTGCATTTACGACTATGCCTCCCGCAGCGGCGTCAAGGCCCGCATTGCGGAGTATTCGGATGCCGCCGTCATTGCCTTCGCCGCCAGCCCCATGGACGAGGACCAGCAGCGCCAGTTTGACGGCGTGATCGGTCTCATGGACACCCCGCCGGCCATTATCAAGAAGGTGCGCGCCGCCCTGGAAGACCGCACGGAAGCCCCCAAGGCGGAAGGGGAGGAGCTCTCCCAGCGGGAGAAGGAAATCCTCATCTGCGTAGCCAAGGGCATGCTCAACAAGGAGATTGCGGACCTGTACAACATCTCCATCTACACCGTCATCACCCACCGCAAGAACATCACCCGCAAGACCGGTATCAAAACGGTGGCGGGCCTTACGGTGTATGCCCTCCTGAACAACCTGATAGACATGAATTCAGTAGAATAAACCATGGATTACAGCAAGTACATCAAATTTTATCCGGACTTTCCCATCAAGGGAGTCAACTTTGTGGACATCATTCCCTTCCTCCA
>JAFRXI010000028.1 GCA_017437755.1 Bacteroidales bacterium
AAACTCTTGTAGTTATCATAGTACAAAGTTAGCATTAATTTTACTATTCCTCCTCTTTCCAACGAACTATTACCTTTTTAGGATGAAAATGAAAAATTTGGGATAGCCCCTGGGGTAGTGAGGGGGTGAAAATGGCCATTTGGGGCTATGTTTTGGGGAAGTAAAAAAGCCAGGTACTATCCCTGGCTTTTTCTCAATCTATTGATAATCAAACGATTACAAATAGCAATTTCTTAATATTCTTCTTCGTTAAAGAAAAAATCTTCCTTAGTGGGGTAGTCGGGCCAGATGTCCTCGATGGATTCGTAGATATCGTTGTCCTCGTCGAGCTCCTCGAGGTTCTCGATCACTTCTTCGGGTGCTCCTGAGCGGTTGGCGTAGTCGATAAGCTCTTCTTTGGTTGCGGGCCACGGTGCATCGTCGAGGCTGCTGGCAAGTTCAAGTGTCCAATACATGACTATTCGATTTAAGTTGTTTATAATCAATAAAATTGAGCCGTCTCTCCGGCTTTGGGCCGCAAATATATATAAAAATTCCAAACTATGAATTTATTTTTGACTAATTTTGCATGTATTTACAATCAATGCTAGAAATGGCCTACGACAAAATAGACAGATACGACGAGGATGTGACGCGTGAAATCGCCTCCCATGTGGGCGAGATCCTGCGGCTTTTGGGGGAGGACCCCTCCCGCGAGGGGCTTGTCAAGACCCCCGAGAGGGTGGCCAAGGCTCTTCAGTTCCTTACCAGGGGATATGCCCAGGACGGAGAGCAGATAATAAAGTCCGCGATATTTGACGAGCAGTACAGCCAGATGGTGATCGTAAGGGACATTGAACTGTTCTCTACCTGCGAGCATCACATGATGCCATTCATCGGCAAGGCGCATGTGGCCTATATCCCCAACGGCAAGATAACCGGGCTAAGCAAGATAGCGAGGGTGGTGGAAACCTATGCCCGCCGGCTTCAGGTCCAGGAAAGGCTGACCGTGCAGATCCGTGACTGCATACAGGAGTCGCTGCATCCCATGGGAGTAGCCGTGGTTATAGAGGCCCTTCACACCTGCATGTCGATGCGTGGCGTCCAGAAGTCCAACGCCATCACCACCACATCGGCATTCTCCGGCTTGTTCATGAAGTCCGACAAGACCCGGAACGAGTTCCTCCAACTCATCGGACAGAAGCATTAGAAACCATTTCCAAACAATAATACCATGCTTAGTAAACTGCTGATATTCAATCTGGGAACAGGCGAAATAATACTTATCGCCCTGGTGATACTCCTCCTTTTCGGCGGCCGTAAGATTCCCGAGCTCATGAAGGGGCTCGGCAAGGGCGTCAAGAGTTTCAAGCAGGGGGTGAATGAGGTCGAGGCCGACATCAAGGAGGCCGTAGACGAAGCCGACAAGAAACCTGCAGACAAAGAATAGGACATGTCCTCCGGCGGGGAAGAAATGTCTTTTTGGGACCATCTGGACGTACTCCGGGGCGGTCTGATCAGGATAGTCGCAGTACTTTTCGTCGCAATGGCGGGAAGCTTTGTCGCCATTCCCCGTATCTTTGATTCCTTCATCCTGGCCCCGGCGAGGTCGGATTTTTTCCTTTACCGTTTCATCGCGTCATTACTGGGCGGAAAGGCCGGAGGCTGGCTTACCGACCCGTCGTTCAACGTGGAGATCATAAACATCAACGTCTCCACCCAGTTCATGATGCATCTTGAGATATCTTTCTGGGCCGGAGCGCTTATCACCTTCCCGTATATCGTCTACGAGGTCTGGAAGTTCATCAAGCCTGCTCTTTTCCCCCATGAGGAGAAGAACCTGTCGTTTGCCTTCCTCTTCGGGACTGTCATGTTCTTCATCGGCTGCGCCCTGGGGTACTGCGTTGTATTCCCCCTGACTTTCCGTTTCCTTACCGAGTACAACCTGAGCATGACCATTGAGAACCGGATATCCCTGAACTCCTACATGCACAACTTCCTCCTGATGATCTTTGTGATGGGAGTCGTATTCGAACTGCCGCTGCTCACCTGGCTGCTGTCAAGGCTGGGGCTCATAGACCGGGCGTGGCTCAGGAAATACCGCAAGCACGCCGTCGTGGTCCTGATGATCCTTGCGGCGGTGATAACCCCGTCAGGCGACCCGTTTACCCTCATGGTAGTATTCCTGCCGCTATACCTCCTGTTTGAACTGGGAATCATCCTGGCCAGAAAGGAGACGGCAGCGGTGGAAAACAAAGAAGGATGACCGTCTCCGGCCATCCTTCATGCTGAAGGTCAATTACTTCTATTTCTCCTTTGCAGGGGCGATGGCTGCCCATACGCAGGCGCTTAGCGCTGCTCCCACGAGCGGGGCCACAATGAATACCCAGACGTTCTTGAGGGCTTCTCCGCCGGCGAAGAGGGCGGGGCCGATTGAACGGGCGGGGTTGACCGAAGTGCCGGTGAGGTTGATGCACACGAGGTGGATCAGCACCAGGGAAAGACCGATTGCGAGGCCGGCAAAGTTGCCTGCACCAACCTTGGAATCGGTTGCACCGAGTACCACGAGTACGAACAGGAAGGTGGCGATGACTTCCACGAGGAAAGCTCCGCCCACGCCGCCTGCATTCGCAACGCCGTTGGTGCCGAGTCCTGCGGGATCACCCATGGCACCGGGAGCGCCGGAAACCTTGACGATGAGGAAGAGGATGGCAGCGCCGATGATACCGCCGAGGATCTGGCCGATCCAGTATCCGCAGGCATCCTTCCAGGTCATGCGCCCGGAGAGGGCCACGCCGAGGGTGATGGCGGGATTGATGTGGCAACCGCTGATTCCGCCGATGGTGTAGGCCATGGCGATGACGGAAAGGCCGAAGGCAAGGGCGGTGGCAGCCACGCCGGCGGGATCACCGCACCCTACGAAAACTGCGGTACCGCAGCCAAGAAGTGTAAGAACCATTGTTCCAATGCACTCAGCAACGTACTTTTTCATGATGTTTAATGTTTTAGTAATAAAGGTTTTGGTATTGAGTTTGACAATATTATTTTTAATTATGTGCTCAATATACGCAATTATTTTTGCAAATTGTATATTTTTGTACAAAAAATCTATGGAATGGACACTCATGTAGTTATAATGGCGGGTGGAATCGGCAGCCGTCTCTGGCCCCTGAGCACTCCCGGAATGCCCAAACAGTTCATCGATGTACTTGGAGTGGGGAGGACCCTCATCCAGCTCACGGTGGAGCGCTATCTGACTGTCTGCGACCCGGACCACTTCTGGGTGGTGACATCGTCAAAGTACGAGGCCGTGGTGAGGGAGCAACTTCCGATGATCCCTCCCGAGCAGATACTCTGCGAGCCGGAACCCCGCAACACCGCCCCCTGCATAGCCTACGCCTGCTGGAAGATTTCGCGGCGCTACGGGGATGTGAACATCGTGATAACGCCTTCCGACGCCCTTGTGCTTGAAACGGGTCAATATGCGGCCGTCATCCGCAAGGCCCTGGATTTTACCGACGGGCGCCGGGCGATAGTCACCGTGGGTATCGCCCCCACCAGGCCGGAAACCGGATACGGCTACATCCAGGCCCGGTCGAACGAAAGGGGGATAGTACAGGAAGTGGCCTCGTTCCGGGAAAAACCAGACGCGGAAACCGCCCGGTTCTACCTGGAGCAGGGGAACTATTTCTGGAACGCCGGAGTATTTGTATGGAATTCAGCCACAATAATTTCCGAGATGAGGGCCCATGCCCCGTCAATCGCCTCGCTGATGGACCGCCTCTCGCCTAGTTTCTATACGGAAGGGGAGGAGGAGGCGCTGAAGGAGCTCTTCCCGCAGTGCGAGAAGATATCCATCGACTACGCCGTCATGGAAAAATCCGACTGCATCCACGTGATAGCCACCGACCTGGGCTGGAGCGACCTGGGAAGCTGGACCGCCGTCCACGACCTGCTTCCTGCCGACAGCAACGGCAATGCAGTGGTCGGCGATGACGTCAGGCTCTTCGGTTGCCGCGACTGCGTGGTCCACGTCCCGGATGAAAAGACAGTGGTTGTTGAGGGGCTTGAAGGTTACATAATTTCCGAGATAGGCGGGAATCTGCTTGTGTGCAGACGCAGCCGGGAACAAAGTATAAAGGAGTTCTCTAAAAAAAGTTAAATTTTATTTGGAGTTTTCCCTTAAAAGGTCTACCTTTGCATTCCCGATTTGGAGATCCGGTTGGGACATTGGAGGACTCGTTAGCTCAGTAGGTAGAGCACAACACTTTTAATGTTGGGGTCTCGGGTTCGAGCCCCGAACGGGTCACAAAAAGGCAGGACGCTTCCTTAGCTCAGTTGGTAGAGCACGACACTCTTAATGTTGGGGTCCAGGGTTCGAGCCCCTGAGGGAGCACCAGGGAGGAAACCAAAAAACGGTTTCCTCCCTTTCTTTTTATAAAACAGTTTCCTATCTTCGTGAAAATTTTTTACAAGTTCCAATGAAGACTTTCTGTTCAGCCATCCTTGCCGGTATATGCATAGCCATAGGCGGAGTCGTATACCTTAGCGTCGGCGGAGTCGCCGGTGCCGTACTGTTCTCGTTCGGACTTCTTACGGTAGTCCATTTCGGATACCGTCTCTATACCGGTACCGCCGGTTTCGTGGACGTGAAAAAGGGAAGGGACTGGCTGGATATGCTGATCATAATCCTCGGGAACATAGTCGGTTGCGGCCTTGTCGCCCTGCTTGCCCACTATGCCCTGCCGGATGTTGTGGACAAGGCCGGAACCCTGCTTCAGGGCCGTCTTGCCAAGGGGGCACTCAGGTGCGGTGCCCTGGGAATCGGTTGCGGATTCATCATGACTGCGGCCGTGAAGTACGGCAGGGAAGGGAAGTTCCTGCCACTGCTGTTCGGAGTGCCCGTGTTCATCCTCTGCGGGTTTGCACACAGCATTGCCGACGCATTCTATTACCTCGCCGCCCCCTGGTCCGTCATCGGGGGAGAGCCCCTGAAAGTGCTGGCCGTATATCTTTCGATAGTCGCCGGCAATTTCATAGGATGCAACCTCTACAGGTGGATTCTATTCAGTTCGCCTTCCTCCCGATGAGAGGAACTTCATGGAAGCGCTGACAAGCGATTCCAGGCCCTCTACGGACGAAACCGCCTCTATTGGGAAGCCAAAGGAAACAGCCCTGTAGTTCCCTGAATCATAAGCTACTCCGGCCGAAATACCGTTGCCGGAGTATTTCATTACGGAAAATGCGCCTTCGCTCAGTGGAACCAGTCCGTCGGGTGTTTCAACGGCGTAGCAATATGGATTGGGACCGGTCCTGAACGACACCTGGGGAAAACTCCATCCGGTTGCGGGCGAAACCTCTCCGGTGTCGGTGGCATAGTTGGTCATCCACTTGAATCCCAGCACCTCAGTGGTGAACCTCCGTGCCTTCTCCTGGTACTTTGTGTCGGGATCGGTCTCGTAGACGGTATCCCATGCGTCGGTGCCCAGGTTGGCGCCGGAAATGAGGATGTTCCCACCCTTTGAAGTATACTCCCTTACTGCGGCCTGAAGTCCCTCGGAATACACCATGAAGCGGTTGGGAACCGCCCCGCGGCCTATTTTTGTGGTGACCTGCTTGCCGCAGATGATATCGGCGGCCATCGTGCCGGAGGCCAGGTGGGGATTGGCGGAAAAAGCCTCGCAGCTTGCCGATACCACGCTCCAACCGGCCTTGAGCAGCGCCCTGGCATGGACTGCGGGGAAGTCGAAGGTGTTGCCGGCTACCTTCTTCCCGGCCTGGTGTGTGTACGAAGCCCCGAATCCGGGATTGTCGTCGTCAATCCACGGCAGCCCCCTGCGGAACTGGTACTGCTCGCCTATGAAATTGATTTCCTCAATGTATGGTACGCCTCCGTCGACCCTTCCGTCAAAGCCGGCATAGGTGGGAGTGTCAAACCATACAGGGGCCGCTACCCTGGTGAAATTATTGACTATCAACACAGTACCCTTCGACGAACCGGACGGCGTACCAACGCAGAGGACTTCCGAGGGGAAACTCCGGCCGCCCTTGTTGAAGGCGATTATCCTGAAGCTTGAAAGGTGTCCCCTGGGAACGTCCACCGTGACCGACACCCTTCCGTCGCTCCCGGTTTCGGTCTTTACGGCGGTGCCTCCGTCAAAGGCCCCGTCGTCGGTCCTGGTTTGGACTATGTATCCTTCCGCCGTGCCCGTGGGCTCCGCCTTGTCCTCCGTGGGCAGCCAACTCAGGCGCGCCTTCCCGTCATCGAGCAGTTCGGCCGAGAAGGACCTCACCGGAAGCGGCTGGACGGCGTAGGGGCAGCCATACCGGCTGGACAGGTATTTGAGGATGCCCTTGTATACTGCGCGGCAGACGGTAAACCGGAATGAGGGGTCGAGGCCGTATTTCATGTCGGCGAAATTCTGGTGGCTCAGCAGTTCCAGCAGCATCGCCGGAACACCGGTGGTGCGGGATTCGCTGTAGGAACGGTCCCAGGTGGCGCGGCGGGTCCAGGCCGGCTCGAAGCCCGACCTGATGTCGCCCACTATCTGGGTCTGCACCATGTCGGCCAGGGCCCTGCCGCTGAGGCGTTTCTCGCCATCGGGGAGTTCGTCCTTGCCGTCGCAGAGGCCGGTATAGATGGAGAGTGTCCCCACAATCGAGTCGTTGGGAGTGACGCCGGCATCGGTATGGAAGGCCAGTGAAAGGTCGAAAGGGATCTTGCGTCCGGTAATCCTGGGATTCACCCTGGAACCTCCCGAAAGATGCGTCACCCAGGCGCCCCTTCCGGCATAGTCCTTCTGGTAATCGCCGTTCCAGGGATCCAGCAGGCGCATGTCGATCCCCGACCACTGCATCGAGTACATGGCCCCCTCGGTGAAGCATGGAAGGCACGAAGTGCTCATGGAGTCGTCGGAAATGCCGCGCTCGACCTTGCCCATCCCGCCCCCGAACCGGACTGCGTCGGCGGTTACGTATGTCTTGGATTCGCCACGGCGTCCTTCCGGAATGTCATTGGAGAGGACCACCGAACCCTTTTCCCCCTTGTCGAATTCAAATGTCCCGAGATACACCCACATTCCGCCTCCCATCTTCTGGTTCACGGCAAAGGAGGTGCTGCCGCCCATGTGGGTGACGGTGTAATTTGCCGATTCAGTGCTGTTGGTGAGGGATTTATAGGAAACATATACGGCGTAAAAACCCCTTTCGGGTATGTCAGGGGTCCATTTGATCTCGGCGGAAGGGGAGCCGTGCCTGGCCGTCGGGGCCATCCTGCAGGTTCCCATCCTGAAAGGGTTGTCGTAGCCTGAATAGGTTTCCTTGCGGTCGGCGAAGCCTATGCCGGCATCTTGCCAGCCGCCCTTTTCGGAATACTTGCCCTCGCGGCGGAGCAGCCCTGTGCGGGATCCGCCGAAAGAAGGGTCGTTGTCGCAGACCACCTCGTTGACCTGGGTGTCCCTTTCACGGGGGGTGAGGACGCAGGCTCCGGCATTCTCCAGCATGGGGATGAGGAAGGGAAGGACATAGCTTGGAGTATACATGTCCTCCACGGTCCTGTTGGTGGGAGCCCTCTGCCATTCCCACCTGTCCATAGTCTCCTCAAAGTAGCGCCCGTGGCTCTGCCATAGGGCTATATGCCTTCGTGACAGGCCTTTAGGATAGTCCTCCCGGCCCAGTTCGGTTACCAGCGGAACTGTGGAGGACCGCTTGTCATCGGTCCGGAACCGGCTGGAAACGGCCTTGCCGCTGTTCCCGGTCTCCGGCATTCCAAGGTCTTGGAGCGGAACGGTGTTTCCGTAGATTTCCCCCACGGGAATGCTCTTGTAGGCTGCAGGACGCCTTCTCTCCAGTTCTTTTACAAACCATTTGACATCGCTCTCCTTCCACGGGTAATCCACAAGCTCGCGGCTGAAGTAGAAGTCCATCACCCCGTCGCGCTTCATGATCTTTTCCAGCCTCAGCGGAGTCCTGACGCTGGTCCTCTTCTGCATGAGGACCTTCAGCGAGTCGTTCACCGCTTTGAAATCCCTTGCCGGGATGCCCTGGGCCCCGGCCGGAAGAGTCGCGGCCATAAGCGCCAGAATGGGAAGGAAGAACTTCTTGGTCATGACTTTACGATTGACAGTACGGTGTATGTGAGACTGGTGCCGGTAAGCAGGGCGATGACGTCGGCGGCAAGGTCCATCATGTCCTTTGAGCGGTACACCGTGAAGCCCTGGATGTATTCGGTGGCAAGTGCTATCAGCACTCCCGTGAAAAGGGCGGCGCACAGTATCCCGGCATCCCTTTGCAGATGGCTGCCCTTCCTGAAAAACGACATGAAGAACAGGAATGGATAGGGGAGGAACATCAGGAAGTGGATCACCTTGTCTATGGCTATTCCAAACAGGTACGGGCTGATCTTGGGAGGACTGCTGAAATTGCCGAAACAAAGCCAGGCCACAACCGCAAGATAGGCCACAAACAGAACCTGAAAGATATGTCGAGGCCTGATTTTCATTTGGTTACAAGTTCGCCAAAGTATTCGGGACGGTGAAAATCAGGTGACGGTGTGCCAACCGGAGACCAGCTCACATAATGGGGAGTGGCAGTCATGTCGCCGCATTTGTAGAAATTGGCCCTTATCACTTTGGGGAGGTCGTCCCCGTCCATTCCAATCAGGTCGAACGGTATAAGCATCGCGATACTCCATGAAAAGATACCTCCCTTGATGTCCCTTGCCTCGGGGGAAAGGGATGCGTGGCGCAGTACCCTTTTCAGGGCCGATGATTCCAGCAAGACCGAATCCTCGCGGCTTTTCCTCTTTGCCGCCAGCAGGAATCCGGCGCAGGTCATCTCAAAATTGTAGTATGTCCCGTCGGAGGGATGGGCTATGAAGAACTCGCAGCAGCTGTCCTCCCAGGAGTGGCCGTTGTCGCGGAGCTCCACTGACCTCAGGTCCAGGCCCCTTACCCTGAATTCAACCGCCAGATGGGTGCGGCTGCGGGCCACGGAAAACCAGCAGTCGGGCTTGTAAGGATATTCCTTCCAGGCGGCCGAAGCAATTGCATCCTTGGCCGCCCAACGTTCCATCGCCAGGGCGAACTGCCCCGTATCCATGTTCTCAAGTCCCTCAATATAAGGTAGTTCCAAACTTTTCATAGTGCTTGCATGTCATATAGTTTCTTGTAATACCCGCCCAGGGCGATGAGGTCGTCGTGACGGCCCCTCTCCACGATGCGTCCCTCGTGCATCACCACTATCTCGTCGGCTTCGCGGATGGTGGAGAGCCTGTGCGCTATGGCTATTGTGGTGCGGGTTGACATAAGCCTCTCCAGCGCCTCCTGTACGGTCCTTTCCGACTCTGTGTCGAGCGAGGCTGTGGCCTCGTCGAGGATCAGGATCGGAGGGTTCTTCAGGATTGCCCTGGCTATGCTTATCCTCTGTCTCTGTCCTCCGGAAAGCTTCACTCCTCGGTCGCCCACGTTGGTGTCGTAGCCTTCCTCCTTCTCCATTATGAAATCATGGGCGTTGGCTATCCTGGCGGCGGCCATGACCATTTCCGGCGTGGCGTTCTCCACCCCGAAGGCGATGTTGTTGAATATGGTGTCGTTGAACAGGATAGGGTCCTGGTTGACGTTCCCCATCAGGCTTCTCAGGCTGTGGATCCCCACGTCGCGGATATCCTTCCCGTCGATGGTGACGCTGCCGGAGGTGGTGTCGTAGAATCGGGGAATGAGGTCCACAAGGGTGGATTTCCCGGCCCCGGATTCACCCACCAGCGCTATTGTCTTCCCCTTGGGAATCTCCAGGTCGATTCCGTGCAGGACCTCCCTGGAACCGTCGTAGCTGAAGGACACCCCCTTGAATGAAATCCTGTCGTTGAACGAGTCAAGGGGCTCCGGATCGGCCTTTTCCTCCACCGGATTGACCGAATCCAGTATCTTGTTGATCCTTTCCATCGAGGCCAGTCCCTTGGGAATGCCGTAGGCGGCCTTGGAAAGTTCCTTGATTGGTTCAATGACCGAATAGAGAAGCACAAGGAAGAATATGAACGTTGAGGCATCCATGAACGGTTCCCCGAACAGACCCCTGCCCCTGATGATCATGCTGCCGCCGAAGGCCAGGACAACCAGGATCATCACCGTTCCCAGGAACTCGCTTACCGGATGGGCGAGAGCCTGGCGCATGGCCACGTGGTTGTATTTCTTCCGCATGGCCTCGGTAACCCTCCAGAAGCGTCCCGACATGGTTTTCTCCGCATTGAAGGCCTTTACCACCCGGAGTCCGCCCAGGGTTTCGTCCACCTGGGCCATGGTATCGCTCCAAAGCAGCTGGGCCTGGAGGGATCGCCGCTTCAGCTGCTTTCCGATAACCCCCATTATCCACACGAACACAGGTACGAACAACACTGTGAAAAGCGTCATCTCAGGACTGATGTACAGCAGTGTCCCAAAGTAGAACACTATGAGGATCGGGTCCTTGATGAGCATGTGGATCGACGATGTGATGGAGGTCTCCACCTCCTGCACGTCTCCGCTCATGCGGGCTATGATGTCGCCCTTCCTCTCCTCGGAGAAAAAGCCTATGGGAAGGGCTAATATCTTGTTGTAGATTTTGTTGCGGATATCCTTGACGATGCCGGTACGGATTGGGATCATCACCGCGGTGGACCCGAAGTAGCAGGAGGTCTTGAGTGCAGTCAGAAGGATCATGCCCCCGCAGAGGATCAGCAGGGTCTGTACGGCACCGTGTTCGGCCATGAAGGAGGATACGTACCAGTATGCGTTGTTTATCAGCTTGTCCTTGAACCCCACGGCTGCATCGCTCCAGGAGATGAACTCATAGGTTTTGCTGTCGAGGTTGAACAGGATGTTCAGCATCGGGATTATGAAGGAGAACGAGAATATGTTGAATATGGCGGACAGGAGGTTCAGCACCACCGCCCCACCAAGATAAGACTTGTAAGGCAGTGCATACTGCCTCATCATCCGGAAGAAATCTTTCATAATCCACAAATCTAATTAATTTCGTTTATCTTTGCAAAACAAACCATTCCAAGCCATGGAAAAGAATGACATCGCAATAGTTATCCCAGCTTACCGGGCATCGTCCATCCACAAGACACTGTATTCGCTGTCGGCCCAGACCGACCGGAGGTTCACCGTATACGTGGGTGACGACGCTTCGCCCGAGGACCTGGCCACGATAGTCTCCGGTTTTGAGGACAGGCTCCATATCGTCTACTACCGCTTCCCTGACAATTACGGCCCGGAAAAGGCGACAGACCATCTGAAGCGCTGCCTGGGACTCATCGGAGACGAGTCTTTCATCTGCATTCTTTCCGACGACAACGAATTGACCTCCAAGTGTATACGCCGGTTCCGCAGGACTGCGGCATCCTACCCTGATTACGATGTCTACCATTGGAACTGCGATACCATCGACGTCCGTTCGGAGGTGACGGAAAAGGGCAGGCGCTTCCGCCGGAAGATGACGGTGGGCCAGATGTTCCGCCGGGTGTTCATCGCGGGGGCCCCGTTGAGCGTGTCGTCCTTCGTATTCCGCAGGGACGCCCTCCTGAACGCCCTTTCCGGGGAAGAAACCCTGGCCAAGGCTACCCTGGCGGCGCTTTTCAAGGCGGCAAGGGAAAAGGGCGTCCTGACCGTGCGCTGTTCCAGGGTCCTGCTGAGGCGCCATCCCGACAGCCTCAGCGACAATCCTGCCACCGCCGCAGAGACGGCAAAGGCGGTCTTCTCCTTCCTGCTTTGGACGGAAGGGTTCTTTGCCATGGAGGAGTATCCCGCCTCGGTCAAGGAGAGGATGAGGCTCCTGGCGGCCCAGGCCGTAAAGATGTATCCCGCCTATACGGCCGACGCCATAAGGGACATGTACCTGGAAGCCAGGGTGTTCGATGGAGGGTTAAGGAAGATGCGCGGGCGTTCCGTGCTCAAGGATTACCTTTCCCGGAGGACCGGAGAACTGGATTCTAGACAATCTTCGTAAGGTAGTAGTACATCAGGAGGACCCTCTTCCTGAGAATTCCCGTATCAAGGCTCTCCGGAACGTCGGAAGTCTTGTTGTTGAGCATTGTGATGCCGGAGGTGAACATCACCGACGGAATCCCTCCTTCGATGAACACCTTCTGGTCGGACACCTTCCGGTAGAAGAGCCTGGTGAAGTCGCGGCTGCCGTAATAGGAGAAGGAAATGTCCAGTCCTGTACCGCGCTCGCGGTTCCCGGAGAGGAGGCTGTTCCGGCGTCCGGTGCCCTCGTCCGAAAGCATTATGAGGTAATCCTCCCTTCCCTTGTGGATGGGGGAGAGGGTGCTTCCAACCTGGTCTATGTTGACGAACATGTCTATGTCGGAGAGGGTTATCGCCTGCCCGGTGTCGGGGTTGGAAAGGGAGCCGTCCTTGAAAAGGGAGTACAGGGCCCTGGCACCGCCCATGTTCTGCTCCTTGGCATCCAGCGCCACGAAGATTATCCCCTTGCCCCTTTCCTTTCCAAGCCGGTTCATGTAGGAGAAGGCGCCGGCTATTGAAAGCATGGCGGCCACGCCAGACGCATTGCTGTCGGCCCCGGGGTAGAAAGCGTCACCCCAGAGGCCGATGTTGTCGTAATGGGCGGCCACCACGATATATCTCCGGGACCTGCCTCCTAACAGTCCCAGGACGTTTTGCCCGGTCTGTCCGGTTTCTGTCCTGAACCCGCGGAAGTAACTGCCTTCGAACGGTTTGAGTCCTATATCCCGGAATCTCGACGAAAGATATGCTGCAACCATGGTGGATCCCATGGAACCGGTCCTCCGGCCTCCGGTGAGCCTGTGGGAAAGGAATTCGATGTCGGCTGCAATCCGGTTTTCCGCTATCGCCTTCTCAGCGTTGTGCTCGCTGATTATGTATCCCGCGGCGTTCATCCTGGCCGGAAAAACCAGGATAAGAAGGAGAAACGCCTTCAATATTTTTCTTGCTGACGCGGGATAAGGCATGATAAATGTTTATATTTGTAATTCGGGCGTCAAAAATAGTTATTTTGGCCTTGAAAGTGAAATTTTTTATGACATCCGGTGTAGAATCTGCAGCAAGGAAGGTGGCAATGGCCGCAATTGCGGTCCTGTTTCTGCTGTGCAGCGCCCTTCCGTCCAGTGCCCAGTACGACAAGGACGTCTTCTCCTTCCGCGGACGCAACGCCCTCGCCGACGGAAAGCTGGCCCAGGCCATAGAGAATTTCAACATCCTGGCCCTGCTTGATTCCACCGACCACTGGACCTTTTTCTACAGGGGGATAGCCAAGTACAACCTGGGTGACATCAGGGGGGCAAAGCGCGATTTTGACACCGCCGTAAGACTCAATCCGGTGTTTACTTCGGGATATCATTACCGAGCTATAACTTCAAATCGTTCAGGTCATTACGATGAGGCATTGAAAGATTTGCAGAAGGCCATCGACCTGCGTCCCGGATATACCGGTCTGTACTTCAGCAGGGGAGTCACCTACTTCCTGTCGCAGCAGTTCAGCGAGGCGGTGAAGGATTTTGACCGCTACATAAAGAAGGAACCCAAGGATCCTTCGGCGTACCTCAACAGGGGGGCGTCATACCTTTTCCTGGGCGATACCCTCAAGGCCCTGACCGACTACAACAAGGCTATCAAGCTGGACCGTTTTGAGCCGGAGGGATATATCCGCCGGGGCAGGCTCTATGCCGCCAGGAAGAATTTCGACGACGCCCTTTCCGACCTCGACCACGCCATTGAACTGGACTCCACCAGCACCTTCGCCTATTTCAACAGGGCACTCCTGCAATACGACCGGAACGACTACAATGCCGCGATGAAAGACCTGGACAAGGTGCTTGAACGGGAGCCCGGAAACGCCCTGACCCTTTATAACAGGAGCCTCATAAGCGCCCAGGTGGGGGATTACGAGAGCGCCCTCGCCGACATGGACAGGGTGATCAACATCAATCCCGGAAACGTCCTGGCCTATTACAACAGGGCGGCCTTCTTTGCAGGGATGGAACGCTGGGAAGATGCCCTTGACGATTACTCCAAGGCGATCGAACTGTACCCCGATTTTGCCAAGGCCTACATGAACCGTTCCTGGGTGGAGCTCCAGCTGGGTATGTCCAGGGCTTCAAAGGCCGATTACGACACCGCCCGCCAGAAGGTCCGGGAATATCGTTCCAAGGTGGGCGCCGATTCCGAATCGTTCGCCGACACCACCCGCAAATACAACGCCCTGCTCTCGCTGGACGCCTCCTTTGCCAAGAAGGACTTTGACGACGAACTCCTCCAGCACCGTGACATCGACATCAACCTCAAGCCGCTGTACCGCTTCACCCTGACGGAACGGAGGGATGACGGACGTTATGCGCTGAGTTCCCGGTACGAGAATCCACTGGTGGAACGTTTCATGTCGGAACTGGCTCTCCCCGTGGTGATTACGTCGTCCCCGGCGGAAGTGAAACAACCGGAAGGAGCCGTGGTTGAGGAGGCACTGTACCTTTCGGACGTCCCCAGCCCCCAGAAAGAGTTCCTCAAGGCCCTGGTGGATATCGGAGCCAAGCGCTTCGGAAGTGCACTGTCGCATTACGACAAGTCCGCGGAACAGGAGGACGGCAATCCTTACGGCAACCTCTACAAGGGATTCTATCTCATGAACAGGGGAGTACTCAGGGCCGACATGATTGATTTCATAGCCTCCATGGAGAGCAATGTCCAGACCCTTTCCATGGACGACAAGGGAAATACCAGGGCCCGGGTCCGGGACCAGGTGAACCTGGACTACGACTATTCGGAGGCCATCGCCGACATGGAGGAGGCCGCCGCCATCCTTAAGGATTTCCCCTACGTCAGGTTCAACCTCGGCAACCTGTACTGCCTTTCTTCCAGGCCTGTCAATGCCATTGCCCATTACGACGCTGCCATCCGTCAGTATCCCCGTTTCGCCGATGCATATTTCAATCGCGGACTTGTGCTTATCTACCTGAAGGACAAGGAGAAAGGGTGCATAGACCTGTCCCGGGCCGGAGAGCTTGGGGCAGAGGGCGCCTACAGCGTTATCTCCCGTTTCTGCGGTGAGGAGGAAATGCGATGAGCACCGGTGCCCCTGTGTTCCAGAGCTTTACCAGCGGCAGCTGCGGCAACTGCAGTTTCCTGGGTCTGAAGTCGCCGGAAGGGGAAGTTTCCGGAATCCTTATCGATGCAGGGGCAAGTCCCCGGACTGTAAAGGGCGTAATGGTTTCCGCAGGGCTCTCCCTTGATTGTATCAAGGCCATAATCATAACCCACGACCATTACGACCATATCCGCAGCCTGGGCTCGTTCTGCAAGAAACTCGCAGTCCCGGTTTTTGCCACCTGGCAGCTCCACGCCGTCTTTTCCGTACATCCTTTTACCAGGGAGTGGGTGGCCCGGTGCAGGAGGGTGATCATCCCTGGAGAGTGGACGGAGGTGGCTCCCGGAATCGAGGTTCTCTGCTTCGTGGTTCCGCACGACGCCACGCAGACCGTTTCCTACGCAATCCGGGCGGGGGAGCACCGGATGGTTTTCATGACTGACCTGGGGGAGTTCACCCCGGAATGCCTCAGCTTCGCTTCAAGGGCGCATACCGTGGTGATAGAGTCCAACTTCGACGTTGACATGCTCCTGGGTGGGGATTATCCTTATGAACTCAAAATGCGGATAATCAAGGGCTTCGGCCATCTTAGCAACGATGCCTGCGCCTCTGCCGTAAAGGCCTTCTGGCACGAGGGGCTCCGGAATCTTTTCCTGTGTCACCTCAGCGGCAACAACAACACTCCCGCCAAGGCCCTAGAATGTACCGGCGCTGCCCTGGGGGAATGGGGCGTGGCCCCCGGTACCGTCAACCTGCGCATCCTTCCCCGCGCCGTCCCTACGCCGCTGCTGTACCTTTAGGCTTGGAGGTGATCTGACGGCTCATCCAGCGGTTGCCGCTGAGCCGGATGAGGAAGATTATGCCCCTGAAATTCAGCTCGATGCACATGGCAATCCAGAAGCCCTGGAGTCCATATATCCTGGTGAGGAAGATGGCGGGTATAACCCTCACGAGCCACATGCTCCCGAAGTTCATTATGCTGGGGACGAGGGTGTCGCCCGCACCCATGAAAGCGCCGTCGGCGGCTATGGATGCCGCGTAGAGGGTCTCGGCGAAAGCCTCTATCCTCAGGACCTTGACGCCGAGGGATATTACCTCCGGGTCGGGAGTGAGCATCCCCATGAGCCATGGGGCCCCGATGTACATGAGGATTCCCAGGAAGGTCATAATGGCCATCGCCCCTGCGGAAGTAATTGCAGCAAAGCGCTTTGCAAGGTCCTTGCGGCCGGCCCCCAGGCTCTGTCCCACCAGGGAGGTGGCGGCGTCGGCGATTCCGTATCCTGGCATGTAGCAGAAGCTCTCGGCGGTGACCGCGAATGCGTTGGCGGCAATGGCGACGGTTCCCAGCGGCGCCACTATCACGGTGGTGGCCACATGGGCGCCCCTCATCACTATGTTCTGGAAAAACATGGGAAGGCTTATCGAAAGGGCCTCCCGGAGCACTTTCCGGGTGGGGATGAACGATCCTTTCTCGCCCCGGATCCCCAGTTCCCTGGAGCGGAACAGCAGGAAATACAGCATCAGGAAGCAGGTGATGAGCTCCGACATCCCGGTACCCAGCGCAGCCCCCTTCACACCCATGTCCAGGCCGTATATGAAGAGGTAGTTGAACCCCACGTCCATCACGCACATGAGCACGTTCAGGATGCTGGGGACCCTCATGTTCCCGCTTCCCTGGAGCATCATCGCGGCCATCCATCCTGTCTGCATGAACGGCATGAAGGCTCCGGTTATAAGGAAGTATGCCGAGGCGTCGGGATTGATCTCCGGGGAACCGCCGATCCATCCGGGCAGCGGCCCCGACAGGGCGATGCTCACCAGGCTCAGGAAGCATCCGAACAGGAGCGAAGAAAAAAGCCCCTGCCTCATCACGCTCCTCGCGCCCTTGAAGTCGTCGGCTCCGATGTAGTGGGCGACCTGAACGGAAAAACCGCAGCAGCAGGCCATTGCAAAGCCACCCATAAGCCAGGTGCAGGTGGAGACAAGGCCTATGGAGGCTCCGGCGGCAGCTCCGAGGTGACCTACCATCGAGGCGTCGATGTACTGCATCATCACCGACGACAGCTGCGCCAGTATGGCCGGTCCGCTCAGAATGGCCGACAAGCGCAACTGCTGGCCAAGGCTCATGCCCCGGCCATTCCTGATCATCGAGAGTAGTTCAACCCTGCCTGCTGCCATCCTGAAAATGAAAAGGGCTGTCCTTTTGGGCAGCCCTTGAAGAGTTTACAGAGCCTAAAGCTTGGGACCGGCCTTGACGAGGGCCTTTCCGGCGCGGTTGGACTCGTACTTGTGGAAGTTCTTGATGAAGCGTCCGGCGAGGTCCTTTGCCTTCTCCTCCCAGACTGCGGGATCGGCATAGGTGTCACGGGGATCGAGGATTCCGGTGTCAACGCCTTCCAGAACGGTGGGAACGGTGAAGTTGAAGTAAGGGATCTGCTTGGTGGGGGCCTTATCGATGGCACCGCTCAGGATAGCGTCGATGATGCCGCGGGTGTCGCGGATGGATATCCTCTTTCCGGTGCCGTTCCAGCCGGTGTTCACGAGGTAGGCGCGGGCGCCTGACTTCTTCATCTTCTTCACCAGCTCCTCGGCATACTTGGTGGGGTGAAGCTCAAGGAAGGCCTGGCCGAAGCAGGCGGAGAAAGTCGGGGTGGGCTCGGTGATGCCCCTCTCTGTGCCTGCGAGCTTTGCGGTGAAGCCGGAGAGGAAGTAGTACTTGGTCTGCTCGGGGGTCGGGATGGAAACCGGAGGCAGTACGCCGAATGCGTCGGCGCTCAGGAAGATGACCTGCTG
>JAFRXI010000029.1 GCA_017437755.1 Bacteroidales bacterium
CGTCGTCATCATCATCGTCGTGATGGTGACCATGCTCCAGTTCCGATATCCAGGCGGCGGAAGAAGCCACCTTTTCAAAGTCGAAGAGACCGGTATCGAGGATGCTGTCCAGTTCTACGTCGCCGTAATCGCACTGCAGTATCCTGGCTCCGGGATTGAGGGCGCGGACAACTGCACGCACCCTTTCCAGTTCATCGGGAGCCACATCCGAAGCCTTGTTCAGCAGCACCATGTTGCAGAACTCAATCTGCTCAATCACAAGCCTTTCCAGATCCTCGTCGCCTATATCCCCGCGGGTAAGGGCGTCACCGCAGGCAAATTCATCCTTCATCCTGAGGGCGTCCACCACGGTGACTATGCAGTCGAGCCGGGCTTCCACGAACGGGGAGTCGAACTCGGGTCCCAGCGTGGGGATGGAGCAGATGGTCTGGGCGATGGGGGCCGGTTCGCAGATTCCGCTGGCCTCGATCACTATGTAGTCGAACCGGTTCATCCGGATAAGGTCGTTCACCTGGCGGGCCAGGTCCATCTTGAGGGTGCAGCAGATGCATCCGTTCTGGAGCGCCACCAGCGAATCGTCGCCCTGTCCCACGACGCCTCCCTTCTGGATAAGGGCAGAATCTATGTTGACCTCACCTATATCATTGACTATCACCGCAAACTTGATTCCCCTGCGGTTTGCCAGTATCCTGTTCAGGAGGGTCGTCTTGCCGCTTCCCAGATAACCGGTCAGCAAAAGCACCGGCACATATTTCTTTTCAAGGACCATATTGCAATTCCTGTGTAAAAATCATTTAAATAATTTACAAAAATAGTATAAATTTGCGAGAAAACTCAGCGAGATGGCACGAAAGAAACTGGATATGGTCTTGGAGAATGTCACCATCGAATCCGTGGCGGCCGAGGGAAAGGCAGTTGCGCACGTGGATTCCATGGTGCTGTTCGTGGAATTCGCAGTTCCGGGAGACATTGTGGATGTAAGGGTCACAAAGAAGAAGAGCAACTACATGGAGGGACGTGTGATCCGCCTGGTGAAGCCGTCGCCCCACAGGCTGGAGCCTTTCTGTCCCCATTTCGGAACCTGCGGGGGATGCCGCTGGCAGCCCCTCCCCTATCCGATGCAGCTCGAGGCAAAGAGGCGCCAGGTTTACGACCAGCTAGTGAGGATCGGACACCTGGAAGTCCCGGAAATAAGGCCCACCCTTCCCTCGGAAAGGACGGAGTATTACCGTAACAAATTGGAATTCAGCGCTTCGAGTAAAAGGTGGATATTGACCGGAGAGGATCCCGAAACCATTCCTCCTGAGGACCTGCCCGGCCTTGGTTTCCATGTGGGAAAGTTTTTCGACAAGGTCCTGGACATAAAGGAGTGCCATCTCCAGAAGGAGCCCAGCAACGCTATCCGGCTGATGGTCAAGCGGTTCTGCATCCAAAACGGATACGAATTCTTTGATATCAGGGAGAACCGGGGCTTTTTCAGGAACATGTTCGTGCGGACCACTGAGAACGGAGGCCTTATGGTGATAATGTGCTTCTTCCATGAGGACAGGCCCCGCAGGGAAGCCCTCCTGGACGCCCTGGCCGCGGAGTTCCCGGAAATCACTTCACTCTATTATGTCATAAACACAAAGCTGAACGACTCCATTTCCGACCAGGAATGCATCCTGTACAAGGGCAGCGGGGCCATATACGAGGAAATGGAGGGTCTTCGCTTCAAGATAGGGCCCAAGTCATTCTACCAGACCAACTCGCTCCAGGCCAGGAACCTTTACGGAGTGGCGAGGGACTTTGCGGCGCTGACCGGGACAGAAACCGTATACGATCTTTACACCGGGACCGGGACAATCGCCCAGTTCGTATCGGGCAAGGCAGCCAAAGTAATTGGTATTGAATATGTTCCAGAGGCAATCATGGACGCCCGTGAAAACGCTGCCGCGAACGGGATCGGTAACTGCACCTTCTTTGCCGGAGACATGAAGGAAGTGCTTACCCCGGAGTTCATAGCCCGTAACGGAAAGCCCGACGTGATAATACTGGACCCTCCCCGCGCCGGAATACACCCCGACGTGGCCAAGGTAATCCTGGACGCCTCTCCGGAAAGGATGGTATACGTAAGCTGCAACCCGGCCTCCCAGGCCAGGGACCTTGCAATACTGAGTTCAAAATACGAGATTACGGCAGTCCAGCCCGTGGACATGTTCCCCCACACTCAGCACGTGGAGAATGTCTGCGCCCTCCGGAGGAAGCCGCTAACGCCTGACGTATAGCCTGCCCTGTTCGGCCTTTTCAACCTTGACAACCGTACCCCTGGCGGCGTATCCATGGTCGAGAGTCGCCTCCACCACCTTACCCGACGCGGTCTTCACCTTTCCTGCAGGCTTGAGGTCGGTAACCACTTCAACTTCCTCTCCCACAAGCGATTCCAGTCCGGTCCTGACCCCCACGCAACCGTCTTCAGGAGCGAGCGACTCACGAAGCGCCACCGAGTCGAAAGCCTTGGTTGGATAGAGTTTCCTGACCAGGAACAATCCTCCGGCCACTGCCGCGCATGCCGAACATACCACTATGCTCACCGGCACCACCACGGGCTTGAGGTCCAGGGTGCCGTCAAAACGCAGCAACTCGGCATTGTCCACGGCGGCAAAGACCAGCGACACCAGTATGCATACTATACCGGAAATCCCGCAGACCCCGAATCCCGGAATCACGAAAAGTTCCAGCCCCAGCAGCACAAGTCCGGCCAGGAACAGCAGTATCTCCCAGTACCTGGCCACCGATTCTATATAAAGCGGAGAGAAGTACAGGACCGCCCCCACAATGGCTATAACCAGCGGCAGGCCAATCCCCGGTGTCTTGAATTCGATGTAGATTCCACCCAGGATCATTATAAGGAATATAGCCTGCAGAAGTGGGTTCATCATGAAATGGGCCACCTTTTCCACAGCCGTAAGTTTCATATCCTCAATTACATACGGATCTCCTCCGGAAAGGGCTTCCGCAACTTCCTCCACTGATTCGGCCACACCGTCGCAATATCCTTTTTCAATGGCTTCGGCAGGGGTCAGGCTTAGCACATGAGCCGTATCCACCATGGCCTCCGCCACGAGTGGATCCCTTCCCCTGGCCTCGGCCGTTGACCGCATCATCCCCCTCATGAAACTCTGGTACTTGTCGGGCATCACCCTGCCGGTCTGGTCCACCACCGTGGCCGCCCCGATGGAACTGCCCGTCCTCATGTAGATGGAGTCGCATGCGATGGAGATCAGTGCCCCGGCCGAAGCTGCCTGAGGATTGACATAGGCCGCAACCGGGATCTCCGACCTGAGGAGCGATGTCCTCATCTTGTCGGCAGCGTCTACGGCTCCTCCATAGGTGTCAAGGTCCAGGATTATGAAGTCGGCCTTGGCCTCGGCTGCCTTTTCCAGGCCTTTTTCCAGATATCTGCGCGACTGGCGGTCGATGTCGCTCTCAATCCGGATATGATACATCAGCCTGGCCGAATCCGGCGTGGCCATAAGGGTCAGAAGGGCAAACAGCAGAGTTTTCATGACGAATAACGTAAAACCTCGATTCGCAAATATAACTTATTTGCAGGAAAATTGTTAATTTTGCCATATTATGTTAATTGACATCGTTCTGTTGATAACCGGCCTGGCCCTCATAGTATGGGGGGCCGATTTCCTGGTCGACGGAGCCTCGGCAGCAGCAAGGAAGGCCGGGGTCAGCGAATTCGTCATCGGACTGACCATTGTCGGGATGGGGACTTCCGCCCCGGAAATGGTGGTCAGCCTGATAGGCGCCTTCGAAGGAAATGCCGACGTGGCGGTTGGTAACGTAATGGGGTCCAATATTTTCAATACCCTTATGATCCTCGGGCTCACAGCCCTTATACTCCCCATCGGGATAACCCCGCTGAACCGCAGGAAGGACATTCCGGCCAACATCGCAGCCACGGTCCTGATGCTTCTCATCGGCTTGAGGGGTACCATCCTGGGGCTCGGGAACGATACTCTCGGAAGGGCCGGCGGCGCCGTTTTCCTGGTGCTTTTCGGCCTGTACCTCTTCTCCTGCTTCAAGTTCGACTCCAAGGAAGCTTCCCAGCCGGGCGAAAAGCCAGTGGGAACGTTCAAGGCCATACTCATGATCCTTGGCGGACTGGTTGGCCTGGTTGCAGGCGGAAGGCTCTTCGTGGACAATGCCACGGCGCTGGCAAAACTGATGGGGGTCAGCGACAAATTCATTGCGGTGACAATTCTGGCCGGCGGGACTTCCCTTCCGGAACTTGCCACCTGCGTAGTCGCAGCGGCCAAGAAAAAAGGGCAGCTTGCGCTCGGAAACATCATTGGATCAAATATTTTCAACATACTGCTCATACTCGGGACCTCGGCGGTGGTGACTCCCCTCTCCTTCGGTGGAATCGACCTGGTGGACGCCGGGACGCTGTTTATCAGTTCCGTGGTTCTGCTGCTGTCGGCCTTCACCTTCGGGAAAGACCGGGTCGACAGGGGCGAAGGCGCTCTGCTCATTGCCATATGGGTGGCATATATGTCTTGGCTGATTATTAATGTATAATATATTATGAAGAGATTCACTCCCACCCGCTACAGGCTCATGAACGTAGCCACGGGAAGGATTTTTGAAGACAAGGGATGGTCGCTGACCGATCCCCTGGGAACCGCCCCTTCCCTGATCAGGGCGGTATATGACAGCAAGCAGTTCACCCCGGACCCTGACTTTGAAGGCATATACAGGTATGCTTCATGGCTGCCGATCAAGAGGATACTGAAAAAGGGCCAGGGCCCGGTCACTTACAAGAGCACCGGTCTGGCCAGGGAACTCGGCCTTGAGAACCTCTACATCACCTTCACCGGATATGCACCCGAAATCGGGGCCGAAGTGGCTACCTGCTCGTTCAAGGCCACCGAAGCATATTCAGTATGCGCCAGGCTGCCCCGGAAGACCGACAAGGTCCTTGTGGTCCAGAGCGCCGGGAACACCGCAAGGGCCTTCGCCCAGGTATGTTCCGACAACGACATCCCCCTTGTGATATGCATCCCCAAGGACAACATAGGTGCACTGTGGTTCCACAAGAGACTGCGTCCATGCGTCAAGATAATCTCCTCCCCCAGGGGTTCCGACTATTTCGATGCCATCGCCCTTGGTGACAAGCTGTGCCTCGCCGACAGGTACATGGCGGAAGGCGGTGCAAAGAACGTGGCACGCCGCGACGGAATGGGTACCACCCTGCTCTCGGCGGTGGAAGCCATCGGGGAGCTTCCCGACGCATACTTCCAGGCTGTGGGGAGCGGCACCGGGGCCATTGCCGTATGGGAGAACAACCTCAGGCTCATAGCCGACGGCCGCTTCGGCAACAAGAAAACCCGGATCTACACTTCCCAGAACGCTCCTTTCACCCTGATGTACGACTCGTGGAAACTCCACCAGAGGGCCCTCGTTCCCATGACTCCCGAGGAATCCAGGGAGAAGTGCGCCGAGATCGATGCCAAGGTCCTCTCCAACCGAAAACCGCCATACAGCCTTGCCGGAGGCCTTTTCGACGCACTTGAGGACACAGGAGGCGACATGTTCAAGGTCACCAACGAAGAGCTCAACCTGTGGCAGAGGAAGTTCCTCGCCCTGGAAGGGATAGACATCTATTCGGCTGCCGCTGTTGCAGTGGCCTCCCTCTCCCAGGCGGTTGCCCAAGGAAAGGTCCGCAAAGACGAGATAATAATGCTGAACGTCACCGGCGGAGGCGAGGAGATGGCAAAGGCGGGAGGCTATTTCATGGCCACTCCCGACCTGGTGCTGGATCCCGACCAGAACGAGGACGAAATCATTTCCAAGGTGGATTCACTGTTCGGTTTCTAGTACCCTGAGCCATGTTCTTATTCCCGCTGCAGACCGACACCCTCCAGACCCGTACTCAGGTCCTTCTGGAGAAGATCAAGACTACCTCCCCCGACGTCCTGTTCCAGGACTTCTTCCACGAAATCCTGAAATTCGGACTAAAGGTCATAGCAGCACTCCTGCTGTACCTGATAGGTGCCTGGATAATCCGCAAGATACGGAAGGCCGTAACCCGCGCCCTTGAGAAGAGGAAATCCGAACCCACCCTGGTGAGTTTCATCAACAGCATGGTGGGGATCATCCTATGGGTCCTCCTCATAATAATGATGATAAGCACCCTGGGAGTCAATACCACCTCGGTGGCCGCACTGCTGGCTGCCGGAGGAATGGCGATCGGCGTTGCCCTGGGCGGCACTGTCCAGAATTTTGCGGGCGGACTCATGCTCCTCATTTTCAAGCCGTTCAAGGCAGGAGATTTCATAGATGCACAGGGCCATGCCGGAATCGTGACGTCGATCAACCTGGTGAGCACAAAGATCATTACCAGGGACAACCGGGCAGTGACCATCCCCAACGGAGCGCTCGCAAACGGCAACATAAACAATTTCAACGCAATGCCGCTGCGGCGTGTTGACCTGGAGGTTGCCGTGTCGTACAGTTCCTCATGCCCCGAGGTCAAGAAGGTCCTGATGGAGGTGGTTTCGGCCGACTCCCGGATACTCGACTCATCCACCCCGGGAGCTTCCGATCCGTTTGTGGCACTTCTCGCGATGAAGGACAGCTGCGTCACCTTTGCAGTGAGGGTATGGGTACTGAGCCAGGACTACTGGGACGTATATTTCAGCCTGAACGAGGCCATTTTCACCACCCTTCCAGAGAAGGGCATTTCATTCCCGTTCCCTCAGCTGGACGTGCACGTGAAGAGCTGATTAGTCCAGATTCTCCTTGGTCATCACGGGATTCCCGTAAATCCTGAGGAAAATATCCCTTAGATCGGCCCTGTTGAGGGTGGGTTCAACCTTGTCCAGCTGATGCTCGGTATACTCGGTGAAACTCTCCACCTCCTCGGGGGAATAGAGGTCGGCCCACTTATAGGAATGGTTGGCCAAATCGTAGGCTATATAATTGGTATTCCATAGTTTATAACCTGAAATCACGCGGCGGTCAACGGCATGCCTTATGGCCTTGTAGCGGTCGTTCTTGTCCGAGAATGAAGCCTCAGTCACCTCCTCCAGTGTCAGCGGGGTTCCGATGTTCAGGTGGACGTTGCCCTTTGGCTGCTTTATGCCCGTCATGATGCTCTGCAGGTCCTCGTTCTCCGACTTGACATATTTCTGCGTCCTTGAAATGAGCATTTCCCTGGCCTTGAGGATGTCACAGGGCTCGTACTCATACGAGATACTGAGCGGGACGATGTTCAACTCCATGAAATTCTCCACGAAACTGCCGGTGCCGCTCATGTCGATCATCTTGAGCAGGCCCTGTTCCGTTATGTCGATCCCGTCCTTAGTGCGCCCCTGACGCTGCGCGATCCAGACGGAACTCTTTCCGGTGGTTATGGCAGTGCGGATATAGCGCGAAAGCACCTGCGACGACAGGTACAGTTCCCTTGCCGAAATACCCCGGATGACCTTGATCATCCTGTTGGACCGAATGAGATATTCTATCGCCTTGCTCTGAAGCAGATTGTCTCCAACGCAGACCTCGGTCAGGGGAATACCGTTCTGGAAGAGGACAAGTTGTGTGATGGCGGGGTCCAGGATGATGTCGCGATGGTTGGACATGGCCAGGAACTTGCCGTCTATTCCCTGGATGTTGGCGATTCCGTCGTAGGAGAAGTTATGCACAGACGTGTCCAGCACCCATTTTATGGCCTGCCTCATCACCAGTTTCTGGAATTCATCTATACTGGTGATGCTCCTCAGGACATCGGCAAGGAATGTGTCGGGTTTATCGGGGAAAATGAACCTGGATATCCATGGCACGTTAGGGTGCTTGGCCAGCTTGCCAAGAGCCACAACCGCTTCTTCGTCGGTATACGGAGCTATGTTTTCAAGTTCGTAAAGGTCCATTTTACATTCGGTTTTAGTACGATTACAAATTTATAAAATCCCCTTGAAACCTCCAAATGAAGCTCAAATACTTCTTTCAAGCAACGAACTGTCACCGTAGCTGAGGAAGCGGAAACCGTGGGAAAGGGCGTAATCGTAAATTGTACGCCAGTCGCCACCCACAAAGGCCGAAACCAGCAGGATAAGGGTGCTTTCCGGTTGATGGAAATTGGTAACCATTTGATCCACAAGGCGGAAGCGGAAGCCTGGCACGATGATGATCCGCGTGCCTGAAACCAGATGATCGACGGAATTCCGCTCGAGCCAGGCCACTATCGCCCCCAGGGCCTCAGCCGTGGAATAAGGATACTCCCTTATGTACGGTGCCCATTGTTCCACCTCACAGGGTACACCGTTTTCAATGCATGAAACGCCTATATAGTACAGCGATTCCAGCGTCCTTACCGAGGTAGTTCCCACCGCGGTGAGGCTTTTACCACCAGCCGCGAGTTTTTTCAGCAGTTCCAGTGAAACAGAAAACGGTTCCCGGTGCATCCTGTGGCCGGCCACGTCCCCTCCCTTGACAGGAAGGAAGGTTCCGGCACCCACGTGCAGGCATACGGACTCCCTGTCTATTCCCTTGGCATTCAAAGCATCAAGCACTCTTTGCGTAAAGTGCAGGCCGGCCGTTGGAGCAGCCACCGACCCCCTGATCCTGGCATAAAGGGTCTGATAACGGTCGCGGTCCACATCTTCCGATTCCCTGCCGAGATACGGAGGGATCGGAATGGTCCCGCAGAGTTCCATTACACGGCTGAACGGAGCCCCGTCATCCCACTGGAACCTGACAATACCGGTCTGTCCTTCCCTGGAAACCAGGGTAGCCCGGAGATTCATGGCCGATACCCGCGGATCGTCATCGGGATTCAGAAGCTCAAGGATATCGCCCTTCCAGCGTTTTGCATTGCCTATCACGCACTTCCAGGAGCAGGAAGAAGTGGTCTCGAACGATGTATTGTACTCGCACGGATCCACCGGCTCAAGGCAGAATATCTCAAGATGTGCACCGGTGGGCCTGCGGAAATGAAGCCTGGCAGGTACCACCTTGGTCTCATTGAAGACCATCAGGGTATTCTCAGGGATGTACGACGGAAGATTCCTGAATACATCTTCTTTAACTATTCCATTCTTATAAAGCAGCAGCTTGGAGGAATCCCTCTCGGGCAGGGGATACCTTGCGATCCTCTCAGGCGGAAGAGGGTAGGTGAACTCCTTGATATCTATCAGAGGTATCATTGTGACATTTAAAAATTTGACGCGAAGTTACATATTAGTCGTGAAATATGGAAATCCTGAGGGATATGCCTGTAAGCGCGGAGCCCGGTTATTTTTGTAACAATAAATACCGTTATTTCTTTAACGTGTCTATATACATTTGTAAATATCTATAAAGCGCACCCAAGTGAGCCATAAGGCAAACGAAATAAACACATAAGAAATAATTATGAATAAAAATTTAATTATTTAAAATGCTGATAATCAGGTATAAATGTGCTTTTATATAAATCAACAGACGAAGCATTTTCGAGGCAACTGGGCAGGATTGAAGCATAAACTTCAATAATTGAATTTGATTAGCATGGTTAATATACTAATAATCAGATGTTTTACTATATTTATATTTATTGATACTTCAATAATAGAAATACCACAATTTTACCTCACTTCCCTATTGACATTTCACCTGATGATTTTGATTATCAAATCCAATTATGTATATTTGTAAAAATAATATTTGCAAATGAACACCAGACTCCAGCAATTCATCTCCGCCGAGAATCTCACCCAGTCACAGTTTGCCGACTCCCTCGGCGTGGCCAGGGCGGGCATTTCACACGTCCTTTCCGGCAGGAACCGCCCGGGGTATGACTTTTTCCGCTCGATTGCCCTGAAGTACCCCAGACTGAACCTCGAATGGCTCATAACCGGCAAGGGCAAGATGTACAAAGAGCCCGATATTTTCGCCCACCAGGACGTAATGGAGGCAAATTCCGCCCCCTCAGATGAAATAAATACTTTAAATAGTACGCCGCAATTATTTGAAAATAAGAAAATAATTGAAAAAGTTCTAATATTTTACAGTGACGGAACTTTTACCGAGATAGCATAAAATCGAGGATTATTGCTATCTTAGAGGCATGAATTTGTACAAAGTTTTCCTCCGCCCCCTCCTGTTCCGCTTTGGAGGTGACGCGGCCCACAATATCACCATGGCCTTGATGCGGATTGCCGGATCGATCCCCCTGGCAAGGCCTTTGATCAGGTTTTGGAACAAGGTTAATGCACCCTCGCTCCAGCGCGAGGTATTCGGGCTCAGCTTCCCAAATCCTGTGGGCCTTGCAGCCGGCCTGGACAAGAACTGCGAGCAGTACAACCTGCTCTCGGACTACGGCTTTGGATTCATAGAGGTAGGCTCCCTCACTCCGGAGCCCCAGCCCGGCAATCCCAAGCCCCGCATATTCCGGATTCCCAAGGACAAGGCCATAGTCAACCGCATGGGAATCAACAACAAAGGGGTCAGGCACGCCATTGCCAGGATCCAGTCCGATCCCCCCTCATGCATTATCTCCGCAAGCATCGCCCGCAATACCAAAAGCACGTCAGACCAGGAGGTTATCAGGGACTACAGGACCGCATTTTCGCTGTTGTACGACTTTGTGGACATGATTACGGTCAACATCTCATGCCCCAACGTGGAGGGGATGAGCTCGCTGGAAGAAGTATCCTTCCTGTCGGAAGTGCTGGACGAACTCCTGTCCCTCAGGCTATGCTACGACAAATACAAGCCGGTGCTCGTAAAAGTCTCCCCGGACATCGAGCCCGAACAGCTGGACAACATATTGGATTACTGCATGATGTCGGGAATCGACGGAGTGGTGGCGACCAATACCACACGCAGTCGCGCAGGCCTTAGCGTCCACCCGCAGAAAATATCCGATATCGGCAACGGAGGCCTCTCCGGGGCACCTTTGTACAACAAGAGCATCCAGATGGTAAGGCACATAAAGGAGTATACCGGAGGGCGTCTCCCCATTGTCGGATGCGGCGGGATAATGACGCCGGAACAGGCGGCTGAAATGCTTGACGCCGGAGCGTCCCTGATCCAGGTCTATACCGGATTCATTTACGAGGGCCCTGCGCTTGTAAGGAAGATAAAAAGGCATCTTAGGAAACTGTCAACAGCCAAATCATGATCACAGCATCAATCTGCACCATCGGCGACGAGATTCTGATAGGCCAGGTGGTGGACACCAATTCGGCCATGATATCCCGCCGGCTTGGTGAAACCGGGGTACGGACAAGCAGGATGATCTCCCTTCCCGACGACAGGGAGACAATCATTTCAATCATCCGTAACCAACTGGAAAACAATAGTATAGTAATTACGACAGGGGGACTTGGCCCCACCAAGGACGACATAACCAAAGCCGCGCTCGCAGCCCTTTCCGGGAGCACGGGGTACGTCATGCACAAGGGGCAACTGGAAATAGTGCACAGGATATTGTCTTCAAGGGGGCTCGACGTACTGGACATCAACAGGGCGCAGGCCCTGGTACCGGACACTTGCGAGGTCATTCCCAACCAGCTTGGAACGGCTCCGGTGATGGTTTTCCGGTTCCCTGAAGGAAAATTCGGCCACCCAGCCGTGCTCTATGCCCTTCCCGGTGTACCGCACGAGGCCGAAGGCGCCATGGACAAGGTCCTGGAAGACATCCGCAGCCATTTCAGCCTCAGAAGCATAAGCCACAGGAACATAATGGTTTACGGAATGGCGGAATCGGCCCTTTCAAAACTGATCGCCCCATGGGAGGATTCGCTCCCCCCCGACATGCACCTTGCCTACCTTCCGGACACCCTCAAGGGCGTAAGGCTGAGGCTTTCCGTATATGATGGCGACAAGGACGACGAGGACAGCCGCCTGGAAGGGCAGATAAAGGCCCTCAAGGCCATTTTGGGCGACATGGTATATTCCGATACCGACGACACCCTGGAAAGCCGTATAGGGCAGCTTTTACGCCTTTCAGGAAAGACCCTGAGCGCAGCCGAATCCTGCACGGGCGGTGAAATAGCCCATCTGATCACGACCGTGGCGGGAGCCTCCGAGTATTTCCTCGGTTCCGTGACCTCCTATGCGGTTTCTGTAAAGGAGGAAGTCCTTGGAGTGCCGGATGATATCATAGCCACCCACGGAGTAGTGAGTGCCGAAGTGGCCGCCGCAATGGCCCGGGGGGTAAGGAAACTGACCGGGAGCGACTATGCCGTGTCCACCACCGGACTGGCCGGACCGGACGGAGACGGAGTGAATCCAGGAGGTACGGTATGGATCGGAGTGGCCGGTCCCAACGGTACCATTACTGTCAAAAGGAGTTATAGAAACGACCGGAAAAGGAACATAGAGCGCTTTTCAGCCTCTGCCTTGGACGAATTGAGGAAAATGATAGAGAAGGACCTTAACAATCGGTAGCACAATAAGAGAAACAAAATAGTTATACGTTATAACATTTTTGTTAAGCCCTTAAAGCCTCATTAAACACCCTGATAAAGTTCAATCCGGCCACTTTTTCTATCTGGTCGTCGGAATATCCTCGAATTGTCATTTGGTCGAATAACCTGCCAATCATAGAAATGTCCTCCAAGCCCAGGGGAGGTACGTTTATCCCGTCAAAATCGGACCCGATTCCAACATGGTCTATACCCGCCACGTTTACTGCATGGTCTATGTGGTCAACTATTTCCTTCACTCCCGGACGGGGAAGCGCCTTCAGCTTATCCTGAGTTTTTTCCCAGGCACGGACCGCATCGGGGTCGGACGGTGATGCGATGAAAGCAGCCTCGGCCCTGTCGGCCTCCTCCTCGAGTCCGGACTGCGCAAGCGTATGGGCAAAGGAGTCTGAAAGGAAGAGCGGATAGAAATTGACCTGCACCACTCCCCCCTTGTCGGCAAGTGCACGGAGCATCGGATCCGAGAGGTTCCGCCTGTGCGATGCAAGCGCCCTGCAGCAGGAGTGCGTGGACACAATCGGCACTGATGAGGTTTCAAGACAGTCGTAGAAAGTCTTGTCGGAAGCGTGTGCAATGTCCACGAGCATTCCAAGCCGGTTCATTTCAGCGACCACTTCCCTTCCAAAACCGCTAAGACCGCCCCATCGGGCGTTTCCCGCTGCGGAATCGCAGATTTCGTTGTCGCCGTTGTGGCAAAGGGTCATATACCTGACGCCCATACGGTGGAACAGCCGGAGAAGGGAGAGGTCGTGCTGGATGGGAAGGCCGTTTTCCATGCCCAGGAAGACCGATATAAGTCCGTCCTCCTTATTCCTGAAGGCATCATCCGGAGAGAAAGCCATGGCAGCCATGTCAGGGTTCTCCCCAACCGACTCGTATACGGCTTCCAGCATCTGCAGGGCGTACCTGGTCGCCGCGTCAGCCACCATGGTATTGGGAGTGAACAAGGCGAAGAAAACGGCGTCGACTCCCCCGCGACGCAGCTTGGGGAAGTCGACATGTGAATGCGATCCATCCTTGTCAAGCTTTCTCAAACGAATTAACTGAGAAGGCGTATCGCAATGAGAATCAAGTATAAACATAACCTATCTCATTGCCGATATCGGGGCGAGTGTGGAGCGGATTATCTTGTCAATGACAAATTCAGGAGTACCGTTGTAGAAGAGCTCGCCACCGCCAACGAGGTTCACCTTGAGCTTGCCGTCGAGAGTGACTGCGGCCTTGCAAGAGGAAAGCTCGGCGGTAACGTCTACGAACGGCATTCCCGATGCGTCGAGGAAGGCGGAATTGGTACCCTTAACCTCCAGCGTCTCGGCGGAACCGGAAAGGTTCACCCTGGAGGAATTGGCCATGTTCACCTTTACATTAAGGGGACTGGCTACCACGCCCACCTGCGAGGAACCGCCGGAGTTCACATCCAGGTTGTTCTCCACCTCGCCCGAGAACGATATGCCGGACGAGCCGCTCGAAGAGGTCCTCAGGTCATGCGCACCGCCGGTGATATTCAGGGAAGAAGAGCCCTCGGTGGTCAGTGAAATTTCGCCGGTGGCATTGATCCCCAGCGAAGCCGATGCTTTCTTGCGAAGCTTGACCTCGGCAACGTTTGTATTGACCCTGAGCACTTTGACCTTTGCCGCATCGGACAGGGAAAGCTCGAAATTCTGCATATCATAATCGTCGGTGGCGGTAAGCGAAGCCGATCCGGAAAGGGTCACGGCCTCCAGTTCCGGAGTGTAGACCATGGCGCGCATCACGGGGGCGGGAGCCTTCCGTCCCTTATACATCTTCTTTATGTCGGCGGGCAGGGATTTCTGGTCCAGGGTTATGTACAGCGACTTTCCCTTCACGTAGGTCTGGACATAAGGGGCCAGGGGTGCGTCCACCAGGATCTTGACGCCATATTCGCCCTTGGAGAGGGTCACCTCGAATGAACTGGCTACGTCCAGGGAACGGAACTCGGAGAAATCATGGACCAGTTCCTTGGTCTGGGCCGATGCCGCAAACCCCATGGCAAAGAGTCCGGCAACAACGCCTAAAACCTTGTAAAACAAGTGTTTCATATTGCAGAATTTTAATTGTCAATACTCTCGGAAAGCTCGCTCCACTCAAGGGTCCAGTCATCCACGTCCCTCTTGGCGTTGAGGTATTCCCGAGTCAGGTCCAAAATATCGTCATTTGGAAGCGGATTCGCAAGGATTTTTTCAATTTCATGCATCCTTTCCTCGTTTTTCCCTATCATGTCCTCCAGCCAGGCTATTCGGTTCCTCACCTTACGGTCTTCCCTGGAACGGGCCTTTATCTTATCGTATCGCATTCCGGCCTGGACCTTTTCCTGAGACTTAACTTCCTTATGCTCAATTGGTTCCTTGAACCTTTGCTCCAATTCCTTCAGGTTCTCGATCTTTCTGGATTCCAGGAATTCATCCACGGATCCGAGGAACTCCCTTACCTTACCGTCGCGGAACTCGTACATCTTGTCCACCAGCCCTTCCAGGAAATCACGGTCATGGGATACTACCACAAGCGTTCCATCGTATCTGGCCAGGGCCTGCTTCAACACATCCTTGGACCTGATGTCCATGTGGTTGGTGGGTTCGTCCAGGGCCAGGAGATTGAAAGGCTGGAGCATCAGCTTGGCCATTCCCAGGCGGGCCCTCTCCCCTCCGCTCAATACGCACACTTTCTTGTCGATATCCTCTCCCCTGAACAGGAAAGCTCCGAGAATATCCCTCAGTCGCATCCGCACATCGCCCACGGCTATCTTCTCAAGCGTTCCGTACACCGTATCGTTCCCGTCCAGGATATCTTCCTGATTCTGGGCATAATAGCCTATGTTCACATTATGCCCCAGCCGGGCCTCGCCTGCAGATGGCTCCAACTGGCCGGTTATCAGCTTCATGAGCGTGGTTTTGCCCTCCCCGTTCCGTCCCACCAGAGCCACTTTCTCGCCGCGGCGTATCTCGATGTCGGCATGGGTGAATACGGTTTTCCCGGGGTACGCAGCAGTGAGGTCCCTGCCCATGAACGGGACATCGCCGGAACGCGGGGCCTTGGGGAAACGGAGGGTGAGCGCAGAATTGTCCGTCTGGTCTATCTCTATGATTTCCAGCTTCTCAAGCGCCTTGATCCTGGACTGGACCTGGTTTGATTTTGTGGGCTTGTACCGGAAACGGTTTATGAACTCCTCGGTCTTCTCTATCATCCTGCGCTGATTCTCGTAGGCGGCATTCTGGCTGGCCATCCGTTCCTCGCGGAGGGAAAGGTACCTGGTGTACGGCACCTTGTAATCATATATGTGCCCCAGCATGATCTCCACAGTCCTGGATGTAACCCTGTCCAGGAAGCGGCGGTCGTGCGATACCAGAAGCACGGCGCCCCTGAACGCCTTGAGGTAGTCCTCGAACCAGGCGATGGACTCAATGTCAAGGTGATTGGTGGGTTCGTCGAGCAAGAGGACGTCCGGCGACGAAAGAAGTATCTTGGCCAGTTCTATCCTCATGTTCCACCCCTGGCTGAAAGTCTCGGTGGGACGTCCGAAATCCTCCTCCCTGAAACCGAGCCCGAAAAGCGTCTTGGCTGCCCTCACCTCAGGAGCTTCTCCACCTTCCAGCGAAAGACGGTCGTTAAGGGTGTTGAAGCGGTTTATAAGTGCCTCATATTCACTTGATTCATAATCGGTCCTGGAGGCCAGGGCGGAACTTACGGACTCAATTTCGGCCTCCATCCGGTGAATATGCGAAAAGGCGGTGAGGGCTTCTTCCATCACCGTCTTTCCCCTTGAATGCATCATTATCTGGGGCAGATAGCCGATGGAAATGTCCGACGGCATCTCTATGTGCCCCGACGACGGCTGCTGTTCGCCCACGATCAGTTTCATAAGGGTGGACTTTCCCGCCCCGTTCTTGCCCACAAGCCCGATCTTGTCGTTCTCCCCTATGTGGAAACTGATATTGTCAAGGAGGCTGGTCCCCCCGAACGAAACGGTAACGCCGCCTATGGAGATCATTACCTGTCCCCCATCCGGCTCTCGATGAGCCTCTGAATCTTCTCAGGGCAGGCTACCGGACGGAATGTCCTGGAATTTATGAACCCGAGGGTGACCGACCCTTCGGCGCAGACATTGCCGTCCTGGTTGACCACGCTCTGCCTGATGACCAGCTTTGCCATAGGCACCTTCTCGATGGCGGCGGTGGCGGTAAGGATGTCCCCCATCCTGGCCGGATACCTGAAGCGGCATTCCACCGAGACGATGGGAGTCATCACGGAATCCTCGCTTTCCAGTTTTTCTATGGGCAGACCTGCATCGGCCATCATGGCGTTCCGGGCAATTTCAAAATACCGGATGTAATTTGAATGATGCACCACCGCCATCTGGTCGGTTTCGTAGTACCGGACCGGGAATTTAACCTCAAAATACATCATAACAAAAATGTTATAACTATTAACAACTTTGTTTTATTATTTGTTTTTCAGCGAGTCCAGCTGCTTTTGAATAATTCCGATTCGAGAAAGGGCATCAGCCTCTTTTTTGCGTTCGTTGGCCACTACGGCCTCCGGAGCGTGGGCCGTGAAGGCCGCGTTGGAGAGCTTTTTGCGCACCCCTTCCAGGAATCGGAACTGGTATTCGAGGTCTTTCTGCAGCTTAGCGATCTCTTCTTCCTCATTCACCAGACCGGTGAGCGGAACGGTTATCTCGGTTGTCCTCACAAGGAAGGTCGCACCTGAAACCTTGGAGTCCCCGGAAACGAAATCGACCTTCCCAACGCCGGCCATCTTCTTCACGATGCCCTCCATACTCATGGGGAACCAGCCCTTTACTACCAGGCTGAGTTTCTCCTTTGGAGGAATGTTCTTCTGGTTGCGGACATTCCTGATTCCGTTCACTGCCTCTGACGCGAATGCAAACGCGTCGATGACTGAAGCGTCATAACCATTGGACACAGGGCTGGGGGCATACATTATGGTTTCCCCGTCCTTCCTCGGCGCCATGTTCTGCCATAGTTCCTCGGTGATGAATGGCATCACCGGATGGATCATCTTCAGGAGGGATTCAAAGAACCCGAGTGTGGCCTCGTAGGTGGCCACGTCCATGGCTTCGCCGAACGAGGGTTTGACTATCTCAAGGTACCACGAGCAGAAATCGTCCCAGAAAAGACGATATGTGGTCATCAGGGCATCGGAAATGCGGAACTTGGAATAGTGGTCCTCCACGGTCTCAACCGCGAGTGAAAGTCTGTTTGCGAACCACTTCACCGCCATGGCCGAAGCCTCGGGCTGAGCAATGGAAGCATCTGTATTCCAACCCTTTATCAGCCTGTAGGAATTCCATATCTTGTTGCAGAAATTCCTTCCCTGCTCCACCTGGGTCTCATCATAGAAAATGTCGTTCCCGGCCGACGAGCACAGGAGCATGCCGATACGGACCGCGTCGGCGCCGTAGGTCTTGATAAGGTCGAGCGGATCCGGGGAGTTCCCGAGGGTCTTGCTCATCTTGCGGCCTATCTTGTCACGTACGATTCCGGTGAAATACACGTTGGAGAACGGCTGCCTGCCCATGAACTCGTTGCCGGCCATTATCATCCTCGCCACCCAGAAGAAGATAATGTCCGGGGCGGTAACGAGGTCGTTGGTGGGATAATAGTAGGCCAGGTCGGCATTGGGCTTGTGGCCGGGATTTCCTGGCATATCCGGATCGAAAACCGATATGGGCCAAAGCCATGAGCTGAACCAGGTGTCCAGTACATCTTCATCCTGACGGAGGTCTTCCATCTTGATTCCGGGACAGATAGCGCGCGCTGCCTCAAGTGCCGCTTCAGGTGTGGATTCCACAACGTAGCGACCGTCAGGCAGGTAATATGCAGGTATCCTCTGGCCCCACCATAGCTGCCTGGAGATGCACCAGTCACGGGCATTCTCCATCCAATGGCGGTATGAATTCATGTATTTTTCCGGGATGAACCGGGTACGCCCGCTCTCGACCGTCTCGAGGGCGACCTTGGCCAGGGTATCCATCTTGAGGAACCACTGTGCCGAGAGGCGCGGCTCGATTACCGCATTCGTCCTTTCCGAATACCCGACGGGAGATGTATACTCCTCAACCTTTTCCAGGTTTCCGGCCTCCTCGAGCATCTTGACTATCTTCTTGCGGGCAACGAACCGGTCCTCGCCCACCAGTATCCTGGCCTTTTCATTCAGGCGTCCCCTCTCGTCTATTATGTCCAGTACCTCCAGGTTGTGACGGAGGCCTATTTCGTAGTCGTGGACGTCATGAGCCGGGGTAACCTTAAGGCAGCCGGTTCCGAAATCCATCTCCACATAATCGTCCTCGATCACGGGTATCTCCCTGTTGATGAGAGGTATAAGGACTTTCTTGCCGCGCAGCCAGCGATGCCTTTCATCCGCGGGATTGACGCAGATGGCGGCGTCGGCCATGATGGTCTCGGGCCTGGTGGTGGCAATCACCAGATACTTGCCGGTGGGATTCCCGGCGCCATCGGAAACATAGTAACGGAGATGATAGAAATGGCTCTGGGTGTCCTTGTGGACCACCTCGTCGTCGCTCACGGCGGTAAGCGCCTCCGGATCCCAGTTGACCATCCTCACACCCTTGTATATCCAGCCTTTCTTGTAGAAGTACACGAAGGTGTTTATCACGGCCCTGGACAGGTCCGGCTCCATGGTAAAGCGGGTACGGTCCCAGTCGCAGGATGCGCCAAGCTTGCGTAACTGCTTGAGAATGATGCCCCCGTGCTCCTCCTTCCACTGCCAGGCATGGGCCAGGAATTCCTCACGGGTGAGGTCCTCCTTTGAGATTCCCATAGCCTTCAGCTTTGCCACCACCTTGTTTTCGGTGGCTATCGAGGCGTGGTCGGTCCCGGGAACCCAGCAGGCATTCTTGCCGTCCATGCGGGCCTTGCGGATGAGCACGTCGTTCAGGGTGTTGTTGAGCACATGCCCCATGTGGAGGATTCCGGTGACATTGGGCGGTGGGATGACTATGGTATATGGCTCCCTGGAGTCGGGCTCCGAATGGAAGAATTTATGCTCCAGCCAATAGGAGTACCACTTGTCTTCGGTCTCCGCGGGATTGTACTTTGCCGATAACATTTCCATGTTCTGTATCCGATTATTCAAATATCTCGCAAAGATACTTATTTTTTGCTTATTTTTGTAATCACAAACATTACGCGTCATGGAAGACAACAAAAACCAGCTCAGTATCGAACTCCGGCCGGACCTGGTCCCCGGCTATTCCAATCTTGCCATCATATCCCACTCCAGGAGCGAATTCGTGATAGATTTTGCATCAATGCTGCCCGGTCACCCCAAGCCGCAGGTGGGAAACCGCATCATAATGACCCCGGAGCACGCCAAGAGGCTGATGAACGCCCTCGTTGACAATATCCAGAAATACGAGTCTCAGTTTGGCCAGATATCCCTTGGAAACGTTCCCAAGGGCACTTTCAACCTGGAGGATTTCGGCCCGCTCGGAGGCGGGGCAAAGTCCTGAGGCATGGAGCATGATTTCAGCAGGATAAAGGCATTCGCCTTTGACGTGGACGGGGTGATGACCGACGGGGGCATCCTCTGCGACCTCGAGGGAGAGCTTTACCGGACCTTTGACTCAAAGGACGGATTCGCCATCAGGATGGCGGCAATGAACGGCTACCTCCTTTCCATCATTACCGGCGGAAGGTCGGCAAGCATCCGCGCAAGGGCTCACAGCCTGCTCATTCCGGATGCCGACGTCTACCTTTCTTCCCGGAGGAAGGCGGAAGACTTTGACGACTTCTGCAAGCGTCATTCCCTCGACCCTTCGGAGGTCATGTTCTTTGGCGACGACGTTCCTGACATCGAGGTGTTCCGGCGCTGCGGTATCGGGGTATGCCCCTCCGACGGAGCCCCCGACGCCATTGCGGCCGCCCACATAGTATCGGATTTTCCGGGCGGCAGGGGCTGCGTCAGGGATATGCTTGAAAAGGTGATGAAACAGCAGGGCAGGTGGATATTCGACAGCATGCTCTATTCAAGGATGTATTGAAATGGATCTTGGCGGAAAGCGCATAATCCTTGCCAGCAACTCTCCAAGAAGGCAGGAGATAATGAAAGGGCTGCGCATTGATTTTACGATAGATACGGAAAACAACTTCAAGGAATACTTTAAGGAAGGTACTCCTTTTGCCGAGGTTCCCGTCCTCATGTCCGAGGGAAAATCCATGGGCTTTCACCGCCCGCTCGATGACGACGAGATCCTTGTCACGGCCGACACCATGGTCATACTCGACGACAAGATCCTCGGGAAACCATCGTCGAGGGAAGATGCGGCCGGCATGCTGCGCGAACTTTCCGGAAACATCCATCACGTGCTGACCGCGGTGACCATCCGCAGCAACTCCAGGATGACCACCTTTACGGACACCACAGAGGTTGAATTCAATCCCCTGTCGGACCGGGACATAGATTATTACCTCGACAATTACGCCCCTTACGACAAGGCCGGCGCATACGGGGTACAGGAATGGATAGGTTACGTGGGAATAAAAAGGATAGACGGGTCATTCTACAATGTAGTAGGATTCCCCGTCCACCGTTTCTGGGAAGAACTGAAAACTTTCCTCTAGGAAATCACCCCGAGTTCCTTTCCGACTTTGATGAACGCCTCAACAGCCCTGTCGAGGTGTTCTTTTTTATGTGCAGCCGACAGCTGTACCCTGATGCGAGCCTGCCCCTTGGGTACCACCGGATAATAGAAACCGGTCACGAAAATGCCCTCCTGAGCCATCCTGGCAGCGAATTTCTGCGACAGGAAGGCGTCGTACAGCATCACGGCGCAGATAGCCGACTGGGTGGGTTTGATGTCGAAGCCCGCGGAGAGCATCTTCTCCCGGAAGTACTCCACGTTATCCTGGAGCCTGTCATGAAGGGCATCGCTCTCCGACAGCATCCTGAACATCTCGATACCGGCCCCAACGATTGCCGGAGGAAGCGAATTGGAGAAAAGATAGGGGCGGGAGCGCTGGCGCAGCATGTCGATAATCTCCTGGCGGCCGGTGGTGAAACCACCCACGGCACCGCCGAATGCCTTTCCGAGGGTTCCCGTGACGATGTCGATGCGGCCGTAAACCCCAAACTGCTCGGCCACTCCCCTTCCGGTCCTGCCGACCACTCCGGCCGAATGGCTCTCGTCCACCATCACAAGGGCGTCGTACTTCTCGGCGAGGTTGCAAATCTTGTCCATGGGGGCCACGTTGCCGTCCATTGAGAACACCCCGTCGGTGGCTATGATCCTGAAACGGCATCCCTGGGCCTCCTTGAGGCAGCGCTCGAGGTCGGCCATGTCGGCATTGGCATAACGGAACCGCTGAGCCTTGCACAGACGCACCCCGTCGATGATGGAGGCGTGGTTGAGGGAATCGGAAATGATGGCGTCCTCAGCGGTGAAAAGAGGCTCGAAAACGCCTCCGTTGGCGTCGAAGCAGGCGGCATATAGGATAGCATCCTCGGTATGGAAATAGTCGGCAATTGCCTTCTCGAGGGTCTTGTGAAGGTCCTGCGTCCCGCAGATGAACCTCACAGAGGACATTCCGTAACCACGTGATTCCATGGCCTTTGCGGCAGCCTCGGCAAGACGCGGCGAACCGGCCAGGCCAAGGTAGTTGTTGGCGCAGAAGTTAAGGGCCCTGGAACCGTCTTCAAGGGTGATCTCCGCCCCTTGGGCGGAAGCGATTATCCTTTCATTCTTGTATAGTCCGGCCGCCTCGATGCCGGAGAGTTCGTCTTTGAGATATTGTTGGAATTTACCGTACATAGTGAATAAATGTTACTAAATGCGTTTTCAAAGTTAATAATTAATCGGGATTATTGTATATTTGTATTGCTAAAATCGATAGCCAAGTGAAAAATGTTCTCATCATAGGCTCCACCGGGCAGATCGGGTCCGAGCTCACCATGAAACTCAGGAACGATATCCCCGAAGGCAGCATCGTAGCGGGATTCATAAAGGGCGCCGAGCCCAAGGGAGAGCTTCTGGAAAGCGGTCCTGCCGAGGAGGTTGACGTCAGGGACGGTGCCAGGATCGCCTGGATAGTGGACCGGTACCGGATTGACACCATCTATAACCTTGCCGCCCTGCTCTCGGCCGTAGCGGAACGTAAACCGCTGGCTGCCTGGGACATACAGATGAACGGCCTGCTGAGCATACTGGAAGTGGCCAGGGAGAAGGGATGCGCCGTATTCACGCCCAGTTCCATCGGGTCCTTCGGTCCACTCACCCCTCACGACGGCACTCCCCAGGACACCATCCAGCGGCCCCTGTCGATGTACGGGGTAACAAAGGTTGCGACCGAACTCCTGAGCGACTACTATTTCCATAAATACGGTGTAGACACCCGCGCAGTGCGTTTTCCCGGGCTTATTTCATACGAAACCCTGCCGGGAGGAGGCACCACGGATTACGCCGTGGAAATCTTTTACGCCGCGGTAAAGGGCGAGGAATTCGTCTGCCCCATCGGCGCCGGGACTTTCATGGACATGATGTATATGAGCGACGCCCTCAAGGCCGCCACCGACATAATGAATGCCGACCCGTCCCGCCTGGTGCACCGCAACGCATTCAACGTCACAGCAATGAGTTTCGATCCGGAAATCCTGTATCACAAGATCCGGGAGCGGATACCCGGCTTCAGGATGCGCTATGAGGTGGATCCGGTTCGCCAGGCCATAGCCAACTCCTGGCCGGACAGGATGGACGACAGCTGCGCCCGGGAGGAATGGGGATGGAAACCGTCGTTCGGGCTGGACGAAATGGTCGATGATATGATCCTTAAGCTGAGGCTTAAATTTGGTTACAAAATGTAAGCACTACTTATTTTTTTGATTACGGCATATCAGTTTAACGGGCCATACTCATACAACAAACGCTACCCTGAAGGATAATATTAGATTTTTCAAATGCGTAAACAGCTTTAAATCAGCCTTTTAGAAAAATTATTAAAAAATATTCAAAAAAATCTTTTGAAAAAATTTGCAAATCAAAATAATTGCACTACCTTTGTAACCGGATTGAGCCAATGGGGTTCTCTCAGTAAACTCAATCTATTGGTTATTAGTTTTAGTGTTATTAATTATGTGGTTAGTATGAGTGGTCCACGCGGGATGCGTCGACGACTCATTTTTTTTGTATAAACCAGTCCCGCCATGAAAAAGATCCTCTGCCTGCTGCCACTGATTATCATCTGCACCGGAGCCTCCGCCCAGTGGTCTCCCCTCCCCGGTCCGATGCACACCAAGGCCCCTTCAGTGCCCGCCTATGCCGTATTCGCCGGAGATACCGTGAGGTTTGACCGGCAGGACTACCGGGAACGTATGGACCGCGAACTGCTGTCGTTCACCAACATGCACACCAATTCCACGCTGATGCTCAAGCGCTCCAGGCGGTTTTTCAGTATCGTTGAGCCCATACTCCGCAAGTGGGGAATCCCCGACGACCTCAAATACCTGATGGCAATCGAGAGCAACCTGGACCCGTCGGCGGTATCACGCACCGGGGCGACCGGCCTGTGGCAGTTCACCAAAGCCACCGCGCAGACTTATTCGCTGGAGGTCAATGCCGAGGTGGACGAAAGGTACAACATTGAGAAAGAGACGGTTGCCGCCTGCAGATTCTTGAAGGACGCACGCCGGAAATACGCCGACTGGATGACCGTCGCCGCCAGCTACAATGCCGGCCAGGGAGGCATCTCCAGAAGGCTTGAGCATCAGAGGCAGAGAAGCGCCATGGAACTATGGCTCCCGGAGGAGACCGCACGCTACATGTTCCGGCTGCTCACCGCCAAGATTTTCTTCGAGAACCCCTCCGCCTTTGGCTTTGACATCGCTCCTGAGGATTATTATCCGCCCCTTAAGGTAAAGAGGACGGTCACGGTATCGGAAGCAATCCCCGACCTGGTGGAGTTCGCCATCTCGAACAAGACCACGTACGCCGCCATCAAGGAAGCAAACCTCTGGCTCCGTGACGACCACCTCACCAACAAGTCCGGAAAGACCTACACCATAATCATTCCGGAAAAGCTGTAATTTCAGGAAGCCACTGCCCAATACAAAGTACCCCGTCCCCCCTTCCGCTTTTGGCAAGTAATTGAAAAATACGTACCTTTGTGAGGTTATGGCAGAGAGTAACTTCATAGACTACGTAAAGATTTTCTGTGCCTCGGGGCACGGAGGGGCCGGCTCTGCACATCTTCACAGGGCCAAGTACGTTCCCAAGGGCGGACCTGACGGAGGCGACGGCGGCCGCGGAGGGCATATCATCCTCAGGGCAAATCCCCAGCTGTGGACGCTAATCCACCTGAGATTCAGGAACGTGGTGAGGGCCGAGAACGGCGCCCCCGGAAGTTTCAACCTCAGGAAGGGCAAGAACGGGGCCGACATAGTCCTGGAGGTGCCCGTGGGCACAACCGTCAAGGATGGCGAGACCGGGGAAACCATCTTTGAAATGCTTACCCCCGACGAGGAGCGGATACTTTGCAAGGGTGGCCGCGGCGGCCTGGGAAACAACAACTTCAAGACCGCGACCCAGCAGACGCCTCGGTTTGCCCAGCCGGGCGAGGAAGGCATCGAAGGCTGGTTCGTCATGGAACTGAAGGTCCTTGCCGACGTGGGGCTCGTGGGTTTCCCGAATGCCGGAAAGTCCACCCTGCTGTCAGCCATCACATCAGCCAAACCCAAGATAGCCGACTATGCCTTCACCACCCTGGAGCCGAACCTGGGAATCGTCCGCTACCGTGGCGACCGTTCCTTCGTCATGGCCGACATCCCCGGTATCATCGAGGGAGCCCATGAAGGAAAGGGAATAGGCCTGAGGTTCCTGCGCCATATAGAACGCAATTCAGTGCTGCTTTTCATGGTTTCGGCGGAAGAGAAGAACGTGTCAAAGGGCTACGAAATCCTCCTCAACGAGCTCAAGATGTACAATCCCGAACTTCTTGTAAAAGACCGCATCCTTGCCGTAACCAAGTGTGACATAATAGATTCCAGGAAAGCAGCGCGCATTGAAGCCTCGCTTCCTCCGGATATTCCGCATGTCATGATATCGTCGGTAAGCGGAACCGGACTGGATGCCCTCAAGGACGAACTCTGGAAAGCCCTCCAAAAGCCTTCAGATGAGTGAGTCCATCATAGAACTCGACCGCGCCGCCACCCTGGCCATAAACGGTTTGAACTCCCCCGTTTCCGACCAGTTCTGGGCGCTTGTCTCCGACACCAGCCTCTGGTTCCCCGCCTATGCTGCTGTGGCCGTTTTCATATTCTGGCGGCTCGGATGGAAAAGGGCGCTGATAGTAATCGCTTCGCTGGCTCTCACCATCGTTGCCTGCGACCAGATAACCAACCTGGTAAAGCATTCGGTGGGCCGTCTGCGTCCCATCTACGACGCCCAGATGATGGAGAGGGGGATTCACTGGATCCAAAGCCGGGGCGGTGGTCTATACGGCTTCTTTTCCGCACATGCCGCAAACGCCTTTGGCTTTGTAACGTGTTCACTCATAGGGTTAAGGAGCGACGGCATACATAAATATAAAGGCTACGCCGCCGCAGGCTTCATCTGGGCGGCGCTAGTATCCATCAGCCGGATCATGCTGGCCAAGCACTTCCTGGGCGACATCCTGGTTGGGGCGCTGGCCGGCATCCTGGTGGGCTTCCTCCTGGGGAAAGCTGCCGCATGGATTACAGGCAGGGCAGGACTTTCTCCATCCTGATTCCCCTGGACCCCTTTACCAGTACCTGGGCTCCATCCAAATGGTTTTCCGAAAGGAATGCCGCAAGTTCGTCAGACGTTGCGAAATGCTTGATGTTCAAGGGATTTCCAAGTTCACGGAGGGCTTTTCCAAACTCTTCACCCACAAGGCAGCACATCCAAAGGCCCATTCCCGACACACGTCCCGCAACCTTTACATGCTCCGCCAGCGAATCTTCTCCAAGTTCCCTCATGTCACCCAGCAAGGCCACCTTCCTGGCTCCCTGCATAAGTGAAAAATTATCCAGGGCCGCCGCCATGCTCGAAGGATTTGCATTGTAGGCATCCTCTATCACCAGGTTATGGTCGGTCCGGGACATCTGCGACCTGTTGTTCGACGGTACATACCCTCCGATTGCCTGGGCGGCCTCCGCGAAGGTTATCCCGAATTCCTTGCCAACCGCCATGGCGGCAAGGACGTTGGCTGCGTTGTACGCCCCCACTAGACGGGTGTTTACCTGAATTCCCGACACCACCATGCGGAGGAACGGTTCCTCCGGCGAAGTGGGAAGTATCCGGGCGTCAAACTCCTTGAGCCCGTAAGGGATTCCCACGAGTCCCCTCTCCGAGGCCATCCCGCAGAGGACGGGATCGTCGGTGTTGAGGAAAATCCTTCCCCCGGTGCCGGCGATGTAATCATACAGCCGGCCCTTGGCGTGCTTAACCCCCTCGAAACTCCCGAATCCGAGGAGATGCGCCTTTCCCACGTTGGTGATAAGGCCGTAATCCGGCCTGCTGACCGGGACCAGGACCGAGATGTCCTCGGGATGGCTGGCGCCCATCTCTATCACGGCGATATCCGTATCGGGAGTGATCTTCAGCACCGAAAGCGGGACACCTATGTCGTTGTTGAGGTTTCCTTCCGTGGCAACCACCCGGTACCTTGCCGAGAGTACGGTCCTTATCAGTTCCTTGGTGGTGGTCTTGCCGTTTGTCCCGGTTAGGCCTATTACCCTTACCCTGGGCTCCTGCACATGTTCACGGTGCCAAGCTGCCAGTTCCTTGAGGGTGGCAAGGGTATCCTCTACGGGGATTATCCTCGGATCACCGCTTGAGGCTGCCTCCGACGAAGCGTCCACAACAGCATACGACGCACCCTTTGAAAGGGTGTCCATCGCATAAGCGTTACCGTCGAAATTCTCGCCCTTAAGGGCAAAGAACAACTCCCCGTCCGCTATTTTCCGGCTGTCGGTCGACACACCGGCGGATTCCCGGAAAATCTTGTATAACCTGCTGATTTCCATGTTACCTCCCTGTACTTCCAAAACCTCCCTGGCCCCTCTGCGTGGAATCCAGGACGTCAACCTGCTCCCACTCGACGACCTCGTGCCTTGCCACTACCATCTGGGCTATCCTCTCCCCGGGGTTTATTACGAAGGGAGTATTGGAAAGGTTCACCAGGATAACCTTGATCTCGCCGCGATAGTCCGCGTCGATGGTTCCGGGGGTATTGAGCACGGTTATCCCGAATTTGGCGGCAAGTCCGCTGCGGGGCCTCACCTGGGCCTCGTATCCCTGGGGCAGGGCGATGAACAGTCCGGTGGGGACCATCGTCCTTTCAAGCGGGCCGATGGTGACGGGGGCGTCAAGGACGGCCTTCAAATCCATTCCGGCCGACAGTGCGGTGGAGTATTCCGGCAGTGGATAAGGCGAATTGCTGATTATCTTTACTTTCATGGAAATAATTGATTACTTGGGAGCTATGATGTACATCACTGCCGCAACCACAGCAAACAGCAGGTTGGGAAGCCAGATGGCTATCCCGGGCGGCAGGGTATCGGTGTACACGAACATCTCGCTGAACTTCATGAACAGGATGTAGGAGAAACTCAGGGCAATGCCTATGGCGATATTCCATCCTATCCCTCCCCTTCTCTTCTTGGTTGAGAGCGACACGCCCATGATGGTAAGTATGAATGCCGAAAACGGCAGCGAGAAACGGTTGTTCTTCTCGATGAGCGCGTACATCACGTTGGCGTCGCCCCTCGACTTCTGGGTTTCGATGAGGGCGTCCAGGTCGTCATATGAGAGTTGTTCCACCGTCTTCCGGGTGCGGTAGAAGTCCTCGACTGTCAGGCTTATGACGGTATCCAGCTGCTTGCCGGTGGTCACCTTGTCCTGCAGGCCGTCGCCGTATTCCCTCATGAACCAGTTCTTAAGCCTCCATGAAGAGGTGGTGCTGTCCCACTTTGCCGACTCGGCGGAGAGTTTGCTCACCAGTTTGTCGTCCTCCATGTCTTCCAGGGTGAAGTTGTAAGCCGTATTGTTCCATGTGCTGAAGGACTCCACGTAGACGAACCTGCCTTCGTCAAGCTTGTAGTGGATATCCCGTTCGTTGGTTCGGTTGCGGTCCTTGATATACTGCTTCTCGAACTTGAGGCGTGTCACGTTCGCCCTGGGGATCACCCAGAGGTTCAGCGACAGGGAGAACATGGCGATGAGTGCGGCCGAAACCATGTACGGCACCATCATCCGGTGATAGCTCACACCGCAGGAGAGTATGGCGATGACTTCCGAATTGGCCGTCATCCTGGACGTGAAGAAAATAACCGTAATGAACACGAACAGGGGGCTGAACATGTTCATGAAATACGGGACGAAGTTCACGTAGTAGTCGAATACTATGGCCTTTAAAGGGGCCTCGCGCGACACGAAGTCGTCTATCTTCTCGCTGATATCGAAGATTATGACAATGCCGATTATCAGGAGAATGGCGCCGAAGAAGGTCAGTATGAACTTCTTCATTATATAGTAGTCGAGTTTCTTGAGTCCCAGCATCTTGGTCTACAGTCTTTGCATGAGTTTCCCGACAGTGGCGTTCTTCCATTGGGTGAAATCACCCGCGGCGATATGCTCCCTGGCGGTCCTGACAAGGTCGAGGTAAAAGGCAAGGTTGTGCTGGGTGGCGACCATGGCGGCGAACATCTCGCCGGCGATGAAAAGGTGCCTCAGGTAAGCCTTGCTGTAGGCATGGTCTACAAAAGAAGTGCCCTGTGGGTCGATGCAGGTGAAGTCGCCGGCCCATTTTGCATTCCTCATGTTCATTATCCCGTCCCAGGTGAACAGCATCCCGTTGCGGGCGTTGCGGGTGGGCATCACGCAGTCGAACATGTCTATCCCACGGGCGATCCCTTCCAGTATGTTGGCCGGGGTTCCCACGCCCATCAGGTACCGCGGTTTTTCCTTAGGAAGTATGGGGCATACGACCTCCAGCATCTCGTACATCTTCTCTGTTGGCTCCCCCACGGCCAGGCCGCCCACGGCATAACCTCCCCTGTTCGGGGAATCCATTCCCAGGGCATGCTCCACGGCGTTTTTCCTGAGGTCCGGATACACGCAGCCCTGGATTATGGGGAACATTGTCTGGGGATAGCCGTACAGCGGTTCGGTGGCGTCGAAGTGCCTCGCATACCGATCCAGCCACCCCTGGGTGAGCTTCAGCGATTTTTCCGCATAGCCGTAAGGGGCGTCACCGGGACAGCACTCATCCAGCGCCATTATGATATCGGCACCTATAACCCTTTGGGTATCGACGTTGTTCTCCGGGGTGAAGGTGTGCCTTGAGCCGTCGATATGGGAGGCGAAGGTGCAGCCTTCCGGGGTGAGCTTGCGGATGGGGGCCAGGGAAAACACCTGGAAGCCACCGCTGTCGGTGAGTATTGGACGGTCCCAGCCCTCAAAACGGTGCAGGCCGCCGGCGCGTCGGAGAGTGTCCAGACCGGGACGGAGATACAGGTGATAGGTGTTCCCCAGGATGATCTCCGCACCGATGTCCTCTTTCAGGTCCCTGTGATACACTCCCTTGACCGAGCCCACCGTACCCACAGGCATGAAGATGGGGGTATGTATCTCGCCGTGGGGCGTTGAGAACACCCCGCAGCGGGCCATTGAACCGGGATCGGAAGCGGTCAGGGTAAAATCGAACATCCGTCTTGACATTAATCATGCGAAGATAGCCAATTTTTCAGAATTTTCCCTACATTTGTATGTTACGCATGCAATAACCAACAAACATCATTTCCAGATGAAAAACAAACAACTCACTTTCAAGCTGATACTGATGAACTTCCTGGAGTTCGCCGTCTGGGGGGCATATCTCACTTCGCTTGGCCGTTACCTCGGGAACGTGGGCCTAGGTCCGCAGATCAAATGGTTCTTCGCCATGCAGGGAATCGTGTCGCTGTTCATGCCGACCCTCATGGGCATCGTTGCCGACAGGCATATCCAGGCCCAGAAAGTACTTTCACTCTGCCATGCCCTGGCCGGACTGTTCATGATCGCCGCCGGTGTGTACTGCATGCAGGCGGGTGATGCGATCGGCTTTGCTCCGCTGTTCGTGCTGTACAGCATCAGCGTAGCCTTCTTCATGCCCACTATCGCAATTGCCAATTCAGTGGCCTACAATGCTTTGGGCAAGGCCGGCATGGATCCCGTAAAGGACTTTCCCCCCATCAGGGTATTCGGTACCGTGGGCTTCATCTGCAGCATGCTCGTCACCAATTTCCTCAAGATAGGCGGGGTCGCCATGCAGGATTCCTTCACGCAGCTGATCTCGTCCGGCGTGCTCTCGCTGGTCCTTTGCGGCTACGCCCTGACCATGCCCGCATGCGAGACAAACAAATCCGCAGGGAACGCCTCCCTCGCCGACGCTTTCGGCCTCAAGGCATTCACCCTGTTCAAGGATCCCCAGTTCGCAGTCTTCTTCATATTCTCGATGCTGCTTGGGGCCTCGCTCCAGATCACAAACGGATACGCCAATACGTTCCTGGGCTCGTTCGCCTCGGATCCCGCCCTGGCCGACACCTTTGCCGTCAAGAATTCCAACGCGCTGATTTCCATATCGCAGGCTTCGGAGACCCTATGCATCCTCCTTATCCCGTTCTTCATGAAGAGGTTCGGCATCAAGAAGGTGATGCTCATAGCCATGTTCGCATGGGTATTCCGCTTCGGGTTCTTCGGCCTCGGCAGCCCTGATTTCCCCGGCGTGCTGCTGTTCATCCTCAGCTGCCTGGTATACGGTGTTGCATTTGATTTCTTCAACATTTCCGGCTCGCTTTACGTGGAACAGAACGCCTCAACCGAGATACGTTCCAGTGCCCAGGGCCTGTTCATGCTGATGACCAACGGCCTCGGCGCCACTATCGGGACCCTCGCCGCCGGAGCAGTGGTGGATGCCACCGTCTACAATGCAGCCAATCCCTCCTGGGCCAACGCCTGGTACATTTTTGCCGGATACGCCCTTGTGGTTGGAGTGCTGTTCGCCATCCTGTTCAAGGATCCGCAGAAAAAGACAGCCTGACGCTAGGCAGCGACCGGTCATTTCTTACGGCCGACCCATTCCGGGCCGGCTTTTTTCAACCTGAAAATCCGGCTTGACGACATCAGGTATGAAAGGTCGAAGCACCGCAGTTCAAGGTGGCACCCGCAACGGGCGCATGACGAACAGCTGGACGGATTGAATCCCGCCGCCTCCAGTTCGGTGAGCGAGGCCGATGAAACCCCGCAGGCAAGCATTGCAGTTAGGATTCCGTAATTCTTTTCGATGGCGTTCAAAGCCTTGATCCTTGCCGAGGAAACCGGATTGTTTCGCCGGTTATGATATCTGTTCCGGCACTTGTCGGAACAGAACTTCCGGTCCGGCCTTCCGTACCCTATTTCATCCCCGCACTCCAGGCAATGTACCTGAGGGCGCTCTCCGTCGTTGTATTCCATGCCGCAAAAATGCATGGATATAATTATAAATCAAAGGATTCCAAAGAAATAACCGAAAATATTTACGTTTCTTATGAAACCACGGAAAAGACCATTCCAAAGATTATTCTTTTCCTGCCGCCACATTTTTTATCAACCATCCCGCGGAAACTTAAATAATACCGTGGTTTCATAAAAATCCGCCCCCCCTACAGTCCCTGATGCGGTGAGGTATCCACGTTATTACGTTATTTGCATCGGCTCCGGAGCGCGCCCAGGGCCGGATCATTACACATTAAAATATTTGAAGATGGAACAGCAAATTAACAGAATCGAGTTGAGGGGAAACGTGGGAATCGTCCATCTCAACCAAGTGGGGGAAAACCGGGTGGTACGCTTCTCCCTGGCCACGAATTATGTCTACAAGGGAAGGGACGGCCAGGGCGTGGTGGAAACCACATGGCACAACATCACCGCATGGGAAGGACGCGGGATGCCCGATTTTGAAAAGATTACCAAAGGTAAGGGCGTACACGTCTGGGGACGGGTACGCAACAGCAAGTACACCGGACAGGACGGATTGGAAAAGAGCATCAACGAAGTGATTGCCAGCAACCTTGAAATCGAGGATTCGTCGTATTCTGTACCCCAGTCCTGAGATGCGCTTACATTGCGTCATACCGGCCGTTGCCTTGATCGCACTCCTCCCCGGGGGATGTTCTCCCCTTGGGAGGATATCCTCAGGAAAGGCGGCAGGCCCGGAAATTTCGGTGGCGGATGACCGCCAGAGTGTCCCGGACTTGCAGGAAACGCCCATGGAAGCGCCTGATACCCTGATGGTTGAGGGCGAAAACGGACGTAAGGTATTCCTTATGAAGGCCCTCAAGGATGAAAACGGGGAAATGGTGGCAACGGACGTGATAGAGGCGGCAACCGTCACCGCCCGCTTCAGGAACGTGGCCGAAAGGCACGGAATGGTCGACCTGCGCTTTTTGATAACGGTCCCCCGCACCCTTATGGACGATAACTGGCAGCTGCGCTTCTCTCCTGTCCTCACGGCTCAGGGAAAGACCACGAGGCTGGATTCCATCCTCATAACCGGAAAGGGCTACCGGAAGGCACAACTGCTTGGCTATCAGCGTTACCGCCGTTATGTAGAGTCAATCATAACCGATCCTGAAATGCTGATAGACCGCTTCCAGCTGGAGAACTTCATCAGGAGGAACATCCCCGAACTATACCGGTTCAAGACCGATTCCACCGAAGTGAGCGAAAGGGAATTCCTGTCGGCATTCGGGGTAAGCGGACAGGATGCGGTGGACCATTATACCATAGGATGGCTGGTCAGGCGCAATAACCGCAGGCTCTCCAGGAAAGACCTGATGTTCCGCAAGCTGGTCAGGGCACCCATAATCACCGAGGGGGTGAGGCTCGACACTGTAATGGCCACATCATCAGGAGGCATGGTATACCAGTACGTGCATACCCTCAAGACAGGGCCCGGCCTCAGGAAGGCCGAAATATCCCTCAGCGGCAGCATAATGAAGCAGGACCGCCTTCTGTACAAGATTCCCCGGACACGGCCGATCACCTACTACATAAGCAGTCTCAGCGGCCTCGCAGACAACAGGGAACGGTTCATTACCAGGACGATAAGCCGTATGGTCAGGGAAGATGCCTCATACTGGATAGAATTCGAGAAAGGCGGCTCGAGGGTATTGGAAACCCTGGGGAACAACGCTTCGGAACTGGAGAGGATAAGCGGGAACCTGCTCCGTGTCGATTCCGATCCGGCCTACACCCTAGACTCCATAACAGTCACGGCCTCATGCTCCCCGGAAGGATCCTGGAAGGATAACAGGAGGCTTTCGCAGGACCGGTCCAGGTCAGTGTCGGACTACTTCATGGGCCGTACCAAGGCCACTTTCATCACCAGGAGCAACCCCGAGAACTGGGCTGGGCTCGACGCACTCGTCCGCTCCGACACCGTATTGACAAAGGCCCAAAAAAAGGAGTACTTCGCCCTGTCGGCGGAGAATAATCCGGATGTAAGGGAGGCTATGCTGCAGTGCACCGGGGGCTACAGAAGGATCAGGGAAAGCCTTTATCCGCGCCTCAGGACCGTCCGTTTCGACTTTTTCCTTCACCGGAAGGGCCAGACAAAGGATACGGTCCATACCACGGAGCCGGACACGGTTTATCTAGCCGGCGTGAATGCCCTGAAAGACATGGACTATGAAAAAGCCGTCACCCTGCTCCGGCCGTACCGCGACTATAACGCAGCCCTCGCCTGCGCCGCGATGGACTACAACGCAACGGCCCTGGACATCATTTCCGGACTGGAAATGACTCCCCGGGTAAACTATCTCCTTGCCATAATCCACAGCCGCAGGGGCGAATACAACGAGGCGGTAAAATGTTACCTGGATGCCTGCAGGGCCGACGGCAGCTTTGTCCACCGCGGCAACCTCGACCCGGAGATATCGGAATTGATAAGGAAATACGGGCTCACGCCCTAGGAGGTCAGGACTTTGAGTCCAGAAGTTCCGCGATGTCCTTCACGGGGATGTCGGAATAATGGCCGAAAGTGCTGCTGCAGAGCGGACAGGCGGTTATTATCGCATCCGGAGAGCCGGCCTTCATGTTCATCAGTGATTTGAGGGTGATGTCACGCCGCTTTTCGTAGCTGAGAGTGATGCTCCCCAGACTGCCGCCGCAGCAGATGCTCTCCTCACGGTTCTTCTCCCCTTCCACGAGGACTCCCGCCGCAGAGACGGCCTCACGAGGCTCATCATAGATACCGCAGCCGCGTCCCAGTTCACAGGGGTCGTGGTAGGCGAGCCTCAATTCCGGATCCCGCTTTACGGCGAGCCTCCCCTGGCGGGAAAGCTCATTGAAAAAGACGCTGTGATGCACAACCCTGATTCCGTCCAGCCTGTATTTCTGGGCAAAGATACGGTAGCAGATGGGGCAGCTCAAAAGCAGGGTGTCGCAGCCGGAAGCCTTGATGATGGACGTATTGAGCCTTATCAGCTCCCGGGTCTGTTCCCACCGCCCTGCCATCATCATGGGACGTCCGCAGCAAAGACCTCCGTCGGGATCCATCACGGAATACCTGACTCCGGCCTTGTCCAGTACCGACAGCACCGATTTCTTGATCCCCGGGGTAAGATGGGTCATGCATCCGGCAAAATACAGCACCTTGGCCGAGCCGAGCGCACCTATATATCCCTCAGGGTCGATTATGTTGTAATGCTGGTTTATGCCGTACTTACGCATGCTCCGCTGGGCAAGCCTCAAAGCGGGTCCGTCCACACCGACCTGGCATACTTCGGTACACTTCCCGCAGAGGAGGCACTTGTCGCTTATCTCCTCTATCCGCGGCTCGTTCCCCCTCCTGATCTGCCGGTTGAGATATACGGTGCAGTCCTTCAGGTTCTCTTTCCTGGCGCTCATGGGACAGGCGTCGATGCAGACACCGCAGCCGGGGCACGACAGCACCTGGACCCTGGCGAAACCCTTTCTGGGATGCATAATCCTGAGCCCTGCGTTCCTCATGGGGATGAGCATCATCTCGGCCGGGATATGCATGTAACGGGTAAATGGCAGTACCGCCATGAAAATGCCCAGGGCGATGGAATAGGCCCACCATGTTGGAAGGTAATACAGGTCGTTCCCCAGGAACTGCCGGAATATCCAGTTCATCGGGACCGTAAGGAAACTGCCGCCGCTGATATGGGCGGTAAAGCTCTCGCTGAGCAGCCTCAGGGGGAAGATCGCCCACAGCGAATACAGTCCCACCGTATCCAGGAAGCTGGCCCTTGTGGTCCGCCTCATCCCGAATATCCTTGACCGGACCCTCTTGACCATGGCCAGGACTATGCCGGTCAATATTACCAGAAGGAAGAAATCCATCAGGAAGAAAAGCACGGCTCCCCCTATGGTGGACTCGGTTTCGGCCACAAAGAAGTTGAAGAAAATGGGATAGTACAGCAGATGGACCCTGTCTGGAAGGAAGAGCATCACCTCGACGTGCCCCAGTACGATTATCATGAACCATCCGAAGGCGATGCTCGAGTGCATGAATCCGAGCATCCTGTTCCTCTTCCATAACTTCACGTGCAGCAGGCAGTTAAGGAAGATATCCTTGATATTCTTCCAGGCCGTGGAGGGCTTGATCAGGGAAAGGAGGAACCGTCTCCTCTCATCCCTTGTAAGCTGCACCAGTATCTTTACGATCCCGTAGAGGCAGTAGATGAGGACAAATGACATTCCTATCAGGAACGGCAGCACAAACGGATGGAAAGGGAACGACATCCTCTCGATCATATCCTTCCCTCCACGTTTTCATACAGGCGGCAAACGGTCAGGATTATCCTGCGGGTATTGATTCCCCGGGGACAGACCATGGTGCATTTTCCGCACAGCATGCAGCAGGTAAGCATTTTCTCAACGTCGCGCATCTTTCCTCTCTGGAGGCTCAGAAGCAGTTTTCTCACGCTCATTCCGGAGTGTTCCGATGCCGTGCAGGTGGCGGAACAGCTTCCGCACCCGATGCACGTCCTGGCTCCAGGTTCAATGCGGCACAATTCCCTGAACAGGGATGTGTCCACCTTGTCCAGTTCCACGGCCGAACTCGGCGAGAGATTGAATCCAAAGTCCATTACTTCTTACCCTTGAGATAGTTATAGACACCCAGAGCCGCACCCCTGGCCTCGGAGAGCGTTTCAGGGATGGTCTTGGGACCGGTGCACGTTCCGGCGAAGAAAACTCCGGGACGGTCGGATTCCGTTACGGAGAATATGTTGTCGCGGCTGCGCAGGAAACCGTCTTCGTCCAGCGGAACCGACAATTCAGATGCCAGATGATTATTGGCGGGATTGCAGACTATCCCGGACATCAGAACCAGGAGGTCCAGTTTGACCTTCACCGGCCTTCCGGAAAGGGTGTCCTCCGCCTTTACCTGCACCCTGCCGTCGATAAGTTCGGCCACTTCCGATACCCTGCCCCTTATGAAATGGATTCCACAGTCACGCTGTGCATTGATGTAGAAGTCCTCATACTTTTTCCCGAACAGCCTCAGGTCCATGTAGAAACAGTAGACCTCGGCCTGGGGGAAGCGTTCCTTCACCTCGATTGCCTGCTTGATGGCAGTGATGCAGCATACCTTGGAACACTGCTGATTCCCGGCCTTGATATCCCTGGAACCCACGCAGTGGACAAAGCCCACGGCCGACGGCCTGTCGGGGACACGCCCGTCCTCACCGGTATTGAACCAGTTTTCCAGATCCTTGTTGGTAATTACCCTGTCATATATCCCGTAACCGTACTCCTCCTTCTTACGGGCCTCGAAAAGCTTGAATCCGGTTGCGATGATAATCGCCGGACACTTTATGACACGTCCCCTGGTCAGCACCACAGTATACTCCCTCTGGCTGCGGCTTACCGATTCCACGGTGGTATCGAGCAGGACTTCAACCCCTTCCAGCGAGGAGGTAAGCGGGTCCAGCACCTTGCGGACGGGCGTCATGTCAGGGAAAAGACGGTTCCAGGAAGCCACATGTCCTCCCAGAGCGGGGCCCTTTTCCACCAGTATAGGTTTGAAACCCAGCGATTTAAGTTGACGTGCAGCCTCCATTCCGGCCACACCGCCCCCGATTACAAGTATCTGGTCTTTATTCTCCATGGCATCAGCAGCATTTAAGGACCGCAGGCAGTCCCGGTGTCATAAGCTTCTTCCTGTCCAGCCCGTTGTACTTGGCAGACGGGTCGTAAGGGATACCCATCTTGTCCAGAAGGGGTTCCGGCCCCACCTGGTGTACCTGGAGACCGAGGTCCCACGGATCGAAGCCAAGCACCAGGCCGGCAAGTTCCTCGTAGGTAAGCACGGGTATCCCGTGTCCGTCAGGTCCGTAGGTCTTGCCCTCCTGCTCGGAAATAACATACTGCCACCTGTCCAGGAAGAACGGACAGCCGGGACAGTTCGTGATTATCACGTCGGGGTGGTATGGTTCCATGGACTCGAACTTCTTGTAGGTGTTGGACATGGAATAGCCCCTGTTGGCCTTGACAAGGTATTGCCTGAAACCGAATCCGCAGCAATGCCTGCGCTCGGGATAGTCTATCACCTTCCCGCCCCAGGCCTCGGCCATTCCGCTGAGGACGCAGGGATATTCGGCACCGCCCACCCCCTTGTGGGGGAACATCTTGGAATAGTGGCAGCCTATGTGCTCCACAATCTTCAGGGGTTCTCCGGTTTCCTTGTCAACCAGGCTGAACCTGGCCCTTGCCGCGATTTCATCGCGGAGCTTGTATACAAGGTCACTGGCGTGAGCAAGGTAAACCGGCTTGCGGAACTCCCTGCGGCAGGATTTCCAGAGATGCTCCCTTACCCTTGCCTCCAGCTCCGGGAATTCCCTCCAGGTCTCAAGTATCTCAGTATAGTTTCCGAACGAGGTGATGCAGGAGGTTACAAGGTTCTCATAACCCGCCTCCGTCATGAGTGCGAACTGGCGGGCTACTATAGTCATAGCCGTCTCCTGGGGTATGGTATCGCAGTGATAGGCGATTCCGCCACAGGTGGTATGATGCGCCGATTCGTAGATGTCCCTGTCCAGGAGGTCGCGGCATATCTTCAGGAAATAGTGCTCCGAAGCCGGAAAAAAACTCTGCCTGATGCAACTCCTGACGTAAAACCAGTGATTGTCGGGAATCTCTTTCTGGTAATCCGACCAGATCTTCTGTTTACCCTGGTATATCATCTCCTATTCATCGTTGAAATGTCCCCTGGAACAGTGTTCGAAGGTATATTTGCCATATTCCTCCATGGTCATTCCCATCTCCCGGGCCTTCTGCTCAGAACACTTTTCCACAAAATCTATCCTCTCAGTGGCACCGGTTTCATCGAAAATGGCCTGGAGTTCATCTAGGTCCTCCTTGGGAATAACCCGCAGGGCACCGGTTCCCTGCCTCCCGTAATTGGCACCCAGGCGGCCATAGACCTCTTCCTTGTTATCAAGCACCCACTTGAAGACCGGCCCGGACTCGGGATGGTCTTCATATTTATAGGTATCGGGATGTACGCAGTAACCGAGTTTCAGGATGTTGCCGGTCAGCACCTTGGTGAGGGGATAGAGCTGGCGGCCCTTTTCCGAACAGGTGAAATAACCGAGCTTGGCCGAGAGGTTCCTGAGGGCCATTATGACGAGTCCCGCGGCGTTCTTGCGCGGGCAGCGGGTCATGCAGGACATGCATTCCCCGCAGTACCAGATGGTTTCGCTCTTCAGAAGCGCCAGTATCTCATCGTCGTCCTTGCGCTGGACTATATCCAGGATTTTACGGGGATCGTACTTGTAGAACTCCGCGGCGGGACAGATGGCAGTGCAGGTTCCGCAGTTGATGCAGGTCTTGAACCCCTCCTTGAAACGGTAGTCCTTGCTTAATTCGTCAAACAATTTTCCCATATTCAGCAAATATAACACTTTTTTTTCCATGGCGCAGAATTTGATAATAAATGAGTAACTTTGAAAGTTTTGACAGGTAGAATCATACATATCCTGCTTGTGGCCGTACTCTCAGCGATATGGCCCCCTTTTTTACGTCCTGAACCGTCGCCATTCCCCGATTCCGTTCGGAACCCCGTCTCCCGTGAAACGGTCCAGAAGGCCATGGATTCCCTCCAGATGAGCCTTAGTACCGATTTCTACTACACTGAAGCGCCGCTTTCCGATACAATACCCCACATCCGCCTGATAAGTCCGGCCGAAAGCCTTGCCGACAGCCTGATAAGCATCGGGAAGCAGTATATCGGCCGCCGTTACAAATACGGGGCATCCGGACCCGAACGGTTCGACTGCACCGGTTTCACCGGATACGTATACCGGAAACTGGGATTCCATCTCCAGCGGTCGGCCAGGACCCAGTCGACCGACGGCCGTCCCGTGCGCAGCATCAGGGAGCTCCAGAAAGGCGACCTGGTCTTCTTCGGGGCCAGGCACAACCCCTCGGTAATAGGACATGCCGGAATCGTGGTCGAGCCCCAGCCGGAAATGGGGGCCTTCCTGTTCATCCATTCCGGGGTAACCCACGGAGTGGAAATCCAGTCCTCGCAGATGAGTTATTACCGTAACAGGTATATCTGTGCCAGGAGGATACTTCCGGACTTTGGAAAAACAACTGAAAGCGAATGAAAAGGCTGGTCATATTGTTCATGCTGCTGTGCTGCCCCCTGCTGAATGCCCAGGACAGGGACAGCACCGTGACTGTTCCGGACCTTACCCCGTCACAGCTGGCCGACTCCCTGATTGCATCCGCACGCACGATGTTCGGCAAGCCATACAGCCTTGGATCGGCCGGACCTGACAAATACGACTGTTCCAGCTTTGTGATGAGGTCCTATGAACTCATCGGCATAAAGATTCCCCGCAACACCTGGACGCAGATAGAAGCGGGGAGGGAAATATCTGATATCCAGGAGCTTCAAAGGGGCGACCTGGTCTTTTTCGGGAAGCGGAAGGGAGTCCGGGACATTGGACACATAGGGATTGTGGTGGACGTGGACCTCCAGGGCTGCAACTTCACATTCATCCACTGCGGGGTAACACACGGGGTGGAATACCAGAAGTTCTCCCACCCCTATTTCCTCATGCGTTACATAACCGCCAGGCGTATCCTGCCGGACCTATAGTCCCCAATCCGAAGCATTACAGGTATTCTTCGGGGCATTGGGAACATTGGTGAAGTAAGTGAATCCGGTAAGCTTCTCGAGGTCAGATATGGACATCATCTCCCTGGACGACACCTCCCTCTTGTAGTTACCCTGGGAATGCGCCCTCACGAAAGCGGCGCACATCAGTTCACTGCTGCTGCAGTTCCTGACCGACTTGCCCGAATTACCCTTCCTTGTGCGCAACAAGGCGTAGTACATCATCGTGGGGAACTGCACTCCGGTGGTTCCCAGAAACGATTCACCTATTATCGATCTTGTAGCCACATTCCCGTAACCATCCTTATAATCCTCAAAGTAACAGCCAATTACGATATAAAGAGTATCACTGCAGACCTTCTTGTCCACCCAGTCTTCAAGCGTATTCCAGCCTCCCGATCCGGTATTGAACCAGGATGCGTTCTGCGGGGCGATGTTAGTGATGTAATTGACCTGCCGGAAAGCCGACGTACGGCCGCTGCGCTCGGCGGCGCCCAGCATGTGTCCCCTGTTGTAGGTTCCACTGCCGGAAGTGGCGTTGTACTGGACTTCACGGGGCATGTCGGGATTGAACACATAATTGCGGTTGCCGCTCGATCCACCCTCGTACCACTCATGCCTGGGAGCGGCCACCCATACAGGGCACTTGTAAGCCGCACTCCAGCAGCATGTATAATTGCGGTGATAGTGTCCGTCGGAGTACTTCTCATCGGTAATATGATGGGTATAGTACAGGGAATTTGCCTCATACAGGCCACCGTGGGTCGAGTTGTCTATGTAATAATTGCCCGGGTTGCCGTAATGGGTATAGTCCAGGACGGGAAGTTCCGCCCATACCGGTATGCCGGTAAGATCCGGATCGGCAGTTGGTGGCGGACCTGGATCGGGATCGTCGGGATTGTCGGGATCGTCAGGGGCATCAGGGTCGCCCTGATCGACGGGAACCCCTTCCGTCTTGAACGAGAGGACCTCGCCGGAAACGCCCCTGTAGCGCATCTTGTCGGGGTCCCAAACGCTCATGGAAGCCCTGAAATAATAGGTGCAACCCGGCGAAAGGTCGCTGAGCCTGGCCGAGAATGTCCCGGATTCGGTTTCCACAAGCTCTTCCGCCGACACTGTCCCGTCAAGGTTGTCGGAAGACTTGCCGTACCTGAAAATGACATTCTGGGGCGCCACCAGGGTACTTGCGCCGGAGTACCTGGCATGCAGCACGGCCCCGTGGGTGCTCAGGTCCGTTGCAGGCAATGTGACCACAGCCGCCTCTCCCTGGGGAGTTTCCGGTCCTTTTTCTCCGCAGCCGGGAAACAACATGGATGCGAGAGCTATCCAAATGGCTGTCAATAATCGTTTCATAAATGCAAATATTGCAATTGTAAGCTACAAATACAAGTCATTGTCGGAGGCCCGGCGGAAAAGCGCCAGTATTCCCCAGGTAAGGAGCATCACTGCAAGTCCGGCCAGGACGGCCACTATGCAGGAACCCACCAGATATTCCACCATACTGCTCCCAAGGTCCTTCAGGCTTATGCTTCCGAGCGAGAAAAGCAGCTGGTGCCCCATGACCTTGCACCCTGTCCAGTAACAGCCGAAAACGATGAAAGGGACAAACGGAGGAAGGCTGATAAGGCTCCCGACAAACGCCACTATCTTATTGAGTCTCAGCAGATGAGAGGTACCCAGTGTAATCACCGTCTGGTACCCCCAGAGGGGGATTATCCCCCACATCACCCCGTAACCCAGAGATGTAGCCAGCTTGAAATTGGTATCACCTCCACGGAACGACTCCACGGACTTGTCCCAGACGTCCTTGCACCACTCCCTGAATGTCATCGCCCTACTTGGCCTCCAGATAGAATACCGAACTCTCGTAAAGTTTGAACATCCGGGGATTGAATCCGCCTTCCATGAGGAAATCCCCGCTGAAGGCCTTTCCGCTCCCCCACCAGCAAGACTTGTCCACGTTCAGCTCCGTCACAGTGTACTTCTTCCCGGAATCAAGGCCGCGCAGCCGCATGACCACTCCGCCGATATCCCGGTTGGTATACTTAAGGTTGAACGAGAACACCACTGCCCTGGACTTGTCCTTGGAAACGTACATGAAAGAATACAGGGGATCGTCATACGGCGACGAAAGCCTGTACAGGTCGCCGCCGAACACAATGTCGCGGTACTTTTCATAGGAGGCTATGGCCGCCGAGGCGAATTCCCTCTCCTGCGGAGTGAGGTTCTTGGGCTGGAGCTCCATTCCCAGCCTTCCGGAACACGCCATGTCAAAGCGCATCTTGATGGGGGTGACGTTGGCGGTCTGGTGGTTGGGCACCGCAGAAACATGCGATCCGGTAACGCAGGCGGGATATATCATGTTGGTTCCATACTGGATGAAGGCCCTGGCCAGGGCGTCGGTATCGTCGCTTGTCCAGACCTCATTGAAATACCGGAGAGCCCCGTAATCAACCCTGGAACCACCTGAGGAACAGCACTGTACAATCGTATCGGGGTACTTTTCACGCACCCTGCGCATGACCGAATAAAGACCCTGGACATACTCCAGGTAAAAACGGTTCTGCTCCTCTCCCAGGTACTCCGACCCCATTCCGGCCACATAACGGTTGCAATCCCATTTTATATAGTCGATATTGGAAGAAAGCTGCATGGTCCTGTCAAAAACTCCGAATACAAAGTCCTGCACATCGGGATTGGTGAGGTCCAGCAGCCACTGGTTGCGCTGCGTGGGGACCGACCTTTCCGGAGAGCGCACCACCCATCCGGGATGAGCAGCGGCAAGGTTGCTCCTCGGGTTCACCATCTCCGGCTCTATCCAGATACCGAATTTAATACCCTTGGAATGTGCGTAACGGGCCACGAAATCAATCCCTTCCGGAATCTTGGCCGAATTGAGTTCCCAGTCGCCAAGCCCCTGCTTGTCATTGTCCCTGGGGAAATCGCTCCCGAACCATCCGTCATCCAGCACGAACATTTCCAGTCCCATCCCCGCAGCATCGTCGATCATCCTCAGAAGGGTTTCGGTGGTGAAAGTGAAATATGCGCCCTCCCAGCTGTTCAGCAGCGTGGGATTGATCTTTCCGCCTCCGTATATGCACCAGTTGCGGGCCCAGTCGTGAAGGTTCCGCGACGCCTTACCGGCGCCTTCCGCGGAATAGGTCCAGACCATTCCCGGCGTCTGGAACGAGGCCCCGGGAAGCAGTTTGTATTCCGACGAGCGGGAGTTGATCCCGGAGACGATCCCAAGCCTGCCGGAATTGTCCATGTTGAACGAAATCCTGAAATTGCCGCTCCACTGCAGGGCGCCGGCAATCACCTCTCCGGCATTCTCGTCAAACCGGTCGGTTCCCAGGCTCAGGAGGAACGAAGGATTGGTGTTCTGGGTGGCCATTGTCCCCCGGAACGACTCCAGCGTCTTGATCCCGTGGGTGAGGACAGTCCTGTCGACGTTCATTTCCGAAGCCCATGAGCCCCAGAAGTGCGTAAGCAGGGCCTTCCTGACGGGCATCACCATCGACGACGATGCATAGTCGTAAAGCATGACCGGGGTCTTGGACGGATTGGTGATTTCCGAATGGGCCACTATTACGTCTTCGTCCTGATAGGCCTCATAGACAAGGGCTACCTCCAGGGAGGTGACGTAGTCCTTGAGGCGGACCGTAGTGGTGACGACGCCGTTGCCGGCCGAGCTGTCGTGCGACACATAATACAGTTCCGTGTTACGGGAACCGTCGGCGTACACTGCGCTCAGGGCGGGGGTACCGAGGAAAGAACCGCCCTGGGTGGGGAAAGCCATCTCGCGGTTTCCGTAGGCCGAACCCTGATGAGAGTTGAATTCCATGAACTCGTCAGGCGAAAGGACCTTCTTTCCATAGTGCGCCATGGTAACCACGCCGTTCTTATGGACGATGAGGACCAGTCCGGTATGCGCGGTCTGCACCGCAATCACCTTCTTTTCCACCTCAGGGACAGGCTTTTCCGCCCTTCTGTCAACCTGCTTTACCTTCCTTGCCGCCACCGGGACCGATGCCGCGGACAGCAACAGAAACAACATCAGAATTATCTTCCTGGACATATTTTTTTATATTTACGTGCCAATATAGCAAAAAATACGTAGTTTTTTTTATTGTCTTTTTGGGATAAATGAATATTTTTGCAAACAGAATGTATTTAAACCGGAACTAAACCTTTTTTATCTAAACCATTATGGCATACCAAACAGTTACCACCACTTCGTATGGAAACCGCCTCAAGAACGCCTTCAAGGGTGTTGGCACTGGTTTCCTCATGCTTATCGCCGGTGTCGTCCTCCTCTTCTGGAACGAGGGCCGTACCGTAAAGACCACCAGGATGCTCAAGGGCGCACAGAAGGAATGCGTACACATCGATGATGTTTCCACCGTCGCTGCCGAGAACGAAGGCAAGACCGTCCACGCAACCGCCTTCGCCGGCACCGAGGAGATCCTTACCGATGACTGGTTCGGACAGAGCGCGAATGCTATCAAGCTCCAGAGGAAGGTAGAGTACTACCAGTGGACCGAGCAGAGCCACTCCGAGACTCGCGACAAGGTTGGCGGCGGCCAGGAGACCATCACCACCTATACCTACAGCAAGGCTTGGGTCGGTGCTCCCGTCAACTCCTCCAACTTCCAGGATCCTGACTACAAGAACTCCAACTCGATCATCGTGGAAATCCCCAACCAGAGCCTCCAGGCAAAGGACGTCAGCTTTGGCGCCTACAAGCTTCCCGAGCGCCTCGTGGGCCAGATGAGCGACTGGGTAAACCATGACGTGGAGCTTGACCAGAGCATCATCGCCGACTACAACAAGCAGATCGCGGCCATCAAGCCCGCCGGTGCAAACCAGGAATACTGCCATGTGAGCGGCAACACCATCTATCTTGGTGCCAGCACCAACACCCCTCAGATCGGTGACGTCAGGATTACCTTCACAAAGGTCCTTCCTTCAGACGTTTCCATCATCGCCAAGATCCAGGGCAACACCTTCGTTCCCTTCGTACACAAGAATGGTTACGACCTCTGCACCCTCCGTACCGGCACCGTCGGCATGGACCAGATGTTCGAGCAGGAGCACGCCTCCAACAAGACCATGTCCTGGATTCTCCGTATCCTCGGATTCCTCCTCCTGTACTGGGGCTTCAAGAACATATTCAACGTACTCACCGCACTTCTCAAGGTGCTCCCGTTCCTCGGAACCATCATGGGCTATGGCGTGAACATCTGCGCGGCAATCCTCGCATTCGTGCTTGGCATCATCGTGATCGCCCTAGGCTGGATCTGGTACAGGCCGGTAATGGGTATCCTGTTGCTGGCCGTTGCATGCGGTACCATCTGGTTCTTCACCAAGAAGGGTAAGAATAAAGCCCCCGCAGCCGAACCGGCAGCAGAGGCTCCTCAGGAAGTCAAGCCCGAATAACGCTGTTATCCAACGGCTATAGGCCTGAAAACCAATTTACTGACCCTGGCGTCCTTACTTATGGCGTCAGGGTTTTCTGTACAGAAGAACGCCTCGTATGAACCCGAAGGATAGGTCACATGGATTGCGGTGGTACCGTCTTCCATCTTGACTACCTCCTTGAACAATTCGCCGTCATCGTAACCGAAGACATTTGCTCCGTCGGCCCAGATGTCGGATGTACTTGAACCCACTCCGAATCCCGTGGGGGTCCTGAACATCGGAGAGTATACCTCTATCTCCATTATCTTCTGTTTCTCGCCATCGTTGCTGTAAGGGAATGGGATAAGGCGGATGAAGGTCTTTCCGTCCTTGCAGATGTCATAGGCCGACGCCATCTGCCCGAACCGTGTCACGGAAGACTGTACATACTGATATCCAGGCAACTGCCATGCTTCCGGCATTTCATTGCCCACCAGGAACTCCGCTACTCCCATAGGGCCGTAAATGGTGCCGAGCCCCAGATCCGCAGGCACCTTCACAAAGCGCCCGCCGTTCCATTTATAATTGAGCTCAAGGGCCATGGAACAATACATCCAGTTGAATTCCCCCTTGGAAGGATAGAGGAAGAAACCGTCGGGCGAAGGATGAAAGGTCACGTCAATGCTGCCATCCAGGAAGTACTCCGACTTCTCGCCATAGGCATTCACCACCTTGACGGCGGCATGGGGATAGGCCAGCAGCGGCTCGTCAAAGTCCTTCTTGGACCAGGGATCCATCTTCAGCTCCGTTTCGGTGAAGTTTCCGGATCCCTTGTCATAGTCGAATGCCTTCAACACGACCTTGGTATATGCATCCCCTACTCCCTGGTTGCCGGTCCACAGGACAAGGAGACGCTTGCCGTCGGAATAAGGATAGTATGCCAGCGAACCGAACAGCGACACGGGATCCATGTTCACATATACTCCAAGCCGGTCAAAGCTCCTGTAAAGGCTTGCATTCTGCGAATCCTCGTTTCCACCCTCCTCGTATTCGTGATTCTTCAGTAGGTCTTCACGCTTCTGTTTGGGCAACAGGCAACCGTATTCCGCGGGGAAGCAACTGTCCGGAAGGTTCAGGAAGATGTTGGCCAGATGGTCGGGCTCCTTGGTAAATCCGTTTCCATTCCAGAAGAAAGACTCAAATAACCTGTCGTAGCCGTCGGAACGGGTGATCCTATCCTCCTTTACGGTATAATAGAAACTGTCGCCGCCAGCGGGGGTCTCGCTGAGGAAAGACGGAGCGCTTACGGGTGAAAGCACGTCGGAATTGATGTCAAAGTCGTAGAAGCGGACATTGTCCCCGGTAGAGAAGAAATTCCCGCAGTAACCGTTCACGAGGAACACCAGCAGTTTCTTCCCTCCTGTATAGGGATAGGCGAAAAAGGTGCAGGCCGACCACGGCTCCTCGCTCAAGCGGGCGAGTGAATTGTCGGGAAGCGGTTCTTCGTCTCCGATGACATCAACCTTGAACGGGACGTCCTTGAGAGTGGCGCGGAAAGCAGGATCGGCCAGTTTACCGTCAAGATCCGATGACGGCACAGCCATGAATGCCTTCCAAAGCAGTTCATCGGATACAGCGCTTTTGCCGCCTCCGGTACATGACATCAGGACAGATACCCCCAATGCGATGAGAATTGCAGTTCTTGGTTTCATTGCTATAGGATTAGAGATTGATTATTCCATGTTTGATGGCATACCTTGCCAGTCCCACTGAGGAATTGATACCCAACTTCTTGAAAATGTTGTTCTTATGGGTGTTGACGGTTGCAATGTTTATAGAGAGACGCTCCGATATCTCCTTGGCCGACAGACCTTCGGCACAAAGCCGGATGACCTCGTTCTCCCTTGGGGTGAAAACGGCTTCTTCCTCCTCTTTCCTGTTTACCCTCACATAATGGATCAGCGAGGCGATGTCCCTGCCGTAGTATTCCGCGCCCTCGGCCACATATTCCACGGCCCGGAAGAGTTCGTCAACAGGTACAGCCTTGCTTACAAACCCTTCCAGTCCCACTTTGAGGAACCGTGCAACCGTTTCCTCGTCGGTTTCCGACGACATCACCAGTATTTTCAGCGAAGGACGCTGTTCCCTGACCATTACTGCGACGTCCAGTCCGTTCCGGTCCGGAAGCATAATGTCCAGAATCACCACGTCGGCATCGAGCGTCGGAAGATGTTCCAGCAGTTCAGCACCGCTTGCAGCCTCGCCCGTCACCATAAAGCGGTCACCTGAATCGGAAAGCGCACTTTTGAGTCCCATCCGGAAAAGGAGATGGTCATCCACAAGAAAAACTTTGATTGGGTTTCCCATGACAAGAATTGTTTACTCAAAAATATCAATTACTTTATTCAGGAACAAGTCATAATAATTATTTAGATAACATCTACGTACAATTACGTATCTCCCGTCTTCAGGTGTTCAATCAGGTCGGCCATGACGCTACGCCCGACACGACACCCGAGATGACCTGCCGCCGGGCATCTCGCACACCCTGCTGCGTTCCACAAGGGCAGCAGATAAATTGCAGTAAATCAATGATTAACGAGTTTCCCTGGTGGCCTGCCATACCACCAGGAAATTGCATAATCAATTGTGAATCAGCAAGTTTGGTGCTGCGTCACAAATAGCGTTCTCCGGTTTATATCCACGTTCGGAGGCCGCCAGGCCGACAGAAGGGGTCTGGGGAATGCTTTCCCCAGTGATCGGACATGGCAGCTGGCGGTCTTCGGTTTATAGCCGCCAGGCCATAAACGAAAGTCCCCGGCCAGATCTCTCTGGTCGGGGACTCGAAGAACGGCAGCTGCCTACTCTCCCAACTGGTGGGTCAGTACCATCGGCGATGGTGAGCTTAACTTCTCTGTTCGGAATGGGAAGAGGTGGTACCTCACCGCTATAGCCACCGCA
>JAFRXI010000030.1 GCA_017437755.1 Bacteroidales bacterium
AGAGGAAGAGGACGGCTCTGAGGACGGAGAGGAAATCTACGACGCCTCGGAGGGGGTCTGACGCCTATGCGAGGCCGTCTCACCATAATCCTCGGCGCCACCGCCTCGGGCAAGACGGCCTATGCCATTGAAAGGGCTCTGAAGGCCGGTTCTCCGGTCATTTCATGCGACTCAAGGCAGATTTACAGGGAAATGTCAATAGGGACGGCAGTCCCGTCTGCTTCACAGCTTTCAGCCGTGAAGCATTATTTTATCCGGACGGTTCCGGTTACGAGGCTCTACTCGGCGGGGGATTATGAGATTGAGGCGATAGACCTTGTCAGGGAACTCTTTGACAAGGGGCATGAGGAACTGATAATGGCGGGGGGCTCCATGTTCTACATCGATGCAGTATGCAACGGCCTGGACTACCTTCCGGACGGGGTCCCCTCCCTCAGGGAGGAACTTTGGGCGTCACTGCGGGAAAACGGTCCCGCGCCGCTTGCGGAGAAACTCCGCTCCCTGGATCCTCAAACCGCTTCAACCATAGACCTTTCCAACAGCCAGAGGCTGATCAGGGCCCTGGAGGTCTGCATCAGCACCGGACGTCCGTTTTCGTCTTTCAAGACTGGCGGCAGGAAAAAGAGGGATTTTGAGATAGAGAAGGTGGGCCTTTCGGTTCCCCGTGAAGAACTGTACAGGAGGATCGACGGGCGCGTCGACAGGATGCTGGAAGACGGCCTTGTGGAAGAGGTGCGTTCCCTTCTTCCGTACCGGAACCTCTCTGCCCTCCAGACCGTGGGCTACAAGGAAATATTCGATTATCTGGACGGTACGGTCTCGCTGGACGAGGCGGCGCGCCTTATCCGGCGCAATACCCGCCACTACGCCAAGAAGCAGCTTACGTGGTGGCGGAGGGATCCGTCGGTCCGCTGGATTCCTGCAGGATAAAAAAGGACGGCCTGGAATGATCCGGCCGTCCTCGATTGCTTCAGGATGGGGCTGCCTAGAACGGCAGGTCCTCGTCGCTGAAATCCGCTGGCATGTCTTCTATCGAAGGGGCCGGGGCCATAGGCGCCGGCGCTGCGGGTGCCTGATAGGGCGCCGGTGCGGCCTGGGCGGGTGCCGGAGCTCCGGCAGGAGACATCCTCCAAACCCTCAGGTCATTGTACCAGCGGCCGTTATACTCCCTACCGCGGATGTTGAAAGACACCTTTACGGAATCTCCTACCTGGAACTTGGCAAGGTCGTTGACCTTTTCCTGGCCCCACGCGGTGAAGCAGATGGCACTCGGGAAGTTACCGTCCATGTATTCGAGTACAAAGTCCTGGCGGGCCCAGGTGCCCCTGGCGCCCTGGCCAGACTGGACGGCCATCTTCTGCGATATCTTCCCTTCTATTTCAAGATTTGCCATGACCGGGAAAATTATTTCTTCTTTCCCTTGGCGGGTTCTTCGGCCTTCTCCACGAATTTGCCGACCTTGGTGAGTTCCACGTCGAATATGAGGGTGGAGTTGGGCTCGATGCCGCGGGTGCCATATTCGCCGTAGCCGAGGTTGGCGGGGATGTAGAGCTGGATCTTGCCACCTTCGCCGATGAGCTGCATGCCTTCGTTCCAGCCTTCGATGACCCTGCCGAGGGTGAACCTCACGGGGCTGCCGTCCTGGCTCTGGTCAAAGACCTCGCCGTTCAGGAGGGTTCCCTTGTAGTTGACCCAAACGGTATCCTCCTTGGCGGGATGGACGTCGTTGCCGGGCTCGATGATCTTGTACTGGAGACCGCTCTCGGTCACCTGGATGCTGTCCTTTGCCTTGTTGGCTTCAAGAAAAGCCTCGCCCTTCTCCTTGTTGAGGGCGGAGGTGTACTCCCTCCTCTGGTTGACGAACTTGTCAAGTATCTCGTTCATCTCCTCGGGGTTGACCTTGAACTGCTTGAAGAAATCGGTGTCCCTGGGGGAACCCTTGGCGGCGATGAAATCCTTCATACCCTTTACGATCTGGGAGTAGTTGAGTTCGCCAAAGTTGTTGCCCTTGATCCAGGAACCGAAGTTCACGCCGATAAGGTAGCTGGCGGAGTCCACCTGGGAAGCCTTGGGAAGAAGATCCTTCACCTCCTTGCTGCCTTCTGCACCTTTGCCTGTACAGGCTGCTACGGCCACTATAGCTGCGGCCACTGCTGCAATCTTGTAGATTTTCATGATTGTTTTATATTTTGGATAAATTGTCATAGCGTGCAAATATCGCAAATTATTTTTCATTTTGTTTGGATTGCTGGAAAAAACGGCCTAAATTAGAGCAAAATCGTCGGATAATGGACAAAGACCCTTCAAATCTGAGAGTTTTCCTCAAGGAATTCTTCGGTTACGACGCCTTCAAGGGTGACCAGGAAATGATAATCAGGCACCTGATCGCAGGAGGCAACGCCTTTGTGCTGATGCCAACCGGCGGCGGAAAGTCGCTGTGTTACCAGCTTCCGGCCCTGGTGATGAAGGGAACGGCCATTGTTATCTCCCCGCTCATCGCCCTTATGAAAAACCAGGTGGATGCCATCAGGGGCTTTGTCTCAGGGAACGACGGAATAGCCCATTTCCTGAACTCTTCGCTTGGAAGGAACCAGATTGCGGAGGTCAGGGAGGATCTGCTTTCAGGGGCCACAAAACTGCTCTACGTAGCCCCTGAGTCGCTTACCAAGGAAGAGAACATAGCCCTTCTCAAGGAGATCGACATATCTTTCTACGCAGTGGACGAGGCTCACTGCATCTCGGAATGGGGGCACGACTTCCGTCCGGAATACCGCCGCATCCGTTCCATCATAGACGAGATAGCCCCTGCGCCCATAATCGCCCTTACCGCCACCGCCACGCCCAAGGTTCAGAGCGACATCCTCAAGAATCTCCGCATCCAGGACGCCACGGTTTTCAAGTCGTCGTTCAACCGCCCCAACCTCTCTTATGAAATCAGGGACAAGGTCGATCCGGAAAAGGACATTATCAAGTTCATCCGCCAGAACCAGGGGAAGAGCGGCATTATCTACTGCCTCAGCCGGAAGAAGGTCGAGGAACTCGCCACCCTCCTCACGATCAACGGAATAAAGGCCCTGCCGTACCATGCTGGGCTGGATGCCAGGACCAGGGCGGAGAACCAGGATGCCTTCCTGATGGAGGATGTAGACGTGATTGTGGCCACCATCGCCTTCGGAATGGGAATAGACAAGCCCGACGTGCGTTTTGTGATCCATTATGACATTCCCAAGAGCATCGAGGGTTATTACCAGGAGACGGGACGGGCCGGACGAGACGGCCAGGAAGGCCAGTGCATAACCTATTACAGCTACAAGGATATCCAGAAACTGGAGAAGTTCATGCAGGGCAAACCGGTTGCCGAGCAGGAGATCGGCCGTCAGCTGCTGGGTGAGACCGTGGCTTACGCCGAGTCCAACCAGTGCCGCAGGAAGCTGCTGCTCAATTACTTCGGCGAGGATTACCCGCAGGACAACTGCGGCAGTTGCGACAACTGCCTGCATCCGCGTCCCAGCTTTGACGGCCGCAGGGAGATGTCGCTGGTCCTCTCGCTGGTGGAGGCCCTTCCGGAGCATTTCAAGATAGAGCACCTGGCCAACATCCTCGCGGGGGAGGCCAACGCCATGATAAAGTCCTACCATCACGACAGGCTGTCTTTCTTCGGGGCCGGCAAACCCCGTTCCGTGAAGTTCTGGGCAACCGTCATCCACCAGGGGCTCATACTGCACCTGCTGGAAAAGGACATAGAGACCTACGGGCTCATTTCGGTCACCCCTTCCGGCCGGGAGTTCCTGGCATCGCCGTGGAAGCTGATGCTGGTGGAGGACCGGAACTTCTCGTCCGAGGGAGACGACGAGGATATGGACGACATCGACGGTGCCGGAGCCGTCAGGGGAGGCGGCGGGGGAGACCCTATCCTGCTGGCCATGCTCAAGGACCTCAGGAAAGACATGTCGCGGAAACTCAGGCTGCAGCCGTGGATCGTCTTCTCCGACCCCTCGCTGGAAGACATGTCCATCCTCTATCCCATGACCATCGAAGAGCTGAGGGGCTGCCAGGGCGTGGGTGAGGGCAAGGCCCGGAAGTTCGGACGCGAGTTCGTGCAGCTCATCGCCAAGTACGTGGAGGAGAACGAGATATCCCGTCCCGACGACTTCGTGGTCAAGACAACCGGCGGAAAGTCGGCCGACAAGGTTGCCATCATCCAGAACATAGACAGGAGGATTCCCCTTGAGGATATTGCAGTGGCCCGCGGGATGGACATGGACCGCCTGATGGGCGAGATCGAGGCCATAGTCGCGTCGGGGACGCGCCTGAACCTGGATTACTACATCAACGAGAATCTTGACGAGGATGTTGTGGAGGAAATCTATGACTGGTTCCGCGAGGAGGCCTCTTCCGACTCCCTCCAGGAAGCCATGGACGCACTTTCCTCCGACTACGACGAGATGGAAATCCGTCTGGTTCGCCTTAAATTCCTCTGCGAGATGGCCAACTGACAGGCCGTCCCCAAATTTTTTGCTAAATTTGTAAGATTTTTCCAAGAGCTTCTGAAACGATGTTTACATTTGGTTACAAGAACAAGACGGGGAGCCTTCTCCGGGACGTAGTCTGCATCGCCCTGGGCGTGCTGCTGGTATTCTATCCCGGGGCGGCGATCTCCACCATAATAGTCAAGGTCATAGGCGTGCTGCTGGTGGCGTTTGGAGTCATTGAGACCCTGGCCCTCGTGGGGGCCATGTCGCTGGTTGGCATGGGCTTCATGACCTTTGTTTTCAGCGGTGTGGCTATCCTGTTCGGAATCGCCTTGATTTTCAGTAATTTCGGCCTCAGGACCATGGGCTTCATAACCGGAATCGGCCTGCTGTGGTACGGGGTTTCGGACTTTGTGTCGCGCTGGAAAATCCGCCAGGCCATGAAGGAATACGATATCCGCCGGGCAGAAAAGGGCACTTCGGCCGATTCCCCCGTGATAAACAGCGACGGTTCCCTCAAGGTGACCGACCTCGGCGGGGCCAGGGAAGTAGAGTACACCAAGGAGAAATGATTCCTCAGGAAACGGTCAGCCGCATCCTCGATACCGCAAGGGTTGAAGAGGTAATCGGAGATTTTGTCACCCTGAAACGACGGGGCGGCAATCTGGTGGCGTGCTGCCCGTTCCACAACGAGAAGACACCCTCGTTCTACGTTTCTCCCGCAAAGGGGATCTACAAGTGCTTCGGCTGCGGGAAGGCCGGATCGGCGGTTGGCTTCGTGATGGAGTACGAGCACCTGTCGTACGTCGAGGCCCTGAAATACCTGGCCCGGAAGTACAACATCGAGGTGGTGGAGAAGGAACTGTCGCCGGAGGAAATGGCCGCCCGGCAGAGGACGGAAAGCCTTCACCTGGTTTGCGATTTTGCCGAGAAGTTCTTTGTGGAAAGCCTCTCCACCCAGGAGGGCCATACAATTGGCTATCAGTATTTCAAGTCCCGTGGCCTGGAGGACGACACCATCGTGAAATACGGCCTTGGATGGGCTCCGAGGAGCCACCGCGACTTTGCCGACGCCGCCCTGAAGGAAGGTTACAAGGAGGAATACCTGATAGATACGGGAATGTGCGTGAAAAGGGACGACGGGTCCCTTTCCGACCGTTTCTACGACAGGGTGATGTTCCCGTTCCATACCGTAAGCGGAAGGATAGTGGGGTTTGGCGGAAGGACCCTCAAGTCGGACCATACCATCGCCAAGTACGTGAATTCCCCTGAAACGGAGATTTACATCAAGAACCGGATGCTCTACGGCCTGTACTTCGCCAAGGCGGCCATATCGCGCCTGGACAAGTGCTACCTGGTGGAGGGTTACCTTGACGTCCTGTCGATGCACCAGCTTGGAATCACCAACGTGGTGGCTTCCAGCGGCACTTCGCTCACCGAGGGGCAGATCCGGCTCATCAAGCGGTTCACCTCCAACGTCACCATCATGTACGACGGCGACGGGGCCGGCATCAAGGCCGCCCTGAGGGGGATCAACATGATCCTGAAGGAGGGCATGAATGTCAAGGTGGTGCTCCTCCCCGACGGCGACGACCCGGACTCCTTCTCCCGGAAGCACACCCTTGCCGAGGTGGAAGAATTCATAGAGGCCAATGAAAGGGACTTCATTGGGTTCAAGACGGACCTGCTGCTGGAAGAGGCCGGAGGCGACCCCCTCAAGAAGGCCAACCTGATAAACGACATAGCTGACACCATAGCGGAGATGCCGGATGCGGTGAAGCGTTCGGTCTATGTCGACGCCACGGCCGACAAGTTCAGGATAGCGTCCGACATCCTCTTTGACAGGATCAGGGCTACCCGCGAGAAGGCCCTGTCGGACGAGGAAGCCGCTGCCGCAAGGGAAAGGGCCCGCCGCGACAGGGAAGCGTCATACGCCCCGGAGCCTGTTGCGGAAGTTCCTGAATATGAAACCGTTCCGCCGCAGGTGCAGGTTTCGTCCGACGAAGAACCCCGCCTTGTTCCCTGCGAGAGGGAATTGCTGGGTTTCATACTCACATACGGGACCTCCCCTTTGAACTTTGAATCGGACTCCGAGTTCTATGCCGGAAACGAGCCCCAGACAGTGGCGGAGTTCATCGACGAAGCCCTCCACTGTGATTCCGCAGAATTCGTAAACAGCAGGTACAGAAAGGTTTACAACCGTTATTTCGAACTTTACGACGAGGGCTTCGAGCAGGACCGCATTGTGAAGTCGCTCCTGGACGGGGAAGACCGGGAGATGGCTGCCGTGGCCTCGGAACTGTCGCAGGAAAGGTATCGCCTCTCGGTGAAGAATTTCTCCGATGCCCTGACCTCGAGGGAGTCGTGGCTGGTAAATTTCGTGCCCCGCTCCATTCTGGCATACCAGGACAAGAAAATGGAGGTGCGGTATTCGGAACTCGTGAGGAAACTGGCCTCGGCACCCGAGGCGGAACAGAGGGAAATTATGGCCGACCTTGAAACGGTCGGGAAAATACGCCGGAAAATAATGCTCCGGCTTGGAAGGGAAAAGAAAACACATTAGGATAATGGACAGGGAATTCAAGAGAACTCTTGTTACGTGTGCGCTGCCGTATGCCAACGGCCCGGTGCACATAGGTCATCTGGCCGGGGTATACGTTCCGGCCGACGTGTATGTAAGGTACCTAAGGATGAAGGGTGAGGACGTGCTGTATATCTGCGGGTCCGATGAGCACGGGGTACCGATAACCATCAAGGCAAAGAACCGCGGGGTCTCGCCCCAGGACGTGGTGGACGAGTACCATAAGATAATAAAGGAGTCTTTCAGCGGCCTGGGAATCAACTTCGACATCTATTCCAGGACCACTTCGGAGGTTCATGCAAAGACCGCGTCGGCTTTCTTCCGGAAGCTTTACGACGAGGGGAAGTTCGTCACCAAGGAGACCGAGCAGTATTACGACGAGGAGGCAAAGACCTTCCTCGCGGACCGCTACATTACCGGAACCTGCCCCAAATGCGGGAATCCCAACGCGTACGGCGACCAGTGCGAGAAATGCGGAAGCACCCTCAGCCCCGAGGAACTCATCGACCCCAAGTCGGCCCTCAGCGGCAGCGCTCCGGTGAAGAGGAAGACAAAGCACTGGTACCTTCCCCTGGACCAGTATGAGCCCTGGCTCCGCGACTGGATCCTGGAGCGCCACAAGGAGTGGAAGACCAACGTCTACGGCCAGTGCAAGTCCTGGCTGGACGGGGGCCTGCAGCCCCGCGCCGTGAGCCGCGACCTGGACTGGGGTATCCCTGTCCCGGTGGAAGGTGCTGAGGGAAAGGTGCTTTACGTCTGGTTCGACGCTCCCATTGGATACATTTCCAATACCCGGGAACTTCTCCCGGAGAGTTGGGAGAAGTGGTGGAAGGACCCTGAGACGCGCATTGTCAATTTCATCGGCAAGGACAACATCGTCTTCCACTGCATAGTCTTCCCGTCCATGTGCAAGGGCGAAGGAACCTTCAACCTTACCGACAACGTCCCTGCCAACGAGTTCCTGAACCTGGAGGGCGACAAGATTTCCACCTCCCGCAACTGGGCGGTCTGGCTGAACGAGTATATCGGGCAGTTCCCCGGGCAGGAGGATGTGCTCCGCTACGTGCTTTGCGCCAACGCCCCCGAAACCAAGGACAACGACTTCACCTGGAAGGACTTCCAGCAGCGCAACAACTCCGAGCTGGTGGCCATTTTCGGGAATTTCGTGAACCGGGCGGTGGTACTCACCGGGAAGTATTTCGGCGGGAAGGTGCCTGCCAATCTCAAGCCGGAAGCAATTGACAAAGAAACACTTGACCAGATCCTGCCGTGCAGGGAGTCCCTTGAGAAGAACATGGAGACCTTCCACTTCCGCGAGGCCCTGAAGGATGCCATGAACATCGCCCGAATAGGCAATAAGTACATCTCCGATTCTGAGCCCTGGAAGGTGGCCAAGACCGATATGGACCGTACCGCGTCCATCCTCTACACCTGTCTCCAGATCTGTGCCGACCTTGCCATCGCCTTCGAGCCGTTCACCCCGTTCTCGGCCGAGAAGCTCCGCGGGATGCTCGGTGTGGGGCTCGATGCAGGAAGGGATTACCGCAGCGGCGAGGGTGTGCCCACCGTCAACTTCTACGCCCCCGGCGACGGCCGTGCCCTGCATACTTCATCCGTCATACCCGGCTGCTCCGATGCCGTCATGCCCGGCCCGGACGGGCATCCCGTCCTCAGCTGGAACGACCTCGGCCGCACCGACCTCCTTCCGGAAGGGCACGAGCTTGGCGAGGCCTCGCTCCTCTTTGCAAAGATCGACGACCCGGTGGTGGACGCGCAGGTGAACCGTCTGCACGAGATAAAGGCGGCAAACGAGGCCGCGGCCGCAGCAAAGGCCGCAGCCGAGGCGGCAAAGAAGATTCAGCCGCAGAAAGACGAGGTTTCCTTCGACGATTTCGGCCGCATGGACATCCGCACCGCAACCGTGCTTGCTGCGGAGAGGGTACCAAAGACCGACAAGCTCCTGAAGCTCACCATCGACACCGGAATCGACACAAGGACAATCGTTTCCGGTATAGCGGAATACTATACTCCGGAGCAGATGCTTGGCCGGCAGATATGCATCCTTGCAAACCTGGCCCCGAGGGTGATTCGCGGAATCGAGTCCAAGGGCATGATCCTTATGGCAAAGCAGGGTGACGGCAAGATGCGTTTCATTACTCCCGAGGAGGTTGTGGTAAACGGAGCCCAGATAGGATGAGGATAACGTTCAACAAGGACCTTTCGGCGCTGAATACCTTCCGTATGAAGGTCCGTGCCGCCGCCTTTGCCGAATATTCGGGTCTGGAGGGCCTCAGGGCCATCCTTTCCATGCCGGGCCTGCCACGTCCGCTGCTCCATATAGGAGGGGGAAGCAACCTGCTTTTTTCAGGGGATTTCAAAGGGACGGTACTCCATTCCGCCGTCAAGGGGATATTGTTTATCGATAACGGAACCCCTGAGGTCCTGGCTCGTGTCGGTGCCGGGGAAAGCTTTGACGGTTTTTGCGCCCTGGCGGCCTCCAAGGGGCTCTGGGGCACTGAAAACCTGTCGCTGATACCCGGCGAGGCCGGTGCTGCTGCTGTTCAGAACATAGGCGCCTACGGCGTTGAGATCAAAGATGTGCTGGAAAGCGTTGAGGCCTATGACACCGTTTCAGGAGAGATGGTGACACTCGGGTGCGAAGATTGCCGATACGCCTATCGCGACTCTGTTTTCAAGAACGAGGCAAAGGGCAGATACATAATCCTTTACGTTACCTTTAAGCTCAGCCGTGACTATTCCCCCAGGCTTTCCTACGGCCATGTGGAGGCCGCGGTCCGTGAAGTCTGCGGCAGCGGAACACTGACCCCGATGATGGTCAGGGATGCCATCGTGGGCATCCGGAAGACCAAACTTCCCGCCGTGGAGGAAACGGGCAGCGCCGGAAGCTTTTTCCGGAATCCCTTCGTTTCCAGGGAACAGTATGAGGCGATTGCCTCCCGATATGAAAAGGTTCCCCATTTCATAAACCCCGACGGCACGGTCAAGATTCCCGCCGCATGGCTCATAGAGCAGTGCGGGCTCAAGGGCTATTCCGAGGGTAACGCTGCAGTGTACCATAAGCAGCCCCTCGTTATCGTCAACGCCACAGGTGAGGCTACCCCTGACGAGATCCTCTCCCTTGAGCAGAAGGTTATCGACTCCGTCTGGAACCGTTTCTCCATCCGCCTCTCACCCGAGGTGGAGCATATATAACGCGTCGTTCCGCGCCCTCGCGCGGCGGCGATATTTGCACAGCAATGCACGGAGAGTGAAATAGAAGGTTGTATTTCACTCTACGTGAAGGACTTTAAGGGTATCGCTTCGGCGGGTCAAAGGCTCCGTTCGCGGGTCCCCGGCTCTCGGCGAGATTCCCGGTCGGTGCCGGGAATCCCGCCTCGGCCTGCGGAGGCTCCCTCCGCCTTCGCTCCGCCGAAGACGATGTGTCTAGTCCTGATATTAGTTTACCGATGTTGAACAATAATTGGTTAGGACGAAGAAGTCCTGATATCGGTTTACGTTGATGTCGCGAAGATATAACATTTTCGCGACATTTTTATCGCGGCACCGCCGCCGCTCGGTACTCAGGAGCGGCGGCTACAACACGTCCGGCTGCGGGGGGCTCC
>JAFRXI010000031.1 GCA_017437755.1 Bacteroidales bacterium
ATGGAAAAAGGCATGGCAACCGGCATGGAAAAAGGGATGGAAAAAGGCCTGGAAGAAGGCATGGCAACCGGCATCGAGAATATGATTGAATCCATGAGAAAGAATGGTATTCCGGAAGAATTGATTGCAAAGGTTCAAGCCGAGTGCCAGAAACCGTAGGGGCATAATCAAGTACCTGAGCCGCATGCCGCCATTTTTCCGTGGCGCGTAACCAATTACATATCAGCCATTTCGTAAAAATAACACTCTCGATGCGCCGGGAGTGTAATTTTTATGATACTCGTGACTCTCAGGGATTTAAGTGCCACGATCATAGCACGGTTATCAAGCCACTTGCGGTTCTGCGGCATAAAACCACAAAACATAAAGAAAAATTTCGCCACATTTTTATGTTTCTTATCATCGGTCCGCCTGGAAATGTCCATATTGCACCCCGGCCGGGCCGATGTTTTTATGTAGAAGGGCCGTGGAGAAAGCTTATCAGAGGCCCAGACTTAATAGAAAATTTTCCATCATCAAGCACAAATAATAGAAATATTTCTATCTTTGTAAAGCCTAACGACTAATGAAATACTCTGAACTGCACAAGATCATCACGATCAACGGTTGGAAGATACTCCCAGGGAAGGGAAAAGGAAGCCATAAACGATATTCAAAGGACGGCCGGATATATACCGTCCCATTTCATAAAGGGAAAGAACTTGGGAACGATTTTGCGAAAAGGATTTTGAAAGATTTAGGAATTACTGGACATGAAAAAGGTTGACATTGCCATCAGTATCGGCTCGGATGGTTTTTATTCTGCATACTGCTGCGACCACCCTTCATTAATGGGTGGCGGAGAGACACCTGACGCAGCCATCGCCGAACTCACGGAGACGCTCAAACTGGTAAAAGAAGACGGAAAAGATGTTGCTCTCATATATCCCTCCTGGTTGGACAGTGAATATGAATTTAACGTAAACTGGAACATAAAGGACCTGATGGCTTATTATTCCGGGATTCTCACGCCTACCGCCATCGGCAAACTCTCAGGAATCAATCCCAAACAAGTATGGTCCTATATGAACGGCCGCTCCAAGCCTCGCCGGGCCCAGCTTAAAAAGATGGAATCTGCCCTGCACCGTATAGGGAATGAACTCTCGCACTTATCCCTTTGTTAACCCTGGCCGGGAGCCTGCCGAACTCGAGGGCTAGATCAAGTACCTGAGCCGTATGCCGCCATTTATCCGTGGCGCGCAACCAATTACATATCAGGCATTTCGTAAAAATAACACTCTCGATGCGCCGGGAGTGTTATTTTTATGATACTCGTGACTTTCAGGCTTTTAAGTGCCACAATCACAGCACAGTTATCAAGCCACTTGCGGTCTGCGCTTCCTGGCAGGAAAGTGGCTACCAGGCGGGGACGCGGCCATCGGGCAAGGGCAACTCAGCTGCCCGCGCCGCCCACAAAGGTGATTTTCCGGATTAAAATGTTGCTTTAGAATAATAATTATTCTATTTTTGTGAGTTAATTGGGTAGTAGCGCCTATTTGGAACCTATCCACATATGAGAGCAAATTAAATTAAAACATACCAAATTATGATCAAAAAATCATTTTACACGGCCCCTGAAGCCGAGCTCCTCGTGGTGAATTTCGAGGAGAACATCATGAGCCCCACCGGCGAGCCTTACGGCGAGCAGACCGGGGAAGACAGCGAAGATGGCTGGAATTAATCTGGGAGGAAGAATTATGAAGAAGATTAATGCTATCATTTTTTCCGCGCTTGCTCTCATAGCCGCAGCATCCTGCAACAAAGAAGTTGACGTGCAGGACAATCCTACCAAAGGTAAAGCCGTCGTCCTTACCGCAAAACTGGAGGGAACAAAAACCTCCCTGGACGGAGTCAACATTGTCTGGTCACGAAACGACTTCATTACCGCTTTCAACATTGACGGCGAAAACATCCTGTCCACCCAGACCGAGGTTAATGAAGACGGTTCCGAGGCCCAGTTCACCGTTGTATCCGGCTCAGACCTGATGTATGCCATATGTCCTGCAAACACATTTGCAACCATGGACGACAACGGCACAATCACAACTGAGATTCCCACCACCCAGGCAGCAGTTGCGGGTTCATTCGCCGACGGTGCAAATCTTGCTATTGCCAACATAAACGATGTCAATAACCTCCGTTTCAAGAACGTTGGCGGACTTCTGGCATTTAAGGTCAAAGCATCGACTCACAACATCGTTTCCGCAACCATTTCCGGCAATGTCGCCGGCGAGGTCGGTGGAATGACCGGAGCCATCAACGTTTCCATTGACAGCCAGGACAACGTGTCCTCGATATGCTCCGGACCTTGCTCGGTTACCGTAGATGGAACCATAGAGGTTGGCCAGACCTACTATGCCGTAGTCGCCCCCGGGACCTACAGCAACGTAACAATCGTCTTCACCGACGACCAGGGCAACACCGCCACATATACAAAGAGTGCCGACCTTGTCGTTGAGCGCAATTCCAACCAGCTGATCGGTGGCTTCTCCCCCGACAGCAGATGGCAGGAGAATGAAAAGTACTATGTCAAGGTAACAAGTGACGATGATATTGTTGCCGGTTCTTATCTGATTGTCTATGAGACACTTGACAACGACGCGAATGATGTGGCCGAAGTTTTCGCCGGTGTTGACCTAGACACTAATCTTGGAACCGTAGCTTCCGACATTCCTGTTATTACCGAGAATGGCGTCAAAAAGATTGCTCTTAGTGAAGGCGGCCGGTATAATGTTGTGGTTGAGGAACTGAATGGTGGCTACAGTATTGGATGGGATACTGGGTATCTGGCATACAATAGGCCTGCTGGTACTGAAAAATATAACAATCTATACCTTGTCGCTTCCCCTGGTGTGGAGTCCCAGTGGATACTTTCAGTGGTGGATGGAATACAAAACGCCTACAACACTGAAAGATACCTTCAGTATAACACCGGCTCTCCTCGTTTTGCATGCTACACTGGAAGCCAACAGGACGTCTCCCTTTATCTCCTTGAAGGTACCGGTCACTCATCAGGCAAGCAGAATGTCTCTCTCTCCTTTAACCCTGCAACTGTAGAACTTACATTTGGTGACGAGTTCACCGCTCCTGTCCTTACAACCGATCCAACCGGTTTGGAGGTTACTTATTCATCCAGCAATACAGCAGTTGCCACTGTAGATGCAGAAGGCGTTGTTAGTGTTGTTGGTGCTGGTGAGGCTACAATTACAGCCGCATTTGCCGGGGACGACAATTATAAGGCTGGCTCAGCGTATTACACAATTACTGTAAATCCTGTTATAGATTATATCTTCTACGAATCGTTTGACCAATGTAAAGGTGTTGGTGGTGGAACAGGAGAAGATCTCAATGGAACTGGCTCTACCAACATAATTCCTGATAATGAGAATTGGGATTTCACGAGAGGTAATGGGGCCAATAAGTGTGCCAAGTTTGGATCTGGATCTGCAGCTGGCTCTGCAACAACACCTGCTCTTGGAATACCGGAAGGGACCTCAACAGCGACATTGACATTTAAGGCTGGTGCATGGAAAGGGGATACTGGTCTTACATTAAATATCAGCATCGTGGGTAATGGACAGGCTTCTGTGAAGTCAATTACTTTGTTGAATAATCAGTTCTCAGAGTATACAGTTATTATGGGGAACGGGATTGATGCTAATACTAAAGTCAATTTTTCTGCTGCTGAGGCTAATAAGAATCGTTTCTTCCTGGATGAAGTAAAGGTAGTTGCAGGTGGCGAAATGCCTTTTGTAAAGGCCGATCCTACACTTTCGTTCAATCCCACTTCGAAAGAAGTCACCATTGGCGAATCTTTTACCGCCCCCGTTCTTACTACTGATCCTGAAGGTCTTGAAGTGACCTATTCTTCCAGCAACACTAACGTTGCTACCGTGGACGCCTCAACCGGAGCCGTTACTCTGGTTGCTGCCGGAACAACCACTATCACGGCCACATTCGCCGGAAATGACTTATATTATGAAGGTTCGGCAAGTTATATCCTCACGGTCAACAGCAATGTTGATAACGGTGACGGCAGTCTTGAGAATCCTTTCAATGTTGCAGGAGCATATGCATATATTGATAGTAATGGTTCAGAAAATGTGTATGTAACCGGTATTATATCTAGCATTGGTACTAATGGGTCCTATAGTGAAGGCTATGGCAATGCTACTTTCTTCATTTCTGATGATGGAACTACAGACAGCCCTCAATTTGAAGCATTCCGTGTCATGTTCCTAAACAATAGGAAATGGAAAGAGGGTAATACACAAATTGCCGTAGGTGATGAGGTTATCCTTTACGGTAAACTCACAAAGTATAATGACATATATGAGACCAAACAGAACGAGGCATACTTGTACTCCCTCAACGGTAATTCAACTATTCTAGAGAGCCCTGTATTCAGCACAGAAACCGACGATCTTGATATTATTGTTTCTTGGAATGCTGTTTCTGGAGCAACAGGCTATGAAATTAAATGTGGGGACCTTTCATACACTGCCGGAGCATCTGAGACCAGTTTTACATTGTCCATGGATGACTATGGCACGTACGCCGTGAGGATTATTGCCAAAGGCACCAATGTTGAGCCCGGTGTTTCAGATCCAAAGGAAGTAACTCTCATCGATCCGTCGTTGACTTTCACTGATGTTCCTTCTCAGTCATACACATTCTCTTCTATGGGTTATACTAATCAACAAGAAGTGTCCACTATAGCCAATACTCAAAATTGCACAATAGTATTTGCAAAGGGAACAAACTCAAATGGACCAAAGTACTATACATCCGGTGCAGCTGTCCGTGCATATGGTGGTAATACTATAACCGTAACACCAGCTGAAGGCTATCAGATTACAAAAATAAGAATCACCTTTGGCTCTGGTGACGGTAGTAATGTAATCTCTACAGATGTAGGATCGTTCGTTAACGAGACCTGGACAGGAGCGGCAAAAGCCACGCCTATCGTCTTTACCATAGGGGGAACTTCAGGTAATCGTCGTATTAGTGCTATTGCAATCAACCCTGTCAATTAAGTATTAGTTTCACCTATTTAATATTATCCCCCCAGGGGCCTCTAACCGGGGCCCCTGGGTTTTAAAGGAGGCAGGCGGCGGGCCTGCAAATGCCCATAAGGTCAATTATACCACAGTATATGACACGTTTCCCATATTACCCTCCCGAGGCGGAGGCAATCGAGGTTAGTCAGGAAAAGAGTTTCCTGAGTGTCCCCCCCACCGGCAGGGCGGACAATGGCTATGACGATAACGAGATGGAGGGCCTGTAGATGAAATCTGCTCGTTATATCATGCCCCTGGTGGCCTTGTGGGCCGCCATGGCCTGCCATAAGGAATTGCCGGAAGCTCCCGGGAACAAGGCGGAAATCGCAAGTCCGGAAGAATTGTATCCCATAGAGTTTGTCTCGGAGCGTCCGCAGACCGATGATGGAACCCGTACCCATTGGGACGGTGAGACAATCCTATGGGATCAATCCGACTGGATCCGGATGGGGTATACGGTGAACGGAGTGTGGCAGAACGCTTCCGGAAATGCCTCGGGTGATGCCAAACTCTACGGCTCGCAGGAGACCACCCTGACAGAAGAGGGGGCCGTAGCCTCGTTCAAGACCAATGCCGCTTTTTCAGGGACAACCCAGGGAGAACATGTCTTCCATGCCGTTTTTCCAGGATCCTCCACCGGATCTACAATGACGGCCGCACCAACTGCAACTGTCACGGTTCCTGCCACCCAAACGCCTCTGGCAAACAGTTTTGACCCTTTGGCCGACATAATGCTGGGCCACTCCATAGATGAATATACCGAGCGTCCGAGCACGCCGGTCCGTCTGGTATGGGAACGCGTGGTCGCCCATGGACAGATTACGCTGAAGAATCTTCCCGGAACCGTTTCCGGAGAGTCTGTCAGCACAATAACACTCACGGCCCAGCAGGAAGCAAACCTTGCAGGCGCCCAGCAAATGAACGTCATTACCGGTGAGTACTCCCGCGCATCCGACAATACCGCGCCCAACATCATTGTCATCAAAGGTGACAACCTCACCATCGACAGCAACGGGAACCTGTCTTTCTGGATGGCCATCCTGCCTGAAACATTGACTGAACTTAAAGTCGAGGTCGTAACGGACAGGGCCACCTATACCCGGTCCATTTCCGGCTTCACCAGGGAGTTCATCGCCAACCGGAGGAACATACTTCCCATCAACATGGCCAGTGCCGTCAAAACCGTGGAGGGACCGGGGTCCGGAGATGTGTATGCCCTTGTCACAAGCAGTTCTGACCTGGGCGAAGGTCATTACCTGCTTGCCTACGTAAACGGCAGCAAGGCCACAGTCCTGTCCGGGAAGGCCTCAGGCGGCAATTACGGCGGATTTGTACAGGATATCGCCATAACGGATAACACCATCGCCTTTGACGATGCCGGGGTTTATGACATTGAGATCACGCAAACGTCTAACGGGTATTCCCTCAAGCTCGGGGACCAGTATCTGGGTTATTCCGGCAGTAGTAACACTCTGAGTTTCAACCAGTCCTTCTCCGCCAGCCAATGCGAATGGACCTTATCCGTCGATAATAATAACTCTGTTATCACAAACGTTGGCAAAACCACCCGCACCATACGCTGGAACAGCGATTCTCCCCGTTTCGCCTGCTATACACAGGGCCAGCAGCCCGTCCAGCTATTCAAATGGACCGGTCCTGCAGGTCCATCGATAGCGACCGTCGCTGCTACTGACATCACGGTTTCTTCTGCCACCCTGAACGCCACGTTCGCGCACCTGGGGACCACGAATGTCCAGGATGTCCACTTCCTGTGGGGTACATCAGAGAACAGTTTGACGGAGACCCTTGCCGTGGGAGGGGATTTTGACGTTACTTCCGGAGAATTCCACGCCACCCTGTCCAGCCTGGAGGAGAACACCACATACTATTTCAAGGCCGTCCTGCAGTACTACCCGGGCAGTGGCAACTATATTCTCCTCGAAGGGAACGTAATGTCTTTCAAGACACTGTCCAGCCAAACCGGCGGCAATGCAGGGCTCCAGTGGCTTGGATGCTATGAAATGCCAGCCATCAACCTGGTCAACGAGAACTCCTACAGCGGAACCGGCGAGGAAACATTCGGATCCACAAACTGGTATAACTACCAGACTACCAATTCAATGCAGAAGGTAGTCACCCATACTTACGCCTATCAAGGGAAGACCTACAGGAACTATACCGCCATGGTGGACGGCAGCAAGCGCTGCCCTGTCTGGACTGCGTATGTGATGCACAAAACTGCATATCCTGACAACGGTGTGGAGCGTGGAAAATTCCAAGAGAGTACAAGTTATGACCCCGGTATCTTCAGAGACTGGCAGTCAAGCGGCTCCACAAGCGATTACAACAATGGGAATGGCTATTCACGCGGACACCACTGTGCCTCGGCCGACCGCAAGGTCAACGACGATGCCAACAACCAGACATTCTACTATACAAACCAGTCGCCCCAGTGGCAGAACAGTTTCAACAGCGGAGTCTGGTCCAGCCTGGAAGGTGCCATTCAGACCAATGCTCCTACAGGGCGCGACACATTATACGTTGTGGTAGGGACATTGTTCGAGAACGGCAATACCGGATCCAGCAATGACGGCGGTATTGTCTCCCGGCCAAGCCATTACTACAAACTGGTCATGAAGTGTTTCTTCAACGCTTCCGGTACCATGACCGACGCCAAGGGTGTCGCCTTCCTGTACACCAATGAAGCACATTCCGGAAACTACTATGATTCCGGTTACAGGACAACGATCAAAGCCATCGAGGATAGAACCGGATTCGATTTCTTTGCCAATGTCCCGTCTACCCTCCAGGATCCCGCCGAAAGGACGTCGACCTTGATATGGTAATTATTCCGCCACTGGCTAAAGTTCCCCCGGCCCGATCGGGGAGATGACGAAAACATATGAAACTCACACTTTTACAAACCTCTCCCTCCTGGAAGGATCCGGAGAGGAGCAGGGAGGAGGCCCGGAAGATGCTGGAGAGCGCACCGGCGTCGGACCTGATCGTGCTGCCGGAGATGTTCCCGACGGGGTTCGTGACCAAGCCTGAAGGAATTGCAGAGGAGGAAAACGGCCCGTCGCTCCGCTGGATGCAGGAAATCGCCCGGGAAAGGGCCTGCGCAGTGGCCGGCAGCATCCCGGTGAGTACGGCTGAGGGCTTCCGCAACCGCTTCTACTTTGTCTACCCCCACGGCGAGTACCGGTTCTACGACAAGCGCCACCTCTTCACCTACGCCGGGGAGCATCACCGCTACAAGGCCGGAGAGGACCGGGTGGTGGTGGAGCACGCCGGTTTCCGGATCCTCCTGCAGGTTTGCTACGACCTCCGGTTCCCGGTGTTCGCCCGGAACCGCATGCAGCACGGACGGCCGGAATACGACCTCATCCTCTACGTGGCCAGCTGGCCGCAGCAGAGGGTGGAGGCCTGGGATGCCCTCCTCAAGGCGCGCGCGATTGAGAACATATCCTACGTGGCCGGGGTGAACCGGGTGGGAGACGACCCTGGAAACCATTATTCCGGACATTCCTGTTTATTCGGTCCTCGGGGAGAATTACTTACAATTTGTAAGGAGAATCAACCGGACATCGTTGAATATAAAATCAAACGGGATACCCTGGATTCATTCCGGGAATCATTCCCTGCACTGCAAGATGCTGACTTGTAAGAATTTTTTGGAGTTTTTATTGTTTTTTAAAAATAAATTCCCTTACTTTGTTCCCGGTAACAATTTGAAACAGCAATGAAAAGTTCACTCGTACTCGTCCTTGTTATTATTGTCCTTGTCTTGCCATAGACACGGACTGGGAAAGGCGTTACGGGTAACCCATAGAACAAGCTCCTTCTCAGTCCAACCTGGGAAGGAGTATTTTTTTTAAAGAAGCGTATGAAGTATCCATTCAGAAGCAGCGTTACCTTCGAGGGGCGCAGGATGGCGGGGGCCAGGGCGCTCTGGAGGGCCGCCGGAATGAAACCGGAGCAGGTTGGAAAGCCTGTGATAGCCGTGGTGAACTCTTTCACCCAGTTTGTCCCGGGGCATACCCACCTCCATGAGGCCGGCCAGCTTGTAAAGGCCGAAATCGAGCGTCTGGGCTGCTACGCCGCCGAATTCAACACCATCGCCGTGGACGACGGAATAGCCATGGGACACGACGGGATGCTGTATTCCCTCCCCTCGAGGGAGGTCATCGCCGACAGCGTGGAGTACATGGTAAACGCCCATAAGGCCGACGCCATGGTCTGCATCAGTAACTGCGACAAGATCACTCCCGGAATGCTGATGGCCGCAATGCGGCTGAACATCCCCGCCGTATTCGTTTCCGGAGGCCCCATGGAAGCCGGAGTCCTTGGTGAAAGGAAGCTGGACCTGATTGACGCGATGGTCCAGTCGGCCGACCCTTCCATGTCCGACGGCGAAGTGGCCCGTATCGAGGCCCTCTCCTGCCCCGGATGCGGCTGCTGCTCGGGAATGTTCACGGCCAATTCCATGAACTGCCTCACCGAGGCGATAGGCCTTTCGCTCCCCGGCAACGGCAGCGTGGTGGCAACCCACAGGAACCGCACGGAACTATTCCGGAAAGCGGCTGCACTGGTTGTGGAGAACGCATGGAAGTACTACCGCGACGGCGACGACCGCGTCCTCCCCAGGAGCATAGCCACCCGGGAGGCCTTCCTGAATGCCATGGCGCTTGACATTGTCATGGGAGGTTCCACGAACACCGTCCTCCATCTTCTGGCGGTCGCCAGGGAGGCCGGAGTGGACTTCACCATGTCCGACATAGACTCACTTTCCCGCAAGGTACCGTGCATCTGCAAGGTGGCGCCCAATACGGCGCGCTACCACGTGGAGGACGTCAACAGGGCCGGCGGCGTGGTTTCAATAATGAGGGAACTGGCCCTTACAGGCCTCATCGACACCTCCCTTTACCGGGTGGACGGGATGACCCTCGCCGAGGAAATCGACCGCTATGCCATTCTGTCCCCAAATGTTACGGAAGAGGCCCTGAAACTGTACCGGAGCGCCCCTGCAGGGCGTTTCAGCACCGCAATGGGGTGGCAGGAGACCTACTTCAAGGATCTGGACACCGACCGGGAGAACGGCTGCATCCGCAGCGTTGCCGCAGCCTACACCAAAGACGGCGGACTTGCCGTACTCAGCGGGAACATCGCCGCCGACGGATGCGTGGTCAAGACGGCCGGAGTGGATCCCTCGTGCTGGAGCTTCAAGGGTCCGGCCAGGGTGTTCGACTCCCAGGAGGCCGCATGCGAGGGCATTCTGGGAGGGGCCGTGAAAAGCGGCGACGTGGTGGTGATTACGTATGAAGGCCCCGCAGGCGGGCCAGGGATGCAGGAAATGCTGTATCCCACGTCCTACCTCAAGTCGGTACATCTGGGCAAGGAATGCGCCCTTCTGACCGACGGCCGTTTCAGCGGCGGGACCTCCGGACTCAGCATCGGCCATATCTCGCCTGAAGCGGCAGCCGGCGGCAACATCGCCCTGGTAAGGGACGGGGACATGATTGAGATCGACATTCCGTCCCGTTCCATCAGGGTTCTGCTGTCCGACGACGAACTGGCCGGGCGCCGGGAGCAGGAGCTTTCCCGCGGCGACCGGGCGTTTACTCCCCCGGTGCGGAAAAGGGAGGTCTCCATGAGCCTCAGGGCCTATGCAAAGATGGTGAGCTCGGCCGACAAGGGAGCCGTGAGAATTATTTGATTCAGATATGATTACAGGATCGGAAGCACTTTGGCAATCCCTCATCGCCGAGGGTGTGGATACCGTCTTCGGGTATCCCGGCGGACAGATAATGCCCGTGTACGACAGCCTGTATTACTACAAGGACCGTGTCCGGCACATTCTGGTCAGGCACGAGCAGGGCGCCATCCATGCGGCCCAGGGATATGCCCGGGCCGGGAAAGGGACCGGCGTGGTGATAGTCACCTCAGGCCCGGGGGCAACCAACGTGATCACCGGAGTGGCCGACGCAATGACCGACTCGACCCCCGTGGTGGTGATCACCGGGCAGGTTTCAACCGCCGCTCTGGGAACCGACGCGTTCCAGGAGGCCGACGTGATTGGCCTCACCGCCCCTATCAGCAAATGGAACTACCAGATCAGGACCGCCGACGAGGTAGCCTGGGCGGTGGCCAGGGCCTTCTACATCGCCAGGACCGGCCGGCCGGGCCCCGTGGTGCTCGACTTTACCAAGGACGCGCAGGTGGGGATGACCGACTTCCGGTTTGAACCCTGCTCATTCATACGCAGTTACATCCCCGCCCCCAAGATATCCGACCAGGCCGTGAACAAGGCTGTGGCCCTTCTGGACGCAGCCGAAAGGCCGTTTGTGGTGTTCGGCCAGGGGATTCTGCTCAGCGGGGCGGAAAAGGAGCTCCGGGCCTTCCTGGAAAAGGGAGACATCCCCGCCGGATCCACCATGCTGGGGCTCAGCGCCCTGCCGTCGGGATTCCCGCTCTACAGGGGGATGATAGGGATGCACGGCAACGTGGCGCCCAACCGGATGACCAACGAATGCGACGTGCTGGTGGCCGTGGGAATGCGGTTCGACGACCGTGTGACCGGGACGGTTTCCACATACGCGCGGCAGGCAAAGGTGATCCATATAGACATAGACCCGTCGGAAATAGGAAAGATAATCCCGGTGGAAGCCGGCATCCGCGGAGATGCGAAAAAGGTCCTGAAAATACTCACGGAGAAGATGCAGGAGCGCAGGCACCCGGAGTGGAACGCCGGATTCGACCGTTGCGACGCCGTGGAAAGGGCCAAGGTGATCGACCCCGAAGTCCATCCCGGGAGCGGCATGCTCCGGATGGGCGAGGTGGTGGACCGGGTGGTCTCCGCCTTTGACGGACAGGCCATAGTGGTGACCGACGTGGGCCAGAACCAGATGATGGGAGCCCGCTATTCGCACTTCAGGGAAAGCCGGAGTTTCATCAGTTCCGGCGGCCTGGGGACGATGGGATTCGGTCTTCCGGCGGCAATCGGCGCCAAGGTGGCATGCCCCGGTCGGCCAGTTTGCCTGTTCGTGGGCGACGGCGGCATACAGATGACGCTGCAGGAGTTCGGCACCATAATGCAGGAAGGGATAGGTGTCAAGGTCATCCTCCTGAACAACAACTGGCTGGGGAACGTACGCCAGTGGCAGCAGCTCTTCTTCGGGCACCGCTATTCCGAGACCAGGATGCTCAATCCGGATTACGCCATGATTGCAAAGGCGTATGGAATCAACTGTGTATCAGTGGATTCAAGGGAAGCCCTGGAGCCCGCTTTGAAGGCGATGACCGCTGACGACCAGCCCTTCCTGCTGGATGTCCACGTGATGGAGGAAGGGAATGTGATGCCCATGGTCCCTCCCGGAAAGGGAATACATGAGATAATGATTACGGAATCGGAATGGTACAGCTGACAATGGAAAACGAAGTCAAGGAATACACGGTGACCATCTACACCGAGAACCAGATAGGCCTTCTGTCCCAGATTACCAACGTCTTCACCCGGCACGGCCTGAGCATCTGGAGCCTGTCGGCAGGCGCCACGTCGATGGAGGGGGTGCACAACATCACCATCGTCACGGCCGGACCGGAAAAGAAGGTGAAGGAGAGCGTACAGCAGATTGAAAAGCGGGTTGACGTAATAAAGGCCTTCTTTTACACTGCCGACAAGATAGTGTACCGCGAACTGTGCCTGTACAAGATATCGACCCCTGCCCTGCTGAAGAACGGCGGCATCGAGAACCTTCTGAACAAGTACCACGCAAGGATCGTGGAAATGAACCCGATATTTACGGTTATCCAGAAAACCGGCCTCTCCGACGAGACCGCCCGCCTCCACGACGACCTCAAGCCGGTGGGCGTGCTGCAGTTTGTCCGTTCCGGCCGGATTGCGGTTTCACGGGCCGAGCAGGAGCCCGTATTCAAATTCCTGCGCAAGAGGGAAAGGGAAAGGAATCAATTACTTAACAAATAACAACAACATGGCAAAGATCAATTTTGGCGGCGTCGACGAGAACGTCGTGACCCGTGAAGAATTCACCCTTGAGAAGGCCCGCGAGGTCTTGAAAGACGAAACCATCGCCGTCATCGGCTATGGAGTGCAGGGGCCCGGACAGTCCCTGAACCTGAGGGACAACGGATTCAACGTAATCGTTGGACAGCGCAAGGGCAAGACCTACGACAAGGCCGTTGCCGACGGCTGGGTTCCCGGAGTCAACCTCTTTGACATAGAGGAGGCATGCCGCAGGGGCACCGTAATCGAGTATCTGGTTTCCGACGCGGCCCAGATCGCAGTATGGCCCGTGGTAAAGAAGCACCTGACCGCCGGAAAGGCCCTGTACTTCTCACACGGCTTTGGCATCACCTACAACGACCGCACCGGGATCGTCCCTCCGGCCGACGTAGACGTGATCATGGTGGCCCCCAAGGGGTCCGGCACATCCCTCAGGAGGCTGTTCCTGCAGGGCCGCGGCGTGAATTCGTCGTATGCGGTTTACCAGGATGCCACCGGACGCGCCCTCGAGAGGACCCTCGCCCTTGGAATCGGCGTGGGCTCGGGTTACCTGTTCGAGACCGACTTCAAGCGCGAGGTGTATTCCGACCTCACCGGTGAGCGCGGAACCCTCATGGGTGCCATCCAGGGCATCTTCCTGGCCCAGTACGAGGTGCTGCGCGAGCACGGCCACTCCCCTTCCGAGGCCTTCAACGAGACCGTCGAGGAACTCACCCAGTCGCTCATGCCGCTCTTTGCCGAGAAGGGAATGGACTGGATGTACGCCAACTGCTCCACTACCGCCCAGAGGGGCGCCCTGGACTGGATGGGCCCGTTCCACGATGCCACAAAGCCGGTTTTTGAGAAGCTGTACGAAAAGGTGGCCAGTGGCGAGGAAGCCCAGATTTCCATAGACGCCAACTCCAAGCCCGACTACCGCGAGGGCCTGGAGGCCGAACTGAAGGCCATGCGCGAGAGCGAACTCTGGCGCACCGGCGCTGCCGTCCGCAAGCTCCGTCCCGAAGAGATCGACCGATGAGCGACCGCGTCTACATATTCGACACCACCCTGCGCGACGGGGAGCAGGTTCCGGGCTGCCAGCTCAACACCGTGGAGAAAATCCAGGTGGCCAAGGCCCTGGAACAGTTGGGCGTGGACATCATAGAGGCAGGTTTCCCCATCTCCAGCCCGGGTGACTTCAACTCGGTGGTGGAGATTTCCAAGGCTGTGACCTGGCCCACTGTCTGCGCCCTGTCGAGGGCGGTGGAGAAGGATATCGACATGGCCGCCGAGGCGCTCAAGTTCGCAAAGCGCGGGCGGATCCATACGGGCATAGGCACCTCCGACGAGCATATCCGGTACAAGTTCAACTCCAACCGCGAGGAGGTCCTGGAAAGGGCCGTACGAGCCGTCAAGTACGCCAAGAAGTACGTCGAGGACGTGGAATTCTACGCCGAGGACGCCGGTCGTACCGACAACGAGTACCTCGCCCGGGTGGTGGAGGCCGTCATCAAGGCCGGCGCTACCGTGGTCAACATCCCCGACACCACGGGCTACTGCCTCCCCGAGGAGTTCGGAGCCAAGATCAAGTACCTGATGGAACATGTGGACGGCATCCATAAAGCGGTGATTTCCACGCACTGCCACAACGACCTGGGGATGGCCACGGCCAACACCATGGCCGGCCTGCTGAACGGCGCCAGGCAGTGCGAGGTGACCATAAACGGCATCGGGGAAAGGGCCGGGAACACCGCCATGGAGGAGATCGTCATGATCCTGAAGGCGCACAGGGGCATTCCGCTGGAGACCAACATCAACACCAAGCGGATCTACCCCACCAGCAGGCTCGTGTCGTCGCTGATGAACATGCCGGTACAGCCTAACAAGGCCATAGTGGGCAAGAACGCGTTCGCCCATTCCTCGGGAATCCACCAGGACGGCGTGCTGAAGAACGCCGGTACCTACGAGATAATCGACCCCAAGGACGTGGGAATCGACACCAATTCCATAGTCCTGACCGCGCGCAGCGGCAGGGCGGCCCTCAAGTACCGCCTGGAAGTGAACGGGGTGAAACTGGACGAGGGCAAGCTGGACGAGGTATACGAAGCCTTCCTCCGCCTGGCCGACCGAAAGAAGGAGATCCACGACGACGACATCCTCCTGCTGGCCGGGGCCGACCGCTCCAGCGAGCGCCGGATCAAGGTGGACTGGCTCCAGGCCACCAGTGGCATCGGGATGAAGCCCGTTGCCTCCATCGGCCTGGACATTGCAGGCGAGAAATTCGAGGCCGCGGCAACCGGAAACGGCCCCGTGGACGCCTCCATCAACGCTTTGCGCCAGATTATCCGCCGCCCCGTCACCATCAATGAATTCACCATCCAGGGCGTGACAAAGGGCTCCGACGACACCTGCAAGGTACACATGCAGGTGGAGAACGAGGGACGGGTCCATTACGGCTTCGGGGCCAGCACCGACATCGTCACCGCCTCCATCGAGGCCTATGTGGACTGCATCAACAAGATAGTATGAACACTCTTTTTGACAAGATTTGGGATTCGCACGTGGTCCAGCACGTGGAGGGCGGCCCAGACCAGCTGTACATCGACCGCCTGTACTGCCACGAAGTGACAACACCCCAGGCATTTGACGGCCTGCGCGCCCGCGGGATCCGATGCCTGCGTCCGGAGAAGATATTCTGCATGCCGGACCATAACACCCCCACCGAAGGCCAGGACAGGCCCATTGGGGATCCCGTGTCGCGAAGGCAGGTGGACGCCCTGGCGGCCAATGCCGCCGAATTCGGCCTCACCCATTACGGGATGATGGACCCGGACAACGGGATCATCCACGTGGTGGGACCGGAAAAGGGCCTTTCTCTGCCCGGAATGACAATCGTCTGCGGCGATTCCCACACCTCCACCCACGGGGCCGTGGGAGCGGTGGCCTTTGGAATCGGAACCAGCGAGGTGGAAATGGTAATGGCCTCGCAGTGCATTCTCCAGCAGAAGCCCAAATCCATGCGGATCCGGATAGAGGGAGACCTTGGCAAAGGGGTGACTGCCAAGGACATGGCCCTCTTCCTCATGAACCGCCTCACCACCAGCGGGGCCACCGGATACTTTGTGGAATACGCCGGTTCGGCAGTGCGCTCGCTGTCCATGGAAGGGAGGCTGACGCTTTGCAACCTCTCCATCGAGATGGGGGCGCGGGGCGGCTTCATCGCACCGGATGAAAAGACCTTCGCCTACCTCAAGGGCCGCGACTACGCCCCAAAGGGCGAAGACTGGGACAAGGCGGTATCCGCCTGGAAGGAACTCCGGAGCGACGACGACGCCGTATTCGACCGCGAGATTGCCTTTGACGCGGCGGATATCCAGCCGATGATAACCTACGGCACCAATCCCGGGATGGGAATCCCCGTCGGAGGAAGCATCCCCTCGCTTGCAGATATTCCCGCCGAAGGGCGTGCATCCTTCTGCAAGTCATTGGAATACATGGGGTTCCAGCCTGGCGAGAGCCTCCTTGGAAAACCCGTGGACTATGTGTTCCTGGGCGCCTGCACCAACGGGAGGATAGAGGATTTCAGGGCTTTTGCATCAATAGTCGCCGGGAGGCGTAAGGCCCCCGGAGTGGAAGCATGGCTGGTACCCGGTTCATGGAAGGTGAGCCGCCAGATCGCGGACGAAGGCCTGGACAAGGTCCTGGAGGCTGCCGGCTTCCGGATCCGCCAGCCCGGCTGCTCGGCCTGCCTGGCTATGAATCCCGACAAGATTCCTGCCGGAAAGTACTGTGTATCAACCAGTAACAGAAACTTCGAAGGCCGCCAGGGACCCGGTTCCAGGACGCTGCTCGCCAGCCCCCTCACCGCGGCCGCCGCTGCCGTAACCGGAAAAATCACCGATCCCAGAGAGTTCCTATGAAACAGAAATTCAATATTATAGAGAGCACCTGCGTCCCTCTCCCCCTGGAGAATGTGGACACCGACCAGATCATCCCCGCCCGCTTCCTGAAGGCTACCACCAGGGACGAGTCTTTCTTCGGGGAGAACCTGTTCCGCGACTGGAGGTACAACCCCGACGGTTCCCCGGTGAAGGGGTTCGTCCTCAACGACCCCAGGTACGGCGGTGAGATACTGGTTGCAGGCAGGAACTTCGGATCGGGCTCCAGCCGGGAACACGCCGCATGGGCTATCGCCGGATACGGGTTCAAAGTGGTGATTTCCAGCTTCTTCGCAGATATCCACAAGAATAACGAACTGAACAATTTCGTGCTTCCCGTGGTGGTTTCGCCGGAGTTCCTGGCCCAGCTGTTTGAATCCATAGAAGCCGATCCGTCAACCCGCGTAAGGGTGGATGTCCCGGCCCAGACCGTGACGAACCTCGCCACCGGAATGTGCGAATCCTTTGAACTCAACCCGTACAAGAAATACTGCCTGATGAACGCGCTGGACGACATCGACTTCCTGCTGCTGCAGAAGGACAGGATAGAAGCCTACGAGAAGCGATGATCGAAGTGATGGACACCACCCTCCGCGACGGTGAGCAGACCGCCGGCGTCTCGTTCAACCCGGACGAGAAACTGGCCATTGCGCGCCTGCTGCTGGAGGAATTGAAAGTCAACAGGATAGAGGTTGCCTCGGCAAGGGTCTCCCGCGGGGAGCAGGATGCCTTTGCGGGGATTTGCCGCTGGGCCGCATCATCCGGCAAGCTGGATGCGGTGGAGGCCCTGGGATTCGTGGACGGAGGTGTCTCGGTGGACTGGATAGCTTCGTCCGGAGGCAGGGTGATGAACCTGCTTACAAAGGGGTCGCTCCGCCATGTCACCGGCCAGCTGGGAAAAACTCCCCGGGAACACCTCCACGACATGCTCCGCGACATCTCCCTTGCCCGGGAAAAGGGGCTGGAAGTCAACGTATACCTGGAAGACTGGTCGCGGGGAATGGCGGACTCGCCGGATTACGTTTTTTTCCTGGTGGATGCCCTCAAGGACGCCCCGGTAAGGAGGATAATGCTTCCCGACACCCTTGGCGTACTGGACCCTCTCAAGTGCAGGACCTACTGCAGCACCATGGTCGGGCGGTATCCCGGGGTACACTTCGACTTCCATCCGCACAACGACTACGACCTGGCGGCGGCCAATGCCTTTGAGGCGGTCCTGGCCGGCGTGAAAGGCATCCATACCACCGTGAACGGCCTGGGCGAAAGGACCGGCAACCTGCCTGTATCCAGCGCCATGGGCATCCTCAACGACCACCTGAAGTGCCCCAACACCCTGGACGAAGGGCGTCTGATGCACGTATGCCGCTATGTGGAGACCATTTCCGGCGTACGGATTCCCGCGAACAAGCCGCTGGTGGGAGAGTTCGCCTTTACCCAGACCAGCGGGATCCACGCCGACGGCGACCGGAAAGGGGGCCTGTACCAGAACGCCCTGCTTCCCGAGAGGTTCGGCCGGCACCGCCACTATGCGCTGGGCAAGACCAGCGGGAAGGCCAACATAGTCAAGAACCTGGAATCGCTGGGGATAAACCTTTCGCCCGAGCAGATGAAGCAGGTGACGGCCCGGGTGGTGGAACTCGGCGACAAGAAGGAAAACCTTACCCAGGAGGACCTTCCGTTCATAGTGGCCGATGTGCTGAAAGGCGATTTTTCGGCCGGACCGGACAGGATACACATAGTGAATTACAGCCTTCAGCTGACCCGCGGGATGCGTCCGGTGGCCAATCTGAGGATAGACATCGACGGAACGGAGTACGAGGAGTCCTCGGCCGGAGACGGCCAGTACGACGCCTTCATGAAGGCTCTGTGGAAGATTTACGACCGCCTCGGGCGCCTGCATCCGAGGCTGTCGGATTACGTGGTGAAGATTCCCCCGGGAGGCAAGACCGACGCCCTGGTGGAAACCACCATATCATGGGAATGGGAAGGACGCGGCTTCAAGACCCGCGGGGTGGATTCCGACCAGGCCGAAGCCGCGATCAAGGCCACCGTCAAAATGTTGAACCTGATAGAAAACAAAAGGATATGAAACTGATGATTGCAAAGCTGCCCGGTGACGGAATCGGGCCGGAAGTCATTGACCAGGCCGTGAAGGCGGTGGATGCCGTGTGCGGGCGGTTCGGTCACGGGGTGTCCTACTCCCCGGGATATGTGGGCGCCTGTGCCATCGACAAGTTCGGCGATCCCTATCCTGCTGAAACACATGCACTTTGCATGGAAAGCGACGCCGTGCTGTTCGGCGCCGTGGGGGATCCGAAGTACGATAACGACCCCACCTCGAAGGTGCGCCCGGAGCAGGGCCTGCTGGCCATCCGCAAGAAACTGGGCCTCTATGCCAACCTCCGGCCGGTGGAGACTTTCCCGTCGCTTGCCGACAAGTCCCCGCTGAAGACGGAGCTCGTCCAGGGGGCCGACTTCCTTTGCATCCGGGAACTCACCGGCGGGATGTACTTTGGTGAAAAGGGCAGGCTCGACAACGGAAATACCGCCTACGACACCTGCATCTATTCCCGCGCCGAGGTGGAAAGGATACTCCGCCTGGCCTTTGAATATGCCGGGAGAAGGAGGAAGCACCTCACCGTGGTTGACAAGGCCAATGTGCTGGAATCGTCGCGGCTGTGGCGTCAGATCGCCCGGGAGATGGAGCCGGAATATCCTGATATCCAGGTAGATTACATGTTCGTGGACAACGCTGCAATGCAGCTGATCCGCTGTCCCAAATTCTTTGACGTACTGGTGACGGAGAACACCTTCGGGGATATCCTGACCGACGAGGCCAGCTGCATTTCCGGATCGATGGGGCTGCTGGCGTCGGCTTCCATCGGGGAACACACCTCCCTGTTCGAGCCCATCCACGGTTCCTATCCCCAGGCCGCCGGCAAGGGCATCGCAAACCCCGTGGCGGCAATCCTTTCCGCGGCGATGATGTTCGAGTACGCCTTTGCCCTGATGGACGAAGGTAAGGCCATCCGCGACGCAGTGGCGGCATCGATCAAGGCCGGGGTCACCACCGAGGACCTGGGCGGAACCGCCTCGACTTCGGAAGTGGGCGACTGGATAGCGTCGTACATTGCACAAAACAATTAAGCATATGAAACAGATTGACTGGAAAACCCTGGGCTTTGATGCCTACAGGACCCGCACCGTGGTCATTTCCCATTTCAAGGACGGCCAGTGGTCAACCCCGGAGAAGACCGAGACCTTCTCCTTCACTTTCGATCCCTTTGCGCAGGCCCTGCACTACGCCATCTCCTGCTTCGAGGGCCTGAAGGCCTTCCGCCAGCAGGACGGACGCATCGCCATGTTCCGCCCCACCGAGAACGCGGCCCGCATGCAGCGGACGGCCAGGTATCTGGGAATGCCCTGCCCGCCCGAGGAACTGTTCCTGCAGATGTGCGAGGACTGCATCCACGGCAACATGGAATTCCTTCCGCCCTACGGGTTCGGGGCATCCATGTATCTTCGTCCCCTGCTCATCGGAGTTCATCCGCAGATGCAGCTTGTACCGTATCCTGAGGCCGTATTTGCAGTCATGTGCGCCCCCGTGGGATCGTATTACGGGGCACATCTCCGCTCCTGCGCGGCGGTGATTCCCGGCAACTACGACAGGGCGGCTCCAAAGGGTTCCGGAAGCTACAAGATAGGCGCAAACTATGCGGCCACGTTCAAACCTTACAAGATTGCCCACGAGCAGGGATACACCGAGCTGCTGTACCTGAATTCCTCAACGCGCGAGTACGTGGACGAGTTCGGGTCGTCAAACTTCTTTGGAATCAGGGGAAACAAGTACATCACCCCGCTGTCCGACAGCGTCCTTCCGTCCATCACCAACAAGACGCTTCAGGAGGTTGCGGCGGACCTTGGCATGGAGGTGGAGAAGCGGCCGGTTCCGCTGGAAGAACTCGCCACCTTCGAGGAGGCGGGCGGCTGCGGCACCGCCGTGGTAATCACCCCGCTGTCCAGGATCGACATGAAGCCCGTGCTGGAGGAGCCGGAGGTTTCCAGGTCCTTCCTGTTCGGCACCGACGGCGTCGTAGGCCCCTGGTCCACAGCGCTTTACCGCCGCATCACCGCCATCCAGGCCGGTGAGGCCGAGGACACCCACGGCTGGTGCTACTTCGTGTAGCACATAGGAAAAGCTGTAATTATCGGTCTTGGGGAAATTTGTCCGGTACTGCTGGATGTAATGTCGCTGAGCGGATTTCCCGCCTCCCTGCTCGATTTTCCCGCACCCAGGCTCCGACCGGGGAGTTCGTCCTCCAAAGGCACCGGAAGGGTCGTTTTTTCCTTTCGTGGCACGGATTCGGCCGGATTTCTGAATTTTGCTGCCACGAGAGGAAAAATCATACATGTTCTTTCCTTTCGTGGCAAAAGGTTTGTGTTTTTTGGCAAGTTTGCTTTATATTCGCTTTTGCAATACAGCATTTCTTAAGTGGCGGGCGATCCGCGTACGGGGATTTGTGCTGAAGATATTTGGAGGGAAAGAAATGCCACGGAAGACTATTCATCTATGTCTTTCGTCTCACGACGAAGTTATGTACCGAAGCGAGGCGGACCTCATCATGGGGTTCAATTGTCTGGCACTCGCCGTATTGTCAACAGAATCGAGGTTTCTGGCCGAAGGATTTTTGACCACCCATCATCACTTGCTTTTGCAGACAGACAGTCCAAAAGAGGTCATGTACCGCAGCCGCTATGCATACGCAAGATATTTTAATTCCAAATACTTCCGTAAGGGCCCGCTTGGTGAGAAGAAGTACTTCAGCCTGGAGACAGATGGCTTGTACCATGTTACTGCCGCTTTGAATTACGTATTGCGGCAGGGGTTGCATCACGGGATATCCTCTACTCCATTCGAATATCGCCACTGTTCTGCGAATGCTTTCTTCCGAAAGGAATTGGGCAAGTTTGACTCCCCGGAATTAATGCCCGCTAAAAATCGTTATCTGTATCTGCCCAAAAACCAGAGCCTGCCAGCCGAGAAGTACCGGATGTCATACGACGGAATGTTGTTCAGGGAAGATATCATTGACACTGCATACGTAGAGGAGATATATATTACTCCCCGAAACTTCCTGTTTCAAATGAACAAGGTTATGGGCGAGCGGGATAAAGATGAGCAGAGCAAAGAAAACAACATGCCTCCTGTAACTGCAGAAGCAATAGAATCCGGCGTCCCGGACTTCAATCCAAGGGACTTCAAGGTGTTTGAACAGGGCAAGGTTGACAGGAAAAGGATGACAGACCTGGATCTTTGTGAAATCATTGACAGCCAGATTGTGCCGCGGTGTCTCAAGGAAGGACAGCCGGCGTCGGTCTACCTTCTGCCAGAATCCAGGCGGGCTGCAATATGCGAAAAGTTATGGCTGGAAAGCCGGCAGTACAGGTCCAATACAAATGCGCAAGGCTTACTGTCCGGTAAATATGTCACCGAGGCTCAGCTAAGACGGTGTATGAACCTATAGTTCCATGCCACGAAAGGCATATTCACGGTACTGTGTGCCTTTCGTGGCACGGATTCGGCTGGATTTCTGAATTTTGCTGCCACGAGAGGAAAAATCATACATGTTCTTTCCTTTCGTGGCAGCGAGAGATTCGGGACCTGGCCGCAGCAGGGATGGGTGCCAGGCCTCCACAGTGCGGGAGATTATTCCAGGCCGCACCAGCGGAGGAAATCCTTCTTGGGGCAGGTGGCGACGCCCACGCTGGAATGGCCGTCGACGTAGGGTGCATCGCGGTCTGCGATGTAGCCTTCGCGGCCCCAGCCCTCATAGTACATATACAGGACATCCTTGTATTCAATGACTTCCGGGAACCAGATTCCGCACTGGTCCCATTGTCCGGCGCTGCCGCGTGAGAAGAAGGGCTGCTCGTTCTGAACCTTGGTCCAGGTGAGGAGGTCGTCGGAAACGGCCACGTGGAAACGGTCCGGGAAGTCCCACTGGTACGCGCTGCCCTGGTAGGCCATGAACCATTTGTCCACGCCCTTGAGCCGGAATACCATGTTCCCCCAGAATACCTTGTCGTCGAAGTTGGAAGGGGCTCCGCCGGGAGACATGATCTTCACCGTGGTGCAACCCTCACGCGTAAGGGGATCGGTAAGGATGTCCACCTCCCCGCCCCTGAACACATAGTATTTCCCGTCGTGGTAAAGGGCATCCGTGGGGCCTGCATTGGCCATCCACGGCTTGTCCAGCTTGGTGAAATGGAAGCCGTCCCCTGACCAGGCGAGCCCTATGCTGGACGCTCCGCCGGAACGACGTCCCTTGTAATACACATAGGTGATGCCGTCGGGTCCAACGACCGGGGCACCGTCAAGTACCCGCCATCCGTCAAAGGAATCGGAAGCACCTATCTCTATGACCGGATTGCCGTCGTAGTGCTTCCACGGGCCCAGGGGGTTGAATGAATCGGCATCCTGGGTGAACACCCCGATATGCTCCCTGTCGCCGACGGGTCCGCTTCCGCGGGGATACATCCACCAGTTGCCGTCCCGGGAATTCTCCGGGGAAAGGATGGCGGCATTGGCGATATGGGAATTCATCCAGGGACGGGACGGATCCGGGGCCATCACCGGATTGTTCTCCACGCGCTTGAACAGTGAAACGGGGACAAGGTCGTCGTCGGGGATGCGGATTTCGTCAAAATACCAGACATCCCCCTCATGAACCTCGCCGGCACCCGGGGTCAGGCAGATTCGGCAGTAGCGGTTGGAAGGGAGACTGCCAAAGTCAAAGGTCATATCCTCCCAGATCCCGGCATTCCGGGTTACGGCCTCGACGTATACCGAGGACGTATAGATATGGTCGGATTCAAGAGTCAGCATAACCTTGGTCCCTGCCCTGGGAGACAGCACCTTGAGCCGGAAAACCGGCGGATTGGCGGTAAAGTCGAACGGCTTGACGACATTGTCAGATACTGCCCGCCCGTACTTTTCCGCAGTCTCCGTCATCATGAGGCAGCGGCGGGTGGTATTGGCTCCCAGGCGACGCGGATTCGCTTCCAGGGAAGACCGGACCGTACCGCCGTTGAAATACAGATTCCGGGATTGATAATCCCACCGAAGAACGGTTCCGTCGGAGGGAAGTTCCTGATATGCAGCTTCTTCCGGCGTTTCCGGCCGGAGGAGGGGATCCTCCGGTTCTCCGGGAACGGGGTCACGGGAGCATGAGCACAGCGCCAGGACCAGCGCCAGGGCTATTTTGAAAGACCGCACCATTTAAGGAAATCTTCTTTTGAGCAGGACGCTGCGCCTATGCAGGAACGGCCCGGGAAATATGCCTGGTCACGGTCGTCGACCGTGGTATTGACGTTTCCCCAGCCCTCGTAGTACATGTACAGCATCCCCTCGTGCTCGAATATCTCACAGAACCAGACAGCGCCCTCGTCCCAGGCATTCACGCTTCCACGCGTAAAGAGCGGTATGCGGCTGTCGACCTTGGTCCAATGGATAAGGTCGTCGGACATGGCGATATGGAACCTGTCCGGAAAATCATAACTCGTGCTGCTGCCCTGGTAGGAGGCGAACCATTTGTCCACGCCCTCCAGCCGGAACACCATGGAGCCGTTGACCGCGTAGGAATCAAAGTTCGAGGGGCCTCCGCCGATAGGGATGGTCTCATACGTGGATGCACCCTGGAAGGAAAGCGGATTCTCCGTCACGGTCACATACAGCCGGCAGGGGTTCCCCCCGCCGTAAAAGACGTAATACTTTCCGTCGTGATACACGGCGTCGCTGCAACCGTAACCGGGTTTCAACTGGGCGTCGACGTGCTTGAAGGTGTAACCCCCGTCGGTTGAATAGCGTACGCTCAGGCCGTGGTTGGCGTGACCCACACGCTGTCCGTTATAATAGACATACACCACTCCGTCCTTTCCGACCACTGCAGCCGGATCCAGCAGGAAGCCGTCGTCATACTGTCCGGACGAGCCCACCGGAAGGACCGGGTTCCCCGCATACTCCTTCCATGGGCCGAACGGCTTGAAATCCTTGGCATTCTGCTGGTAAAGCCCTATCTGGTCGCAGTACGACGGGCAGCTGCCGCTGCCGCGGAGATATAGCCGCCAGTTACCGTCAGGCGAGTCCTTTGGGGAAATGACGGACGGATTGGCCATATGGTCGCCCCGCCAGCTGCGGCTGCCGTCAGGGGTGAAAAGCGGCTGGTTTGACTGGCGCTGGAACAGGCAGATGGCCGTAAGGTCGTCGCTCGGGCAGAGCAGGTCGTCAAAAAGCCACTCGTCTCCTGCGGAGGCCGTACCGGGATCGAAGGTCAGCGACACCGCGCGGTATACGTTGTCGGCCGGAGAGTATGAGGTAAAATCAAAGAAGAGTTCCTGCCATTTGCGCCCGGATTCCGCATTGACGGATGCGACCAGGGTGGGATATCCAGCATCATCAGGGATCAGGGTCATCCTCACCGTACCGCCCTGCGACGGAGCCAGGACTTTCAGGCGGAAGACCGCCGGATTGGCCGTAAAATCGAATTTCCGGTTGAACTTGGGAGTAAGGAGGGCATTGTTTCCGCCTGCGGTCAGGATCACGGCCCTTCCGCAGTGCCGGCTCTTGTTGACGTCGTCCTTTTCAGGATTGTCCATCACCGAAAAGCCCGCTCCCGTGGCCTGGAAAGCTATGTGCCTGTTTTCAAAATTGCACCGGTTCACCCACTCCGCCCCAGATTCGTCAGGTCCCGGAACGGGGTCCTTGCCGCAGGAGGAAAGAAGTACCGACGCCAATGCCGTCAATAGCAGTAACTTTCTCATAATTATATCATTCCATTAGTCCGCACCAGCGGAGGAAGGCGTCTTTGGAGGCGCTGGCCACCCCCACGGAGGAGTGTCCTTCAAAGTAATTCTGATTCCTGTCCGCAATCTTTTTATCGATACCCCATCCTTCGTAATAAAGATAGAGCATCCCATCATATTCCTCTATCTCCGGGCACCACATCCCGCCCTGGTCCCATTCACCCTCCGAGCCGCGGGTAAAGAGCGGCTGGCTGTTCTGCACCTTGATCCAGTGGATAAGGTCGTCGGAAACGGCGATATGGAAGCGGTCGGGGAAGTCGGGATGACGGGCGCTGCCCTGATAGGCCATGAACCACTTGTCCACCCCTTCAAGGCGGAAGACCATGGTCCCCCAGAGCACATTGTCATCAAAATGCGAAGGGGCACCGCCGGGGACGATGGTCTGGTAAACCTCGGCGTCGTTGCCGTTCAGCGGATCTTCCGATACATATACCCTGCTGCCGCTGAACAACCAGTATTTCCCGTCGTGATAAATGGCGCTGCCGGTCCCCGAGTGCTGGTCGAGCCAGGGGTGGCCGGGCTTTGAGAATGTGTATCCGCCGTCGGTGGACCAGGCGACTCCGATATGGGACTCCATCTCATAATTCCTGCCCTTGTAGTAGACATACATGACGCTGTCCTTCCCCATGACCGGAGCCGTATCCAGAAGGAGGTAGTCGTCGAAGGCGCCCTTGGGGCTGAACGGAATGACCGGATTCCCCTCGTATTCCTTCCAGGGCCCGAACGGATGGAAATCGTCGGCTGGCTGGGTGAAAAGGCCTATCTGGTCATGGTAGTCCGGCGTATGGCCGGTGCCGCGGATATACATCATCCACTGCCCCGTGGGGTTCTGGTACGGATTGAGGATGCCCGCGTTGGCGATATGGGCGTCCCTCCAGTTGAGTTCCCCTTCCGGATAGAATACGGGGTTGCCCTCATAACGCTTGAACAGGGCGATGGAGGAGAGGTCGTCGTCGGGACCGTAAAGCTCGTCAAACCACCACTCCCCTTCCGCGAACTGCAGTTCAAACCCGGCATAGACGTTATCCTCGGGATGAAGGCCGCTGAAATCGAACAGGAGCTGTTCCCAGCGACCGCTTCGGCGGGTATTTACAGTAACCTCCAGCGGAGGATAAGGGCTGTCTTCCCGGAACGGCATCAGGCGCATGGTGACCGGAAGGCCTTTCCCCGGTGCTATGACCTTCAAAGGAAATACCGCCGGGTTGAGGGTGAAGTCAAAGTTGCGTCCGAAAGGAGACAGGACCACGCGGCCGGTATCGCTTGCCACACGGACGCACTTTGCCGTGCCGTTCACTGCCGACGGGGCGGGATTGTCAACTATGGCAAGCGACATGCCGGGAGAGGTAATCCCGGCCGTAAGCGACTTGGCCTCAGACTCATACGTAGCCACGGGAATCTCCGCCCGCTGCCCTCTCCCGGAGCAGGAGAGGGCCAGCAGGACGGCTATGGGGAAAGCGGAAAGGCTCTTCATCTCTTACAGTGTTGGATAACCCGGATTCTGCTTCAGCTTGGGGTTGGCCAGGAGTTCCTGACGAGGGACGGGGAACAGCTTGCGGTAGCTGTCGCTGGGCTTGTCGTGGAGGAACCAGAGCTTTGTATTGAACTGGCCGAAACGGATGAGCTGCTGGCGGCGGTAGCCTTCGATGCAGAACTCCCAGCCGTATTCCTGGAGGAAGCGGTCATCGTCAAGTTGGGCAGGATGGACCTGCTTGCTATCGTCAAAATCCTGGAAAGCCCGCTTGCGGACGGAGTTGATGAGGTCGCATACCTCCTGGGTGGCCCCGTTCTTATGATAGAGCGCCTCGGCCTTGGCGAAGATTATATACGGGAGGCGGAACAGCACGAAATCGTTGCTCAGGCGGTTGAGGCAGCCCTGTTTGATCTCGTACTTGATGATCCTCACGCCCGACGCCTCGCCGGTGGTCTCAACGGCATCGCCTTCGAACAGCGGTACGTCCTTGGTATGGCAGAGGGGCTTGTCCTTGTCGCGGGAATCCCACGGGTCGCAGTAGAGCATGGACCCCACCTTGCCGGTATAGGCGCCGGTATTGTCGTAGAGCTGGCCCTCGAACCAGGACTTGGCGTAACGGAGGTCGTCGGGATCGTAACTGTAGGCGAATTCCGGCGTGGCGCAGACACCTCCCCAGTACTGCGTGACGGTGTTGGCGTGATAGCAGTACTTCCAGTGCATGGTGCACAGATGGAGGGTCCATGGCAGGTCATTGTACGAATTGTACACCTCGTCGTTCACCACGCCCATGATTATCTCCTTGGAGTTCTCGTTGTTGGTCACGAACGGAGCCGAATAGTCGGACTCGATGCTGTACAGGTTGCTGGAGATGATCTCGTCGCAGTATTCCACTGTCTTGTCCCATGAATTATCCTTGGTGGTGACGCCCCAGCTTTCCGCATTGAGGTACATGGTGGCCAGAAGGGCCGTGGCTGCATAGTAGTCCCAGCGGCCGTAGCTCTTCCTGACCAGGTCCCCCCGGCTGGAGGTAACCTCATCTATCACAAAGTCGAAGACCTGCTGGCGGGTGGACGTCTCGGGCAGGAAATCGGCCGGGACGTCGTACTTGGTCTGGATGGGGACGTTTCCGAACATGTCGCAGAGGATGTAGTACCAGAACGCCCGGGCCACCCGGATCTCGGCATACAGCCCGTCGTTCTTAACGCCGGCATTCTCAAACTCGTAAATAAGTCTGTTACAGTCGTTTATGCAGGTATAAGCCTTGCGCCAGTTGTTGAGCGGATGGGCATCGTCCCATTCCCAGACGTGCTTGTTGAGCCGGTAGTAGATACCGCCGTCGTACCAGGCGCCGCCCCGCTTGGGGGTGATCCAGATATCGCCGGTCTCCTCGCTGGTGTACATCCAGGTTCCCTGGGTATGGGCCGCGTTGCCGGCATAGAGGCGCCGCAGGCCGGCGTAAATCTTACCGAGCGCGGCAGGAACGTCGCTGTCGGAGAAATTGGCATAATACTCCTCGGCCGTCATCGTGGAAAAATTCTTCTCGTCGAGGTTGACGCAGGAGGCGGCCATCAGGCAAATTACCGAAAGTATGATTGTTCTTCTCATGGCTGTGTGCAATTAAAAACCGACTTTTACGCCAAGGGAAACCGTACGGGTGACCGGATAGCGGGAAGTGTATTCAATTCCGGGAGCCAGACCGGTGAAGCCCACTTCCGGATCGATACCCTTGTAGCCCGTGAAGGTGAATAGGTTGAGTCCGGAGGCATAGACACGCAGGCTCTTTACGACTTTCCGGTTGCGGAAGTTGAAGTTGTACCCGAGGGTAACGTTGTCTATCTTCAGGAAGTCGCCGTTCTCTACGAAATAGCTCACATACGACGGAGAGGTGTTCTTGAGGACGGTCTCACCGCCGTAGGGATGCTCCAGGATGGTTACAGGATAGTTGTACTGCTGCCCCCTCTGGAAGGTTTCCCAGAGCATGCGGTACTGGTTGAGGACCTGATACAGGAAAGCACCGCGAAGGCTGATTCCAAGGTCGAATCCCTTCCACGCGGCATTGATGACCAGACCTGCGAATATCTTGGGGATGCCGTTTCCGATGACCTGGCGGGCCTCCTCGGAACCGTAGCTGCCGCCTTCGCATATCCACACGCCGTTTTTCTTTATGCCGGTGCTCTTCCAGCCGTAGAAGTCGCCCACGGCGCCGTCCTGCCGGACTATATGGGTGGTCTTCTGGACCGGGGCGCCGGTGCTTCCAACTTCCATGTAATCACGGGTATAATGCTCGTTGGAAAGGCTGATGATGCGGTTGCTGTTGAACGAGACGTTGCCGGCGAGGGTCAGGGTGAAGTCCCCTGTCTTGACCGGTACGCCGGACAGCTGGAGCTCGATTCCCCGGTTGGCGATGGAGCCTACGTTGGCGTAGATGGTGGAAGCCAGGTTGGGAGGGACCGGAACGCTGTAGGAATAGAGCAGGTCCCTGGTCTTGCGGTCGTACAGGTCGAGGGAGCCGGAGAAACGGCGGTTGAACATGGAAAAATCAATTCCGAGGTTCATCTCGTGCTTCTCCTCCCACTTGAGGTCGGGGTTGGATACACGTGCCGGAGAGATGGTGTAGATCCACTTGCCGTCCATATAGGCAGGACTGCCGTAGGAATAGGTCTGCTGCGACAGGTAGGGCGATGAAGGTTCCACGCCGGTTACGCCGTAGCTGAACTTGAGCTTGAGCTCGTCCAGCCATGTTACGTTCTTCATGAATCCCTCCTGGGAGATGCGCCATGCGGCCGAAGCCGACCAGAACGTTCCCCAGCGGTGCTTGGGGCCGAATTTTGAAGAACCGTCCTCGCGGATGGAAAGGGCTGCGATGTACTTGTCCCTGTAGCTGTAGTTGACGCGGCCGAAGAAAGATACCAGCCGGTTCATGCTGCGCGAAGAGTTCATGGAGGCATTGCCGTCCTTGAGCGCCAGTCCAAGCCCGAGGTTGTTGTACTCGAAGGCGTCGGTGGGATAATCATAATTGTAGGTGCTCAGGTCGCCGGTATCGTACTGGAAGAAGCTGTAACCCGCCACGGCGGTTACGTCATGGAAGCCGAAACGCTTGGAGAACTGAGAGAAAACCTCGAGGGTCCTGGTGGTGTTGGAACTGGTGTTCCGCCAGGCCTGGCCGTTGAGCTGGTTCTCGTCGAACCGTTTGGTGGCATAGCTGCCGTTGAAATGCGCAAACTGGGTGAAACGGCCTTGTGCGTTGAATGTCAAGAACTTGAATGGTGCATAGACCACCTCGCCCGAGATATCCACGTTGTGCCAGTCGATGTCCTCGCGGAATTCGTTGATGGAACGGACCGGATTGGGGACCTCGGCAAAGATGGAGTATTCCCCGGTGGCGGAATTGTATACGGGCGAGGTAGGGTTGGCCATCCTGGACCCCAGGTAAGCGGTCTCCTCCGATACCTTGGTTCCCCTGGCCTTGATGAAGGCCACGTTGCCGGCCACCTTGAGCTTGTCTTCAAAGAAGAAATGGTGGAAGCCTGCGGATACCTGATACTTGTTAAGCCCTGAGCCGCGGATGATTCCGTTGCGCAGCTGGACGGTTCCGTTGGCATAATAGCCGTTGTGGCCGTCGCCTGCGGTCAGGGAGAGGTTGTGGTACTGATTGACAGCCACGCGGAAGACCTCCTTCTGCCAGTCGGTGGAATAGCCGTTGTCAAGGGGCGTGAATGCGCCGTCGGAGAGCTCCCCGAGCTGACGGTATTCTTCGGGCGAGAATACCTTCACCTTGCTGGAGATGGACTCGGTGGACACATAGCCGTGATAGTTAATGGCCGCACGCGAGGCCTTCTGGCGCTTGGTGGTGATGATTATGACACCGTTGTTTCCGCGTGTTCCGTAAATGGCGGCGGCTGCACCGTCCTTGAGGACGTCGACCGATTCCACCTCGTCGGGCGAGACATTGTTCATGTTGGCCACAACCACCCCGTCGACCACGATAATAGGCTGCTGGTTGCTCATGAGGGTGGACACTCCGCGGAGCATCATCTGGGGATTGGCGTTGTTGGGGTCGCCGGAAGTGATGCCCACTCCCAGACCGGCCACACGGCCCTGCAGCATCTGCAGGGGGTTGGCAACGGCTCCCTGAAGGAGTTCGTCATTCCGGACGGTGGCCACGGAGTTGGCAAGGGTGGCCCGGCGGATAGTTCCGTAACCGATGACCACCACCTCTTCCAGCGCCGACAGGTCCTCTTCCAGGACGATGTCGATGCTGCTGCGGCCCGACACGCTTACTTCCTGAGTGGTGTAACCCATGCAGGAAACTTCCAGGACCGCGCCGGAGGGAACCTGGATGGAATAAGCGCCCGAGGCATCGCTGAGCACTCCGTTCGTAGTGCCTTTTTCCACCACTGCGACGGCCGGCAGGGGTGCCCCGGAGGCGTCGGAGACGTGGCCCCGGACCTGTGAACGCTGGCCCCAGGCCGGAATGGCTCCGACGATCAGGGCAGCAAGAAGGAGAATCTTGACTTTTCTGTCCATAAGGGAATAAGGTTATGATTGTTCGGATTCTATGGGACGGCGCAGGCGCCACTGGGTGGGCGGAACGCCGAAAACTTTCTTGAAAACACGGGAAAAATAGTACGGGTCGGTGAAGCCCACCTCGTAGGCCACCTCCGACATGGTCTTGTTCTCGTCTGAGAGCAGGTTGGCCGCATACTTAAGCCGGATGCTCTGGATGAATTCGCTGGCGCTCTTTCCCGTAAGCGCCTTCATTTTACGATAAAGGCTGGAACGGCTCATCCCAACATGCGCGCACATGGCACCTACGTCTATCTCGGGCTCGGAAAGATGGGCTATGATCCAGTCGGTAATCTCCCGCAGGAGTTCCCCGTCGGTATCGGAGATGCTCCCGGCAACGATGGGGTCGCTGACTATGAAACGCAGCTTGGCGGCATTGATTTCCCGCTCCTTTTCCCGCTCGAGCCTCTCCATCTCCAGTTCATGCCGCCTTGCGGTACTCTGGTAGAAGAGCCATATTACAAAAAGGAGCATGGCCACGCCAAGGAGCGAAAAGAGGACCTTGGCGGCAGTACTCTGCCACCACAGGGGACTGATACGTACCGGAAGCAGTCCAAGGCTGGTCCTTCCCTCACAGGAGGCTTCCACTTCCAGCAGATACCTGCCGGGAGGGAGTCCGGGAAAGTCAACATGGTTCCTTGAGCCGAGGGAATGCCAGCGGCCGTCGGCGCCGGACATACGGTAGCGGAAGGTCTCACCTCCGGGGGCGTAGATGTTTCCGGAAAAATCCACCCCGAAACTTCCCGCCTTATAAGGAATTACAAGCCGGGGCATGGATTCCAGGGCAACGGGAAGCAGTTTGTCTCCGGGCTTTACCGGAGAGCCGGCCACATACAGGGCCGTAAATCTCACATCGTGACGGCGGGAGGCAGCCTGGGACGCCCCGGGCAGGACCGATACCAGACCGTTGGTGCTGCCGAACAACAGACGGCCGTCCATCGAAAGATGGGCATTGTAGTTGAAACGGTGGGCGGGAAGGCCGTCGAGGGGTGTATAGGAAGTGAAAGCGGACAGGTCTTCCGGAGAACGGACAAGGCCGTTGTTGGTGGACATCCATACTTCCATGGACGCGTCCTGAAGGACGGAATAGACAGTTGCGTCCGGAAGGCCGTCATCCCGGGTGATGACACGCGCGGAAAGGGTATGGGGATCTATGACCAGAAGGCCTTCCTTTTCCGTGCCGGCGAGCATGCGGCCGTCGTTCAGTTCGCAAAGGGAGATGCAGTTGTGGACCGGCGAAGAAATGAATTCAGGGGCATAGCCCTTTCCGGCGGAAAGCCTCCAGATACCGCTCCCGTAGCAGGCGAGCCAGATATCCCCCAAGGCGTCTTCGAGTATATCCCAGACAAAGAGCCTTTCCGGCAGTTGCTCGGGATAGCGGACCAGGCATCCGCCGGTATAGCGGTAGAGCCCCCCGTACTGGGTCCCGATCCAAAGGTTGCCGCGGGAGTCTTCCCGGACACAGTAGATATTGTCGCGCGTGAGGGCGCTGTTCTGGGATGTAAAATGTTCAAAGCCGGTCCTGCCCTTCCGGCGAAGGTACAAGCCTCCGTAATATGTCCCGACCCACAGGTTTCCGGCGGAGTCGGAACAGAGGGAATGGACGTTCTCGCTCCGGAAACCGCCGGACGACGGGATGAAATGGCCGCCGACCTCGGAGTCGGGGCCGATGATGAAAACCCCGTCGTTCTCGGTGGCCACCATCAGGCCGCCTTCCCACGGGATGATATCGCTGACCACCTTGCTGTCCGAGGCATATTCCGCCTCGGTGGACAGGATGGACGAAAACATTTTCTCACCGCTGAACTGTACGTTGACACCGCCGAAAAAGGTGCCCACCCAGACGTTGGCATCCACGTCGCAGCAGAGGGAATAGATGGCGTTGTCGTTAAGGGAACGGTAAACGCCGGAGCCGGCGGTGACCCGGTCGGAGGTGCCGTCGGGAAAAATGCGGACGATGCCCTGTTCGGTTCCAAGCCAGACCGCACCGTCCGGAGTCTGGATGCAATCCCGCACCAGGTTGTTTTCAAGATGTCCCGTCCCTGTGTTGAAAAGGTCCACCTCGCCTGTCTTCAGGTTATATCTGGCAGCGCCGCTTCCGGAAGTACAGAGCCAGATATTATGATCCCTGTCTTCCATCAGATGCTGCACCTCGCTGTGCAGGGCCTGGGGAAGCGTCACCTCGGAAAAACGGCCGTCAGCCCCTGCGGAAAACATCAGGCGTCCGTCGCCGGTTCCGGCCCAGAGGGCCCCTCTGGAATCGCCAAGCAGGGCTACCGCATGGAAGGCTGCATCCGGAACCAATTTGAAATCAGCGCCTTCCCTACGGAACAGCCCACGGTTGGCTGCCACCCAGAGTACTCCTGGAGCGGTCTCCACCACAGAATGGATATACAGGGAGTCCAGATAGTGTTCACGGGTCTCAGTCCTGCGGTCAAGGCTGTAGAGCCCCTCCGAGGTGGAAAACCAGAGCAGGGAGTCGGCCGTTTCATAGACCTGGCTGACAGCTGACGGGGACGAACCAAGAACCCGGTGGAAATAATAGTCCGAGAAAGAGTGGCCGTCGTAACGATGGGCACCGTATATCGACGAAAACCACATGTAATCCCTGCTGTCACGCATGATGTGCCGGATCCAGGTATAGCCGAGCCCTTCCCGGCTGGTGATGTGCCGGAATTCCGGACGCACACTCGCCGCGGAGGAAGAAAGGGTAGCCGCACAGGCTATGAGTACGGCCGCAAAGCTCCTGGACAGCTTCATGTCTATGACAGAAGGGATTGAAAAAGGGGGCGGACCGGAGCCCGCCCCTTTTACCCGGATGGTATTACTCTCCCTTTACCTGACGGAAATTGTCGAGATAAACCACGGTGCCGGCGGTTTTACCTCCAGCGTCGACGCAGATAACAAAGTCGCAGTACTTGCCGCTCTCAAGGGCCAGGGGCTCGTAATCGAATTCAAGGACTTCCCACTCATTGGCCTTGGTAGTCTTCACATCCTTGATTTCCTTGCCATTGCCACCGTCAATTTCCAGCTTGCAGTAGACAGGTATACCGGCTGCAGGGGCAAGGCAATCGATCTTGATGATCCATCCTTCATTGAAATCGATGGGAACATACTGATCCTTTTTCCATTTGGGCTGATTGGTCTCGGGATCGATCTCGTCGCCAAAACGGGACGACCAGATATAGTCCCATTCATGAGTAGCTGTAGTGTACTGACCCACAGTTTCGCTGGTATTGATACCGGCTTTCTTGGGATTTGCCACAAGCTTGAAGGCGGCACCTTCTACGGGAGTCCATCTGAGGATACCGCCGTTCTCAAAGTCCTCGAAAATACGGGAGACTTTCTCGGCCTCCTCCTTTTTGCCGTTGTTGGCGGGGTCTTTCTTGCAGGAAGGCATCGCAATCAACATTGCAGCTGCCAGAAGCAAATAAAACTTTTTCATAATGCGTTGGTTTTAAAAAAGGTTATTGATTGGTGTATAATTATCTGCCGAATGACGCCCCTTCATGGGGAATTCGGTTATTCTCAATATGGTGCATCCGTAAGGGATGAGTTCCAGAGGGACCTCTTCCTTTGAGAAAGCCACTCCGTAGCCGGGGCTGAACGGCATGGGGCCGGCATCGCCGCCATAAGCCTCCCAGGTGAGGGCCCTGACGGCCTTTGTATTGATACGGACCGGCGCATTCTCCGCGTTCCACGGGAAGCCGTCGGCCTTTTCCAGAGCCGTATCATCCAGTTCATAACGTCCCGGCAGGTCCTCTTCCTTACAGGATAGCAAGGCGTAGTTCCAGGGGGCGGTGGCCGTGAATTCCCAGTAGGAAAGCCCGTCCAAACCGTTCTCCACACGTTTTTCCTCAGCCGGGATGTTGTAGGCATAGACCAGCGGGCCGCGCTCCACGGTACGGGAATTCTGATACCAGACAGACAGTTCCACCTCAGGCCGGAGTTCCAGCCGTAGAACGTCACCAGTGCTCCAGCAACGGCTGATCCGCACCATGTCAAGGTTGTCTTTGGCGGCGTCGATCCTTTCCCCGTTCAGGGTCAGCGTCCACTCCCTGCTCCATGAAGGGATCCTCAGCGAGAGGGGGAAAGCCTCGGAGGTGGAAAGGGAATCCACCGTGAATTCCAGGGTCATTCCAAACGGATAACGGGTCTTCTCGGAAATGACCGCCTCGCCTCCGTTCACCTTGGCGCGGACCGACGAAGGAGCATAGATCGAAGCGGCAAGACCGCCATCGCGGGTGGCGTACCAGAGGTTCTGCGTGAACTTGGGCCAGCCCTGGTGCATGTTGGACGTGCAGCATGGATAGCCGGTCAGGAGCCCGAAGCAGATGTCGTGCCCGTGATTGCAGTCAAAGGTGGAGGTGTGCACCGCAGTGGATATCTGGTTGACCTGCTGGAAGTACTGGCGGGTCATGTAGTCGTCGGTGGTATGGGCTGGAAGCGCGTTGAATGCAATCCGCTCGATGAGGTCGGCCACCTTGGGGTCGCCGCAGATCTGATATACGGACTCCAGCGAATACATGAATTCCACTATCGCACAGAGCTCCGTACCCTGGACCGGGTTGTTTCCGTGGATCTGCTCGTCCACGCTGAACATTCCCGTGGGATAGCCCTGGAAGCGCCTGAGGTCGGACAGGGCGGCATCGGTGGCCTTCCTGTACTTGGGGTCGTGGTCCAGAAGCGAGTAGACCATGGGGGTCTTGAAACCCTGGGCCAAGTTGACGCCGTGGATGGTACCGATGCGGGAAAGCCGGTCACGTCCCAGGAAATGATCGGTATAGGGCTCCGTCTGGGAGTAAATGAGCTTTGCAAGGTCCAGCAGGAAGGCGTCCCCGGTTATGTCATACAGCCACAGGACGCTCTGGAGGTTGTCGCCTCCACGGTAGCGGGCCCAGAAGGTCCAGTTGTCCAGGGGCTGCTCCTCAAGATGGGCGGCCTGATAGCGGAAATACTTGGTCATCAGGTCGATGACCCTCTGGTCAGAGGTAGCGCTGTAATACTGCTGCAGGACTTTGAGCACCACCATGCGGGGCCACCAGTCGGCACAGTTGTTACGCTGTATGCCAGGCTCGGGACCGTAGTCCCTGTCCGGGCCGAAGTATCCGTCTTCCTTCTGGCTGGACAGCATCCACTCAATCCACGGAGTGGTCTTGGCGATGAGAGTGGAATCCTTTAAAATATATGCGAGAGGGAGAAGGCCGTCAATCCAGTACGGTCCCCTTTCCCACTGGTCGCCGTCGCCGCCGAGCCAGCCGTTGCGCGGCCCCATAACCAGCGGATAGAGTTCGTCGAGGTGGCCGGTGGCGCCGTCCTTCTGGCGGAGCAGGGTCTCCTTCAGCCAGCCTTCCGCAGATATCGCCCCGAGCGGGAGCTGGATGAATGCCGTCTCCTGAAGGGGGGCACGGCTGCCCTGGTACAATGCCGTCTCAGGGTTCCTGCAGCCGCCCACAGGCAGCAGGATAAAAGCCAAGGCCGTAATGGCCAAAAGAAAATCATGGTGTCTCATCATTTGCAAATATACTTGGTCACACGAAGTGAATAATGGATTATTTGTTCTTTTAGATGGATTTATATTTCAAACGTTTCATAACTATCCGCGAATTTATGTAATTTTTTACGAATACCAAGACTGCCACGAGAGGGAAATTCACATGCATGAATACCTTTCGTGGCAGCAGTCGGATCCGGGACCGGCCCGCTAATGCTGGATGGCCATCAGGCGGATATACTTGAGGACGGTGTCACACCATACCTTGTCACCGGGATACTGGTAGCGGCAGTTACCCTTGGGGTCGGCCTTGAACAGCGTCTCGCCGGCGGGGGTGAGGGTAACGAAACCACGAGGGGAGAGCTTGTAGAAGTCGTCTCCCTCCACGGCGTTGATAACGGCCTGAGGGTCCCACATCTTCTGTCCGGTGTCGCAGTTCAGGAACTGGTAGGTCCATTTGATTGGATGGAGGTCGGTCCAGTCCATGTCGGAAATGACCAGTTCGGGACGATAGTCCAGGGGGTCGCCCACCTCGCCCGGAGAGAACACCACGTCCACTTCCTTGGGCAGGAGATTGAAGAACTTGAGGGAAAAGTCGATGGCCTGCTTGAAGTTATAGTCGGGCTCCACGGCGTCGCCGAACACTCCGCCCATGGCGTAGATGTCCTTCACCTTGGCGCGTACCAGCTCCACTCCGCTGAGGGGAGAGAATTCGTCGGGCCCCGACTCCAGCAGCCTCGCAAGCGTGGTGACAAACCCTATGGAGGCAATCGTCACGCTCCGGTCGGGCTGGGAACTCAGCAGCTTGCGGTAGAGCTTATAGCCTTCCATATACGTCCCGTCATCCCCTACGCTGCGCTTGAACATGGGGACGCCTTCGGTTGTGCGGGCGTAGGGCAGGTTATGGTAGGTGATCCACACGTGGGTGTCCTTCTGGCCGTCGGTTTCAAGTCCTATGGGCACGTCGGGATAGCCGTAGAAGTTATTCATGACATCAACTATGTCGGCATTGGCGCGGCCCATGCGGTCAACCACCACCCCTATCAGGTTGCACCTGCCCATGTCCATGTAGCGGTAAAGCATCATGAGGGCAAAGAGGTCGTCAGTGGAACTGCCCATGTCGCAGTCGAGAATGATCCTGACGTCCTTCTCCTCGTAATTGCTCCTGATGTTGATTCCCTTGCCAAGGTCATAGACGGTATGCTGATGGTTCTTCCTGGCAAAGTCGAGGGCCGCCGCAAGGCTGTCCTCGGGGAAGATCCGGGAACTGTCAAAATAGTACCTGCCCTCGCCCGGGTCGTACCAGCCGCCGATCAGGTTGTTGTGGGCGCGGGCGTGCCTGATTACCGCAGGGATGCTTTTCTTGTCAAAACTGTTCTGGGTTTCGAGGTAGGATACCGCGATTCCCCTGGTGGGCTGGCGGAGCGAGTCCAGGCTGATGGTGAAACCGTCGGGATACATCTCCCCCATGGCCCATATCACGCTGGCGAGTTCCTTGTCGGAAAGCCTTTGCTGGCCTGCGGCCGGAGACAGGGCCGCAAAAACTGTAATAAGGATTGGAAGCAACCGTTTCATGGCTAAGTAAAGTATTGAAATTGAACTATTTTTTGTCTTTCCCGGGTTCACGGGTGAATTCCAGATGCTGGTAGGACAGGTCGTCGGATACCAGCTTGCCCGACAGTAATATCAGCGTTTTGGTGCCGCCGTCCTCCTCGGTCAGGGTTATCTCGTTCCTGCCCACCTTGTAGGTGCCCTTGGAGCTGTGTTCCGAGGAAAAACCGGGATTCATGTCGACGGAGCCGTCAGGGTTCATATACATGGCGGGATAGGGAGGCATGTAAGCCACATTTTTCATTACATATTCCTTGGCCGACACAAACTCCAGGGTGACGGTTATCGTCATGGTCCCCGCATCGGCCAGGAATTCCTCATAGACGCATTTCCAGGTGGTATTCCTGTAGCAGTTCTTCCTGGCCCGCGCAGCCGAACAAGATATGCAGGAAACCGCCGCCAGGGCCGATACGAGGAGGATGAGGATTGATAGTTTGTTGACGCTCATACGGATATGTTTTTGTCAGATTTGCAGTCCGGTGCCCTGCGGGAGGGCCTGGGCGGGAGTCTGCTTCAGCGAGTCGCTCATGACGTCGGCCATGAGGAACATGTTGGAAGCGATGCCCAGGATGCGCCCGTCGTGAAGATGTTCCTTCAGGGAGAACCACGAGGCGGTGCTGTCGTCGATGGAATCGCAGAAAGCCACAGCGGGGAAGCGCTGCGACAGGTTCTCACGGAACACGGCCGTATAGTGGTTGCAGAGGTTGTCCACCTCTTCCTCCAGCGCCGCGTCGGCCTCCTCGGCCCTCAGGCGGGCATATTCCTGGGTAAATTCCCGGTAGAAATCCCCCCGGTTGATGGTGGTCTCGAATTCGTTGTCGCTCAGCAGCCAGCAGTGGTTCACGTCGTCGTCGGAGCGGTTGATGGCCAGGTCGTTGAGTTTGGTGAACCGGACTCCGTACAGGATTATGGAATCCCCGCTGAGGGAGAATTTGACCTTTGTGAAATCGATGCCGATTGAAGCCTTGATGTAATACTTGCCTATGTAGAGCACCCTCTTCTGGCCGGGATGGTTGAGATTGTCGTCGATCCAGCGGGTTATACGGTTGCCCAGCCCCTTCTTGTCGGCGATCTTGTAGGCCGGGTCCTCCAGGAAGCGCTCCAGAGGCTCCTCCTTCACTATGTAACCGGACTTGTCGTAGGTCATGGTCTCCACCTTGAAGGAGAAATTTACGTTTGCGGGAAGGCCGCTGGTCTGGGAGACGGTATCCAGGCGGCTGGAGAGCTCGCGGTTCTCGCTTTCCAGCGTGGCTATGCGCTCCTGCATTTCCTTTTGCTCCCTGGCCTTCATGGCCAGCTCGTCGGCTTTTTTATCGAACTCCTTTTGTATCAACACATTAAGCGGCCTGATGGCTATCAGCATCAGGAGTATTGTTATGACGTTGGACAGCAGCACGGCGATGGTGCCGGTAATCTTTGGCATCAGCAGGAATGCCGCCACGTTGCCCACGATCAGCAGCATGCACAGCCCCGCCATGATGTACGAGAGCACGAGCCTGGACCTGTCGATGCCCTTTTTTCGGAGAAAACCCATATTGTCAAATATTACAATTCATACCGAGAAATAGCTGAGGATCAGCCTGTTAAACCAAGGCAAACGGGCCTCCCGGAGCGAAAGGCGGTTCCACGAGCGCCTCGTAGAAACCTCCGCGCAGTGCCAGGTCAAGGACATTGAAGCGGGCACGCATGAGCTGGACCTTGGGGAACATGTCGTGGAGCTGCTGCCTGGAAACCCCTATATGCTCCGGCGCGTAGGGGGCGCCGGCAGCCTTGAGCAGGGACTTCATCTTTTCGTAGGAGTAGACCTGGCCCTGCAGTCTTTCCTTCAGGGCAGGCCATTGGGCCTTGAGGGCGGTGAGCTGGGCCCGGACCGCTTCCGCATCCTGGTATTTGCCCGTGATCTGGTCATAGCCCAGCCTCGGAGCGGGAAATCCCTCGAAAATCCGGAGGGCGCGTTCCTGCTCCTGCTCCAGGGTCGGCCACGCCGCCACACAGGCGTCGACATCTATTGAAGTCAGGTCCAGCTTGAACAGTTCATCGAACACCGCACACATGGTGAGCGTGCCGACGGCCACCTGGAAACCATGGGACTGGAGCTTTCCTTTGAAACGGTGCCCGGTCATGTCCAGGATATGGCTGAAAAGGTGGTCGCAGCAGGATGCGGGCCGGGAAGACCGCGCCGCCTGCATGGCAAAACCGCTGAGGGTGAGCCCCTCGAACACGTCGGCAACGGCATCGGGATCACCTGCCGCGACTTCCGCTGGACGGGAAAGGAAATCGTCCAGATAGTCCTGGAGGATATGCCAGGCCCCGTCCAGGATGGGTTCCGTCCCCACGAAGTCGGCTATCATCCACTCGGCTCCGGCCGGGACCTTGGCGGCCAGGTCGGCATAGCCGGCGGAGGTCATCTCCCTTGGGGCTGCGGCAATCACGTCCAGGTCGGCGATTATGGCCGCCGGGGCCGGGCAGAAGAAAGTCTGCTTGGAGCCCTCGAAGGTTATGGAGGCGCCGAACGAGGAGTAACCGTCGACCGAAGCGGCCGTGGGGAGGGTAAGGTAAGACTGGCCGTGATGGTGTGACGACAGCTTGCACAGGTCGTTTATCACCCCAGACCCGACTGAGACCAGCACGGAACCCGGATCGGCGTCGAGCAGGCCGTCCACCATCTGTACATATTTCCACTCGGCATGGAATTCCTCTTCCATGATGACATGCCGCCCTGCCGGAATCCCCGACGAACAGAATAGGTCGTATACCTTTTTGCCCAATATCGGCCAGGTATGTATATCCGCTATAATCAGGGCTTTACGACCAGGAAAGAAGCGCTTGAATACATCCGCCGCCATCCTGTAAGCCCCCCGGCCCATTTCAAACACCTTTGTGTCGGTACATATTGAAAGGGCATGTCTGATTCTTTCTTCCGAGGTCATAGACTGTGGTTTTAACGTTGCAATTTAGCCATTTTCCCCGAATTAAGGAAAAAGATATGTGATTTTGCAACCCGGTTGCAAAATATAAGCGGTTACTTTGCGACAGGAAACATCACACGGAATGCCGCGGAAGGAAACAATCACTGCCATCGTACTGCTTACCATACTGGGCACAAGCATGCACTTTGTGCATCACGTACCCTTCTTCAACCGGTTCATGGGATACATCTTTCCCGTGAAGGAAAGCGTGATGGCGCATATGAAAATGGTTTTCTACCCGATGCTGCTGCTGAGCATTTACCTTGTGGCCAGCCGGCGGGACATACGGGAAACGGGTGCTCCCATCCTGGGAGGACTGGCCGTGATGCCGGGTATCGTGGCCGCCTTTTTCGCCTACTGGATATTCGTCCGGCACGAGTTGATGTTCATCGATGTCATCATCTATATCGCGGCAATGGTGGGCGCAGTCCTGCTTGCAAGACGCTTCCGCCACAGCAAGCCCGTCAGGGACCTGTGGCTGCTATGGATTTTCCTGGCCGTACTTATAATGGTTCTGACCGGCTACCTGACCTATCACGGACCGGAGTGGATTATCTTCGCCGACCTGGGCTGAGAGGATAGGTTACTTTACCACATTTATCGGAAATACAAAGTTATAACCGACATTTGCAAAGTGGGTGTAAACATAAATTCTCCACTTGCCGGGCCGGTCAAGCTGTGCGTAGAGGTAGGACCTCTCCTTAATGCCGTTAAAAGAGAAGTAACAATTGGCCGTAGCCGCGACGAACTTGCCGTCGATGGTAGCCTTGATGTATTCCTTTCTGGCATCGTGGGCAAAATCTGCCGCAACTTCTTCAAATGTATAACCAGAATAATACTGCTTATGCAAGGAATATGCAGCCTGCATGGGTGAAACCGTGATTTGTATAGTCTCATCCGAGGCCTTCACATCAATGGGCTCAAGTTCAATCAACGCGTCGGCAGGGCGGGCTTTGACCACATAGTTGATCTCACTGAAGTACGTGATCCCTTCTTCTTTATTCCTCCTACCGAAATGGAACACATATGTGGAGTCCTTTACACCGTACTCGGCAGCGGAAATAAGATTGATGTCGAGATCATGTTCATTATTTGTATGTTTGGTAATTGCGCCTGTTCCCTGGGTGTATATGAAACCTGTCTTGAGATTCCATGTGCCCTGTTCGGTGCAGGGAACAAGGTTGTTGCGGTCACCGTCCACATGGACCGTGACAGGATAAAAGTCTTTTATATCATCATAGTATTTATAATCCCATTCAATTACAACCGGTTTTTCAAGGGTAACGATCATCCTGCCGGGGACATCCGGCTCAGAGGACGGGTTCTCCTTCTTGCACGACATGGCACCAATCACCGTCAGGACGGCCATAATGGAACAGATCAATCTTTTCATACGTCTGTAAACTTTGATTCAACGTGGCAATTTAGCGATTATTCTGTAAATCTGCAAAAGACATCAGCAGCTGCTCCGGACTATCAGGGTCGGAGGGATGAGTTTCTGCACCGGAGGGGGCTCGGGAAGGCCGGCGGCACCTCCATTTTAGACGATGTCAAGGAGGGCGAGTGGGGCCCTTATAAAGAAACCGCCGTCTTTGAGTATGACAATACCCTCCGTGCCACCAAGATCACCAAGGAAAATGAACTCCGCTCCGTGATCAAGCTCCGTGACAACTGCCTTGTATCCTGGACGAAGGAAAAGGACAACAGGACACGCACCTTCACATACTCCACAACCAAGAACCTTGGTGACCTCCACGAGATTTACAGCGAGGCCATCGACCCGCCTGCACGCTGGCTTTACGAGACCGGCATGTTCGGCCACGGCCCCGCCTACCTTGTCGCGACCAGCGTATGGGAGGACGACCCCGAGAATGGCAGCACCATCACCCACAAGCTTGACGACAATGGCTATGTGGTTTGGGAGAAGAAGACCTTCCCCGGCGGAGGAATTGAATTCTTCAAGATCGAGTGGGAGGAAATCCAGTAGTATTCCCACCAGGATTACTCCGGGAGCCGGCTCTGCTTGAGCCGGCTCCTTTTTTACGGGCAGGGAGATGCCTACAGGGGCAGGCCGTAGCTGCGTTTTATCTCGTTCATGACGAATGAGCTCTGGACCGAGCCAAGGCTGTCGATGGTGCCCAGGGTATTTATCAGGAAGTCGTTGTAATACTGCATGTCAGGAGCATAAATCTTCAGCAGGTAGTCAAAATCGCCCGAGATATTGTAGCATTCGGCGACCTCCGGTATGTCCTTCACCCGGTCAACGAAATCGTTGGCGATTTCCTTACCCATCCGGCGCAGGCGCACGCTGCAGAAAACAAGGAATCCCCGCCCCAGCTTGGCGGCGTCAAGGACAGCGGTGTAGCGGCGGATGAAGCCCTCCTTCTCGAGCCTGTGCAGGCGCTCGAAAACGGGGGTCGGGGAAAGATGGACCTTCAGGGCCAGGTCCTTGACGGTGATCCGGGCGTTCTCCTGCAGGACGCGCAGCATCTGGATGTCGGTCTTGTCAAGCGTTTCAGTCATAGTGGATTACTCTGTTTGTGGCGGCTCCGCCTATATCACAATAAACACTTCGCCTACAATTTGATGCAAATATAGATTAAAACACCAAATTTTCAAAGATTCTTGTTTGAAACTTCCGGTACCCATAACTTTGCAAGCAGAAAAACATACGATTATGGCAGCACGGAAACTTCACTTCGAGACCCTTCAACTCCACGTAGGACAGGAGCATGCCGACCCTGCATCCGACGCCCGCGCGGTACCCATCTACCAGACGTCCTCCTACGTTTTCCACAACAGCGAGCACGCCGCCGCACGCTTCGGCCTGACCGATCCCGGCAACATCTACAGCCGCCTCACCAACACCACGCAGGATATCCTGGAGCAGCGGATAGCCGCGCTTGAAGGCGGAGTGGGCGCCCTTGCAGTAGCCTCCGGCGCAGCCGCCATCACCTATTCCATCCTCAACATCACCCGCGCCGGCGACCACGTGGTGGCGGCCAAGACCATCTACGGCGGCACCTACGACCTGCTGCAGCACACCCTCGTCCCCTACGGCATCTCCACCACCTTCGTCGACCCCGCCGACCTCGCCAATTTTGAAAAGGCGATACGCCCGGAGACCAGGCTGCTGTTTATCGAGACCTTCGGCAACCCCAACGGCAACGTCATCGACATTGAAAAGGTGGCGGAAATCGCCCATCGGCACAACATCCCCCTGGTGGTGGACAATACATTCGCCACGCCGTTCCTGCTACGTCCCATCGAGCACGGCGCCGACATCGTGGTACACTCCGCCACCAAGTTCATCGGCGGACACGGCACCACCATCGGCGGCGTCATCATCGACTCCGGCAAGTTCGACTGGAAAGCCTCCGGCAAATTCCCGCAGTTCACTGAGCCCGAACTGAGCTATCACGGGATCGTCTTTGCCGATGCCGTGGGCCCCGCCGCCTACATTACCCGCGCACGTGCGATCCTGCTCCGGGACACCGGCGCCACGCTCTCGCCCGTGAGCTGCTTCATTTTCCTCCAGGGGCTGGAAACCCTTTCGCTCAGGGTGGAGCGCCATGTAGCCAACGCGCTGAAAATCGTGGACTTCCTGTCAAGGCATCCGAAGGTTGCAAAGGTGAATCACCCCTGTCTTCCGGACCATCCCGACCATGGTACCTACCTCAAGTATTTCCCGAACGGGGGCGGATCCATCTTCACCTTCCAGATCAAGGGCGGGAAGGACGAGGCCTTCAGGTTCATAGATTCGCTGGAGATTTTCTCCCTCCTGGCCAACGTGGCCGACGTAAAGTCCCTGGTCATCCACCCCGCCACCACCACGCATTCGCAACTTACGGAAGAGGAACTGACCGACCAGGGCATCTACCAGAGCACCATCCGCCTGTCCATCGGCACAGAGCACGTGGATGACCTCATCGACGACCTGTCACAGGCCTTCGACAAGATTGTAGGATAATAAAATTCTTTAGGAAAGAGTTGTGTTTCTTGCGGGAAATCCTTTTATTTGCATCAACACCAAAGCCCAGCTTGTCAAATATGATTTACGATTCACTTTCCCAACTGATCGGCAACACGCCGCTCCTCAGAGTCACCGGCATGGAAGGCCAGGTGGCGGACCTCCTTCTGAAACTGGAATATTTCAATCCCGGCGGAAGCGTTAAGGACCGTATAGCCCTCGCCATGATAGAGGATGCGGAGGCCTCGGGTGTGCTGAAGCCCGGGGCGACAATAATCGAACCTACCAGCGGAAACACCGGTGTGGGCCTGGCCTGGGTGGGGGCGTCAAAAGGCTACCGGGTGGTCCTCACGATGCCGGAAACCATGAGCCAGGAGCGACGGAGCCTACTCAAAGCCCTTGGCGCACAATTGGTTCTGACTCCCGGAGCAGAAGGCATGAAGGGGGCTATCCGGAAGGCCGGCGAACTCCGCGATTCCATCCCCGGTGCCGTCATCCTGGGACAGTTCGATAATCCTGCCAATCCCGCCGCCCATGAGAGGACGACCGGCGAGGAAATATGGCGGGACACTGACGGGAAGGTCGACGTCTTTGTAGCCGGCGTGGGCACCGGAGGTACCGTAAGCGGAACCGGAAAGGCCCTGAAGGCTCACAAACCGTCGGTCAGGGTGGTAGCAGTGGAACCGGCCACATCGGCCTTCCTTTCCACCGGGGTCGCCGGACCGCACAAGATACAGGGCATAGGTGCCGGTTTCCAACCTGCCACCTACGATCCGGCGGTGGTGGACGAAGTAATCCCCGTGGCCGACGAGGCCGCCGTCAGGGCCGGACGGGAACTGGCCGGAAAGATGGGTCTGCTGGTTGGCATAAGTTCCGGAGCGGCGTTCTCGGCTGCAGCGGCGCTGGCCAGGAAGCCGGAATATGCCGGAAAGACCATCGTCGCCCTCCTCCCCGATACCGGCGAGCGGTATCTGTCCACCATCCTTTTCGACACCGAAAACTATCCCGCAGTATAGGCCATGGCACTTTCCCTAAACCAGACCATCGCCCACCTCAAGGTGATGATGAACCATCTCAAGGACGTGGTCTTTCCCCAATACAGCGACGGGCAGGCCGGGTATGCCTCCCGCAGCATCCATTCAGAACTGGAAGCCGTGACGGACGCCGCCACGGCCTCCGCTTTCATGGAGAGGATCCCCCGGATCAGGGAACTCCTGGAAACCGACGTGGACGCGATAGCCCATAACGACCCGGCCGTCAAAAGCCTCCAGGAGATAGTATTCTGCTATCCGGCGGTCACGGCGATGATCTATTACCGTACGGCCCATGAACTGTACGGGCTGGGCGTACCGGTCATCCCCCGGATGCTCACGGAATATGCCCATTCCGCCACCGGGATCGACATCCATCCCGGTGCGGTCATCGGAGACCATTTCGCCATCGACCACGGAACCGGCATCGTCATCGGAGAAACCGCAGTGATCGGCTCTCATGTAACCATGTATCAGGGAGTTACACTGGGGGCCAGGAACTTCTCATACGATGCGCAGGGCCTGCCCCGGAACATCCCCCGCCATCCCATCCTGGAGGACGGCGTGACTGTCTATTCCAACGCCTCCATCCTGGGACGCGTCACAATAGGCCGGAACTCGGTCATCGGCGGCAACGTCTGGCTGACCCGGTCCGTTCCCGCCAATTCCCGCATCCTCCAGGGGAAGCCGCAGGAAACCACCTTCACGGACGGTGCTGGAATCTGAAAAATGCTCATCCATGATACGATTTGCCGCCATCTGCGCCGTTTCGCTTTTTGCCCCCTTCTGCCTGGCCTGCTCCCGGCAGGACAACCCAAAGGGAGCACTCCTTTCATATGAGTATCGATACAATGGTTCCATGAGCCGATCCGGCCTGTACTACAAGGTGGAGCGTACAGAGGAAGGCATCCGGATTACCTTTTCCGACCAGGGCTCCTGGGGCGTGAAAAGGGTGTACTCAGGCCCGGACGATGCCCTGGACACCATTGCAAGGAAGGCGGCCTGGGGAAAACTGAAAAGGATGAAGGAAAGATACAAGACCCCCTTCCACGTCCTGGACGGCTGGGACTGGAGCGTTCATCTCCGCTATGAGTCCGGCCGCATCTCATCCGGCGGATATATGTCCAGGCCTCCCAAGGCCCAGACGGACGCCATAGAGGGGATCAACGCATACATAGGGACCCTCCTCACAGAAGAAAACATCCTGGGAACGGCCTCCCCTGAGGATTGAAACAGGCGGCTGATTCCCTAATCGAAGACAGATGACCCAAAAGAAATACAGACACCTCAGAGAGGAAGAGATATCGCTCCTGCAGAGGCAGGGGTGCGAGTCGGATAACTGGGAAGACGTGTTTTTCAGCGGTGAAGACGACTCTTCGCTGTCCCGTATCCGAAACGTGGTTTTCAGCGGCACGGTCCGCTTCGGCCGCTTCAGCGGCACGTTCAGCCTTCCGGGCGGCATGGTCAAGAAGGCCGGGATGCGGGATGTATCCCTCCATAACGTCACGGTTGGGGAAGATTGCTGCATAGAGAACATACGGGGCTATATCGCCGGATATGAAATCGGGGACGGAACCCTCATCGAGAATGTCGACGCCCTGGTGACCGAACCGGCGTCGCGCTTTGGAAACGGGGTGGAGGTTGCCGTACTCAATGAGACCGGCGGACGCGAGGTAATCATCACCGACGTCCTGAGCGCCCAGACCGCCTACCTGATGGCCATGTACCGCCATCGTCCCGTGCTCACGGAAAAGTTCCGCAGGATGGCCCTGGATTACGCCGAGTCAAAGCGCAGCGACACCGGGCGCATCGGCAGCGGCGTGGTCATCCGCAATGCCGGAATGATCACCTCGGTCAACATAGGGGACAACAGCTCCGTAATCGGCGCCGGACGCCTTCACAACGGCAGCATCAACAGCAATTCCGCAGCGCCGGTCACAATAGGCTACGGGGTTGTGGCCGAGGACTTTATCATCTGCAGCGGCAGCCGTGTGGAGGACAACACCACCATCACCCGGTGCTTCGTGGGCCAGTCCTGTATCCTCGGCCACGGATACAGTGCCTCCGACTCCCTCTTCTTCTCAAACTGCCAGGGAGAGAACGGAGAGGCCTGCGCGATCTTTGCCGGTCCGTTCACGGTGACACACCATAAATCCACCCTCCTGATTGCCGGAATGTTCTCTTTCATGAATGCGGGGAGCGGCTCCAACCAGAGCAATCACATGTATAAGCTCGGCCCCATCCATCAGGGCATCCTGGAGCGCGGCGCCAAAACGGCATCGGATTCATACATCCTCTGGCCGTCCCGCGTTGGGGCGTTCTCTCTGGTGATGGGGCGTCACGTAACCCATTCCGACACCACTTCCCTGCCGTTTTCATACCTTATCGAGCAGAAGAATGAGACCTATCTGGTCCCGGGCGTAAATCTCCGCAGCGTGGGTACCATACGCGACGCCCAGAAATGGCCCAGACGCGACAACCGGACGGATCCACACAAACTGGACATCATCAATTTCAACCTGCTGAGCCCCTATACCATCCAGAAGATGTTCAAGGGCATCCAGCTGCTGAAGAACCTTCAGTATGCTTCAGGCTTGCTTTCCGAAGAATACGCCTACCACAGCACCAAGATCCGGAACCGGTCGCTGGTCAAGGGTATCGGCTACTATGAGATGGCCATCACCAAGTTCCTGGGGAATTCCCTCATCAGCCGCCTCGGCAACAGAACCTATTCCTCGGACGAACAGCTCCGCGCCGCGCTCGCTCCGGACTCTCCCGTGGGATCCGGCAGATGGGCCGATGTCAGCGGCCTGATCGCCCCCAAAACGGAAATCACGGCGCTGATGAATGCGGTGGAACAGGGGGAAATCGACTCCGTGGATGCCGTCAATGCCGCCTTCCGCAAGATGCACGAGCACTACTACTCCTATGAATGGACTTGGGCGTACGACCGCTTTGCGGAATTCTTTGGCGTAGACCCCGCCAGGATGACCCGCAGCGACGCCGTGGATATCATCCGCAAATGGCAGACGGCCGTCATCGACCTGGACAGGATGCTTTATGAAGATGCCCGGAAGGAGTTCTCCCTCGCTTCAATGACCGGATTCGGCGCCGACGGCTCCAGGGAAATCAAGGAAAAGGATTTTGGAAACGTGCGGGGCGATTTTGAGAGCAATTCCTTCGTCCGTGCCGTCCTCAACCACATAGAGGTCAAGCGTGCCCTTGGCGACGACGCCATCTCCCGCCTGCAGTAGGCCCGGCGCAGGGAGAACAGGGGCCGGTTCAAACCCCAAAGGACGTTCAAGGTGCTTATAGGGGTCCAGGAAAGTGACAGGGTATAAGCATTTTGGGCCTTTTTTGCTTATAGGGGTCCACTGAAACTACAGGGTATCGTCACTTGGGCTGAAAAAAATCGAATCAACTCCCGCAGACCTTCAGGTCCGTGATGTCCAGCCAGCCGGAATCGTTCTTGGGAGAGTATCTGTTGCAGAAGAACCCCCACCGGGCGCCAATCCAGCGTCCGGGCCGGGCCGTGAATTCCCTTCCGGCAGGCATCCAGGAACTGCCGTCAGTGCTATAGGAGAAGCGGCATACCGCATCGGGCACATCGCCTTCCACAGGGCGCGGGAACACCTCCAGCTTCACCCACAAACCGGCCTCCTGCGCATCCTGGTAATTGACAGCCGGCACGTTCAGGGATTCATGCACATGCGAGACCGGGCATGACGTATAAGGCAGTAAGCATAGCAGGGACGCATTTTCTTCCGTTTCCTTTGAAGCGCCCGTACATTCGATAAAGCGGAGCGCTGCGCCGTCCTCTGTGTCTGTAACAATAAGACCGGAATAATCATCCCCCGTCACCACAAAACCGGCGGTCTCTCCCCGCCCGCTCAGCTGCGGATTAGGGTGGAAACAAAGACGCGCCGTAACCGTAAAGGATTCCGCCGGAAATTTCTGCTGGAGCAGGTTCGGGCAATCGCGAAGGCTGGTTAAGGGCCGGTCGTGCGCAACGGAGTAGAGGCGTACGCCGCCGTCGGGCAGGGCCATGTGCCAGAAGGGGCTAGGAACAGCCGGATACTGCCATGCCAGGGACAGGCCATAAGGTCCCGCGCAGGCTGATTCCGCCATGGAAGGGGCCGCTCCGATCCTGCCGCCTGCAACCGGCTGCCCAATGCCGTCGCCGTCGGGATCTTCGCCGATGAGCGGCCAACCGTCGGAAAGCCAGCGCAAGGGCTGAAGATGGACGATCCGGCCATACGCGCCCTTGTCCTGGAAATGCAGGAACCAGTTGGAGCCGTCGGGAGCCGATACCCAGCCGCCCTGGTGCGGGCCGTTGACGGTACCATGGGCCCAGGCCATGACGATGCGTTCCTCCCATGGACCATAGGGATCCCGGGAGCGCAGTACCGTCTGCCAGCCGGTCGCCACCCCGCCGGCCGGACAGAAGATGTAGTACCAGCCGTCTCGCTTGTAAAACTTGGTCCCCTCTATGGTCGGCTGGGTCATGTGCCCGTCATAAACGATACGGGAAGGGCCCTCCAGATGCGTCCCGTCGGCACTCAGGGGCGCTACGAAGATGACGCTCTTGAGCCCGGCGCGCGAGCCGGCGAGGCCATGGGAGAGCCAGGCCCGGCCGTCATCGTCCCAAAGGGGACACGGATCGATAAACCCCTTCTGCCGGACAACCCATACGGGCGCTTCCCACGGGCCGGAAGGGTCCTGGGTGCGCACCATAAAGATGCCACGGTCGGGGTCACCCACGTAGATGTAGAACCATCCGTCATGGTAGCGGATAGCCGGCGCCCAGACGGCCTCGCCGTGACGGACGACAGTGCGGAAGTCGTCACCGGAGCCATCACACGGGTAGTCTGTAAGGGCGGCTCCCGTCTGCTCCCAATGCACCAGGTCCCGGGAATGAAGGATCGGAAGTCCCGGGAAGTGATTGAAGGACGAAGCCGTCATATAATAGTCCTCCCCTACCCGGATCGCATCAGGATCCGAATAGTCAAGGTGAAGGACCGGGTTGGAATATTCGATTGAATTTTCCGTATTCCCGCACGAGCAGTACAACGCCGCCATCAGGAGCCAAATAAGTCTTTTCATCTGTCGTGAAACTATCGTTAGTGCTTATAGGGGTCCACTGAAGATACAGGGTATAAGCATTTCGGGCCTTTTTTGCTTATAGGGGTCCATTGAAACTACAGGGTATCGTCACTCGGAGCTGTTATTGATTCTCCTCAAAGAACTTTTTCAGCTTCTCGTTCCGGAGGATGGCGTCGTGGTAGCGGGGACGGAACTCGGCGAACTCTTCAAGCGTCCACCCTTTGGGGAAGCCATCCGGCAGGGGGCGCTCGTAGGTCCCGCCCATCGAATTGCCAGCGGAAATCCCCGGGCAGAAGTCTTCATACTCCAGATAGGGTTCACCATTGGAGCGGAATCTAAGAGTGAGCTTTGTATTCATATGATACTCTTCCGAATGGAACCATCCGATCTCTATGTCGCAATGAGCAGGGAGCATACTGTAATACGGGAGTTAAAGTTGATATTAAGGTTCAGCTATTGCCGCCTCCCCGTCCTCCAGGCTGGCGCCGGCCGTCCAGTCGGCGATATTGACGGCGGCCAGTTCCAGGGCCTCGCGACCCACTATGAGGCCGAGAGTGGTAATCTTGCCGGAGGCCAGGGGAATATCTTCCGCAGACTCATATATATATTCCTTTCCCGCAATGGTGACGGTAACCTTTCGAACGCCCTTTTGCGGGACCTGCAAACCGCTGAAACCCAGCGCGTAACCTTCGGGGGCAGAGGCTGCGGGGATGCTCACTGCACCGGCGTCTCCGGTGGCCGTGACACCTTTTGTGAGATAATCCACGGTGGCGGCCGACTTTGCATAAGCGGTGACGCCGCTCACCGACGGCGTGGCGTCCCACTGGCTGCGGAACTTCAGGTTCACCACCATCTTTGCCATCATATGGTCGAAGGTCAGGGTTACGGGGTTGCCCTGCGCCTTGAGCCCCGAGAGGTTCGTCGCCACAAGCAGGTCGCCTGCCTCATAGTCCGCAGGATTCAGCATGAAGGAATCAGCCGCAGGGTCAGAAACGTTCCGTGCCGGATAAATCCCCAGGAAATAATGGGGAGTAACCATATCGGCCCAGAGCATCCGGGTCGCCGGAGTCCATTTCCCGTCGGAGCCGAGGGTATTGTCAACCCCGTCCACCACCCTCGAAGCAGGTATGACGCTGGCGGAACCGGTCCAGGCATAAAGGGTTATCCGGTCGCCGGTCTCAAAGACAGCCTCATTGCCGGTGGTGGCCACTTTGGTCATCCCATAGATTTCCGCCCTGATGGCGATAGTCTTGTCACCTGGCGCGGGGGCGGCATCCTCCCTGCCGCACGCAGCAAGGACGGACAGGCCCAAAACAGTAAGTGTCAATAATTCAGCCGTATTCATATTCATAGTATTTTCAAAGATCGAAGTCCAAGTATAAATTAAAACCTCCGCCTGGAATCCCGTCAGAAGAACCATTCTTCTTCAGCCAGCCCTCAAGTTCTATATAGTCTCCTTTAACCAGTTCCACACCTGAGCAATAGGCCTCACATTTTGAAGGTCTTAATTCAAATTTGTACGAATCTCCCTTAAATGTCCATATCCCATCAAGAAAGTTCCCCCTTTCTGTCCAATCATCATTATAACCATTGAACTTGTCAATTATAATAGTATAGGCAAAGGGAATACTGAACTCGAGTTCAACACAGCCGTCCCAGACAATCATCTTATAGTAACCCGTGAGACCCTTGGCTTTCTGGAGTGTCCACTCGCCGCTGTCCAGATTGGAGAAAATGGGGCCATCAATCCATTCAAACGCCATTACTTCGGTATTCACTGCGTAAAAACCGGAATAGTATCCCTTCTTGTAATCTTCATATTCAATGCGTTTCCACCCTTTGCCCTGGAATGTCCTATAAGATCCGGCATCGCACAGCGAATCATCGAAACTGAGAGTGAAGACATACTCGGTTTTTAAATCAAGCGCTGAATACGTATAACTTATCTCAACGGTTTTTTCATACTCGCCGGGGTTGAACAGGACCTTATCGGTTGACAGGCTGAGAAGACCGGACTCATCCGTAAGAGTGATGGGCACTTCCAGCGTTTTGTTTGCAACACGCCGGTCGATTTTCACTGCTATCGGAGTTTCGTCATAAGTAAAGGAACATTCCCTTTTTTCAACCTCCCATGAAAGGCCGGGGGCCTTGACAGCCTCGATTCCGGTCAGCGTGGCTTCCTCTGTCCAGTCACTGACGGAGACGGATTCAAGATCCATCCAGTCCTTGCCCACATTCAGCCCAAGGGTGGTGTATTTGCCCGCTTCCAGAGGGATGTCCGCGGCCGCCTCATAGACAAATTCCTGTCCGTCAATGAGTACGGTGATAACCCTCACTCCGGTTTGAGGAATCTGCAATCCGCTGAAACTCAGCGCGTAACCCGCAGGGGCCGAGGGCGCAGCGGGAATTTCCACCCTGGCCGCATCTCCGGTTGCCGTAACGGTTTCAGAGATATAATCCACTGTGGCAGAGGACCTTGCCAAGGCGGTGACGCTGCTCACGGAGGGTGTGGCGTCCCACTGGCTGCGGAAATTCAGGTTTACCACGAGTTTGGCCATAAGATGGTCAAACGTCAGCGCAACCGCTCCGCCCGAGGCAGTAACCCCTCCCAGGTTGGTCGCTACAAGAAGGTCGCTGGCCTGGTAATCCGACGGAACCAGGGTGAAGGCATCGGCCTTGAAGTCGGTCACCTTCCGGGCCGGATACACGCCCATGAAATAATGGGCATCCCTTACCGTCTTCCAAAGCATCTGCTTTTCAGGATTCCATTTACCGCCGTCGAAAGTGTTTGCGACGCCGTCTACCACCCTGTCGGCGGGAATCTCCGAGGCGCTGCCCGTCCATGCGTACACGGCAATCCGGTCGCCGGCGGTGAATGCCGTGGCGTTTCCGTCATATGATACCCTGGACATGGCTCCGATGGAGGCATCGATGGTGATGTCCTCCGGACCGGACGGAATGATTCCTTCATTGCAGCCCTGAAGCGCCATTACGCCTGATGTGACTGCCAGAATTATTATGTAACGATTTCTCATGTCGTGAAATTAACGCCTTTGATACTACTTAAAATCGGGAATTCCGTTGATGGCGGTACCGAAGCCTACAGGTCCCGAGGGGTTGGCCTGCCCGTTTTCAATGGTAAAGGTCAGCGGGGTTCTCTCCCCTCTTTTTATGGGCTTGTCCATCTTGACGGACAGATAGAATAATCCGCCGGCGGGAATCACTCCATCAGCTCCCGCAAAAGCATCACCGTTATTCATAAATTCAAGGACAACTACCGGATTGTCAACCGTTTCCAGCACCTGCGTGGAAACCATGGCCGTGGTATTGTCCGGCGTTGCGACGATTCCATCTGGAACAGAGCCGTTGTAGGCGACAAGGTTCTCATTGCCCTTGGGACGGAAATCATAGGATACGCTGTTCTGTCCGCCCACGAGGATTCCCTTGAGGGTGAAACCGGAACCTGTGGATACGGCTTTTCCCTTACCGTCGTAGAAAGCGCCGGAGCCCATACTGACCTTGACATCCAGGCAGCCTACGGCGTACTGTATGGAATCCTTCAGGGCCACGGAGCACGTATTATCCCCCACGACATCGGCGGCGCTCCCGTATATGTCACGGATTACCTCTTTCCAGCTGCCGGCATATATAAACCTGTAAGACTCAACACTGTCGGATGCCTTCAGGGATGTGTTGGCGTAATACCACATGCCCGACGGGTAAACATAGCCGGTCAGGTCCGTCTCCAGACCCTGGCCCCACGCGGCAGTCTGATCAACGAACGTTTTGGCCGATAAACCATCGGCGACCCATTTTATCCGGGCAGCACCATCCGGAAGGCCGATATTGCCTGGATACCCCGAATAATCGCTGCCCAGCGATTCCGGCTTGATGTCAGTTGTTCCACCGAACGCCGGGATGATTGTCTTCATGATGGCATCGGCCAGCGGGTATGACGCATCGGAGGAAGGGACTACAGCCGCACATGAGTAGACCCGGCTCAGGATGTGCGACAAAGACCTGGATGATGACACCGTCGTGGTGATGAAATCCTTATACAGGCTCGACAATACCTCGTTGCCGGTAGTGCTCCACGCGTTATCCGGGGCGTCACCCTCAACCGTTATGTTCGCAAGACTTGTGAGCAGCCGGACGATGTTGCCACCGACGGAATTTCCAGCCTGAGCCTCGGAGGAGGTGTTGATCTGCCTGGGTGATATGGTGATATTGCCGGGGGTGGAAAACTCTTCATCGGCGAGTCCTGATACATTCAGGTTGCCCTTGTCATTGGCATAGAGGAGGAAATGACTGGTACCTGCCGGAACTGGCGTATAAGGGAATTCCAGGCAGTTCAATTTGCCGCGGTGCTCCAGACTGCTGCGATTCTCCAGATGCATGATGCCGGAGGAATTGGATGAAGTGGATACCGGGGCGGACGTGAACGGGATCAGGCAGATGTCTTTGAATCCGCTGAACAGGCCGTCCTGATTGGAGACTGACAGGACAAGTTCCGGACTGCCTTCCATACTCGCCGCTCCACCCGGGATGTCGGCACCTGCGCCCCAGTCACTTACGGTAATGCCGTCCAAACCAATCTTATCCTTGCCCACAGTCAGATCCAGGGCCGTGTATTTATTGGCCTTGAGAGGGATATCCCCGGCAGCCTCAAAGCAGAATTCACTGCCGCCTATTTCAATTGAAATCTCCTTTACTCCCGATTGCGGCACCATTATGCTCACGAATTGGAGGCAATTCCCCGAAGGAGCCGAAGCAGATGCAGGCAAGGCCACCCGGGATGCATCGCCTTTGACCGTTACGGCTTTGGTAAGGTAATTCACCGAGGCCGTGGTCCTAGCCACCGTGGTTACGGCAGACACGACGGGAACCTTCTCCCATTCGCTGAGGAACTTCAGGTTCACGACCAGTTTGGCCATGGCATGGTCGAAGTTGAGCTTTACGGCGCCGTCAGAAGTCTTTACGCCGGTGAGACTGGTGGCGATGAGAAGGTCGCTGGACGTGTAGTCCGAGGGAACCAGCGTATAATCCGCTTCGGTAAAACCGGACACCCTGGCCGGAACCGGGCTTATACCCAGGAAATAATGGGGGTCGGTCGTCGTCTTCCAGGACATCTGCTTCTCAGGAGTCCACTTTCCGTCGCCACCCAGGGTATTTACTACGCCGTCCACCACCCGGTTGTCGGGAACTTCAGAGGCACTCCCCGTCCATCCGTAAAGAAGGATCCGGTCACCGGAGGTGAAACTTGTGGCGTTGCCGTCATAAGAGACCCTGGTCATATTGCCTATGGAAGCCTGAATGGTGATATCGTCCGTGACCTCAGGGGTTAATTTCCTGTTACAACCGGTCAGGGCAAGGATACCTGCCGCCGCAATAAGGATGAATAGATGTATCTTTTTCATGCTTGTTGTCTTTAATTTGCCACAGGACGAGCCATTATTTCAAGTTTCCCGGCATACGCAAATGTATTATCCACCCCTCTATTATTACCAGTAATGGGATTCCCTTGGGAATTCAAAGATGCTGTCATAAAATAGAAACCTGATGCCGTTCCAATAAAGCCCGTGCTTTTATTAATATAGGGAATATAGATGCAATTGCCCTCATAGCCCGGGACCTTGCTCGTTACCATATACATAACATTGACAGAACTCCAGGTGAAGTTGTTTTTATCACATAACTTCTCCCATTCCTCCGCAGTGGGAATCCGCCAGGGGGCGCCCCAGTTGGAGGTGGCCGGGTCATCTTCAGGGCGTAAAACGTCGTTGGCCGAATAACCGGAGCCGGTCATGGCCGCCAGCACCGCATCAGGGTCGGTGTAGTTGCCGTTGCGCCACCGGGTATACTTGTATTGGTCCACGGCGCCCCAATAGAAAACCTCGCCCTGCATATACGGATGGGTGGCACCTATGTTACAGGTAGCCCACTTCAGGCCGTCGCCCATTTCCACATATTGATGTCCGTTGATGTGGTTGGACGGAGAAGGCGCCTCCTTGACGCTTATGGCCAGGTTGCAGGTCTGGCCCGGACTGAGGGTGATTTCTTCAGGGTTGCTCCACGTAAAGTCCATCTCACACACGCTGAAGGTCACCGCAAGCGCCCCGGCCGGGATGGTCTGCGGAACAAGGATCACCTCGTAGAGGGCCTTGGAAGTCATATCTGCAGCCGTGCCGGGAGTGAAAGCGGAAGGGAACGGTTTTATATCTTCAGCCGTTCCGTCCTTCACTGTGACTTCTCCGGAGGCGGGGTCAAAGTGAAATCCAAGGTTTGTACCTTTGACAAAAACACAGGATATGGGATTGGTATCAACGCCGTATCCATTCTGATAGAACCTTTCGCCGAGTGAGATGGTAAAACCAACCTTCGACAGAGCGTGAGAGAAAGCCAGTGGAAGTTCCCCTGCGGAGGTGTCACTGTACTTGATAGTAGAAACGGGGACGGTGAGCAGGTCGGCGTCGTTTATCCTGTCCTGCGATCTCTGGTTGTTGGAGAGGACCAGGTCAACACCGTTCTGGAAGTCTTCAGGGGTGAAGTCGTGCAGACCGTAAGCGACGGCCTTGTATGTGACCGGCGACGTCTGGTTCTTCCAGTAGAGTTGCCGTGAAGCAGCCCATGCGCCCTCCTTCTTGGAGACGGATTCAAAATAGCTGAAGTGATAGTCCTCACTGACCACCTGCAGGCAGAAGTCCTCCAGCGAGTCCGTAGTCAGGCTTGCCTTGGTCTCTCCTTTGAGAAAAGGGGCCGGCCACATCGGAAGGCCGCCGGCGTCTTCAGGGACGGATTCCCTGTTACACGCTGCCAGGATGGTCAACCCCAGCGCGGCAATCATGGAAAACTTGACTGATTTCATCGTATCGTGTATTTTCATTTATTCCTGGGGATTGAGTATTTCTCCCGAAATGGTCCAGCCGTCCTGCCAGGGGCTGATGCTGTAGGAGTCGATGTACATGTATGACCGGATGGTGCCATAGTCCAGATCCAGGGTATATTCCTTTCCGCATTCCAGGAGCGGCGCATCGCAGATACAGGTGAGCGGAAGGCCGGAGGCCGAGAATATGTCCAGGGTAAGCAAGCTCCTGGCGGCGTCCTTGGCCGTGGGCATGAGCCTGAATCCGTCCAGTCCCGACGATGTCTGGACTGCCGGCACAAGGTTGCCCGCACCCGAGGGACCGGGAAGGCCCAAACGGCCGTTTCCGTCCTTTGCCATGAGATTGACCGATTGGGCCACGCCAGCAATTGAATAGGAAATCCTGGCCCCGGCCGGCACGTTGGCCACTTTCACGGTGAGAGACGGCAGGAGGCGCTGGAGGGAGGGAGTCGCGAGGGTAACGGCATCCTCCTGAATTGCGACGTGCTCCACGCCGAACCAGGCCTGCGCGGGAGATGATGCCGGTTCCTTGAGCGACACGGACACATCGCCATTGAGCATGTCCGTCCTGGTGGCCGGCAGGCCGCTGACGGAATAGCCGTCGGCATCGTCCATGTTCACGGTTACCAGCAGGTCATACTCTCCCGCCGGAAGTTGCAGACACTCATCGGCCAACCCTTCAACATTTGCATATTTCCTTGTGAATGAGGCGTTTCCGCCCGCAACTGAAAGGGTAATGGCGTGGATCGGGGTCCCCTCATCGGCGTCCAGCTCCCACCTGGGGACCGTTCCAAGATAACCCACGGGCACGCCGTCGCCGTACTCTGAAGTACGGAGTTCGTGCATCTCGTGGAAACAGCCTGTAAGAAGCAGCGTCGCAGCAAGGGCTGCGGAGTATCCGGTCTTTCGCATAGCCGTCATCATTTTACAAACCATAGTTCGGAGCGGCGGGCCTTTTCGGCGCTCGGCGCATCGTAATCAATACCGTGATGGAAGGCTTTCTCCATCCTTTCCGGAGCAATGCCCCTGGAGGCGAACCAGTTCTGCAGGGCCTCGGTACGCTGCTTCGAGAGCCTGTCGTTATGTTCCTTGGTGCCTGACTTGGAACAATACGAATGGATTTCCAGATTGAAATCCGGATACCGGTTCAATATATCGAGCGCGGCCTCCAGCAAAGGATCATATCCTTTCTCCACAACATCGCTGTTGTTGGCAAAATACACTACGGGGATAGGTGTCTTGAAGGCCTGATCCTTCCTGGCTGCGGCTTCAGCGGCCTCAGCGGCTTCACGCCTGGCCTCTTCTTCCCGGGCAAGCCGTTCGGCCTCCTCCAGACGGGCCTTTTCCAGCCGGGCTTTCTCTAGGGCGGCCTGTTCGGCGGCAAGGCGCTCCTGCTCAGCCTTCTCGGCGGCAAGGCGCTGCTGTTCAGCCCGTTCGGCGGCAAGGCGCGCGGCTTCATCCGCGGCGGACGTATCCACCACCGGAGATTTCTTCACACCCCTACCCAGATTGAAGGTCAGTTTGAGTCCCGTATCCCAGATAAGGTTGCTCTTATGTGCGTGCTCGGGCATATTGTCAAAGCGTTCACCCGTGAGGCAGGTGATGCCACCGTATAATGCCACGCCAAGTGTCCTGGTTGCCAGCAGCCCCAGAGAGGCCTGCCCGCCAAGTCCAAGATGCCACTGGCGGCCATAAGGCATCTCCTTGTCCGGAGCTATGATCCGGGTCTTGGTGGTGACTGCCGACACCTGGGGCCCCACGTTCAGCGACCACCTGCAATCCGGCCCGGTAAACAAGCTAAGCAGGTCGAGGTTTGCCTGCAAGGCCACCCTGCCCCACTGCGTGGTGCTTTCCAGGTCGTGATAAAGCCATCCGGCTCCATCCAGCACCGGGGTTGCATGGCGGATGCCGTCCTCAGACAGCCAATAGGTGCAGCAGTCCAGGGCGGACTGGGCCTGGCCCCCGTACTTGGCGCCCGCTTCCAAAGAAAAGATCCTGTTGAAACGGTAACCGACGGTCAAGCCACCCTGTGCGCCCCAATGGATCCCGTACTCCGTAATGCTGCGGAACGTGCATTGACCGAAGGACGTCCCTCCTTCCAATCCCACATACCACGGCCGGTCCACCTGGTAGCGGGACGGCGACTCCTGCGCCAGCAGGCATTGCGATGCCCCAATCAAAAGCAGCAGAGCCGCAATGATTATAGTGTATACGTATTTCATAATAAGGGTATTGTCCACTCAACCTCTCAAATATATGGCATCTGAACGAAATAATCAAATAATTCCGTGAAAACCCCAGCGCCAAAACACTCCCCGACATCGACGGACCACATGGTGTGTCAACGCACTCCCGGGTGCTTATAGGGGTCCACTAAAGATACAGGGCATAAGCATTTTGGGCCTTTTTTGCTTATAGGGGTCCATTGAAACTACAGGGTATCGTCACCTGCGCCGCAATTGTTTTTGCTATTGAGAGGCAATTTGCCTACATTTGGACTATTATAAAGCCAATATGAGATGAAATCCCTGAGAATACTCCTTTTTGCGCTGACCGCTTCTGCCTTTTTCATGATGCCCGATAAGGCGTCAGCCATCAGCAACCGCTACGGAATGGTCCTGATCGAGAAAAGCGACGGCAGTTACACAATCCGGGACGCCAGGAAAATCGAGGCGCTGATCGGTGATCCGTACCGGCTCCCCAAGGCGCTCGTCCCGTATGAATCCAGGATATCGGTATATGACCAGGCCTCCATTGACAGAATCATTCCCGATGAGATCGTGTACAAGAAAAGCGTGACCGGCGATGATCTCCATATAATGGTGTACCGGTCTGGACGGAACAACTCTCCCGTTGCGTTCTACATTCATGGAGGAGCTTGGGCCAAAGGAAGTTACAAGGGGCTTTCCGCATTCTGCAAAACCCTGGCGGGTAAGCACGGGATAACCGTCGTAAGCATCCAGTACTCCTTTGCCGGCAACCCCGGGGTGCGTATGGAGACCACCGTCGGCGACTGCTATGATGCTGTGGAATATGTGCTTGCACATTCCGGGGAGTTCGGCATCGACCCCGGGCGGATAGGGTTCTGGGGCGGTTCCGCAGGCGGGCATCTTTCGGCCTGCTGCGCCATGCATTTCCCTCAGACCAAGGCCCTGGCCGGGTGGTATGGAGCCTACGACCTGCAGTACACCATGGGATTCTACGCTCCTGAATCGGACGCAAGGAGGCATAAGTTCTACGATGGGTTCTTCAATGGCTGGGATCCGGACTACATGGACAGGTTCTCTCCGGCCAAAATGGCGGATCCCAACGGCAACATGTCGTTCAAGGCAATACTGTTTGTAGGAACGGCCGACATAACCGCCGGCCCCGACAATGCTCCACGTTATCGTAAAGCCCTTGCCAGTGCCGGGGTAAAGAATGTCAAACTGAGGACTTACAGGAACGTCACCCACTCAATCGGCGCCTCTTTCGCAGGCGACGACATGTACTCCAGGACGCTCCGCCTGTTCGTAAAGACCCTTTAGTCCAGCAGTTTCCGCCCGGCAGAGGAGTACCCGCCCGATAGAGAAGTACCCGCCCGGCAGAGGGCAAAGAAGTGCTTATAGGGGTCCACCAAAGCTACAGGGTATAAGCATTTTGGGCCTATTTTGCTTATAGGGGTCCACTGAAACTACAGGGTATAGTCACCTGTATTCTTCGCAGACGGGTCGGCCAGGGGGGCCGGGAATTTTGAATAGCGGTGCAAGTTATTTTTCCCGTGAAACCTACAATGTGCTATAGATTATTCATTATCTTCGCATTGTTTAGTCTGGACGCGAATTGAATATGGTAAAGGAAAATAAATCAAAACCCTGGGTAAAGGACCTGCTGGTAGCGTTTGCCGGCACCACACTGTCCATCATTCTGACTTTCGGCACATCTGCCTTGATTGATAATGTCAATCGCAAAAAAGACCGGAAACTGACGGCGCTTATGGCGCTCAGCAGCATCGAGTCTTCGATCCGGGCGCTGGAAGAAAGCGGATCTATCCTGGCCAGGAAGGATACGCTCGCCCAACGGCTGCTAAGCATACCGCTTTCCGATATCAAAAAATATCCCCCTGAAGCACTGATGTCCTCAATATCGGAAATAATGGTCAACTATTCCATCAGCATGGACAAAACGATAGAAAGCATTTTCAGCAGCAATACGGATACGTGGCGGAATGTAGGCAATTTCCAATTTATAGACAACGTCGGGAAAACATATGCCTCCCTACGGGATATCGAGAATGACTGGACCATCCAGATGAGGACCGTGAGCGATGAGTATGCCCGTATCATGGAGCACCCCGAAGGCTATCCGGGAGAGAGTCTTCCGGAAAAGATTCTCTCCAATCAGACGGTCCGAAAACAGCTTCAGGGAATCACCTCCAGCAGGGAATGGTTAAAATATGTCTCAACTGCCCTAAGATCCTCCAACAAGCGCAACATGGCAATGATCGGAATCTCCGAGGAAGAGGTGAAAGCCTTCACGGACGAAAGGGCCCTTCAAGAAGGCGAGGCAGAATCCAACGCAATCAACGAGGCCTATCTCAGAGGCGAATTCTCCATCCCGGAAATTGTGCTTGACACCCTCGGCACATTTTCTTCGTGGCAAGACTGAATATCCGAATCCACGCAGGCCGTTTCACTTCCGATTCTATAGGTATTACAAGAATGTGGTGATGTTTCCCGTCTGTTGGAAGGGGCCGGAATAGGAAAGCGTATATTCTCTGCCATTTTTCATCGTACCATGAATGGCAATCGTGTTATCGCCGATTTCCACCGTTCCGTTTGGTATATATCCTTGTTGTCCCTTCAGATAGCAATTATCAAAGGCTATAGCCTCTCCAACATCCATTTTCGTATCAATAAAAGAATCTGTCAGCAAATATGTTCCCTGCGGAGTTTCCGCCCCGGAATAAAACTCTAAACAAACATATTTGGTTACCTCCATTGCATTGGGGTCATCCGGGCTCTGGACCAGATCTGCTTTTTTCTCTACAAGGTAGAACGTAAAATGCCTTCCGGCTTCGGCATCCTGATAATAATAAGCCGCCGCCACCATTTTGCGATGAATCGACGAGTCAGACTTGGAACAACCTGCTACGACACACAGGATAAAAAAAAGACCAAGAAACCTTTTCATGTTGGAATAATTTTACAAACAGCGGTCTAAGTTAGTTATTTCCAACGGATCCCGCAAGCCCATGTAACTGTCTGATTGACGCACGGAGCAGGGCTTGAATCCCGCCTTCATGGAAACAACAATCCCTTCAAGCCGAAATCCATTGCCCGGCAAGTAATGCAAGTACGGAACCGACAAACCAATCAATAAATGAATGATGAACGGCTACGGGTTCAGTGGAGGCATCTGATAAATCTCATTATCAAGATAGAAGGAAATATTAGACGACACGGCGTAATTGAAGGCCCAGAATATTGGATTTTGAACGGGGTTTTTATTAAATTTGCAGGCCTGGCAAGCGACGACATAATTGAGAAATTCGACTTGAACAAGGGAATCACCAAACTTGACCACAACGGCGTCCTCTACGACGTGATTGCCGGGTTTTGAACCAATTACGTTGAAAGAACCTTTATTATGAAGCAGTCAGAATTCAATCACCCTGAGATCCGTGAGTACACGACTCCTTCAGTGCTGGCACAGGAGATCGGGCTTTGCTTTCCCGCGTGCCTGCAGACCAGTAATGGAGCCACGACGGAAAACTATGAAGAAGAAGACATTTGGAACAATTAAACTGCGATGGCCATGAAACACTTATTCAGTTTTATTATGTGTGCCGCCATTGCCGGTGCACTTGTTTCCTGCGACAGGAAAGGGATAGATGCCCTTGCATCTGCTGACATCCTTGTCCCCGACGGATATCACATCCAGGAATTCCGTGCTGCCTGCTCTGACACCAGGACCTCCCGTGATGATAATGGCAATACTGTGTGGTCCTGCGACGACCGCATCACCGTCTTCTGGGAATCCGGGAACTGCTCTGCCGACTGTATAAGCGGTGAAGATTCAGGCACGGCAACGTTCCGCGCTATCATCCCCGACAGGGAGACAATCATCTTTGCATCCTATCCAGAGGGTCGCCACGCCGAATTGAGCGTAGCTACGGATGAAATCGAGGTTGAGATCGGGAGCGAGCAGCCCGGTTCGTTTTCGGCCGGCAACATCGCCGCGGCAAAGGCTGACGGCAACATGCTCAGTTTCTTCAACGTCAATGCCTTCCTCTGCTTCGAGATTCCTGGCGAAGACATCTCGAAGGTTGTTGCCGAGAGTGTGAGCGGCGCCGCCCTTGCCGGGAAGCAGGTCGTTTCCTTCGCGGGAGAGAATCCCGTTCTCGGCGACCGGAGCGACCCTGTCTCCTCCATCACGATGTCCGTTGACGGCAGCGGCAGGTACTATATGTCGATCCTCTCAGGCGTCCAGCATGCAAGCGGCCTCCTGCTGAAGTACTACAAGGGTGACGATATCTCCGGAACATATTATCTTGACAAGGACATCACAACCGTCCGCAACAAGATCTACGCTTTCGGCGAGTTCGAGCCCGACGGCAACTATTATGCAACGCTCGAGGGCAACGGCAACAAGTCCGGCCTC
>JAFRXI010000032.1 GCA_017437755.1 Bacteroidales bacterium
GCCTCCCGCGTGGCGCTGGACGCCGTGGAACTGGCCAGAAAGGAAGTGGGAGACAAGTTTACCATGAAGGTCACATGCGCCCACCTGGAAGTGCAGGATGACGCCGACCTGGACCGTTTCGCCAAGTTGGGCGTGATTGCCAACTATACGCCCTGGTGGCATGCCGGCGACTACAAGGTATGGGGCACCTGGCTGGGTGAGGAGCGGGCCCGCAAGCTGTTCCGCTGCAAGACGTTGTGGGACAGCGGCGCCCTGGTTACCTGGTCCAGCGACAACGTGGTTTTCAATTTCGAGGTCTGGAATCCCTATCTGGGCATGGAAGTGGGCATGACGCGCCATATTACGGAAAAAACCAATGCCCCCGCCTTTACCAGAGGTGAAGTGCTTCCTCCTGAGGACCAGAAAATGAGCGTTGAGCAAATGCTGTTGGGCTACACCATCAACGGTGCCAGGCAGCTGGGCGTGGAGAACAAAAAGGGCTCCATCGAGGCCGGCAAGGATGCCGACTTCCTGGTCTTTGACAAAGACCTGCTTTCGGAGGAACACGAGGGCTTCAGCCACAACCTTCCGGCAGAAGTGTATTTTGAAGGGAAGAAAATAAGGAACCATCTTCATGGTGCTCCGTCTGCGTAGGCGTCACGGACATGGCCATAGCCACACTTTATAACATGCTGAACAATGATGAAAAAAAGAATTGGCGACTTGTTCGAGTCCCGAAAGGGACGGATGGATTATCTGCTGCACCGGGATTTCATCGATAACGGCATTGTCACCTTCCCGTGCAAGATTTCTTCCTTTTACGATATTGTCCACCCCTTCAGCGTCCGGCGCTACGAGACGCTGAATCAGGACTTTGCCGACTTCCTTGAACTGGGAGCGTCGGTGGTTCCTCCCGAGTGCCCCATCGTGGTGAACATTATCGAGGACTGTCTGACGGACGAGGAGAGAATGATTGTCAAGAACCTCATCAGCGAGTATTATGCCTACAAGCTGGGCCTGGTGGAAAAGGAGGAGAGCCGGCATACCAAGCGTTTTGTCATCATGTCCGTGGGCCTGGTGGCAGCCGCCTTTTTGCTGTGGCTCTCGGAAGGGCTGGACGAGATTTCGCGTGAGTTGTTCTTCGTCCTGTTCTGGTTCATGGGGGACACCATCTGTGACTATATCCTCCTTACCGGGCACGACCTCCGGCGGGACCGCAGGGCGGCCGGGCAGCTTGCGAGCGTCAAAGTGACTTTTTCCAAGACTTTTGACGAGTCCGATTATACCCAGGCAGAAATAGACAACCTGTATTCCGAGATTGAAAAAGACGTAAAAGGAACATTAAAATAATAAGTATGAAAGCACAGACCATTATTCTTGGGAATGTCATCACAATGGATGCGTTCAAACCCTATGCCGAGGCCATAGCGGTGGCCGACGGGAAAATCATTTATGTCGGAAGCAAAGAGGCGGCCATGAAACTGAAGGGAGACAATACCCAGGTCCTGGACTACGGAAGCAATTCCATTTATCCGGGATTCCTGGAAGCGCATTGCCATCCGGGATTTGCCGGTAACAACATGTTCGGCAGGGCCAACCTGGCGGAA
>JAFRXI010000033.1 GCA_017437755.1 Bacteroidales bacterium
AATACAGCGGGCGGGACACTGGCGACGATTGCGCCCGAAATAACGGCGATGACCATCCAGACCGTGGTGTATTATTTCCTTGCATCCGCAGCAATCTTTGTGGAAAACAAAGTGTTGGAGCACAAGGAGAAGATCGATGCGATGCGCGATGAAATCAACCGGCGCCGCGGCCTGAAGCCCATCGACGCCTGAGCGGGCGAAGACAAAAAATTGACCGGCGCTCCTCCCCAAGAGCGCCGGTCGTATATAAAACGAACTTAACAAAGACACATTGCTGTGTCCGGATACAAAGATACGAATCTGGCGCGGACTATCGCGGCGGGATCACAAAGAATGAAAAGGATCTTGATCCTTGCCGCAGAAAGCGGATTCCGAACTATCTGAACAGTGAAATGGCTCCGAATACGCCCAGCGAGGCGGCCAGCATTATGACTCCGGCCAGGAGCACTCCCAGCATCACGCAGATCACGCTTTTCTTGAAATCCATGTCCAGGATGCTTGCGGCAAGGGTTCCGGACCATGCCCCGGTACCGGGCAGTGGAATCCCCACGAACAGCAGCAGGGCGACGTAGAGGCCGGCGCCGGCCTTTGATTCCAGTTTCCGGCCGGCCTTTTCGCCCTTCTCCAGGCACCAGCGGAAGAACCCTCCTATAAACCGCTTGTCCTTGCCCCATTCCAGCAGTTTCCTGCCGAAGAAAAAGATGAACGGGACAGGAAGCATGTTCCCGATTATTGCCACTATGTACGACGGTACCAGCGGCAGGGAGAACCCTACCGCATAGGGAATGGCCCCGCGCAACTCTATCAGGGGGACCATCGATATCAGGAAAACTATCAGGTATTTCTTGAACATGCCTTTTTGATTCTGCCTGCAAAGATGGGTTATTTTTGGCGAATAATTAGTATCTTTGATTACTTTTTGGAATACAAGCTAAAAATCATAACCGTATGAACCGTTTCTTCAAAAAAGTCCTTTTCCTGCTTGCAGTGGCGGCAGGTATGGCGATGCCGGTCGATTCAGCTGCAAAGAAGTATGCCAACAGGGCGGAACGCATTGTAGCCGAGATCCACAACCCCTCGTCGAAGTATGTGCTGGTGATCACCCATCGCGGCGACTGGCGCAATTATCCGGAGAATTCCATTCCCGCCATCGAATCCGTAATCAGGATGGGCGTGGACGTGATGGAACTGGACCTCAAGAAGACCAAGGACGGCGTGCTGGTGCTCAGCCACGACCATACCCTCAACCGCTGTACCAACGGGAAGGGCAATATCAGCGACTATACCCTGGCGGAAATAAAGCAGCTCAGGCTGAAGAGGGCACACGGAGTCACTACCGACAGTCTCCGCATGCCCACCCTGGAAGAGGCCCTGGCGGTTTGCAAGGACAGGATCGTGGTTAACGTGGACCAGGGATTCGAGTATTACGACGATGTCCTCGCCGTAACCGAGAAGCTTGGAGTCACGGACCAGATACTCATCAAGGGAAAGAGGCCGGTGGATTTTGTGGCGTCAAAGTTCGCCCCTTACCCGCGCAACATGATGTACATGCCCATAATCGACATCCAGAAGCCCCAGGGACAGGAACTTTTCGCCCAGTATCTTTCCACCGGAACCGTTCCCCTTGCATATGAGGTCTGCTGGAAGAAGATGGGACCGGAGGTCATGGACTGCTTTGACAAGGTAACCTCTCAGGGTTCAAAACTGTGGGTGAACACCATCTGGGGCAGCCTCTGCGGCTATCTGGACGACGACAAGGCCCTTGAAGAGGGAGTCGACAAGATCTATGACCAGGTGCTCGGATTCGGTACCACGATGATCCAGACCGACCGTCCCGAGCAGCTCATCCGCTATCTCCACAAGAAGCACCGCCACTACAAGTTCGGCAGCAGCAAGTAGTTACACTGAATAACCTGCCTTGGTTAGAAGACCGTCAGCACCCTCGCTGCGTTAGAGGGAGGGGCCCGAAACCGTAGGTTTTGGGAGGGATAGGCCGAAGGCCGTAGTCTGATAACCAAGGGCAGGTTATTCCAGTCTCTTACTGAAGGACAGCTTCTGCAAGGGCCTCTAGGGCGGGGATGTCGGAAGGGGTTATGCGGCTGCGGATGGTGACGGTTTCACCGGCGATGGTGACATCTTTCATGGTGCCGAACATCTCTTTCATGACCCTTCCGGCCGAAGGGGCCCATGACCCGTTCTCTATCAGGGCAACCTTGCGCTTCTGGTAGGCCTTTGCCTGCAGGAGGTGCAGGAAATTATAAGCCGGAGTGAACAATCCGGCATCGTAGGATGCGGCCGCCACCACCATCCTGGGATAGCGGAAGGCGTCTTCCACGGCCTCGTGGATGTCATCGCGGGTAAGGTCGGCAAACGCCACCTTGGGAGCACCTTTGGCCTTGAGGATTTCCACCAGTTTCTGAGCAGCTTCCAGCGTTCCGCCATGGATTGAGGCGCATGCCACGAATACCCCTTCGGTCTCGTGGCGGTAGCTGCTCCAAGTGTCGTAAAGGCCCAGGTAATAACCGAGGTTTTCCCGGAGGATGGGACCGTGGAGGGGAGCTATCACCTTGATATCCAGAGTGGAGGCCTTTTTCAGGAGGGCCTGCACCTGAAGCCCGTATTTGCCGCAGATATTGAAATAATAGCGGCGGGCCTCGCATGCCCAGTCGTTGTCCTCATCGCCCCAGAAACCGCATTTTGAGAGGGCGCCGAACTTGCCGAAACCGTCGGCGGTGAAAAGGGTTCCGGAAAGGCTGTCGTAGGAAACCATCACCTCGGGCCAGTGCACCATCGGGGCGGTGAAGAACCGGAGGGTCCGGCCTTCGAGGTCCAGGGTGTCGCCCTCCTTGAGGGTAATGGTCCTTCCTTCCAGGCCGATGCCGGGGAAGAACTGTCCCATCAGCTGCAGGGCCTTTGCCGAAGCCGCCAGCTTGAGGCCGGGATATTCGGCCAGCGCCCAGGCTGCAAGTGCCGAGTGGTCCGGTTCCATATGGTGGACCACCAGGTAGTCCGGAGTCCTGCCGGCAAGGGCTTCGGCGAGGTTTTCCTTCCACTCTTCGCCGCGGCGGATATCGGAAGTGTCCAGTATGGCGGTCTTCCCGCCCGATACCAGATATGAATTGTAAGACATGCCTTCGGGGACGTCGTACTGGCTTTCAAAGAGATCCAGGTCAAGGTCGTCGGTCCCGATGTAGGTTATACCCTGGGAAATGGTCTTTGTCATTTTATCTTTGCAAGATAGGTTGTGATTGCCCTGAAAACGTCGGCCTCGGAGCAGGGCTTCTCCTTTGTGTCGCTCACTACCAGGTCGAAGGTGTTGCCGGGAAGTTGCCGGCGGCCGATCTTGAAGCGGGCCTTGGAACACTTGGCCATGAATTCGATGGGAAAATCGCTTCCGTCGATCAGCGAGATGAAAAGGTCAGGTTCGCCGTCGAGCATGAGTTTGATCTTTTCCTTTGACGGCCGGCCGAAGATGTTGAGGTCCTTCTTCAGGACTGTGGTGGTGATGCTGGTGATGAGCCTTTCGCCTTCGCCGAGTTTGCGGAAGTCGAAGAAGAAGATGTCGCCTTTTATGCCGTGTTCACGGTAGAAATTGAGTATCAAGTTCTTGCATTCGTCAAAGGAGGTGTCCTCCACGTCAATGAACGCAACGGCGGAGTGCAGTTTGTCCACCGGGGTTATACCGGTCGGGCTGTCGCTCTCGTAGTTTTTCAGACAGCGTTTGCGGAGAATTGTCTTGATTCCTTCTAACATGTCTGTCCGGACTTTGAAATGAGTTCACGTATTTCCTGCTTGGCGGCCTTCCAGCGAGGAATGTCTATTTTGGTTCCGATAACTTCCACCACCTTGGCCGCAATTATCGAGCCTATTTCGCCGCAGGTGCGCAGGGGAAGGCCCAGTGAATGGGCATACAGGAATCCGGCGGCATAGGTGTCGCCTGCGCCGGTAGCGTCGATGGTTGCGGCGGGCCAGGCCTCTATGAAATGTGCCTCATCGCCGCTGCGCACCCAGGAACCGTCCTTACCTACCTTTACCACAGCAATCTGGCAGTGGCGGGAAATCTCTTCCAGGGCGGCCTCGGGCTCCATCTTGGTGAAGGAACGGGCCTCGGTCTCGTTGGCAAAGACGATGTCCACGTAATTGTCCACTATGTTGTGGAGGAAGGCGTCGTTGGATTCCACCACGTTGTAGGAGGCCATATCCAGGGAGATAATGCATCCGGCCTTTTTCGCCATTTGTACAGCGGTGCGGATAAGATCTTGGTTCTGAACAAGATAGCCTTCAATATGGAAATAGTCCCAACCCTCGAAATACTCCGGCTTGAGGTCTTCCGGAACAAGTTCCAGGGCTGCTCCGAGGTATACGGCGAAGGTCCTCTCGGCATTGGCGCCGGTGATGAACACCATGGACCTTCCGGAACTGTTGCGCCCCTTCAGGAGGTTGGTCTTCACCCCGTACTGTTCCTGGTCGCTCTTGAAGAGATGTCCGAGTTCGTCGTCTCCGATTTTCCCGATGAACCCCGACGGCATCCCGAAAATGGAAGTGCAGGTTATGGTGTTTGCCGCGGATCCTCCGGCCACATACCTTACCCCGACCTCTTCCTTCAGGGTTTTCCAGATCTTGTCGCCGGTCTCCATGTCCACGTGCTGCATGCTGCCCTTGGGCAGATGGTACTTGGTGAGGAAGCCGTCGTCCGGAAGAACGGCGAGTATGTCGGTAAGTGCGTTTCCTATGCCGAGGATCGATTTCATGGCTTTCGTGTTCAATATCCTACAAAATTATATAAAATTATCGTAAATTTGCAGAGGTTCTGCTGAAAATGAACGGGAGAGTGTCCAATATATTCAAGTATTCGCTGTGGGCCCTGGTGGCCGCGGCGTTGCTGTATTTCTCTTTCCGCAAGGTTGCCTGGGCGGACCTGAAGTCGGGCCTGGCGCAATGCAGGTGGTCGTATGTGGCATTGGCCATGGCCGCCGGCGCCCTTTCGCAGTATGTCAGGGCCATCAGGTGGAGGATGCTGATCCTCCCGGTCGACGGCGGCATGGACAGGATCTCGGTCTTCAACGCAACAAATATTTGCCTGATATCCAACCTGGTGGTGCCCCGTTCGGGGGAATTCGTCCGTTGCGGTTATGTGACGGCCAACTCGGCACCCGGCCCCGACGGGCACAGGAAGGCCTCTTACGACAAGGTCCTTGGCACCGTTGTGGCGGAGAGGGCCTGGGACATTGCCATGGTGGCGCTTATCGCCGTGGTGCTGGTGTCGCTGATGTGGGGACAGTTCAAAACCCTTGCCGGCGGAGGGATGTTGGGCTCGTCTGATGCATGGAAGAAATTGATAATCATAGCTTTGGTGGGACTGGCCGTGCTTGCGGCCTTGTTTTTCCTGCTATGGAAATTCCGTGCCGGGCCAGGTCTTCCGTCCAAGGCCTGGAATGTGGTGCTTGGGATATGGGACGGCCTTAAATCCTTTCTGAAGCTTGAAAAGGGATGGCTCTTCATAGTCCTTACCGTCATAGTGTGGGGGCTCTATCTTTTGGAGTCGTGCGGAATAATCTGGGCTGTCAGGGGGGGCGCGCCGGAGATGTCGTCGCTCGGAGTGGGGGACGCCCTTTTCCTGATGTTCGTAGGGACTCTCAGTTCGTTCATTCCCGTTCCCGGAGGCTTCGGGGCCTTCCATACCCTGGTGGCCGGCGCCCTTTCCGCCGTCTACGGCGTTCCCTTCGCGCTCGGCCTCGTCTTCGCTACCCTTTCTCACGAGTCCCAGACCCTCGTCCAGATCCTCCTGGGGGGCATTTCTTTCATCTGGGAGTCGGTGAAAAAGAGGAAGGGTAGTTGATTTCCGGGGTCCGGTTCAGAGTACAGAGTAGTACTGTGTTGCCGCCCCTGCAGCCGGAATATACGCCGTATGGTTACACATGGGATGACGGCCGGAGCATTGCCTCGCAGCCAGCAAGGATATCCTGGAAGGCGGCCTCAAAGTCGCCGGTGTACCAGGGGTCGGCCACGTCGCGTCCAATGCCGGTATACGACATCATCAGATGGATTTTTCCCTCAGGGTCCCGGGGGATGATCCTCCGGAGCCACCGGAGGTTGGATGCGTCCATGCAGATAATCCGGTCAAAGCGGTCATAGTCGGAGCGGGTGACCTGGCGGGCCCGTTTGTCATTGCTGAAAGGGACTCCGTGCTGCGAAAGGCAGCGCCTGGCAGGCGGGTAGACGGGGTTGCCGATCTCCTCGGAAGATACAGCCGCTGACTCGATATAATATTGATTCTCAAGTCCTTTGGCCCTGGCCAGGGCTTTCAGGATAAACTCCGCCATGGGGCTCCTGCATATATTGCCATGACATATGAAAAGGACCTTTGTCATGCAAAACAGGAGTTCTACAGGTCCAGCACCAGTTCAACTGGGCAGTGGTCGGACCCGAATATCTCGTTGTGGATATCGGCGCCGGAGATCCTGGGGGCGAGGGCGTTTGAGACCAGGAAATAGTCTATGCGCCAGCCGGCGTTATTGGCCCTGGCGTTGAAGCGGTACGACCACCAGGAATACTTGACGGCGGTTGGGTTGAGGCTTCTCCAGGAGTCGGTGAAGCCGCTCTCCAGGAGGGTGGAGAACTTGTCCCTTTCCTCGTCGGTGAAACCGGCGTTGCGGCGGTTTGCGGAAGGGTTCTTGATGTCGATCTCCTCATGGGCAACGTTCAGGTCACCGCAGACCACAACCGGCTTCCTCCCGGCAAGGGCGCCGAGGAAGGAGCGGAAGTCATCCTCCCACTTCATCCTGTAATCAAGCCTGCGCAATCCGTCCTGTGAATTTGGGGTATAGACGTTGACAAGGAAGAAACCGTCCATTTCCAGGGTGATGATTCGCCCTTCGTGGTCGTGCTCGTCGATTCCCATCCCGTAGCTGACGGAAAGGGGCTCCAGCCTTGTGAAGACGGCGGTTCCTGAATAACCCTTTTTCTCGGCAGAGTTCCAGTAGGAGGTGTAGCCCGGGAAAGAGATGTCCAGCTGTCCCTGCTGCATCTTGGTTTCCTGAAGGCATACAAAATCGGCGTCAAGGGCGGTGAAAATATCGTCAAAGCCCTTGGCGGCACAGGCTCGGAGCCCGTTTACGTTCCATGATATGAATTTCATTTCTCGAGTGTCCAGGTTGCTCCGTCGCGGGTGTCCTTGACGGTTATTCCGATGGCCTTAAGTATGTCGCGGATGCGGTCGCTCTCCGCCCAGTCCCTGGCCTCGCGGGCCTTGCGCCGGTCTTCCAGCACCAGTTCCATCACTCCGGCGAGGGCCTTTTCAGTCTTTTCGTTGCCACCGGCAGACTCATTCCTGATGCCGAGTACACCGGATACGACGTCGTCGAAAAGCTTCTTCAAGGAAGCCTTGTCGGGACTGGAAAGGCCGCCGCCGTTTATAAGTTTCACCGCCTCGAATATCTTGGCCATGGCCACGGGGGTGTTGAGGTCGTCGCAAAGGGCGTCCATAACCCCTTCCCAGATGGCCTGCACCGCTGGTGACGGGGCCTCGTCGGATGCCGGAGCATTATCAAGCGTCGATGCAGCCTGCATAAGCCTGTCGAGCCCTTTTTCCGCGGCCTGAAGTGCCTCATTGCTGAAATCGAGGGTGCTCCTGTAGTGCGCCTGGAGGATGAAGAAGCGAATGGTCATGGGGGAGTAGGCCTGCTGCAGCAACCTGTGGTTCCCGGAAAACAGTTCCGGAAGGGTGATGAAGTTACCGAGGGATTTACCCATCTTCTGGCCGCCTATGGTGATCATGTTGTTGTGTACCCAGTAGCGGACGCCTGCAGTGCCCCTGGAGGCCGTATTCTGGGCAATCTCGCACTCGTGGTGGGGGAACATGAGGTCCATTCCGCCTCCATGTATGTCGAATTCCCTGCCGAGGTACTTCTCGCCCATCACCGAGCACTCCAGATGCCAGCCGGGGAAGCCTTCGCTCCATGGCGAGGGCCAGTGCATTATATGCTGCGGCTCGGCCTTCTTCCACAGGGCAAAGTCGTAGGGGGCCTTCTTGTCTGACTGGCCGTCCAGGCTGCGGGTGCCTTCCAGGGTGTCGTCCAGCGAGCGTCCGGAAAGGATTCCGTAGCGGTGGGTCTCGTTATACTTGGCAACGTCAAAATACACGGAGCCGTTGCTGATATAGGCGTAGCCGGCCTCGAGGATCTTCTTTACGGTCTCTATCTGTTCTATTATATGGCCCGAGGCGCGTGGTTCGATGGAAGGGGAGAGGCAGCCCAGCAGCCTCATGGCCTCGTGGTAGCGTTCAGTGTAGGTCTGCACCACTTCCATGGGCTCCAGGTCCTCGAGCTTGGCTTTCTTGGCTATCTTGTCCTCACCCTCGTCGGCATCGTGCTCGAGGTGTCCGACGTCGGTAATGTTGCGGACATAGCGGACCTTGTAGCCCAGGTAAGTGAGCAGTCGGAACAGGACATCGTATGTCACTCCCGGCCTGGCATGGCCCAGGTGGGCGTCACCGTATACCGTTGGCCCGCATACGTACATCCCCACGTGTCCGGGGTTGATGGGCACGAAGAGTTCCTTTTTGCGGGTGAGGGTGTTTGTCAGAAACAGATTTCGCATGGCGTGCTGTTGAATAATCTATTGTACTCCGGAGCTGATTTCAGCATCGATATAAATCGTGTCGAGCGTCTTGTGCGCGGTGGCTCCTGTTACGTTTATGATGGATATTACGGCCTGGTACCGGCCGTTTTCAAGCCCTTCTGAATTGAGGGTGAGCGTGATGGTAGCCTCGGTGGCCCCGGCCGATATGGTAACAGGATTGCCGGAAAAACCGATGCAGGAAGACTTCAGGGCGTTTTCCTTTACGTCACCCACTCCCAGGGTTACGGTCACATCCGACGATGAGGCCTCGGTAAGGTTGATGTCCAGCCTGGCCTGGCCTTCGACAAAGGCGTCGTCGGCCGAAAGGTAGGCGAGGACATCACTGCCTTTGACGTCTTTGCTGCAGGATAAGGCCAGAAGGCAGAACAGTACCCAGGCCGCAACCTTAAATATCGCCTTGAACATTATCTTGAATCCATTAATCCGGTATTATCCCTTTTTCAAAAGGTTCACAAATTAGGAATAATTCCCCGTCTATCCAAATTTTGTTATATTTGCGCGGATATTTTATAAGCTATTGCCATGATTCTGGACGGTAAACAAGTCTCAAGCGCCATCAAGGCCTCTCTGGCGGCGCAGGTTTCCACTTTTCCTGAAAAATACGGCCGTGTCCCGAACCTTGCGGTTATCCTTGTGGGGGAGGACCCCGCCAGCCAGGTGTATGTGCGGAACAAGGCCAGGGGATGCGAGGCGGTGGGAATATCCAATTCCACATACCGTCTTCCGGCGGAAACAACTGAACCTGAGTTGCTTTCGCTGATCGGGCAGTTGAATGCCGATCCGGCCGTAGACGGCATCCTGGTGCAGCTTCCGCTTCCGCGTCACCTTGACGAGCATAAGGTGATAGAGACCATCGCCATGGAAAAGGACGTGGACGGTTTTCATCCCGGAAACGTGGCCGCCCTGTGGCAGAAGAGGCCCTGCATAGTGGCATGTACCCCAAAGGGGATAATGAAGCTGCTGGAATCGGCCGGGATCGACCCGTGCGGCAAAAGGGCAGTGGTGGTAGGCCGGAGCAATATCGTCGGCCTTCCGGTGGCCAAACTGCTGCTGGATGCCAACGCCACCGTCACGGTCTGCCATACACGTACTAAAAACCTGCCGGAGATAACCCGGCAGGCTGAAATACTGGTGGTCGCGGCGGGCCGCGCCAAGATGGTTACCGCAGACATGGTCTCCGACGGCGTTGTGGTGATCGACGTGGGGATGGACCGTGACGAGGACGGGAAGCTCTGCGGCGACGTGGACTACGGGTCCGTGGCGCCCAAGGCCTCGTGGATTACTCCTGTCCCCGGCGGAGTGGGGCCGATGACGATCGCCTGCCTGCTGGAGAACACCGTACAGTGTTTCCTGAGGCGCCTCTGACGCGTCCGTTGTGCAGGCGGAGTGCATTCTTCCTGAGATACTCCTTGGTGTGGGGCCTTGCGGGTGACGCCTGCCTTGCGGAAGAGGCCCTTGGCCCTCCGGTCTTGGTGAGGGTGAGCGGCAGGTAGGGAACGTTCTCGTTGTAGAAATACCAGTTCTCCCAGTCCGGGGTGAACATGTACTTGATCTGGGTGATCTCCGTGTCGATGGTGGTCCTGTCGTCGATGTCAACCTTCAGGCCGATCCCCTCGATTGTTCCGCTGACGCCGTCCTGGGCCAGTTTTCCGGCTGCGATGTCGATGTCTTCGGAGGTGATGATGAGGTCTTCCCCGTTATAGGTGATACAGCCCATGAACATCTCGTCTACGGCATAGTTGTTTTCCCTGAGGCCAAAGTCCTTGTCTTCGTATGACTGGATGTACTGCGAGGTGAAATACATCAGGTCGTTCTCCCTCTCGAAATAGGTTTCCAGGTACTCCTGGCTCATCTGGGTGCCGGTCTTGGGGTCGATGTCCTCGCCGCATTCCCAGCCGTCCACACGGAAGACAAAGTTGTTCTCCAGCGAGGTGATCTCGATGTCGTAGCTGACCTTTGTCCCCTTGACGTTCCACTTGCCCAGCCAGCGCTTGAAGCCGTCGGTGGCGGGATCTTCCTTTACCGTTATGTTGCTGACGGCATAGTCTCCGGTTGGCTTTCCCCTTGAATCCAGTCCGATCAGGAAGGCATTGTAGCTCCCGTGCCGGAGAAGGTCGAACAGCTGGTCCTGTGGATAACCGCCCTCGGCGTCGGTGATGAAATCAGCGGCGCGGGCCTCTTCCCGGAAGAAGGTAAGCCAGTCCGATCCGTAAAGATCCTTGAGGTCGTCCCGGGTTATGGTCCGGATGATGAAATATTCGGCACCGGGACATTCGACCTTCATCCTTTCCACGCGTGAGAGGTAACCGTCCTCTTCCTCGTAGTCCTCGCGGCCCATGTACGCTATGGTCCAGTCGCTCCTCTGGTTGAGGGTGATGGTGGTGCTGGTTCGGTGCTCCACATGCTTGTTGCAGGAGGCTGCAAGCATGGCGGCAGCCACGGCTGTGAGTAAGATAATGGTGCGTTTCATGATTCAATAACCAGTTTTTTGAATTTGGCATGGCGGGCCTCGTCCTGCATCAGCAGATTCACCTTGAACTGTCCGTCACGGAACCCTTCGGCGATGCATTGCTCCTTGAAAGTCTCGAAGGAATCCTTGCGGAGACGGTGAGTCACGGGATAGGCTATCCGCAGTGAAACCCTTTTGTTCTCATATTCACAGTTCACCTTCTGCAATGTTCGTTCCACAACGGCGGTAAACTCCTCGGCCTTTTCCTGAGTGGTGTCCTGGTCGGCGAATTCATAATAGAAATGATAGACGGAATCCTCCACGTCGGCAAAGCCCACGTAGAAGCGCAGGGGCATTCCCAGCTCGGATTCAGCGGTCTGCACCGCCTCCATGAACTGGCGCTCGTGGAGCTTTTCCCCCGTCATGGTGACTATCCCGTTGATTTTCTGGATCATATGGACGGTGGGAGTGTTCCTGTACTTGGGGCCAACCTCGATGAGGTCGTTCATGTTGTAGCGGTAAAGCCCGGCCATGGTGGTGACGTAGGAGCAGTAGCGCTTCCCCTCCTCGAGTTCGTCCAGCTGGAGATACCTGGGGTTTTCGCTCTCCATGTCGTCTTCCCGCACGAATTCGTAATAATGGTACTGCGGGAACATGACGGTGTTGTCCGATCCGTCCAGGGTGAGCCCGAAGCGGCATTCCGAGGCAAAGTATCCAAATTCCTTGTGCATCATCCCTTCCGGGAAGGAATCCTTGAATTTCTCTATGTACACCTTTGTGTTGCCGCATTTCCAGGTATTCAGCACCTGCAGGTTGGGCCAGTAGTGCTTGGGAAGGATCTGCGGATGCTCAGCCTTCAGCCGGCGGAGTTCCGCGGCCCTCTCGGGGTTGGGGTGCAGGAAGGGCTTTATGGCCTCGCGGATGTCGTCGGCGATGGGAAGGTCGGCCTTGAGGGTCCCGTTCTCGATGTCGTTTACGTAGTCGTCGAAATACTGGTTGACATTGTTCTGCAACTCCACTATGGTGGAGGGGTTTGCAGTGATTATCAGGGTGATGTTCCTTTCGATGGCCATCCTCATCAGGGTGTAGTACCTGGCATTGTAGTCGGTGATGGAGAATACCTGGTGGGGGGCCGAGTAATACTTGCGGAGGAAGCCGGGGATATTCTGCTGGGTAAGCCCCGATACGCTTCCGAAGACGGTTCCGTCAGGCGCGTAGCCCTCGATCATCTTGCCCACGATGCTCATGCTTACACCGGTAAAGACTTTGGGCCTGTTCTTTATGAAGAGGAACATCCACAGCCTGGTCATGGCACCGTAGACCTTGTTGAGGTAAACGTCGGTTATGGGAATCCATTTGGGCTCGCTGGTGGTCCCGGAAGTGGTTGCGTACATCACCGGCTTTCCTGGGAAGAGGATGCCGGACTCGCCGTTCTTGTGCCTCTCCACATAGGGACGCAGGTCCTCGTAGTCGTTCATTGGGACGTTCTCGCGGTACAACCGGAACAGTTCCTCTGCGGAGCCGGCCTGCAGTATCCTGTCAAAATGGTGCTCCTTGCCGTAGACGGTGTCCTTTGCATACTCCAGTATCCTGCGGAGGGTCTTTTCGCTTTCCTTGCGGGGATTCCTCGACGCCCTGCTGAGTTTGATGAGTTCAATTCCGCCGGCTGCGCCAAGGGCCAGGTCAGCCACGATGGGGTTCTGCCAATCTTTCATAAGGTTTTGCTTTCAATCAACCTATAAATATAGTAATATTTTGGATATTGCATATACAAAAGGGGCCGGCTCAATCGAGCCGGCCCCGTGGATGAAAAGCGCGTTCCGCTCCTACAGGTCGTTCATCTGGGCTGCGTATTCGTCCTTGCGGCCGACTACGATGTCCTGATACTGCTTGAGACCTGTTCCTGCGGGGATGAGATGTCCGCAGATGACGTTTTCCTTGAGACCTTCCAGGTGGTCGACGCGGGCACGGATCGCGGCTTCGCTGAGCACCTTGGTGGTTTCCTGGAAGGAAGCCGCCGAGATGAAGCTGCCGGTCTTGAGCGCGGCGCGGGTGATTCCCTGGAGAACCTGGCTCGCAGTTGCGGGTTTTGCGGGCTCGGCGAGGACCATCTTGCGTCCCTGTCTCTCCAGCGAGGAATTCTCGCTGCGGAGTTCACGGGCGCCGATGATGTCGCCAACCTCGAACTTCTCGCTGTCGCCGGTGTCCTTGACAATGAACTTGCCGAAGATGGCGTCGTTGCGGTCCATGAATTCCCACTTGTCCACAAGTTCCTCGGGGAGGAACTCGGTGTCGCCGGGATCGCCGATCTGCACCTTGCGGAGCATCTGGCGTACTATGATCTCAAAGTGCTTGTCATTGATCTTAACGCCCTGGAGACGGTAGACCGCCTGGATCTCGTTGACGATGTACTCTTCCGCCTTGACCGGTCCCAGTATGTTGAGGATGTCGGTAGGGGAGATTCCGCCGTCGGACAGACGGGTTCCAGCCTTCACGTAGTCGTTCTCCTGGACAAGTATCTGCTTGGTAAGGGGAACGAGGTAGTGCTTCTCCACTCCGGAGGAGTTCCGGACCACGATTTCGCGGTTGCCCCTCTTGATCTTGCCCATGAGCACCTCGCCGTTGATTTCGGAGATGATGGCAGGGTTGGAAGGGGTCCTGGCCTCGAAGAGTTCGGTAACCCTGGGGAGACCACCCGTGATATCGCTGGACTTTCCGATGGCGCGCGGGATCTTGATGATCACGTCGCCGATCCTCACGAGGTCTCCGTCGCCGACCATTACGTGCGCACCCACGGGCAGGTTGTACTGCTTGAGGATGACGCCGTCCTCGTCGGTGATGACCACCGCCGGGTTCTTGGTCTTGTCACGGGCCTCGATGATGACCTTGTCCTTGTTGTTGGAGTATTCATCGGCGGATTCCTCGCGGTAGGTCACACCTTCGATCATGTTCTCGAAGTGGAGCTTACCGGCGGATTCCACGATGGTTGTGGCGTTATAGGCATCCCATTCGCAGATGAGGTCGCCCTTTTTGACCTTGTCACCGTCCTTGAAGTACAGGGTTGCGCCGTAGGGCACGTCGTACTGCGAGTAGGTGATTCCGGTGTTTTCGTCAAGGATGCGGAGTTCGGTGGTCCGGCTCACCACGATATCCCTGGAGGTTCCGTCATCTTCGATTCTCTGTATGGTGCGGAGCTCCTGGAATGAGAGGCGTCCGTCATACTTGGACTCGATGGAGGAGTCGGCGGTGGCGCTTGAGGCCGTACCACCGACGTGGAACGTACGGAGTGTGAGCTGTGTACCGGGCTCGCCGATGGACTGTGCGGCAATCACGCCAACCACTTCGCCCTTCTCCACCATGCGGCTGGTGGCCAGGTTGCGTCCGTAGCACTTTGCGCAAACGCCCTTGCGGGATTCGCAAGTGAGGACGGAACGGATTTCCACCTGCTCGATGGGGAGGGAGTCGATGAGTGCGGCGACGTCTTCCTTGATTTCCTCGCCGGCGGGAATGATGAGTTCGCCGGTAAGGGGATTGAAGATGTCGTGCACCGAGGTACGGCCGAGTATCCTCTCGCCGAGGGACTCGACGACCTCGTCCTTGTTCTTGATTGCGGTGGCGATGAGGCCGCGGAGGGTTCCGCAGTCCTCTTCGGTGATGATAACGTCGTGGGATACGTCCACCAGACGCCTTGTCAGGTAACCTGCGTCGGCGGTCTTGAGGGCGGTGTCGGCAAGACCCTTTCGGGCACCGTGCGTGGAGATGAAGTATTCGAGCACCGTCATGCCCTCCTTCAGGTTGGATACGATGGGGTTCTCGATGATTTCGGCTCCGGCAGCACCGGACTTCTGGGGCTTGGCCATGAGGCCGCGCATTCCGCACAGCTGCTTGATCTGCTGGGTGGAGCCGCGGGCTCCGGAGTCAAGCATCATGTAAACGGGGTTGAAGCCCTGCTGGTCAGCCGAAATCTGCTTCTCGACTATGCCGGTGAGGCGGTTGTCGATTGAAGTCCACAGGTCGATGACCTTGTTGTAACGCTCGTTGTTGGTGATGAAGCCCATCGCGAAGTTGCTCGTGATGTCTTCCACCTGGGCGTAACCGGAGTCTATGAGCGCAGTCTTCTTCGGTGATGATCACATCGTGGGAGACGTCCACCAGACGGCGGGTCAGGTAACCGGCATCAGCCGTCTTGAGGGCGGTATCCGCCAGACCCTTACGGGCACCGTGCGTAGAGATGAAGTACTCGAGCACCGACATTCCTTCCTTCAGGTTGGAAACGATCGGGTTCTCGATGATCTCGGCGCCGGCGG
>JAFRXI010000034.1 GCA_017437755.1 Bacteroidales bacterium
ATGCACAATGGGTTGTTGAGGATGTTTTCTGGGAGACAGATGTCCTGATGATAGCCATATTTGATGCAAAGAGATTAGACGAGAATTGGGGTGTTGGGAAGATGTCAGATTATGTGATTCAAAAGTATTGGTTAAGGAAAGGGGATGTGGTTGAAGAAGATGGCAAGACCTATAAAAAGATTTCCTTTCCGCCAAATGAAGGCATGAAGGATGTTGAAATGGAGCCTGCCTATGGCACATACAATTGATTCTTTGGGATAGTAATATTGGATAGTATATTGTCAGTTAATGCATCTCAGCCTGCCACAGACTTCCCCTGTGGCTATCCAAGTTTTCGAACACGAGCGTAACTAACTGATAATAACCCGTTTACGGATGCCGCACCAAATGTTTAACAAGGAAGAGTATTGAATAGATAATCAAATAGTTATGTAAAAGCCGCGGGTAATTCCACGGCTTTTTTATCTGTTCCAGGTAGGCTTGTTGAAATCGGATTCCAAAGCATCGGACCGGGTGACTGTCCCATCATCATTAATGCGGATGAAGTAGTACCATTCCGGGCTATTACCATTCTCATCAATCATATCTACGGCGGTGTTAGACACCACAAAAGTGTTCCTGGAAATCCGATTGGATTCTTTTGCATCCCACAATCCATAACCTTCACAAGCCAACTGGACCGACCCCATAGCCCTACCATTCTTGACCAGCAGAGCAAAGGCATCACAGTACCCCACCTGTTCTATATCTTCTACCGTGTATATGTAACAATCCAGCGAATCAGAAACATCAAGAGTGCCACAATACACATACTTTTCATCTGAGTCCTTAAGAGAATTCTCCCATTCACTTCTGGACTTGATCAAACGGGAATCATAATGGTTGACTTGGTCGAGGCATAGAAACTCCTTTAATGCATCCCCACTGATTCTTACTCCTTCAGGCATTGGAATCTTGGTCACTTGTTTGCCGGTGCTTCTGCATCCCCATTCCTTAAATGACCATATCTTTAAGGACTTCGCATTTTGGGAAAGAAAGGCTTGAAGAGTCTCCCCTAAAAGGTTGCAGTTATCTTCGCTAATCACTTCAACATTATTTGTCTTCTCATGCTTCTTAGTTCCACAAGAATAAGCACAAGAAAACACAATGGTCAATAGTATGAGGATGATTCTTCTAAACATATCTTTACAAAGATCTTTTCCTGACGGGAATATGGAAACAGTGTTACCTCGTCCCGTATTGACTTGAGAACAGACGGTACTCGTTAAGTTGAAGGATTTCTCAAACAGCCAGTTTCGAGAGGTCCTTCTCGCGAATAATATCCATTTTTCCGCGCTGGAGCGCCTCCAGGGCGCGTTCATTGTTGTCGGTGCGGAACACCAGTACGCCCTTTCCTCCCAGCAGGAATGAATACAGGTAGGCGATGCTTATGCCTTCTTCCGAAAGTATGCCGATGGCGTCGGCAGCACGGCCGGGCTCGTCATCGAGGGCAACGGCTATGACTTCGCAGAGGGAAACGGCCACTCCGGCATCTCTCAGGGTCTCAAATGCCCTGACGGGCTCGCTGCATATGATTCTGCAGATCCCGTAGTCGACCGTATCGGAGATGGTGGAAGCTATCAGCTGGATTCCAGCCTCTTTCAGTTGGCGGAGTATGACCACGAGGGTACCGGCCTTGTTCTCTATGAAAATGGAAAGTTGATGTATGGTCATGATACTATTGGTTATTGGTATTGTTTCCTGTTGTCTTTGACCCTCACGGCTTTACCCTCACTCTGGGGGATGCTGCCTTTGGGGAGGAGTTTCACCTTAGGGGTCACCAGTATCTCGTCCCTGAGCATTCTGGTGATGTTCCTTTCAAGTGTCTGCAGGGCGGCGTAATCGTCGATATTGCTGCCGGCAAGTTCCACTTCAACGGTCATGTAATCGCTTCCGTCCACGGTGTCCAGGGTGATGAGGTAATCGGAAGCCAGTTCCTTGAACTGCACCAGTACCTGTTCCACCTGGATCGGGAAGATGTTGACTCCCTTGAGGATGATCATGTCGTCACTGCGGCCTTTGATACGGTCGATGCGCTTGTGGTGCCGTCCGCAGGGGCATTCGCCCGGCAGTATTCGGGTCAGGTCCCTGGTCCTGTAGCGGAGCAGGGGCATGGCTTCCCGGTTGATCGTGGTGAGTACCAGCTCTCCAACCTCTCCTTCCGGAACAGGCTTCAAGGTTACAGGATCGATGATCTCTACTATGTAGTAATCCTCCCAGATATGCATTCCGTTCTGCTCGGGACACTCAAAGGCCACGCCCGGGCCGCACATCTCCGACATGCCGAAGGAATTGTAGGCTTTCACCCCGAGCATATTCTCGATGCGTCTGCGCGTCTGGTCGCTGTGGGGCTCGGCTCCGATGACGAGTGTGCGCAGTTTTGTGTCCCGGCGCGGATCCACGCCCCTTTCGCACATCACCTCATGCAGGCGTGCGGCATAAGACGGGATGGCGTGTACGACGGTGGTCCCGAAGTCGGTGAAGAATTTGATCTGGCGGAGGGTGTTTCCGGCCGCGGCGGGAACCGTAAGCATCCCAAGAAGCTCGGCTCCGTACTGGAAGCCGAGTCCTCCGGTGAACATCCCGTAGCCCGAGGTATTCTGGAACACGTCCTCAGGCCTGCAACCCACCATCCAGAGGCACCTGGCCACGGCATTGGCCCACTGCTCCAGGTCTTTCTGCGAATGCAGGATCACCGTAGGATTTCCGGTCGTCCCGCTTGAAGAATGCAGCCGGGTGCACTTTGACAGCGGGATTGATGCCATACCGAAAGGATAGGTGTCCCTCAGGTCCTGCTTGGTGGTGAAGGGTATCTTCTGAAGGTCGTCCAGGGTCTTGATGTCTTCGTGAGACAAACCTATGTCCCTGAAGCGTTTCCTGTAGAATCCGGAGCCCATGCAATGAGCCACCGTGCTGCGAAGACGTTCCGCCTGCAGCCTTTCGATACCTTCACGGTCAAGGGTCTCTTCCGGATTGAAATAGTTACTGTAAGCCATATTATTTCAGCACTCGGTTGTCTATGACATATTTGCCTTTGCCCACGCTGCGTTCCAGGGAACCCGGCTGGCGGATATGAACCAGAGCGTTTATACTCAGGACACTGCGTAGCCTGTGAGCCACCTTCTTGGCAAGTCCGGTAATGGCATCGATGGTGTCGGCTCCGGAGAAATACTCGGGCCGCATCTCCACCTGGACGGTAAGCGTGTCGAGGTTGTCCACCCTGTCCACGACCAGGAGATAGCGGGGGGCGCATTCCGGAATGTCCAGGATGACAGCCTCGACCTGGGACGGGAACACGTTGATACCACGGATTATGAGCATGTCGTCGCTTCTGCCCATGACCGGGCTCATCCTCACCAGCGTGCGGCCGCAGGGGCAGTCGTCTCCTTCCAGCAGGCTGCAGAGGTCCCTTGTGCGATAGCGCAGCAGGGGCATTCCCTGTTTTGTAAGGGTAGTGAAAACGAGTTCTCCCTGCTGCCCCCGTCCAAGGGGCTCAAGTGTCTGAGGATTGATGATTTCCGGGAAGAAATGGTCTTCATTGATATGTGAACCGTGCTGGCATTCACATTCGAAGCTGACGCAGGGACCCATGATTTCGCTCAGGCCATAGAGGTTGTAGCCCTTCAGCCCCAGCCTGCTTTCGATTTCCTGGCGCATGTTCTCGGTCCATGGCTCCGCACCGAATGCTCCGATCCTCAGGCGGATCTCTTTCTTGTCGATGTTCAGCTTTTCCATGACCTCGGCCAGATGCAACGCATATGACGGGGTACAGGCTATGCCGTCGATGCCAAGGTCACGGATGAGACGGATGTGCTTCTCCGTATTTCCAGTGGATGCAGGCACAACCGCGCCTCCCACTTTTTCCACACCGTAATGGGCGCCTAGTCCTCCTGTGAACAGCCCGTAACCATATGAAACTGAGAATGTATCGTCCCGAGTCATGCCATATGCCGTAAGGCAGCGGGCCATGCATTCCGCCCAGATCTCGATATCGCGGCGGGTGTAGCCCACGATGGTGGGATTCCCTGTCGTCCCGGATGAGGCATGGATGCGGATGATTTCACTCTTAGGGGCTGCCTGGAGGCCAAATGGGTAATTGTCCCTCAGGTCCTGCTTTGTAGTGAAGGGAAGTTTTACGATATCCTCGATCGTTCGGATATCGTCGGGGATGAGGTCCATCGCCTGCAACTTCTTCCGGTAGAAAGGGACATTGTGGTAGAGATAATCCACCATCTTATGAAGACGATGTCCCTGCATCGCGCTCAGATGATCGCGCGACATGGTTTCTTTGTGTTCGTTCCAAATCATAGGTTGGAATGATCTGTATTAAATGCTTTCACGCGTTCCTCCAGGACAGGGAAAAGATCTTCCCGCATCCGGCTTACGCAGGCCCGCACTCCGTCCTGAAGGCTGCCCGTGGTCCCGAGTGAGATGCTGCTGATTCCGTAATACATAAGTTCTACCACCAGTTGTTCTCCGGACATGTCACCGTAGCCGACGGTGAAGAAGAAGCCGTCCCCAACCGGTTCCGTCACGTCCATGTCGTAAACGATACGGAAGCCGTGACTGCAGAATATGTCCTTCATCCTTCTGGCCCTGCGCTCATATTCCCGGGTGTCCTCCACGAAATCGATCGTTCCGTCAACGGAGCGGCGGAGCATCTCGGCATATCCGTATTGTGTGGTTGCGGTGCATCCGCTGGTTATCATATACAGTATCGATGCCGTCAGGGTCTGCCCGAATATTCCAGCATCCTGGTAACGTGCCGCAAGTGCCGGATAGCAGGTGTGGAACAGAGTGTCGCTGATGCAGCAAAGCGCTATCCTCTGGCCTGCATAACTGAAAATCTTGGACGACGACAGCATGAGGATATAACGGTCGGTGTAGCGGGCCACGGTCCTGATGTACGGAGGAGTGTACGGGTGGCCGAAATCGTGGCGGTAATCCATTCCGAAGTAGGCAAGGTCTTCCAGTACGATAACGTCGCGGCTTGTGGCGACTTCACCGATGACGCGAAGTTCCTCCTCTTCCAGGGATATCCATGCGGGATTGTTGGGATTGGAGTAGATGATAGCAGCCACGTCTCCGTCTTTCATCATCTCTTCAAGTTTCCGCTTCAACGGTCCGGCACCGCGATGCGAGTATATGTCGAACTGTTTCCACTGGATGCCCAGGACCCTGAGCTGAGATTTCTGGATGGGAAACCCGGGATCGATGAATATGACCTTGTCCTTCCCGGGTACGCGCTGCGTGCAGGCGATGAAACTCGCGAAAGAAGCTGCCACCGAGCCGGTTGTGGGCACGCAGTTCAACGGGGGGATGTCCACGTTGATGAATGCCTTGATGAATTCGCTGGCCGCCTGCTTTAGTTCCGGGACGCCTGCGGCCGGGGGATACTGGCTTCCCACCCCTTTGTCCAGAGCCTTCTTTTCAGCCTCTATCCCGTAACGGTTCGTCGGGAGGCCCGGAGATCCCTGGTCCATCCTGATGAATGGGATTCCCGTCTCCTCCTCAAGGAACTGGGAGACCAGAAGGACCTCCCCTATGGTGGCATGGGAAAGGTCGGTGACGGCGCACTCCCGGCAGGCCCGAGCAACGGCATCTTCAGTAAAGACTCTCATGCCGTCCTCCTTTCCGCCGCAGCCATTCCCATGTCGAATGCCGACAGGTTGGCCTCCACCACTTTTTCACCTTTTGCGGAGAAGACCCTTGCTATCGCTTCACGAAGTCCGTCAGGCGTCACGAGTCCTATGCGGGACGCAGCCATGCCCAGGAGGACCATGTTGGCGCTCCTGGCATTTCCGCTTTCGAGCGCAAGGGAGCCGATGTCACACATGGTGACGTCGGGCAGGGCCTGCAACTCGGAGAGAAGTGCCTCATGGTCAGGATAATCCGGGATGTTGACCAAAGGCTCCGACGCCGTGATGACGGCTCCGTCCGGGGCCAGATATTTGAGGTAGCGCAAAGCTTCCATCGGTTCCATCGAGAGTATGATGTCTGCCGTTCCTTGGGCGATCAGGTCGCTGTTCACCGGTTCCGTAGACAGGCGCAGGTCGCTTTCCACGTCACCGCCCCTCTGGCTCATCCCATGGACTTCGGCTTGTTTGAGATGCAGGCCCGATGCAGTGGCCGCTTCCCCTATGACGGTTGCGATCGAGAGGATACCCTGACCTCCCACGCCGCAGAGTATGATGTCCTTTTTCATGATTTCCTTGCATTGTGCCTTTTCAGAGACTGGATGCATTCACGCCGTGCGATGATGACGGAAACGCCGTGGTAGGCGATTTCCCGGCGGATAGTCTCCCTGATTTCCGCAATCTTTGCCGACAACGGGACCACCACCTTGACATGTGACGGGTCAACTCCGAGGCCAATGCATATGCCTTCGTACTTGCTTGTGCCGGCGGAGTCCTGTCCTCCGGTCATAGCCGTGGTAAGGTTGTCGGAAATGAGTATGGTTACGTCGGCGTTTTCGTTCACTGCATCCAGAAGGCCCGTCATGCCGCTGTGGGTGAAGGTGGAGTCGCCGATGACGGCGATTGCCGGATAGAGCCCGGCATCTGCAGCGCCTTTTGCCATGGTGATGGACGCACCCATGTCAACGCAGCTGGAGAGGGTGCGGAACGGAGGAAGGGCTCCAAGCGTGTAGCAGCCGATATCTCCGAATACCCGTGCCTCCGGGTAATCAGCGATCACCTCGTTGAGAGCCGTGTAGACATCCCTGTGTCCGCATCCGGGGCAAAGCTGAGGGGGACGTGGCGCCATGTTCAGCGCATCCGGGAAATGGCGGAAGTTCGGTTTCCCGACGGCCCTTCCGACGCTGTCGGGAGTCAGTTCCCCGGTACGTGGAAGGGTTCCTGTCAGTCTTCCTTCTACGGGATAACCTGTACCCAGGATTGCCCTGACCTCGTGTTCGACAAACGGCTGCCCGTCCTCGATGACCAGGATCTTGTCGCTCGCGGCGGCAAGGGCCCGGATTTTTTCCTGCGGGAGCGGATAGTGTGAGAGTTTCAGGATGCCGCTGACCTCGGGACCGGCCTCTTTCACATAATTGTATGCTATGCCACAGGCAATGATGCCCGTGCCTTTTTCTCCGGTCAGGGTCAGGGCATTGAAAGGCGAGGATTCGCTTTCACCGAGCATGAGGGGCTGTTTGTCAATGAGTTTGAGATACTGCTTCCTGGCAATTGCCGGCAGCAGTATCCATCCACGGTCATTCGAGGGATCAAGCCTGTTTTCCTCCCGCAGGGTGCCGCGTTCCACTTCGGCGCGGGAATGGGCAAGCCGGGTGACCAGGCGCATCATGACCGGAACGTGCAGTTCCTCCGAAAGGTTGAAAGCACTGCCGACCATGTCATACGCTTCCTGCTGGTTGGAAGGTTCGAACATCGGGATCATGGCAAAATTGCCATAGAACCGGGAATCCTGTTCGTTCTGGGAGGAATGCATCGACGGGTCGTCGGCAGCCAGTACTATGAGTCCGCCACTCACTCCTGTCACCGCGCTGTTTATGAAAGGATCGGCACATACGTTCATCCCTACATGCTTCATGCAGACCAAGGCCCTTTTCCCGGCATAAGACATGCCCAGGGCGGCTTCCATGGCCGTTTTTTCGTTGGTGCACCAACGGCTGTGGACTCCGCGCTCCCTGGCGGAAGAATCTTTCTGAATGAATTCGGTTATTTCAGTGGACGGTGTTCCGGGGTAAGCATAGACCCCGGAGAGCCCGCTGTCGATAGCGGCGAGGGCCACGGCCTCATCGCCCAGCAATAATCTTTTCGCTTCCATACCTATGGTAGATGAACTTCAAATATATGGTTTTTCTCCCAAATTCACTCATGTGGAATGAGAAAATTTTATATCTTTGTATGGCAGAGGTTTACCCCCCGGCATAGATTCACCATAAGCTTATAAACTATTTGCACCATGAAAAAGATATTAAAGTATACTTTCGCCATGGTCCTGAGCCTTGGACTGATTTCCTGCAACAAGCAATCCAATGACGATATTCCCTTGACCCGGGCCGGTTTGGAGCGGTTCATTTCGGAAATGTACGATTTCATCCCCATGGACGCTTTCAATACCAAGGACCAGCACACGATGCTGGCAACATACTCGAAGGCCAATGACTACACCGTCAACGTGACCGGTTTCTGGGATTACTCCAAGATAGGATCGATCAACCGTTTCCTCGCCAAACTTGACGAGGCCTTGAACAAGGGGGTGATCAGCGATGACACTTACGGCCAGATGCGGGGCGAAGCCATTTTCGCGCGCGCCTACTGCTATTTTGCCATGGTCCGTCGCTACGGCGGAGTACCTATAGTAACCGAGCCGGGGGACGAAAAGCACATCAGCGAGCGCAGCACCGAGAAGCAGACCTGGGATTTCGTGATCTCCGAACTGGACAATGCCGCCGACCTGCTGCCCGAATGGCCGTCAGGTGGAATGTCCCGAGCCACAAAGTGGGCCGCACTCGGACTGCAGTCCCGTGTGGCCCTGTACGCAGCCACCCTGAGCAAATACTGGGCAAAGGCAGGAATCCCGTCCAGTTACAAGGCGGTAACGGAAAAACTCACATACATGGAGTCTTCCTATGCAGATACCTATTTTGCCAAGTGCATCGAGGCCTGTGACCAGATCATCGATTCCCAGAGATTCTCCCTGTACGGCGGCGCCACCACCTCGGTCACCAAGGCTCAGGAACACCTCACGGAACTGTTCCTGGGCTGGCATGACGAAGAGTTCATCTTCGGCAAGTCCTACAATACCAGCACTGTGATGGGCGGGGACAACGGCTTTGACCTCATCAATTCTCCCAACCAGAAGCACGGTACCGGGTCCGGCGCCGGCTGGGGTAATTACTCCATAACGTCGGACTTCGTGGATGAGTTCGACAATTACAATTCGGCCGGCGGACGCGCAGACGGTACGATAAGGACCCGTAACGACGGCAAGGAGGAAATTTACTTCTCGGATATCGACAATTCTTCCTCCTCCTTCGACAAGACGGCGGATTTCATCAAATACGCCCACCCGTATGATCCTTTCAGCCAGAAGGATGCCCGTTTCAAGGCCTGGGTGCTGTATCCCGGCGCCTACTTCCGTGACATCGCCATCGTGGCGCAGGGCGGCTACTGGCTTGCCGACGGAACGCTCGAGTTCTATCAGCCTAATTCCACTACCGTCAACGGCGTAACCTTTTACGAACTCGGTGCCGATACCAAGGAAGGCATGTCCGCTTTCTTCGATATCGCCAACAAGGGAAAGAGCAACCAATCCTATTTCTGGAGCACGTCGTTCGGCCTCCGGAAGTTCCTGGATCCCGATAAGGTCCCGGACAGGTCCTCCAATCCCTGGTACGACATCCGCTATGCGGAGATCCTGCTCAATTACGCCGAGGCCTATGCCGAGAGCGGAAAGGGCAATTCCACCAAGGCGAAGAAGGCCCTGAACGACATCCGTCGCCGTGCCGCATTCACCGACGAGATCTATCCCACGCTAGAGAATATCCTCCATGAGCGCCGGGTGGAGTTTGCGTTCGAAGGCCATGAGAGCTACACTCTCTGGCGCCGCCGCGAATACCTTGCCACCCGTACGGAGAATCCATACCGCAAGCACACCCTGGTGCCCGTTCTTGACCTCCGGAGCAGTACTCCAAAGTACATCTTCCCGCGCGCCAACGCTTACTGGAGCGATGTCAAGAACTCCCCGGAAGGTGTAGGCATCGACCCTCTGGACTACTACGCTCCCATCCCCAACGCATCAAAGAGCCGCCTTACGGTCAATCCTTGCCAGGAATAGTCTATGTTTGATTACCCGAAGATGACCGTACGGTTCTTGTAGGTCAGGATCTTCCGCTCGATGTGCCGGGTTACGGCACGGCTGAGGACGATCTTTTCCAGGTCGCGTCCCTTAAGCATCAGGCTCTCAGGGGTGTCCTTGTGGGTAATCCGTACAACATCCTGTTCGATAATGGGGCCGGCGTCCAGTTCCCGGGTAACGTAATGGCTGGTGGCACCGATAATCTTGACTCCCCGCTCATAAGCCTGGTGATAGGGCCGTGCCCCGACGAATGCGGGCAGGAAAGAGTGGTGGATGTTGATGATGTGGTGCGGATAGCGTGCAATCATCCCATCGCTTATAACCTGCATGTACCTAGCGAGCACAATAAACGTAACGCGCTCGCGCTCAAGCAGTTCCATTTCCTCCCGTTCCACCTCTTCGCGATTGGACTTGTCCGGCGCGATGCTCCATACATAGAACGGTATGCCAAACTGCTCCGCCACTTCCCGGAGGTCCTCATGGTTGCTCACGATGCAGGGGATGTCCACCTCCCACTCTCCGGCATAGTAGCGGGCCAGAAGATCGTAGAGGCAGTGGCTCATCCGGCTCACGAAAATAGCCATCCGCGGCTTTTCTTCACTGAAAGACACGCTTGAGTACATATCATAACGGTCGGAGAATGCGGCGTCCACCTCCTGTTTGATACGCTCCCTCGGTATGGAGAAACCGTCCAGCTCCCATTCTATCCGCATGAAGAGCCGCTTATCAAGGGTGTCCACATATTGGTCGAGATAAACTATATTGCCCCCGTTCCGGGTGATGAACCCCGTCACTTCCGTGATGATGCCCTGGCGGTCAGGACAGTGAAGGAGGATGATGGCCTTGCCTGTTGACATGATGCATTGACTGTTTTCGGTACAAAGATAAGCCTTTTTCCGGTAATTGTATTTTTCAGGCAAAATGAGGAATTATGAAGCAGGAATCAATTTGGAATGAGTTTTGCGGGCAATCAGATGCCGTGCAATTTGTACGATTAAAATGGAAGAATGACAATAAACCATTTATCATGAAAAAGTTGTTATTATTAGCTGCAGTAGCTTGTACTGCCCTTTTCACATCCTGTGACAAGATGGGCGTTTCACACACAGGGGACGTTACCGGAAATCTGTACGGTGTCTGGGCGCTTGACACCAAAACTGTTCAGACCACGGCCTCGGACGGTTCCGTAACCACCAATGAAGCGGATTATACCAATGTCCATTACTACCTTGCCTTCAGCGATTTCCCCTTCCCTCACGCATTTGTCAAAGAAGGCAGTTTCACCGATGCGGATCTTGATGATGTGGACGTGGACTATTCTAAGTACTCCTACAATGCCGACGAAAAGAAAATCAGTTTCCTTTCAGCAAGCCTCGTCCTCACAACCGGATTGAAGAATATGTCGTTAATCGGTACTTTCGATGTGGTTGAACTGAGTAAAAACAAACTGGTTCTCAAACAGACTCTATTCAACACAGCTACCATTTATTCTTTCACCAAAAAGAAGTAAAGATATCACAGACCATCCGGAAGGCAGGCTTTTGAGCCTGCCTTTTTCTTTAAACCGGCATTCCTACTGTCCTTCCTGCTCCTTTGTGCCCGCGCTGGTCAGTCGGTTATCCATAATATTGCATGCTTTGTATCCAATTATTGTTATATTTGCCAAAGTGAATATTTAAGTAACTAAATACAAACCGATTATGGGTATCCTGAAATCTCTACTCAACCTTGCCGTAAAGACTGCGGAGACTGCCATCAGGCAGCAGCAGAATCAACAGCGGCCCCAGCAGAACCACAATCCGGCACCTGCGAACAGCACGCCTTCATACGCCGCCTCATCTGCCGCCCAGGCTGCTCCCGCTGACTGGAATGCCTATTTCGCCGAGATCCTCAGCAGTGCTTTCCCTCAGTTCGGCGTACGCAGGAACGTTCCCGTCACCGACCTTGCAGGTTATGCCACAGACAATTTCCAGCTCTACTCAACCCGGCCCATGCAAGCTTACAAGGCCGAATGGGGTGCGCCCTATACCTTCGTCCTCGAGCGTAGCGGAGTGCCTGCCGGAATAGTCATGCTGGGCTCCGGCCATAGCCACGACAGCAATGTCAAGTATCTGATTGCCAGGATGTATGCAAAGAAACTCGGACTTCCATACATCAACTTCTACACCCAGATGCCCAACGAGCGGCAGTACGTCATCGGGCGTATCCGCAAGTTCATGGGCGAATAAAACAGAAGGCAGAAGGGGATGCGCCTCAAGCGCGCCTGCGAAGGATGCAGCGCCGCCCTACTATGGTTTTGCAGGCAACCGGGCTCCGTACCATCCCGTGAACAGCAATTTTGCTGATTCAAACCCCCTCCCCTTCTCCTTCTTTCCAAAGTATGTCAAGCATACTCCAAGAACTTTCCGGGCAGCAAGCATGGGAAGAGTTCCTTGCCTACAGGCTTAAGAAGGGCCGCTTCAACTGGCATGGGTTTGAAGAGGCTGATTCCTACGTAGCTTCAAAGGCATTTGCCGCCATCGCCGGGAAGCTGCTTGCCGGAGAGAGCCCAGGAATCCCCGAAAAGCACCTTGTGAACAAGATGGGGACCGGTCGCAAGCGGGTGGTTTACAGTTACCCGCCCGAGAGCCAGCGTGCACTCAAACTCATCGCCCATCTCCTCTATAAGTACGACCATACCCTTCCCCGGAACTGCTATTCGTTCCGCCGCGGGCTCACTGCGCAAAAGGCCGTGCTGAGGCTCATCCGACAGGTTGGAGACTCCCCCTTCTGGGCATACAAGCTTGACATCCACGACTACTTCAACTCCATTTCCGTTCCCCTGCTGCTGCCGGTCCTGAAGGAGACCCTGTCGGACGACGAGACTCTCTACGGTTTCTTCAGGGAAATGCTCTCCGACGACCGCGCCCTGTTCGACGGCGCCATCATCAGGGAGTCCAAGGGGGTGATGGCGGGAACCCCTACGGCCCCGTTTCTTGCCGACCTCTACCTGTCCGAGGTCGACCGCCATTTTGCCGCCGCAGGAGAGCCTTACGCACGATACTCCGACGACATGATCCTCTTTGCACGCACCTGTGAAGAGTTGCAAGGCCATATCGAAACGCTTAAAGACTTCCTCGCCAAGTACCGCCTCCAGCCCAATCCGTCCAAGGAAAGGATATACTTCCCCGGCGAGCCCTTCGACTTCCTGGGCTTCAAGTGCCTGGGGCGCAGGATCGACATCGCGGATTCCTCAAAACGCAAGATGAAAGACCGGATAAGGCGAAGGGCACGCGCGCTTAACAGGTGGCGGAGCATCAATGGAATAGAGCCCGCCAGGGCCATGAAGGCCCTCATCAACAGTTTCAACCGGAAGTTCTTCGAGGGAGACGACCCGCATGACCTCACATGGTCCAGATGGTTCTTCCCCATTATCAACAGCACCGGGGGGCTGAAGGAAATCGACCGGTGCCTGCAACGGAACCTGCGATACCTTGCAACGGGCAGGCACAACAAGGCCAACTACCGTGTAAGGTACAAAGACCTGAAGGCCCTTGGATACAAGAGCCTGGTTCATGAATATTACATTTACATGAGCAGAAAAACACTAAATTTGCAGTTGCCATGAAACGTATTTTAACCTTAGCATTTGCCATTGCGGCCATTGCAGCCGCCGTATCATGCGGGCAGTCAGCCGGCAACGCCCCGGCGGTCGTCCCGTCAGAGTATCAGAGTTCAAATCCGGAAAATATGCAACAAGTAAGGGATTTCCTGCATAAGGCGGGAGTATACTACCTTGCCACCGTGGACGGGGACCAACCCCAGGTCCGCCCCTTTGGCACGGCGGAAATCATAGAAGGCAAGCTATACATCCAGACTGGGCACGTAAAGAAAGTGGCAAAGCAGATTGCGGCCAACCCCAAGGTGGCCATCTGTGCCTTTGACGGATCGGAGTGGCTGAGGATCACCGCAACCCTCGTGGAAGATTCCCGGGTAGAGGTCAAGAAGGCCATGCTCGATGCCAATCCCGGGCTCAGGTCTATGTATGACGAGAACGACGACAATACCGCCGTATACTTCCTGAAAGACGCAAAGGCCACTATCAGCGCCTTCACCCACGAGCCGGTAGAGATTGATTTCTGAATGCGGCCGGGCAACAGCGCCGGTCCCGCCGGATACTGGAAGGTTGTCCTGAGAGGAGACAGGCTGATTACATCCTGTAACCGCCCTTTGTCACGATGGGCTTGCCGTCGGAGTCAAGGAGCGGCGTGAGACCTCCGCCGTATCCACGGCATATGTAGAGGTAGTTGACACCTGTTTCCTTATCCACTATGACCACTGCATCGGTCATGAAGCTGAGGCCTTCCCTCTCCTGGATGTCAAATCTGTCTTTCTTCATAATTATAGCGATTTCTTGGAACTGCAGTTCAGAAGCAGGTACTCTTTGAAAGAAGCGAAATCCCGCGGCAGGTCGACCGCCCGCTTCCGGCCGTTGATGAAAGCGGCAAGCCTGTCTGGAACGGCAACCGGTTCACCTATGATTTTTTCTACCGTATCCTTGAACTTGGCGGGATGGGCCGTCTCGCAGAAGAAACCCGTCTCGCCGGGGCGCAGGCCCTCCTTGAGTGCACGGTAGCCGCAGGCTCCGTGAGGGTCCAGAAGGTAGCCTGTACGCTCGTAACAATCCTTTATTGTCCAGGCAATCTCCGAATCCTTATACGTAGCGCCGGAGATGTCGGAGCGGACGGCCCGGGCGTCACGGCCATACAGGTCCCATATCCGGGCAAAGTTGCTGGGGTCGCCCACGTCCATGGCATTGGCGATAGTAGCCAGCGACGGCCTCGGCATGTACCGCCCGGTCTGAAGGAATTCGTAAAAGACGCTGTTGGCATTGTTGGCGGCGATGAAACGCTTGATCGGCAGTCCCATGCGCTTTGCCACAAGGGCCGCACACAGGTTGCCGAAGTTCCCGCTGGGCACACAGCATACCACATCGCGGGCCTTGCCTGCGGCCTGCAGCCCGGCATAGGCCTGGAAATAATAGAACGCCTGAGGAAGGAAACGCGCCACATTGATACTGTTTGCCGACGTAAGCCGCATCCGTCCATTCAGTTCCGAATCCATGAAGGCTGCCTTCACAAGGGCCTGGCAGTCATCGAAAGTACCGTCCACCGCAATGGCCGTGATATTCTTTCCGAGGGTTGTGAACTGGCATTCCTGTATGGGACTGACCTTGCCCTTGGGATATAGCACGAATACCCTGATGCCCTCGACGCCAAGGAAACCGTTGGCCACCGCACTTCCGGTATCGCCCGAAGTGGCCACCAGCACGTTGATCTCCCCTTCCCCGCCGGTAAGGTAACCCAGCAGCCTGGCCATGAAACGTGCGCCCACGTCCTTGAAAGCCAGGGTGGGGCCGTGGAACAGTTCCAGTGCGTATATCCCGGGTTCCACCTCGTGAACCGGACAATCAAAGGTAAGGGCCGAACCGACGATACGGCGAAGTTCCTCCGACGGGATATCTTCCCCGAAGAAAGCCTCGGCCACCACCGCGGAATTCTCAACCAACGACCTGGTACACAGCGTATTGATAAAATCTTCCGGCAGGGTGTGGATGGTCTCGGGCATGTAAAGCCCGCGGTCCTCGGCAAGTCCTCTGGCTACCGCCTTGGGCAGGGCGGCCGAGGGTGCCTTGCCGTTTGTACTGTAATACATCATTGTGCAAGCAGTTTGGCGCCCTTGTTGGTGACCTTCACCACATATACATCGCAATGGATTCCCCGGGCGGAGAAATGCTCCTTCATTATTTCCCCGGCTTTGTGGGCTATTTCCCGCTTGTCGGAAAGGGAGAATACGGAAGGTCCCGACCCTGAGATATTCATGGCCATGGAACCGGTTGCCAGGATTTCCTCACGCAACAGGTCGAAATCCGGAATGAACTGCTTACGGTAAGGTTCCGCCACGGAATCCTTCATGGCGCGGCCCACCAGGCCGATGTTCCCGGAATACAGGCCGGCGACCAGCCCGCCCACGTTGCCCCACTGGCTGATGGCGTCGTGCATGGGAACAGCCTTGGGAAGTATGCTCCTGGCCGCCTTGGTGGACACCACTATCTGCGGATGCACCACCGCGCAATAGAAATTGCCGGGAATCGGCAGCTGGATCATGTCCAGCGGCTCATAGCCCCTGATCAGGATAATGCCGCCCAGCAGTGCGGGAGCGGCGTTGTCGGCATGGTACCCGCCGCTGGCAAGGTTTTCCCCTTCCATTGCGCAGATCACCATTTCCTCGTCGGACAGGGGGCAATCGAACAGTTCGTTCATCCCGTAGGCCGCAGCGGCACTGGAAGCGGCGCTGGAACCGATTCCCGAACCCGGATAGATCTTCTGGCATATCACCACGTCGATATGTCCGGTCAAGCCGGTAATCTCAAAGAACTTGCGGATCACCGGCGTAATGACGTTATCCTCAATGTCCTCGGGCAGGGGCACGCTGGTCCTGTTGGTGATGGTTATCCCTTCTCCCTCAGTAGCAGTCATATCCAGGATATCCCCCACCTCGTCCAACGCCAGTCCCATTACGTCAAAACCGCATCCCAGGTTTGCTATCGAAGCCGGGGCGAAAACTCTTACCTTTTTCATAACATCAATTCTGCTTCAAGTGAACATCCAGCTGCAGGGGATCGATCAACATAACACAAACAAAGTAAATACAACATCTGCTTACAAAGTTATAAAAAATACATTATCTTTGAGTATTGTAATCTTGCCACGTAACTTTTTTTAGAAATGAAAGAATCACAGATCATCCAGGCCTACCAGATTGCCCGCGAGCGTTATGCGGCGCTGGGCGTGGACACCGACAAAGCCGTTGAAATACTTGAGAAGACCCCGATATCCCTCCACTGCTGGCAGACCGACGACGTGGTGGGTTTCGAGCGCAACCAGGCCCTTTCCGGCGGCATCCAGACCACCGGAAACTACCCCGGGCGGGCACGCAACATCGATGAGGTCCGCGCCGACGTCAAATTCGCAAAGAGCCTGATAGCAGGAAGCCACCGCCTCAACCTGCACGAGATCTACGGTGATTTCGGCGGCAAGTTCGTAGACCGTGACGAGTGCGGTCCCGAGCATTTCCAAAGCTGGATAGAGTGGGCTGCCGAGAACGGCATGAAACTCGACTTCAACTCCACCTCGTTCTCGCATCCCAAGAGCGGCGACCTTTCGCTCTCCAATCCCGATCCCGCGATACGGGAATTCTGGATCGAGCACACAAAACGCTGCCGCCGGATCGCCGACGCCATGGGCCGTGCCCAGGGAGACCCCTGCATCATGAACATCTGGGTACACGACGGTTCAAAGGATATGACTGTGGAGCGGAAGCGCTACCGCGAGATTTTCGCCCAGAGCCTTGACGAGATACTCAAAGAGGACCTTCCCGGCATGAAAACCTGCCTGGAGGCAAAGCTCTTTGGCATAGGCCTGGAAAGCTATACCGTTGGTTCTCACGACTTTGTGGCCGGCTACTGCGCCACCCGCAAGCTAATGTACACCCTTGACACGGGTCACTACGAGATGACCGAGAACGTCTCCGACATGGTGGCTTCCCTGCTTCTCTTCGTCCCCGAACTGATGCTCCACGTCAGCCGCCCCATCCGCTGGGATTCCGACCACGTGACCATCATGAACGACCAGACGCTGGACCTCTTCAAGGAGATCGTCAGGGCCGGCGCCCTGGACCGCAGCCACATCGGCCTGGACTACTTCGACGCCGCCATAAACCGCATCGGAGCCTATGTCATAGGCACCAGGGCAACGCAGAAATGCCTGCTGAGCGCCCTTCTGGAGCCCCTGGCAATACTCCGCGAATACGAGGACGCCGGAAAGGGGTTCCAGAGGCTCGCGTTGCTGGAAGAGGCCAAGACGCTCCCGTTCGGGGCCGTTTTCGACTGGTTCAATTTCAAGAACGGAGTTCCAGTGGGCGAGGCCTTCATACCGGAGATAGAGCGATACGAACGCGAGGTAACCTCCAGACGGTAATCTGAAACAAACCGGAAATGAGCAGGATATACAGATTCCTGGCCTTTGACTGCGGGGCCACCTCGGGACGCGCCGTATTGGGCACCCTGTGCGGAGATTCGTTCTCGATGGAGGAAGTTTACCGTTTCCCGTCGCAGATGGTCAGGGAACACGGCAGGATGTACTGGGACGTAAATGCCATGTACGGGCACTTTGAAGCCTGTCTGAGAGAGCTTGGCAGAAGGGGCATAAGACCAGATTCCATAGGTACTGACACCTGGGGAGTAGACTTCGGCTGCATCAGGGCCGACGGCTCCCTTCAGGGACTCCCCCGCTGCTACCGCGACCCGTACACCCGCGGCATCCCCGAAAAGGTTTTCCGGCAGATTCCACGCGGAGACCTGTATGCACGTACGGGCATCCAGATAATGGATTTCAACACCATCTTCCAGCTTTATGCCCAGACCATGGAGGGCGATGCATCCCTGGCCGCGGCGGAGAGCATACTGTTCATGCCGGACCTCCTCTCCTACATGCTTACCGGTAAAAAGGTCTGCGAATATACCGACGCCTCCACCTCCGGCATGATGGACCAGCGCACCAGGCGGTTCGACAAGGCCCTGCTGGAAGGACTCGGCATCAGGACCGACATCCTGCTTCCGGTAATCCAGCCCGGAACCGTCGTAGGGACGCTCAAGCCTGAGCTTGCGGAATCCACGGGGCTGGGGCCGGTGCCCGTGATCGCCGTGGCAGGCCACGACACCGCCTCCGCCATAGTTGCAGTCCCGGCCGGGGACAGTCACTTTGCATACCTCTCCAGCGGCACGTGGAGCCTGATGGGGATCGAGGCGGATTCGCCCATCATGAACGCCCGGTCCGCTTCCCTCAACTTCACCAACGAGGGAGGGGTGGAAGGTACCACCCGCTTCCTCAAGAACATCACCGGAATGTGGTTGCTGGAAGAATGCAGGAAGGTCTGGAAGGCTGAGGGGAAAGGCTATGACTATGCACGTCTGGAGGCCATGGCCCGCTCCGAGGCCGCCTTCGCGGGACGCATCGATCCCGACGACCCCCTCTTTGCCGCACCGGAGAGCATGCCTGATGCGATAAAGGCCGCGCTCGGTACGGAAGCAACTGACGCCCAGATAGTAAGCTGCATCTACCATTCCCTTGCACAACGTTACCGCGAGGTCTTGGAAATGCTCAAGGGGTTTGCCTCCTTCAGCATAGACAAGCTTCATGTCATAGGCGGGGGCAGCGCCAACGCCCTGCTCAACCAGTGGACTGCCGACGCCATCGGTATCCCCGTCGTCGCCGGCCCAACGGAAGCCACCGCCATAGGGAACATCATGATGCAGGCACGCTCGGCCGGAGTTGTTTCCGACCGGTGGGAAATGCGCCGGATAGTGGCAGAATCGTTTGACTTAAAGACATTTATCCCCAATGAACAGCATCTTGGATAGCAGGCCGGACCTGAAAAGCCGGATAGACGCCGTGGCCGAGGTCGCCGGTTACCTCTGGAGCAAGGGCTGGGCGGAACGCAACGGCGGTAACATAACCGTCAACATAACTGAATGCGTGGATGCCCGGATGGAGGCTCTCACATCACTTATGCCGCCCCTTCCCATAGGCAGGGTGCTTCCCCACCTGAAGGGATGCTGGTTCTACTGCAAGGGTACAGGGAAGCGGATGCGCGACCTCGCCAGGTACCCGATGCAGAACGGATCCATAATCCGGATCGCTCCGGACTGTGCATCCTACGAGATAGTGGCCGACCTTCCGGTTCTCCCCACATCTGAACTACCGTCTCATCTCAGCGTGCATAACTATCTGACAGGTAAAGGCTTGCCGTACAAGGCCTCCCTCCATACGCATCCGATAGAACTGGTGGCCCTCACCCATGACAGGAAATGGATGGAGAAGGATGCCGCCACCAGGATGCTGTGGTCGATGATTCCGGAGACCAGGGCATTCTGCCCGCGCGGGCTGGGAATGGTACCTTACATGCTTCCTTCCAGCCAGGAACTGGCCCAGGCCACCCTGGAGGAACTCTCCCGTGGGTACGACGTGGTAATGTGGGAGAAGCACGGCGTCTTTGCCGTGGACACCGACATCATGAACGCCTTTGACCAGGTGGACGTACTCAACAAATCAGCCCAGATCTACATAGCCGCCAGGAACATGGGGTTCGAGCCGGAAGGGATGACCGACTGCCAGATGGATGAACTGGCGCGGGTATTCAACCTGCCTCGTCAGAAGGCGTAATACACCTTGAACATAAAGTTGAACGGGGCCTGCGGATATACATAGACCCCGGAGACAACCTCTCCGGTTTCCTTCACAAAGTTCTTCCAGGCGCCGCCGTCGGCATAATACAGCTTGTTGAAAATGTTGTACAGGTAGGCCGAGAGGCCGATTTTCCCGCCCTTGACCTTGAATTCATGGGACGCAGTAAAGTCTGCCGTAAACCGTCCCGGAGCCATTCGGGAATCGTCGCCGGTATTGTCAAGATACTGTTTTCCCACCCACTTGCCGGATATGGTGAAAGCGGTGGTCCCGAGCGACGAAGTCCGGCCGGCCCACGGCCTGAAGCTAAGGCCGGCCATCCCTATCGTGGAAGGTGAAAGCAGTATGGGGGTATTCTTGAAACTCTTGTACACCACCGAATAACCCAGTTCGTTCCATCCGTTCTCACCGGTATTGTCTATTACCGGGGCGGAGTCATCATACACGGGTATTCTGTTGATACTCAATGTCATATTCCCCATTACCGAAAGCCATGCGGCAGGATGCCATCCTGCCTCAAGTTCCACTCCCCTGCGATATGCCCTGGAAACGTTGTCCTTGACCGGGAAGCCGCTGGATGAAAGCCTTCCGGTTTCCAGCAGCATGTTCCGGTATTCCATCATATATATGTTGGCCGAGACGGAGAACTTCTTGGAATAGTAGCCGTAGCCGGCCTCCACGTCCAGCATCGACTCCGGCTTCAACTCGCTGTTCTCACCTCCGAAAGAGATGCTTTCCAGCACTTCCTTGATGTCACTCTTGCCAGGTTCCCGGTTTCCCCAGGCCACTGACAGATAGGCCCTGTGCCCGCGTCCCCAGGCGGCGGTGAGTCCGCCCCTCGGATTGAAGAAATCCCATGGCTTTCCGTAATCCAGTCTGGCCGCGATGTCGCTTACGCCGGAAACCACGTATCCCACATGGCGGTACTGGAGGTCCGCATAGCCGGTGAGCCATGGCAGGATAAGCGCCTCGGCACGGACGAACACGTTCATATCCAGTTTGTTACCACCATAGAAATACCACTGGTTGTCCTTGTCATTCGGGAATCTGGGGGAATAATCGAAGCTGTCGCCGAGGACATCCGACCAAAGGACCTTGCCAAAGTGGCGGCCCATGTAGTATCCTCCATACACACCCCCGGTAACGTCCAGCCTGCGCCCATGGTACCTGAGGTCGCTGCTGAGCACCCAGTAGTCGTTGGACATCTGCTTCCGTATTATGAAATCACCGCTGGCAGTCTCTGACACGGAAGGGTCAAACCCGTAGGCGGTGAATTTCTTATCGCTCTTGTAATACTCGTCATAACCGTCTCCCCTCGTGTAATTGACGGTGGTGGTCCAGCTGAGGCGTGGCGAGAAGGCCCTGGAATAGTTCAGCTGAACATGGTGCTGGGCGTAGTTGTCGGTCTCGCCGGGATAGTACCGGTGATTGCCGTACTTGTCCTTGTACTCCCCTGCACTGTTGTAACGGCGGTCCTTGGCATAATCGTCAAGACCAATTCCATTCCAGGTTATCCCGGTCTTCTGCTTGCCCATCAAATAGGTGAGCCTCAGGGAATTGCGTCCGCTCAGCCAGCCCAGGACCGCAAAGGCGCTCCCCACGTTGGCATCCGCCCGGCGGATATATCCGTCGGTCCGGCCCCTGGAAACCGCGGCACTGGCATAGAATCCGCCCTTCAACAGTCCGGTGGAAGCCGAAACGGTGGTGATGGCGGTACCGTAGCTTCCGGCCGATGCCTCGAACCTGCCGGAGGGATCGGCCTCCACGAATGCGGTATTCATGTTGATGCTGGCGCCGAACGCCCCCGAACCGTTGGCCGACGTTCCAAGCCCCCTCTGCACCTGGACGCTGGAAAGGATCGATGTCAGCGCGGGGATGTTCACCCAGAAAACCTCCTGGCTTTCAGAATCGTTGAGGGTTATGCCATTGAGGGTTACGTTGATCTGGGAGCCCTTTACTCCACGTATGGTGAGCTTGGAGTTGCCAAGCCCCGTACCGCCCTCGTTGGAGGAAACCACCGACGGCATAAGCCCCAGCGTCATGGGGACCGACGACGAAAGGTCGGCCCTGCGGAGCCGGCCCTTGTCCATGGTTGAATAAGTGACAGGGGTATAAAAGCCCGCCCTGGTGGATGAAACCACAATGCTGTCAAGGCGTTCATTGCTATCCGTCGAAGCCTCCTGGGCCATGACGTGGACAGCGGGCAGCATGGCTGCCATCAGGAAACAAAAAAACCGCATAACTATAAACTGCATGCGGAGATTCCGGAAATCCGGTTCTAATGCCTTCCCTACGGCGGTATTGACCGCATCAGGTTCAGTGGGACTCTCTCAACCCTCGGGCCCAAACGGCCTCCGGATACCCCCGCATATATTTCTGGTTACAAATATACTATTTATTTTCGTAATTCCGAAATTCTTTTATCACCCTTGGTGAAAGCCTCAGAACGGCGAACATCGTGGGAACCGACATCAGGGCGAAGCAAAGGTCCAATATGCTCACTGCCACGTCGAGGGTTATAACGCTCGCCACCAGAAGCGAAAGCAGGTAGAAAATATCGTAGTACCCGGCCTTATCCTTTCCCCACAGATACTCGGCGCATGCCCGTCCATAATAGGAATAGGAGAACATGGTGGAGAACGCAAAAACCGCAACCATGGCCATCAGGAAGTATTTTCCGACATAGGGAATCAGGGTGTCGAACGCACCCAGGGCAACCGTAAGGCCCTGAACCCCTTCCACATGATAGCAGTCCGCCATTATTATGGGGATAGCCGTCAGGGTGCAGACAAGGCCCGAGTCGATCGCCGGGCAGAGCATGGCCACGAACCCTTCCCGAACCGGGACCTTGTTGCCCGAGGCACCGTGCATAAGCATCGCCGTTCCCACTCCGGCCTCGTTCACATACATAGCCCGCCTGGCGCCGGTGACGGCCACTCCAGCGAGGCCTCCCAGCCCGGCCTTGAGGCTGAAAGCCCCGGAGATAATCTGTCCGAACACCCTGGGGACCTCGCCCAGATTTGTAACGATTATGAACAGGACCAGTAGGAAATACATCGACACCATGGCCGGAACCATCTTGGTGGCGACATTCGCGATACGGGTAAGACCTCCCAGTACCACAAGGGTAACCAGACCTGTCAAGACGATTCCGCAGATGAATTTCATACCCAATTCAGGCATGAGGGTCTGCTGCGGGATGAAAATGGTAACAATCGCTTCCACAAGCTGGTTGGCCTGCAGGAGGCACAGGCAGCCGACCAGTCCCACGCACGCGAACATGATTGCCAGAGGTTTGAATCTGGGACCAAGGCCCTCGGTAATCACGTACATGGGGCCGCCCTTGACCTCGCCTTCCCTGTTCCGGCCCTTGTACATGATGGCCAGGGTTCCCTCGAAAAACTTGGTAGCCATGCCCACCAGGGCGCTCACCCACATCCAGAAGATGGCACCGGGGCCGCCCACGACCAGGGCGATTGCCACACCCGCAATGTTTCCCATGCCCACTGTGGCGCTGATCGCGCTCATCAGGGCCTGGAACGAACTGATCTGTCCTTCACCGGAATTCCTTACCCTGAGGGCCCGTATTGCGGAACCGATCCTCCTGAGAGGGATCGCCCCGGAATACACAAAGAGGAACAGCCCGCCCCCGATGAGCCAGAAGAACAATGGATAACCGCAGAAGAAATCGGTTATGCCAACAATCAGGTCGTGAAGGAAAGACATCACCTGGCGAGTCTGTACACTGCTTCCATGTCCTTCTGATACAATACCTTGAGGTTACCGACAGTGATGGCCCCACCGTGGCTGCACCGACGCGCGAGCTCCGATATCTCGGCATCCGTTATCTCCCGGCCCAGCAATTCGCCGATGGTAACCGGCATCCTGATGTCGCGATAGAACCGCTCCATGGCCTCGATGCCGCGGATGGCGGTACCTTCCGGATCGGAGAAGTCATTCCGTACACCCATGACGTTAACGGCAAACTGGACAAAGCGCTGGATGTTCTCCTTATATACATACCGCGCCCAGGAGGGCCAGATGGCTGTAAGGCCGGCCCCGTGGGTCACATCGAACATTCCGCTGAGTTCGTGTTCCATCTTATGGCAGGCCCAGTCGCGCTGCAGGCCGCACTCGGTGAGGCCGTTATGGGCGAGGCTGCCGCCCCACATTATCTGCGCCCTGGCCCTGTAGTCGCAAGGGTCGGCCAGAACCTTATAGGCATTGTCCTTCATGGTACGAAGCAGGGCCTCGGCGAGGCTGTCGGTAAGGTCCATGTCCATGTCGTGCGAGAAATACCGTTCCATGGTGTGCATCATGATATCCGCAACACCGGCTGCTGTCTGGTAAGGAGGCAGCGTGAATGTAAACTCGGGATTGGAAACGGTGAACCTGCAACGGCCAAGCGGGCTTGAATAGCCCCGTTTATCCTCTATGTTCGTGATTACGCAGGAGTCGCTCATCTCGCTTCCGGACGCCGGATTGGTGACCACGCAACCAACAGGCAACGCCTTTTCAGGCTTTGCCTTTCCGCAGAAGAAATCCCATACGTCACCGTCATAAGGGACCCCGTACGCTATGGCTTTGGAGGAATCCATCACGCTCCCGCCGCCAACCGCAAGTATCATGTCCACCCCCTCCTTCCTGCACAGAGCAATCCCCTCGCGTACCAGTTCCAGACGCGGATTGGGAACAACTCCGCCCATCAGGATGTAATCGATTCCCCGGGCGGAAAGCAAGTCGCATACCTGGTCAAGCAGCCCTGACCGCCTGACGCTTCCGCCGCCGAAATGGACCAGCACCTTGTGGCCGCCGTACTTCTTCACAAGGACGGCAACCTGCCCAAGGGCATCGCGTCCAAATGCCACCTCCGTGGGAGCATAATAAGTAAAATCCTTCATAACCAGATATTTAAATATCTTCATACTCGATATCCTTAGTGGAGCCATCTTCACTGACAAGCAAATTGGTTTCAGGCGCCATCAGGATAATCTAGCACGACGGGACTTCGTATGGAAATAATTCCCTCTTCATCAATCAAAAAGTATTATCCGTTAAAATTGATAAAAATATTTAACAAATGCAAGGGCCGGGCCCTGCTGCGTTCCGCCAAGTCCCGATGAACTGCTATTTAGTCCTCAGGAGGACCAATCCATCCCCGGCGTGGAGGACGGTGTCGCCATTGGGGATGAACTCTTCCTTCCCCCTTCTTACAAGCAGGACAAGTCCTTCTCCGGCAGTTTCCCCGATGGAGCGGCCGTCGCGTTTTCCGCCTTTCTTGACCTTCTTTTCAACAAGATACGTCTCTGTATCCTCAAAGGTCTTTGTCACTACTATGGCCTTGTCGCCGCCCCTGAGCATCGTGTCGCCGTGCGGGATTATACGCTCTCCATTGCGGATCACCAGTGCCAGGAGCACGTTCCTGGGAATGTTGAGTTCCTTCACCATCTTTCCGTCCCAGTTGCTTTTGGGAGTGATGTCTATGCTGCCGAACTGTATCTGTGTCGCTTCGGAATAGTCGTTGAAGGTCTTCATGACATCTGTTTTAGCATCCACCATGTCCAGTTTGCGGGACACCCAGGGAAGGAGCGAGCCCTGCAGGGAGATGGAGATGAGGACCAGGCAGAATACGATATCGAAGAAGTCGTTTTCCAGCAGAACACTGTCGGTCATGGCCATGATGGCGAACACGATCGATGCCGCACCTCTCAGCCCCACGAATGATACGAGCGCCTGCTGCCTGAACGGATACTTCCGAAAAGGGGTCAGGATACCCATCACGGAGAGCGGCCTGGCCACAAGGGACATGAATGCAAAGATAGCCAGGGCCGGAAGGATGGCGCGGGGGAACAGTTCGGGCCGGGCCAGCAGGCCCAGCAGGAAGAAGATGAGCACCTGCATCAGCCCGGTGATACCGTCGAAGAAGTTCACCAGTGCCTTCCTCCCCTGGAAATCGCTGTTTCCCAGCATGATGCCGACTATATATGTACTCAGGTAGCCATTCCCGCCGATAATTTCAGGCACGGCATACGACAGGACCACGACTGACAGTATGAAAAGCGAATCGTACCCTTCCCCCTTGATATTGAAACGGTCCAGGACCCAGGATGCGAGTTTGGCGATGCCAACGCCGCACAGGGCTCCGAACGCCAGCTGGGCAAACAGCATCCAGGACACGCCCAGCGCTGTCGCCTTGCCATTCATTATACTGAGCATCAGCACAGTGAGCATATGTGCAAAGGGGTCGTTGCTGCCACTCTCCATCTCCAGCATCGGAGCGGTATTGTTCCTCAAGCCCAGCTTCTTGGACCGCAGTATTGAGAAAACGGAAGCGGCGTCGGTGGAACTCACAACGGAACCCAGCAGGAAACTCTCCACCCATCCCCAACGCAAGGCAAAGTGGCAGAACAGTCCTGTCAGGCCTGCCGTAAGGATGACACCCAGGGACGCGAGCAGCGTCGCCTCCCGAACCACCGGCTTGGCGGTGTCCCACCTTGTGCCGAATCCACCGTAGAACATGATGAAAACCAGCGCTATGGTGCAGATGTCCTTGGCAAAGGCGTAATCATCGAAATGCAGCGGCACCAGGCCATTGTTGCCGAAGACCATTCCCAGCACGATGAACGCAAGGAGGGTCGGAATGCCGATCCGGGATGAAACATTGTTCAGCCAGATGCACATCAGGATGATGATGGCGCCAAGGATAAGGAAAAGGGTTGTCATTTCACAAGTCAGCAGTTGCAACCTGCAAATTTAGTAAAAATCCGATTCCTGCGAAACGATAATTTGCCCATATCCGCATTACAGGGCACGCCGGCAGTAAAGATAGTGATGCTCATTTATTAAATATTTTTTGATATTATCAAGGAAATGCTTAGATTCACGCTTCTTTTTGAAAACCGATAAAAAAGAATAACATGGGCGGGTTCTTCGGGACTATTTCAAAACGCGAATGTGCCACCGATCTGTTTTATGGCACTGACTACAACAGCCATCTTGGCACGCGCAGGGGCGGACTGGCCACCTTTGACCCCAAGAAGGGTTTCATGAGGGGAATCCACAGTCTTGAGAATGCTTACTTCCGCAACTGCTTCCAGGACGAACTTGAAAAATTCACAGGCAACTCGGGAATAGGGGTTATCAGCGACACGGATGCCCAGCCCATGCTGGTGAATTCACATCTCGGGCGTTTTGCCATTGTTACGGTGGCGAGGGTCAACAATGCCGATGAACTGGCCCGGAAGTGTCTTGATGAAGGGATGTACCTTACGGAGTTCAGCAGCGGGAAAATCAATATAACCGAGCTCATTAGCCTGCTGATAGTCAAGGGAAAGGACTATGTGGAAGGGATTGAGAACGTTTACCGCGAGGTCAGGGGTTCCTGCTCCATGCTGATCCTGACGGAGGACGGGATCATCGCCGCCAGGGATTCCTGGGGACGCACCCCCATAACGGTGGGCGTCAAGGACGGTGCAATGGCGGTGAGTTCCGAGAGTACGGCCTTTGCCAACCTCGGCTTCGAGACTTTCGCCTACCTGGGTCCGGGAGAGATAATACGCCTTCGTGCCGACGGGATGGAGCGGCTCCGCCCGTCCAACCCACGGAAGCAGGTATGCTCCTTCCTTTGGATCTATTATGGCTTCCCCACCTCATGTTATGACGGTAAGAATGTGGAGGAGGCGCGCTTCAATTGCGGCAGGGAGATGGGTGAGAATGACGATGTGGACGTGGATTGCGCCTGCGGCGTCCCCGACAGCGGAATAGGGATGGCGGTTGGCTATGCCGTGGGGCGCGGGGTCCCTTATATCAGGTCCGTCGCCAAGTACACACCCACGTGGTCCAGGTCGTTCATGCCGTCATTCCAGAGCACCAGGGACCTGGTGGCAAAGATGAAACTGGTACATAACACCGCCATACTCCCCGGGAAGAAACTGCTCTTCTGCGACGACAGCATCGTCCGCGGGACCCAGCTCCGCGACAACGCCAGGCAGCTTCACGAGTGCGGTGCAAAGGAGGTACATATGCGCATCGCGTGCCCTCCACTCGTATTCGGCTGCCCGTTCCTGAACTTTTCGGCCAGCAAGACCGAACTCGAACTTATTACCCGCAGGGTCATCCGGGACCTGGAGGGCGATATGGACCGTAACGTGGACAAATACACCGACTCAAGTACCCCTGAATACGCCAGGATGGTAAGCGAAATAGCGCGGCAACTGAACCTTGACTCGCTGAGATTCAGCACCAGGGAAGCCGTCGTAAAGAGTATCGGCCTTCCCCGCGAGGACCTTTGCCTTCACTGCTTTGACGGATCTTCCGAATTCACCCTCCACAAGGAGAATAAATAACCGCTCCGCCGGCAGCTATTCCTTCACGCAGCGGACACTGCAGGCGTTGTCGCGGTAGGTGCCGTAATAAAACCAGGGTGAGACAAGCAGGTCTTGATCATAGTCATACAGACCGGCAAAGTTTCCACCGGCGAAGTTGTTGCCTGACGCCGAGTCGTTGGGTTTGAGCGAATCCCGCCATAGGATGCCGTCGCTGCACCAGACGCGGATGTAAGGATTGTCGCCCCGGTGTTGGAGTATGCCTTGTCCCTGAATATAGACACTGCTTCCATTCTTCGTGGGCGCACCCTGCCGGTATGCCACACTGGGATACCAGGTATTAGCGGAGCCGCAATTGACATAGACGCCATCCGTGGTCGTGCCCAGATTAGAGAAATTAGACATGAATGTCGTTCCAAAGGATGATTTCGACGGCACTTTCCAACCCGGCGGACAAGGATCGAAAATCGTTTTGGCGCCATCCCAGAAAGCGATATCCTTTTCTCCGTCCACCATCCAGGGCGTATTGTTGTAGGTGAACGGGAAATCGGTCGGATGCTGGATGGTCTCCGCCATAGTATAAAGTTGGTTCTTCGCCGTGATCGTCGCGCCGTAAACGGCAGGTTCCGTAGCGGAATATGTAGTCCTGTCCGGAGCGCTCAGGAACGGATCTTTCCGGCCCCATTGGTACAGGAGTCCATAATCGGCAGCGGGAACATCAGAAGGATTAGTCTGTACCTGGTTGTGTGATGCACCCAGGTTCCGGTTCATAAATGTTCCGCCCCCCGTATAATCATGCCCGGAGGTCAGATAATCCTCTTCAAGCCAAATGTGCCAGCTCCAGATGATATTGCCAAAGTAATCGCGGATGGCGATGACCGCATTTCCTTCATAGATTCTCGAGCCATTGCGATTGACCGTGAAGCAGACATAACCATCTTTATAAAAGACATCCTTGATCAGGGCATCGGCGGCAGGTGCGGTCGATGTGCCATAGCTCGCCCACAGGAGTTCCGCCTTGAAAATGCTGTTGGGATCCGTGTCCTTGCTTATGCCGGCCAAATCTGCTGCACCATTTCCCTTAACTGTCGCCGGGAACTTGTATTTGCAAAATGACGCACCGGTGCCTGTCTTCTGTACTTGATAGCAGTTCGCCGTCCCTCCGGTACTCAGATCTTGATAGACGCTTATATCTATGTCTGACGAACCGACGTCATCCCGCACACAGCGTACGGAGCAGGCCCAATAAGAGTCTTTGGCCTGCATGCTGCCGTGTATGCTTGAGGTTATATCAAAGGACCGTGAGTATGAAGAGGTCGTCGTATACATGTAAGCGCCTTCTCCTTGATAAAAATGCTGGAGATGCCCGTGACCATAGGTACCGGCTGCCGGGAACCAGGCCGTAGCGTTTCCCAGATTGATTGTTCCTCCTTGGCCTGAAGTCCAGGTCGCCGTATTTGTGACGCCACTGAAAACGCTCGGTGCGGGAACTTTCCAACCCGGAGGACAAGGATCGAAAATGGTCTTTTCATCGCTATCCCAGGTCGCCCCGCTGATTCCTCCAGAAGAAATCATGGTCGGGTGGGCGGCCGTTCCGGCAATATCCAGGCTCCCTAATGTAATGGCCTGCCCCCGTATTCCCGCATCTACAAATGTCGGGGAACCGTTCAAATGTATGCGGGCCTTGTTCGGGAACGGATCCTTGCGGCCCCATTCGTACAACAAACCGGCATCCAGGAAATTGTATTGACTGTATTCGGTCCTTGTGGCACCGAGGTTACGGTCCATCATCACTGCATTGCTGGTCGGATAAGTTTGGGCCAGCTGATTCAGATTGTCGCTCTCGAACCAGATATGCCAGCTCCACAAGATGTTGTTGGAAGCATCGCGGACAGCAATCAAGGCATTTCCTTCTTTAAAGGTTTCTCCCGTATCGAAGTACACATAACCATCACTGCTGTTGTACCGGACATTCTGGATTAGTTCATTCGACGCCGGCGCCGTGTCGGTCCCAAAAGTCGCCCATAAAAGAGCGGCCGAGGCTACGGAAGGGGTGGTGGCGCTGATTCCACTCAAATCCGCCATACCGTTGCCCTTGATCGTCCCACGGAATTTGTACGAATCTGCTGTAGAAACGATATAGGAATTAGCTGTTCCATTTGCACTCAGATCGATGGCATCACTGTTTATATTATTAAAACTCAATGTTATGGGCGTTATTTTACTGCGTGTGACGCTGATGGTTTTGTTCGCAACTTTCGACTGCCTGGCGCCATCGGTCGTAACGACTTTGATCCTTAAATTAGTGTAATCCCTTTGCGGGACCGACAGATAGAAGGGCGTTGGTTCGGAGCCGATGGCGACACCGCTGCCGCAGTCCAATGTAACACCGGCTGCTGTACTTGATGTAATGGTCGCCGTATTATTATTTATGGAGAAATAGCCACTCATCGGCTGATCTGCGGTGAGGATGATTTTACTGACAGTGATTCCACTCTGGGTTGTGCTCAGATTCAACCGGATGATGCCGCAGAGATTCTTGAAATCCAGGTTCGTGGTGGAACTGTAAGCATACATGGGGGCTTGGGCGACATTCCCGGCCACATACTGCTGTGTTGCGGGGAACTGCAAACTCATATAGCTATTATTGCGTGGAAGTGTCGCCGGATAAAAGGCCCTATAATCGGGATTCTTCGGACCGGATCCAGACGTAAGTGTGAAATTGCCGCTCGAGGTGGTGCTTTCGGTCGTAAACACACCGTATGTGCTCTGAGCTCCGAAGATCATGATCTGGTCTCCATTCTGCCAGTTGACCTCATAGCCCTGTTCATCATTCCCCGACAGCGCCGTCTTCGTGGCCGGTTCCGTCGTCGCCGTGAACGTCGGCGAGGTGATGGTCTGACCTTCCGGTTCCGTAAGGACGGTCTCTTTGACACAGGCCGCCACGGCCACCAGGCCGAGGACGGCTAACATACTGATTCTTCTCATCATACCGCCCTCCTATGAAAAATCTGAGTCGTTATACGTATGTTCATCGTCAACGCTGAACTTCTCGCCCCCGTTGCCTCCGGAAAACTGGAGCAGCGCGCTCTCGATAAGAACTTCATAAAGTTCGGCCTCCGGGGCCAAGTAATGCTGTTTTCGGATCATGGCCAATAACGGTTATTCGTGAATTCTAATATAAGTGCAAAACCTCAAAAGCCAAAGATAATTAATTGTTTACAATCTTCCAAAAACGTCTTGAAACCGAGTGCTTGTATCCCATCCGATGTCGCTTTTATGACAGTAAAGATATTCTGTCAGGCTTCAAGGCGTTTCACGTCAGAAAAGAATAATATTTCTCCTTCAATTCCGCCTTTTTCTCCTCAGTCTGATGGGTGAAGTAGTTTTTCCAGCCGGGACAGAAGTTGATATGCCATCTCCAAAGCCGGCCGAGGAAGGATTTGGGATTCTTGTCGTACTGAGCCCGGAATTTACAGGTCTCGCAGGGATAGTGTTCAGGCATTGTGTAATTAATTGTTTGGAACTATATACGGTAGACTCCTACAGATGTTGGTGAAAACGGGTAGTCGTGAGAATCATAAGCATTATTAATCTATGGAGAAGACAGCACGGACGGGGGCGCCCACGTAGTATTCTTCCTCGCGCTCGTTCACATAGCGATGCGTGAATATGAAGGTATAGCCCGTTTCGTACTCACCCGAGGTGGCGCTCCAATAGGTGCCGCTGCTCCCCATATAGGTGTATTCATGGGCGTTGCAGTAGCACAGGGAGCCTGCGGTTGGGAGGAACAACTCCGCTCCGTTGATCTTGCTGATAAAGGGCATTCCGCCTTCTTCCGTCCCTACATCGACGTCTCTTTCGCCGTCGTCGCCGAATCCCTCGGTGTTCTCCAGAAGAGATGTGAATTCATCGATTACAGGCATGCGCCAAAGGCCCTTGAGGTTCACGTGGGCGGCGTCGTATTCGGGTTTGAGTCTCGGAGGCAT
>JAFRXI010000035.1 GCA_017437755.1 Bacteroidales bacterium
CCGGAATCATCAAGCGCATTCCCATGCACGAGATGAAGAGGGAGGAGTTCCAGGCAGTCATCGACGTGGACCTGGTGGCCCCCTACATCGTATCGGCCGCCGTCATTCCCGAGATGATGGAGCGCCGCGAGGGCAAGATAATAAACATCTGCTCCATGATGAGCGAACTCGGCCGCGAGACCGTTTCGGCATACGCCGCCGCCAAGGGCGGACTCAAGATGCTCACCCGCAACATCTGCTCCGAATACGGCGAGTACAACATCCAGTGCAACGGTATCGGCCCCGGCTATATCGCCACTCCCCAGACTGCTCCGCTCCGCGAGAAGCAGCCCGACGGAAGCCGCCATCCCTTTGACAGTTTCATCTGCGCAAAGACCCCGGCCGGACGCTGGCTCGACCCTTCAGAGCTCGGCGGCCCTGCCGTGTTCCTCGCCAGCCATGCTTCCGACGCCGTCAACGGCCACATCCTCTATGTGGACGGCGGTATCCTTGCCTACATCGGCAAGCAGCCCAAGTAATGGCCATGAAATCAATTGTTTCCGCCTGCATCCTGGGAGGGGCCCTGCTCCTTGCGGGATGCAGTGCAGCATATAGGGTGGAAGTTTCAAACCCCCTCCCGGTGGACCGGATCGGGGAAATCGCCGGCTTTGATGCGGCCCTTGCCGGAGACCTTTCCGGGAAGGATTTCGTCATTGTGGGAGAAGACGGCGCCGAGGTCCCCTACCAGAAGACCCATGACGGACAGATTATCTTCCCCGCAACGGTAAAAGCCTCGTCATCAGTAGTTTACACTTTAAAGAAGGGAATCCCCTCCCCTGTGGACACCGTCGCCTACGGCAGGATGTTCCCTGAAAGGAAGGACGACATCGCCTGGGAGAACGACAGGTGTGCATTCCGGACCTACGGCCCGGCCCTCGTGGCCTCCGGCCAGCATGCCTTCGGATACGACGCCTTCACAAAGAGCGCCACACATCCCATCCTGGAAGACTGGTACTACACCTCCGTCTTCCAGAAGAAGAGCATCCACCACGACCACGGGACCGGGATGGACGCCTACGAGGTGGGCCCCACCCTCGGCTGCGGGGCATCCGGCTTCGTCGTCGACGGGGAAATCGTCCACCAGTGGGGTTACCAGACCTACGAAATCCTGGACCAGGGCCCGCTGCGCGTATCTTTCATGCTCAACTGCTATCCCAAACAGGTGGGCGCAGATACCGTTGTCGAACACAGGCTCATAACGCTCGACGCAGGAACCCACCTGAACCGTGCCAGGCTCTCATGGACCGGCCTTTCCGCAAAAGCGGAGATCATCGCCGGAGTTGTGGTCCACAAGGACAATCCCGACGAGTACACAATCGACACCTCCGCCGGAACCGTGGCTTATGCCGATCCGATGACCCTGCGCTGGAAGCCCGAGGGCAAGCAGTTCACCGGAGCCGTCTTCCCCGCCGGAGTCCACGTAGCATTCCGTCCGCTCACCCCTTCCGAGGATGAAGCCGTGAAGGACGGAGCCACCGGGCACATTGCAGGGACCGTGTCCGTGAATCCGGGAGACACCTTCACCTATATGTTCGGAACCGCCTGGAGCAAGGTGCATTTCAAGGACCTTGCTGAGTGGGATGCCTATCTCCACTCCGCCAGGGAAAAGGCCGACAACCCACTGGCAATAACCGTAACCAAAAAGTAATCAATGGAACAAGTATTCAGTTACATACTGGGACTGGGCGCAGCTGTGATGATGCCCATCATCTTCACCATCCTGGGCGTCTGCATCGGCATCAAGTTCGGCAAGGCCCTCAAGAGCGGCCTCATCATCGGAGTGGGCTTCGTGGGCCTGTCGGTAATCACCGGCCTGCTCACCAGCAGCCTGGGCGGACCGCTCAAGAACATGGCTGAGATATACAACCTCCAACTCGGGATATTCGACATGGGCTGGCCCGCTGCGGCATCGGTGGCCTACAACACCACCGTGGGGGCATTCATAATCCCCGTGTGCCTTGCCATCAACATCGTGCTGCTGCTGATCAAGTGCACCAACACCATCAACATAGACCTCTGGAACTACTGGCATTATGCCTTCATCGGCGCCGTGGTCTACTTTGCCTCCGACAGCATCTGGTGGGGCTTCTTCGCCGCCGTCATCTGCTTCATCATCACCCTGATAATGGCCGACCTCACGTCAAAGCAGTTCCAGACCTACTACAAGGACGTGGACGGGATTTCCCTTCCCCAGCCCTTCGTCCAGGGCTTCGTGCCGTTTGCGGTGGTGCTCAACAAGGGAATGGACCTCATCCCCGGATTCAACAAGTTGGACATCGATGCCGAGGGCATGAAAAAGAAGTTCGGCGTGCTTGGGGAGCCGCTTTTCATCGGCGTGATAGTAGGCTGCGGAATCGGCCTGCTCTCCTACGGAAGCTGGAAGGAAATCGTGGCCAATATCCCCGCCATACTCAAGCTCGGAGTGAGCATGGGTGCCGTCATGGAACTCATCCCCAGGATCACCGCCCTCTTCATAGAGGGACTCAAGCCCATTTCCGAGGCCACCCGCGACCTGGTTTCCCGCAAGTTCAAGGGCAGTGCCGGAATCAACATCGGAATGAGCCCCGCCCTGGTGATCGGACATCCCACCACCCTGGTGGTTTCCATACTCCTGATCCCCGTGCTTCTCTTCCTGTCGGTTGTCCTTCCCGGCAACCAGTTCCTGCCCCTGGCATCGCTGGCTGGCCTGTTCTACATCTTCCCCGCGGTGCTTCCCATCACCAAGGGCAATGTGGTCAAGACCTTCATAATCGGCCTGGTGGCCATGATCGTGGGCCTGTACTTCGTGACCGACCTTGCTCCCTTCTTCACCCAGGCCGCAGAGGACGTATTTGCAAGGACGCAGGACGCCGCCGTGGCCATTCCGGAAGGCTTCCAGGGCGGTTCGCTGGACTTTGCATCCAGCCTCTTCTCATGGATAATCTTCCACTGCGTGCATAATCTCAAGTGGATAGGCTGCGGCATACTCGTGACCGGAACCACCGTAATGGCAATCATAAACCGCCGCCGCATAATCCGCGAGGCAGCCCTCGCAGCTGCGGCAGCAAATGAAAACAAATAATGAAAAAGCTTATAATCACCCTCCTGGCAGCAGCTGCGGCATTTTCCGCATCCGCCCAGATCAACTACACAATGCAGACTGCCTGCAATCCCAAGGATGTAAAGGGATACGATACCGAGAGGCTCCGCGAGGCCTTCATGATGGAAAAGGTCATGGCGCCAGACGAAATCAACCTCACCTATTCCATGTACGACCGCTTCATTTTCGGCGGTGCGATGCCCGTGGCCAAGGTCCTGGTCCTGGAGACCATCGACCCGCTCAAGGCCCCGTATTTCCTGTATTCCAGGGAACTCGGCGTCATCAACGTCGGCGGTGACGGTATCGTAAGCGTGAACGGAAAGGACTACACCCTCAAGTTCAAGGACGCCCTTTACGTGGGCCGCGGAAACGAGAAGGTCACCTTCCGGAGCAAGAATCCCGCCCAGCCCGCAAAGTTCTACATCAACAGCGCCTGCGCGCACAAGGCCTACAAGACCCAGCTCGTGACGGTAGAAGGCCGAAAGGGCTCCCTCAAGGCCAATTCCTTCCCTGCCGGAAAGATGGAAGACAGCAACGACCGCGTCATCAACCAGCTGATAGTGAACAACGTTCTGGAGGAAGGGCCCTGCCAGTTGCAGATGGGTCTCACCGAGCTCAAGCCGGGCAGCGTATGGAACACCATGCCGGCACACACCCACGCCAGGCGTATCGAGGCGTACTTCTATTTCAACGTCACTGAAGGCAACATGATCTGCCACCTCATGGGTGAGCCCAAGGAGGAGAGGCTGGTATGGCTCGCCAACGAGCAGGCCATAATGTCGCCCGAATGGTCCATCCACGCCGCTGCCGGAACCTCCAACTACATGTTCATCTGGGGCATGGCCGGCGAGAACCTGGACTACGGCGACATGGACAAGTTCCCTTACACCGAGATGAGGTAGCCTCCTATGCCAGACCGTGCTCCCCGTCCCGCCAGAATGGACGGGCGACACGGCCCCCCCCCTATCAACGTGTTCCCCGTCCTTATGTTAGGGACGGGGAACACGCTTTAAATCCTTGCTGGAATGACTTTTCTAAGAAGAGGCTATTATTCGTGGGAGGCGAAACGCTGCTGTGCCAGATCCTCCCATTTCGTACCCGGCCGGCCGTAGTTGGCGTAAGGGTAGATGGAGATGCCGCCGCGGGGAGTGAAGAAGCCGGTCACCTCGATGTACTTGGGATCCATCAGGGCGATGAGGTCCTTCATGATGGTGTTGATACAGTCCTCGTGGAAGTCACCGTGGCTCCGGAAGCTGAAAAGATAGAGCTTGAGGCTCTTGGACTCCACCATCCTGACGTCGGGTACATAGCTTATGCGGATCTCGGCAAAGTCGGGCTGACCTGTTATGGGGCAGAGAGTGGTGAACTCAGGGCAGTTGAACCTCACCCAGTAATCGTTGTCACGATGCATGTTCTCAAAGGTCTCCAGTACCTCCGGAGCATAATCCTGACTGTATACAGTCTTGTTTCCCAATGACTTGAGGGACTCTTTATCTCTTGACGCCATATTATTCGCCGGCCTCCTTGAGCCTTTCTGCGTTCTCCGCTATCTGGAGCTGGTCGATGCATTCCTGGATGTCGCCGTCTATGAAAACGGGAAGGTTGTACATGGTCCAGTTGATACGGTGGTCGGTGACCCTGGACTGGGGATAATTGTAGGTGCGGATCTTGGCCGAGCGATCGCCGGTGGAAACCATGGTCTTGCGTTTGGCGGCGATTCCGTCGAGGTACTTCTGGTGCTCGCGGTTGTAGAGGCGGGTACGGAGTTCCTCCATGGCGCGGTCGAGGTTCTTGAGCTGGGAACGCTCCTCCTGGCACTGGACCACTATCCCGGACGGTATGTGGGTAAGGCGGACTGCCGAATAGGTGGTGTTGACGCCCTGTCCTCCGGGGCCCGATGCGCAGAAGAGGTCCTTCCGGATATCGGCCGGATTCAGTTCGATGTCAAACTCGCCGGCCTCGGGGAAAACGGCCACGGACGCGGCGGAAGTCTGGATCCGACCCTGCGTCTCGGTCTGGGGGACCCTCTGCACGCGGTGAACGCCCGACTCGTACTTCATGACCCCGTAGACCCCGTCGGCCGAACTGGAGAGCTTGAATACCACCTGCTTAAAGCCTCCCGAGGTTCCGGGGGCCTGGTCGGTCACCTCCAGCTTCCAGCCCCTCCTCTCGGCGAACTTCGAATACATGCGGAACAGGTCGCCGGCAAAGATGGCCGCCTCATCGCCGCCGGTACCGCCGCGGATCTCCACCATGGCGTTCTTTCCGTCATCGGGATCGGCGGGAATCAGCAGGAGCTTTATCTGCTGCTCCATTTCCGGGAGCATGGGCTCTATTTCCTGGATTTCCTCACGGGCCATCTCGCGGAGATCGTCATCCTTCTCGTTCATCAGGATGTCCTTCGCCTGGGCCAATTCGTCAACCTTCTTCTTATATTCGAGCCCTGCCTTTATGATGGGCTCAAGTTCCTTGTAGTCCTTGTTGAGCTGGACGAACTTCTTCATATCCGACACCACTTCCGGAGAAGAAAGCTGCTCCTGAAGCGACCGGTATTTTTCCTGAAGGCTCAAAACCTTCTCTATCAGCGTATTGTTCTCTGCCATAATCAAAGCTGTTTAAGATAACAGCGGCGCCTCATGTAGAGGTCGTTCCCGTAGCGCGACCACACGTTCACGGCCCCGTTGGTCTCGATCTGGGGGTTGGAAAGTGCCCAAAGGGTACCGTTTGCTATGTAACGCTCCCCTATCTTGGTATGCAGCACCGCCGATATTCCGGTGTTCTGCCATTTGGGAACGGCGCCGTTGATCATAAGGTCCATGGTCTCGTAGTTCCTGAGGGCCTTCATCACGTGGTACCAGCCGAAGGGGAAAAGGTGTCCCTTGGCCTTCTGCAAGGCCTTGGATATATCGGGAATGGTGATTCCGAAAGCAACCAGGTGGTTGTCGGAGTCCAGGATCACCACGCTGTTCCGGTCATTCAGGAACGGAAGGAAGATCCCGGCCTCCTCCTTGACCTCCTCGTCGTCGAAGGGGATGAAATTGTACACTCCCTTGGCAAAACTCTCGTTGTAGGCCTCGAAGAACTCCTTTACCTTGGCCGGATCCTTCTTGAGGGCCTCGATGCTGCCGTCGTGAAGGTTGTAGCGCTCCATCAGGGCGGCGCTTACCCGGCGGAGTTTCTCCGGGGCGCCCTCGTGGGCATCCATCCTGAGTTCCAGCCAGTCGCACTCCTTCACGTACCCGAGTTCTGTCACAAAGTCGTTGTAATACTTGTAGTTATACAGCACGTTGAACACCGGTACATTCTCGAATCCCTCCACCAGCATTCCCTGCTTTCCGAGGGTATTGTAATAGAGAGGGCCGTGGATCTCGGTCATTCCCTCGCTGCGAGCCCAGTCCTCGGCGGTTTCCAGGAGCAGGCGGGCGACCTCTATGTCATCTATGGTGTCAAACCAGCCGAACCGCGCCCTTTTCTTGCCGTACAGTTCGTTGTAACGCGGGTTTATCATTCCGGAAATACGTCCCACCACCGCTCCGTCCTCATTTCTGTAGGCAAGCCAGAGCTTTCTCTTGCAATACCTTAGCGGAGCACACGAGGTCAGCGACTTCATCTGGTCACCATGAAGGGCGGGGACATACTGCGGGCAGTCCCTGTACAGCCAGTCGGGAAACTCTATGAACCGACGGATATCCTTCCGGGAACTGATCTCTATTACGCTGTATTTTGACATAGACGACTGATTGCTTTAAAATAACCTGCAAAGATACAAATAATTTGTCATATACCAGCATGCCACTACTGCATTACGACCGTCAGCACCCTCGCTGCGTTAGAGGGAGGGGCCCGAAACCGAAGGTTTTGGGAGGGATAGGACCGAAGGTCCGTAGTCGTAAAGCAGTAGTGGTATGCCGGTTATTCAGTGTATGGAGCCTCGTACGTGGCGAAAGGGGCCCTTACAGCCTTGCAGGCAGCCTTCTGGCAGATCCTGGCGGCCTTGGGAGAGAGTTCCCTGCCGGAAGCTTTCAGCAAACACTTGTTTCCCTTGACGCTTTTACCGGTAAAGGGAGCCACGAGGGCCTCGTACCAGGTACATGCAAGGGTATAGCGGCCGTACTGGTAATTCTGATGGTATCCGTCGCGTGTAATGTCTTTTGAATCATTCAGCTTGGATGTCCTTACGAACATGGTGGACGCCCCGTCGGGTATCACCCCGGCTATTGCAGGATTGTCTGATAGAAGCCTGCGGTTGCAGTCAAGGATGGCCTCGTACATGGTTTTCTGGTCCCTTCCGTACTTGGGAAACTCCCTATGGTCGGAGTTTCGGGAATAGGCCCAGGTCTGATGCCAGTAAATCCTGGCCCCGGTGTTGGAACAATGCTTGCGGACTATGGAGACAAGCTCTCCGAACCATGGATTATAAGTCTCGTAAATACCTGAGCTGCCGGAGTTTTGCTGCATGGTAACGATGTCCCAGGGCTCGTCCTCAATACCACGGAGGATTCCAACGCCCTCCTCCTTCACCCACTCGTTTTTCACCGACTTGGAATAGCGGTAGTTCTTCAGGTCACCCCTGTATTCGCGGCAATGCCTCTCAAGGGAACACCCGCCTATATAGAGTTTACCCACAATCACGTTATGGACGCCGGCAGCTTCCAGCAGGTCCGGCAGATACTCCAGTCCGTCCTCGGAAAAACTGTTTCCTATTGCAAGGATCCTCAGGGTGTCGGCCTGGGCATAAGACACCACGCAAACTAGCGCGGCCACAAAAAGGGCGATGATCTTTTTCATTATGCTATCTGTTTCTGGCCCAAGGCATTACGCCAGCGGGCGAAGTTTTGTTCAAAAGCAGTTCCTTCATGTAATCCATATACGGGGCCACGTGCGAGAAGAACATCCGGTAGCCCTCGCACAGGGCATTGAGGCCTGTCTCCCCTTTCTCCGTACGGTTGAAACGGTGCTTGGGACACTCCCCGTTGCAGGCAAAGAGCCATTTGCAGCGGCGGCACTTCGACGGGAGGGTGTTCCGCTTGTCTATCCCGAAGCGGACCTGTGCCTGGGAATCCATCATCTCCTTGATGGAATTCTCAGCGATATTGCCCAGCCTGTACTTGGGATAAACAAAATGGTCGCACGGGTAAAGGTCGCCGTTGTGCTCGATGACCGAATTGCCGCCGCAGGTCTCGGCAAAGACGCAGATCCCAGGCCTTGCCCCGCACCAGAGGGCGAGGGTGGCGTCGAACTGCCCCACGAAGAACCGCGAAACGTCATTGCGTACCCAATAATCGAAAATATCGCACAGGAACCTTCCGAAACCCATGTCTGACACAGACCAGAAGGCCAGCGCGGCCCCTTCCTCGGCCGGATCCACTATATGCGGCCTGGCGTTTCGCAGTGCCTTCCCGGACAGCCCCTCAGGGAACTTCACGTGCTCCACAACCGGCATGAACTGCATGAAACGGCTCCCCAGAGACTTCAGGAACTGATACACTTCCAGACCCCGGCCCTCGGAGGCCCTGTTCACGGTGGACATCGTATTGAACTCCACTCCGGAGGTCTTCAGGAGATCCAGTCCCCTCAAAACCGAGTCGAAGGTGGGCCTCCCGCCCTTGTCCTTGCGGTATTTGTCGTGAATATCCCGCGGACCGTCGATGGAAATGCCCACCAGGAAATCGTTTTTCCGGAAGAACTCCGCCCACTCGCGGGTGATGCGCGTGCCGTTTGTCTGGATGGTGTTGTGGATTATCTTGCCGTCGGCATACTTGTGCTCCAGTTCAATTGCCTTCCGGTAGAAGTCGAGCCCCAGTATAAGCGGTTCTCCCCCGTGCCAGTTGAACATGACCTCCGGAACATCGTTTGCCGCAATATATTCACGCACAACCGTTTCCAGCATTTCCTCCGACATTATGGGCTCCTTGCCGCCATAGATTCCGGCCTTGTCGAGGTAATAGCAGTAGTTGCAGTCGAGGTTGCAGAGCGACCCGGCCGGCTTGAGCATGATATTGAATGCCATGGGGCCCGAAAGCCTCACGGCATCCTGAAGTGTGATAGTCTTGTCGAAGGCGGGGCCCATCAGAGCCTCTCGCGTATAGCCTTGGACGCAGCCTCGTATCCGGGCTTGTCCAGCAGGGCGAACATGTTCTTCTTGTAGGCCTCCACACCTGGCTGGTTGAACGGATTCACACCAAGCATGTACGCGCTTATGCCGCAGGCGAACTCAAAGAAATAGAGCAAGGCTCCGATGCAAGCCTCGTCGACCCTGTCGATGCAAACCTCGATCTGAGGCACGCCTCCGTCGATATGGGCCAGCTGGGTGCCGATCTTTGCCATGGTGTTGCAGTATTCCACATGCTTGCCGGCGAGGAAGTTAAGGCCGTCGAGGTTCTGGAGGTCGGACCCAATCACCACGCTGCGGCTGCTGTTCAGGACCGTAACCACGGTTTCGAACATTATCCTCTCCCCTTCCTGGATGAACTGTCCCATGGAATGGAGGTCGGCCGTATTTGTGACGGAGGCGGGGAAGATTCCCTTCCCGTCCTTGCCCTCGGACTCTCCGTAAAGCTGCTTCCACCACTCTCCCAGATACTGGAGCTTGGGGTTGTAGGTGACCATGATCTCGACCTTCTTCCCGAGTTCGGAATAGAGCAGGTTCCGCATTGAGGCATAAACCACCGCCGGATTCTCCGACGACCTTTCTGCGAGTGCCCTTTCCTCGGTGCATGCCCCGGCCACCAGGGCACGGATGTCAAAACCGGCTGCCGCGATGGGGATAAGCCCTACCGGAGTGAGAACCGAGAAACGACCTCCCACATCGTCAGGAACCACAAAAGTGCGGTAACCTTCCTGGGTGGAAAGGGTCTTGAGGGCGCCCTTGCGGGCATCGGTAACGGCCACAATCCTCGCGGCGGCACCGGCCTTGCCGTAGGTCTCCTCGAGGTACTGCTTCACTATCCTGAACGCCACGGCGGGCTCGGTGGTGGTACCGGACTTGGAAATGACCACGCAGGCCACGTTCCTCTCCCTGACCAGGTCCATCAGTTCGCTTATGTATTCCTCTGAAAGGTTGTTCCCGGCGAACACCACCTCAGCGGCATCCTTGCGGGAAAGCTGTTTTGCAAAACAGTGCGAGAGGGCCTCGATGACGCATTTTGCACCAAGATAGGAGCCTCCGATGCCGATTGCAACCACGAGGTCCACGCCCATCGCCTTCCAGCCGTCCCTTACGGCCTCGCAACCTGAGAGGATTTCCTCCGGCATTTCCGAAGGAAGATGCCTCCAGCCGAGGAAATCGTTCCCCGCGCCGTTTCCTGAAACCAGGACGTCAAAAGCCTCGAGGGCCTTTTCACCGACATACTTGCAGTACTTTCCTCCGTCCACGAAGGAAGCGCAACCTTTCACATTGATGTTTACCATATTATTGTTTGTTTAATGTTCCTAAAACTTATTTAATACCGTATTTTTTGAGTATATTCAGTATGGGTTTTTCTATGGAATGGGCCCAAAGGACGTATCCATAGTCGTTGGGATGGGTTCCGTCGGAGGTGGTGTCATGGTCGGGAGTGCTGGCGTCCGGGTATACAAGATAGATGTTCCTGTATTTCTTCTGGGCCTCCTTGACAAGTTCCACGCTGCGGTTGTAACGGGCCTCCTCAAAAGCCATGAAGCGGGTATTGAAGTTCCTCCATTCGCGGTAGATGGTGGTCTGGAAGATTATGGGAATGTCGGGGTGTGCGGCCTGGACCGTCTCAATGAACGGGAAAAGACGTTCTTCAATGGTTTCCACCGACGGATTGGAGAATGCGTCAAGCACCAGGGCATCCATCTCGGCACCGGCCAGGGCCTTTGCAAAGCCCATCTGGAGCTTGGACTGGCCGCTTACGCCCAGGCTCAGAATCTGGATTCCGGTGTCCCTGGAAAAGATTGCCGGATAAGCCATTCCGGGGCGAGTGGTACCCGCCCCGTGGGTGAAGCTGGACCCGAAAACAGCCACCTTGTGGCGGAAAGGATTCTCCATGGCGCTTATCTCTGCACCGCCGTCTATTCCTATTTTCACCGATTCCAGTATGCTGTAAAGAGGCAGATAAAGCAGGCATTCGTGCATTGTGCCGTCCATTGCCTTGATTATTTCCACCGGTGCCTCCGGATCGCTGTTGGAGCCCACTCCGGAGCCGGCCCAGACCCACTCACCGTCCTTCCTGATGAAGAGATCGTACCCGGCATAGGCCTGTGGGGCGGATTTCAGGGCCTCGCCCCTCTCCTTGTAGACCGTCTGGACGGTTATTCGCCTGGAGTCGGTCTTGAAAGCCACCGAAATGCCGGATGCCATCAGGGCACGCTTGATTTCCTTTTGGGCCAGTCCGCCGTAGACGAGGGTGTCCAGGCGCTCATAGGGATTTGGAGTGTCGGGGAAGAGTTTTCCCACAAGGGTCAGTTCCGATGCTTCCACCTGGAAGTCCCCCCTCTTGTCCAGTATCTTCTTGACCCTCAGGGGCTCGTCGGTGGTGATATAATCCACGCCAAGGTCCAGCATAGCCTCAATGTCTTCCGGCTTGTTAGCCGTCCAGGCATTTACGCTCATCCCCAGGTCATGGGCCTCCCGTACCCAGGACGGATTCTTCCGGAACACATTGAAATGATAGTCTATACCATTGATGCCCAGGGCATTGACTTCTGCCGGAGAAAGGTCGCCCGACAGATACTGGTTTGTAAATCCGGGATACTTCCTGGCTATCTGCTCGCAGAGATACAGGCTGAATGAGATGAAGACCGTCCTGTCGGGAGTGAAAATGCCGTGCTTCCTGAGGGCGGCCACGGTCTGCTCCAGCAGGAGGTCCTCCCTTTCATGGCTGCCGGGGGCTTCCTTCTGCTTCTTGAGTTCCACCACCATCCTGGTGTCCGGCCCCTGCGCCCCAAGTGCGGCATATTCGTCCATCGAGGGCCTTCTCTCGCCGTTTTCCAGGGTGAGCTTGCGCATCTGCTTCCATTGCCTGGAATCGATGCGGAAAGTGTCGGAAGGTGTGGCTATTACCGGGTCATGATTGATCAGCGCCACCCCGTCTGAAGTGAGCTGGACGTCGAACTCGCTCCCCCACAAGCAGTTGTCCTGGGCTGCCTTCAGCGATGCGGAAGAATTCCTGGCGCCCCCGGCCGATTCAGCCTTCCAGAAGCCCCTGTGCGCTACTATGTGCACCTTCTGGGCTCCCAGCCGCACAGGAAAAACAGCTGCAAGAAGTAAAATGACGGCCGCTTTTGCAAGCATTCTCTTCATACTCTGGATACCTTTTACAAAAGTATGGCAAGTTACCAATTATTCCGTATAATAACAAGCCGGTTTTTTTACTAATTTTGCCAAAATAAAAAACGGATATGAATAAAGTATTTTTCAAGGCGGCTTGCGTACTGCTGATGTCATTTTTTTCCTGGGAATCATTTGCCCAAGGATCCGATCCCCTTTATGTGGAGGCTTCGGAACTTACCCTCGTAGGGAAACTGTTCCCCGATACCGGCAACCCCTATCACCGTCTGGACACCACTGTCTACGGAGGATTCACCAAAAGTGAAAACCTGCTTTCAAGGGAGTCGTCGGGGATTTCCGTGGCTTTCAGGACTAATTCCAAGAGCATCCGGATCCTCACCAGATACGGCCACAAGAACTTCGGCACCAACATTTCCGGAATATCCCAAAGGGGTTATGACCTCTACATCAGGAAGGACGGGAAGTGGCTCTGGGCGGCCGCAGGCGTTGCCAGGGACAAGGAACTCGACAAGCCCTTCACCCTGATCAAGAACATGGACGGTTCCATGCACGAATGCCTCCTGTACCTTCCCACGTTCAGTGAAGAGTATTCAGTCAAGATAGGAGTGGACGCCGGTTCCGAGATAAGCGCCATGGAGAATCCCTTCCGCCACCGGGTGGGAATCTTCGGTTCCAGCTTCACCCACGGGGCATCCACATCAAAGGCCGGAATGGCCTACCCTGCCATCTTCACGCGCGACACCGGAATCCAGCTTCTCAGCCTTGGAGTGAGCGGGAATTCAAAACTCCAGCCCGCATTCGCCCGCGCCCTTGCCGACGCCGACGTGGACGCTTACATCTTTGACGCCTTCTCCAATCCCTCCCTCGAGGAAATCAGCCAGAGGCTCTTCCCCTTCATCGAGACCATCCAGGCAAAGCATCCCGACATTCCCCTCATCTTCCAGAAGACCATCTACAGGGAAAGCCGCAACTTCAACACCGGCAACGAGAAGTTCGAATCCGAAAGGATAGATCTGGTGGAGAAACTGATGAAGGAGGCGTGCAGGAAATACAAGAACGTATACTATATCGACTGCACCAACGCAACCTCAAAGGAGCACGACACCTCCGTTGACGGCACCCATCCCGGCGACTACGGCTACTTCCTCTGGGCCCGCTCGATAGAGAAGCCTGTTCTGAAGATACTTAAGAAATACGGTATCAAATAGTTCCGTCAGCTTCCGGAACCTCGAAAATGGAGAAATGGACCTTCCCGTAGGTCTTCTCCCTGAGGAAGTACGGCTCCGACGTAAACGAATATTCCCCCGGGTGCTCCAATATGAACCAGCATCCGGGGTTCAGTATCCCCGCCGACAGGACCTTCCGCGGAATGGTTTCCAGGCCCTCGATCGAATAGGGAGGGTCGGCGAAGACTATGTCGAACTTCTCATGGCAGATCTCCAGGAAATCGAACACATTGGCCCTTACCATCGTTACGTTCCCGAGGCCCAGGCGGGCGGCCTCGGTCTTTATGAAGGAGGCGTTTTCCCTGGCCATCTCCACGCACCATACCCTGGAAGCCCCGCGGGAGGCGAATTCAAAGGCTATCGCCCCGGTACCGCCAAACAGGTCCAGGACCTTGAGTCCCTCAAAATCGTAGACGTTGTCCAGCACGTTGAAAAGCCCCTCCCTTGCAAAGTCGGTGGTGGGACGTGCCTTGTAGCCCCTGGGGGGCAGTATGGCCTTCCCCTTGAGAGTTCCGCCTATGATCCTCATATCTGTTCCACGCTCTTGAAATACCTGTAAAGCGACATTTCCTCATCAGCTTCCAACGGGGTACGGAAGCACACCGTAGAGACTTCCGGATTCATCTGCAACTTCTTGAGTGCCAAGAATATAAAATACTCGGCTGTGGTAAAGTCAGGAGCCCTGAAAACATTGGCCAGCAAGAGGTTGCGCCCCTGGGCTATAACAAGATGGAGCCAGCCGTCGCGGTATGAGGCGAGTATCTTGTTGTAGTCGCGGCAGAGCTTGATGCTGTCCAGCAGCCAGTACATTTCCGGAAGCACCCGGCTCGGGCTCCCGTCGGAAAGGAGCACGGTCCTCGACAGCATCGCGGAAAGCGACTCCCCAATGTCCAGGGAATACACCAGCACTGCCGAGAATTCCGGCAAGGCCACATGGGAAACCCTGTCCCCGTCCTCCAGGTCCACCACATCGGAAAGGGCCTCGCGGCATCTGGCGGGATCGAAGAAACGGTCCGGAACCAGGGCGACCTTGGGCGTCAGCAGCGAGAGTTCAACAGAATCGTACCTGCGCTGGAATTCCGGCGCCGTAAACGCCTTGTCGGGCGAATACCAGCGTGAAAACAAAGAATATCCACTCAAGGAAACCTGAATGGATATTCTTCCGGTTGCTGAAATACCGGCCATCGGGAAATCCTACTCCCAGTTACCGGCGTTGTTGTTAGGCGCCGTCACGCTGCCCACCTGAAGACCCTCGTACTTGTTGGAATTCTCCCTGTCCGCATCGAGGTTGATCCTGAGCTGGTTGTCCATACCCTTGAGGAGGGCCTTGTAAGGCATCTTTGCCTCGAAGAGAGGAACGTCCACGCCGGAAACCTTCTTTACGATGGCGTCCATGATAACCTCCTGTCCACCCGAGAACGGGATATACTTGAGAGAGTCGATGCAGAAATCCTCACGGCTCCTGAAGAGGGTATCCTTTACGGCAAGGGGAGTTGAGACCGAGAACACCAGCGGCTCGCCCTGACGGAAGAGTTCAAGGAGCTGCTCATTGGTGATCTTGCGGTTCTTCTTCTTGATGAGGGCGGTGTTGGCCACTGCCACGGAGTCATCCTGTGAACCGATCTGCATCACGACCTCCATCTTTCCGGTCTCATAGAAGAGCTTGAGGGAGTCGATGTCGGAGGTGAAACGGCCGGTGACGCCCTTGTAGGCGACTTCCAGGGTCCTGATATCCTTGAGCCTCTGGATGGCAACCTGCTCACGGGCTTCCTTCTCCTTGTTGAAGTTGACAGGCTTCATCACGCTCTTGTAGATGAGATACACGAGAAGTACAGCCAGGATGGCCAGCACAATCTCGACGATGATTTTGATCGCTTTCTTCATTATAAAGGCTAGTTAATATTTCAAAAGTTCTGACAAAGTTATGAAAACGATTTATGAAATGCAATATTATTTGTAATTTTGCATTCCGAATCTTCATGCAGATGACAGGAATCTCCGCAACATCCGTTTCGTCCCTGGATTCCCTGATAGAAGGATGCACCAGGGCGGTGGTAACGGCACATGAACATCCCGACGGCGACGCCGTGGGGAGCACCTTTGCCATGATGCGGTACCTGAGGGACGTGAGGGGTTTGGATGCCATCGTAGTCCTTGCAGACGAAATTCCTGAAAGCCTTAAGTTCATAGTCCCTGAAGAAGACCGGGAGCATGTGCTTTCCGGGAAGGACTCCATAAACTCCGGCATCCTGGAGATAGCTTCGGCCGACCTGGTCGTCCTCATGGACGCCAACGGGTTTTCGCGCACCGGGGCAATCGCCGGCGCGCTCAGGGAGTCCACCGCCCGCAAAGTACTGGTGGACCACCATGTGGGGCCTGAAAGCGGAGACTTTGACATAGTCTTCTCCACATCGGAAACATCCTCCACATCGGAGCTCCTGTACTGGCTTATGATGGAGATGCCGGAGACCTCGGGCGATGCGGCCCTCCTGCCCCCTGCCGCCGCCTTTGCGATGATGGCCGGGATGACCACCGACACCAACAATTTCGCCAATTCCGTATTCCCCTCCACCCTTGAGATGGCCTCCGCGCTGATCGGGGCCGGGGTCGACAGGGAGTATCTCCTGGAGATGCTCTACAACCGCTACCGCGAGAACCGGCTGAGGGCGATGGGCTGGCTCCTCGGGGAGAACATGCTCATCACCCCGGAAGGTGCCGCCGTAATGATATTAAGGCAGGAAGACATTTCCCGGTTCGATATACGCGAGGGGGAAACCGAGGGGTTCGTAAACCTCCCGCTCGCCGTGGAAAACGTCCGGATGAGCGTTTTCATCAAGGAAGAGGACGGCCTTTTCCGGGTGTCCATCCGTTCCAAAAGGGGGACCTCAGCCCGGGAACTGGCCTCGGCCCATTTCCATGGAGGCGGGCATGAAAACGCCGCCGGTGGAAAGGTCTTCCCCGGTGACATTCCCTCGGGCGGAGACCTGGAAACCTACCTGTACAACATCCTGAAGGAGTTTTTGATATGATGCGTCCCTCAGTCACAGCCTTTTCCATCATGCTTGCCGCGGCCCTTCTGTCCTGCAGCAAGCAGAGCCTCCAGAACACCTACGACGCCCAGGAAAAGAAGATCGAGTCCTTTGCCTCGGCAAGGAACGGCATCGCCACACGCTACAAAGACGGCTCGGTAAGGGTGATAATGCAGGAAGGGCACACCGCCGACACGCTCCTCTCCAACGGTGCCGTCACCTTCTATTATGCCGGATATGTCCTCAACGGAACCTCTGTATCCGCCAGGGACATGTTCGCCACCAACCGCCAGGTGGAGGCCGAGGCGGCCGGATGGGATCCCCAGGACGAAGACGCCTTCTCCCCCGTTACCGTGGCAATGGATTCCAACGACCTGATCGAGGGCCTCAGGAACGGGCTTCTGGGGGTCAGGGGCGGCGAGGAATGTTATATACTGTTTTCAGGAAAACATGCCTACGGCAAGAGGGCTTTAGGCACGATTCCTGCAAAGTCTGCCCTGGTCTATCACGTATGGGTGGAAAGCATGACCAACGAATAGGATGAAAAAGTTTCACTACATAACAGCATGCCTGGCCGCGGCGGCCGTCTCCGCGGGCTGCGCAAAAACCGCAGAGGAGGCCACCAACGCCTCCACAAAAATGTATCTGGACGCATGGACCGGAGCCAACTATCCTTCCGCCACAGTCTCGTCAAAAGGATTGTATATACTTGAGGACCAGGTTGTTGGAAGCGGTGACCAATGGAATTCCGACAACGGTTTCGCAAAGGTCCTCTTCACCGAGACCGACATGGAAGGCAAAATCTACGATACCACCGACGAAGATCTGGCCAAGATTGCCGGACTGTACTCCAACAACGTCACCTTCGGGCCCAGGATATGGCTCATATCGGAAGGTTCATACGGAGTTTACGCCGGACTGGAGGACGCCCTGAACGGCATGAGGGTAGGCGGGACAAGGAAAGTCCTGGTACCTTCCTGGCTGATGACATACAAGCGTTACTCATCCGACAAGGACTACTATTCCAAGCAGAGCAGCGCCACCAACACCATCTACACCATCTCCCTGCTGGACCAGTGTTCAAATGTCTATGACTGGGAGGTGGAGGACGTGGAAGCCTTTGTGGAAGAGCACATGCACGGAGTGGATTCCACTTACTACGGAGGAGATGAATCCGGCCTGAAATACGGTTTCTATTACGACAGGGTATCCGTGCCCGAAAAATGGGCCGACTATGAAATGCCCTCAGATACAGTTGTTTACATCAACTACACCGGCCGACTTCTCAGCGGCAAGGTCTTCGACACCACAATCGCCCAGACCGCAAAGGAACACGGGATCTACTCCCAGAGCAAGGATTACTCCCCCGTCCAGATAAACATAAAGGAAGACTACAACAACATCACCATGACCGCCAGCGAATCCAGCCTTATCACCGGATTCAAGGCCGCCCTGAAGATGATGCATCCCTATGAACATGGGAATGCGGCCTTCATTTCCACCCTCGGCTACGGCTATTCCGGAAGCGGATCCTCCATACGGCCCTTCACTCCCATCAGTTTTGAGATAACCCTGGTGGACAAACCATAGGAGCATGGCCGGAAGCGTTCCGACAGAGCTGGGAACCAAAAACATCAATTCCCTGATAAGAGAGTACGCCGTCCCGGGCATCATCGCCATGACGGCGTCTTCTCTGTACAATATGGTCGACAGCATCTTCATCGGCCATATACCCGGAGCCGGCGGACTCGCGATATCCGGGCTGGCGATCACCTTTCCGCTGATGAACATTTCCGCCGCCCTGGGAACGCTGGTGGGAGTCGGCGCTTCCACCATGATCTCCGTTCTGCTGGGCCAGAAGAACTACGCTGTTGCAAGGAAGGTCCTCGCCAACGAGATAACCCTCAACACCATAGTGGGAATCTTTTTCACGGTGGTGACCCTCCTTTTCATGGACCCCATCCTGACCTTCTTCGGAGCCAGCCCCAATACCCTGCCCTACGCCCGCGACTACATGGTTGTAATCGCACTGGGCAATGTCATCACCCACATGTACTTCGGGCTCAACAGCGTCATCCGCTCGGCGGGAAACCCCAACCTGTCCATGGTGCTTACGCTGTTCACGGTCATAACCAACGCCATACTGGACCCCATATTCATATTCACGCTGGGAATGGGGATCCGGGGCGCGGCAATAGCCACCATCCTGTGCCAGACGGCAGCCCTGGTGTGGTCCCTCGCCTATTTCAATGACAAGGACAAGGTCCTGCACCTTGACCGCAGGAGACCGTTCCAGCTGGACTGGAGAATCGCCGAGGACTCCCTCGCCATAGGCATGGGTCCATTCCTGATGAACCTGGCCAGCTGCATAGTGGTCCTGTTCATAAACAACCGCCTCCTCCGTTACGGCGGGGACCTCTCGATCGGTGCCTACGGTATAATCAACCGCCTCACCTTCCTGTTTATAATGGTAGTGGTGGGATTCAACCACGGGATGCAGCCGATCGCAGGTTACAACTACGGCGCCAGGCTCTATTCCAGGGTGAGGGAGGTATATGTCAAGACCGCAGCCTGGGCTACCGCGGTGATGGTCCTGGGGTTCATCGTCTCGGAATTCCTGCCGGGAATCGCGGTGTCGGTATTCACCAACGACCCGGAACTGGAACGGATAGCGGCCGACGGCATCCGAAAGATGAATTTCGTCCTCCCGATCATTGGTTTCCAGATGGTTACGACCAACCTGTTCCAATGCCTGGGAATGGTGGGAAGGTCCATTTTCCTGTCGCTCTCAAGGCAGCTCCTCATCCTTGTGCCCTGCATCTATGCCCTGCCTGCCGCCCTGAACTCGGTGGACGGCGTATGGTACAGCTTTCCCATCTCCGATTTCCTCTCCGCCCTCATCACCGGCATCTTCGCCATAAGCCTGTTGCGGAAGCTGTCGCGCCTGAAGGACGGTGAAACGGCGGTTTCCCTCGGAGGAGCCATGTCGGAAGACTATTCCCACAAACAGTATTCAAGGAAAAAGGAGGACCGATGAAAAGAATCTTCATAGCAGTCGCCCTTCTGCTGTGCACGACAGCCGCAATGTCGCAAGGCCTGAACGACCGGTTGTACAACAGCCTCTCGGACTTCCCCGACCTCCGGCCAATGGAGTCCAAGGTCGACAGTTTCATGCGGTTCTGGGACATCCGCGGCGCCTCCCTGTCGATAGTCCGGAACGATTCCCTGGTCTACTCCAAGGGCTTCGGCTGGGCCGATAAGGAGAAAGGCCTCCCCATGCAGCCCGGAAACCTGCTCAGGCTGGCCTCAGTATCCAAGCTGATCACCGCCATAGGCATTATGGTGCTTCAGGAAAACGGCCGCCTGAACCTCCAGAGCCCCGTTTTCGGGCCATACGGGATACTCAAGGGATACGACGGTTACATAACCGACGACAACTACTACCTAATAACGGTGGAACACCTCCTCCGCCACCAGGGCGGATTCACCAAACGGTTTGGCGACCCGATGTTCTCCACCCGCTCAGTCATGTCCAGATATGGCCTGAGGACTCCCCCCGACGCAGAGACGCTAACCCGTTGCCTGCTTAAGGAACCGCTTGATTATGAGCCGGGCACATCGCAGTCATATTCCAATTTCGGATACCTCCTGCTCTCCATGATAATCGAGCAGGTCTCCGGCACGGACTACGAGACCTTCATCCGCCGGAACGTCATGGAGAAGGCCGGATGCCAGGATTTCCACATAGGCGGCATATACGAGAAGGACCGCCTCCCCGGCGAAGTGAAGTACTACACGCACAAGGAGGCCGAGCCGGTGAGTGAATTCAACGGCAGCGGAAACATGGTCACCCGGTGCTACGGCGGCAACAACATAACCGCCCTTTCCGGCGCCGGGGCCTGGGTAGGTTCCACCCCGGAACTGGCCAGGCTGGTCTCCAGCATAGATGCAAAGATGCTGGTTCCCGACATCCTCACCCCGTTCAGCGTATTCCAGATGACGCAGTACTGGGACGAGGACACCTTCGGCCTGGGCTGGATTGACACCAACAAAGACGGAGAATGGACCCGTACGGGCTCATTCTCCGGAACGAACGCTATGATAAAGTATTATCCCGACGGGCAGTGCTGGATAATGGTCACCAACACCGGGACCTGGAAAGGGACGCTTCTGGCCAAGGACATCAGCGCCCTCTTCCGCTCCCTCCGTTCCCGCTACGGGAAAAATCTTCCCAAACAGGACCTGTTCCAGTAGGCCGCCTATTTCAGGAACCTGTCCGCAAAATCCAGGTAGCGCAGCCAGTCGTACAGGGCGATATCGTGCTTTCCGCGCCGGATATGGTATCCCATCCTGCCAGCCACCACCGGCTGTTCTATCCCCGGAGGAACATATGACGTAAAGCCCTCGTATCCGTAAAGGGCATATACCGGCGATGCCCCCACCAGCGAAAGATACTCTCCCTTGGGGTCGGCCCAGTTGTCTTCAGAGGCGCTGGCGACATATACCGGACGCGGGGCAGCCAGGGCGATGAGTTCATGCTCGTCGAACGGAAGGTCCCATTCGCGGCAGTTGTATTTCCTGTAATTGGTGCAGAACCAATGGGGGAACTTGTAGTTGATGATATCCACGGTCTCGCCTATCCTACGCCTGGAAATCGCGGCCCCGGAACAACCTGAACAGTTGGAAATCACCATGGCAAAACGGCGATCGGTGGCACCGGCCCAGAGGGCGGTCTTGCCAAGCCTGGAATGGCCGAACACTGCAACCTTCCCTTCATCTATGTCCGGATCCTTTTCAAGGTAATCCAGGCAGAGCCTGAGGCCCCAGGCCCAGGCCGCCACGGTTCCCCAGGACTCGGCATCGCGCTCCTTCCCCTTGTCCAGCACGCCGTGCACCCCGTTTTTGAAGCCATCGTCAAAATCCGGATCAATGTCGCCACGGTAGAAAGTGGCTACCGCATATCCCCTGGAAATGATCTCCTCCAGGGGCCAGCGGCTCTGGGAGGCTCCCCTGTCGGGCCTAATCTGCTTGGTCCCGTATCCCTGCAGCCTGGCGGCCGAAGGCTTGAGGATGGCCGGATCGGTTGAAACCGTCCAGTTTCCCCAGAAATTCACTCCCAGGAAACATGGGGCCGGTTCATCCAGGCCGTTTGGCGTATAGATGAGCAGGACCAGCGAATCGGTCCACTCGCCGTCGAACGAGATGCTCACCTGGCGCCTGGTGGCCTTTGAGCCAAGGGCTGAGGAACTCTCCTCCAGCACATGGAAGAGTGTCCTTCTGGGAAGTTTCGGGCTTTCGCCGAACATCTCACGGGTGAACTGCTCCAGAATCTCCGGCCTGCGCCTGCGCGCCCACCTCCGGACTGTCCTGACAGGTCTTCCGGAAAGGGTCAGAAGGGGGTCAGGAAGTGAATACGGCTTGATGGCGGCCTCGTCATAAGAGGCTTTCTCAGGGCTTCCCGCCGAGGGGGCCGCAATTGAAAAAACGGCGGACAATGCCGCCGTCAAAATGGTTAAACCAATCATAATCAATTACTTGACAAACATCGCAGCTTCTGCAATGGAATTGAGTTTGGTATCAACGGTATCGGCCCGGCTGGCAAGTACGCAGGGTGCCGTGGTTCCAACCAGCATTCCGGCCTGACGTACGCCGGTGGCAAGCTTGGAGTTGGTCTTCCAGAACACGTTGGCACTCTCTATGTTGGGGAACAGGAGGCAGTCGGCGTCTCCGGCGACAGGGCTCTGGAGTTTCTTGATCTGCACCGATTCAGGGTCGATGGCAACGTCTAGGGCCAGGGGGCCGTCACCTATGCAGCCGGCGATCTGGCCGCGGTCGGCCATCTTGGCGAGCATTGCGGCCTCGATGCAGGCGGGCATGGAATCCAGCATCTGCTCGGAAGCTGCCACGAACGCGATCTTGGGCTTTGCGATACCGAACGACTTGGCAACCTTCACCACGTAACCGGCGAGTTTCACCTTCTGACGGAAATCCGGAAGCGGAATCACGGCCATGTCGGTGATGAAGATGAGCTTGGGGTAGTTGGGGTTCTCGATCACGCCAACGTGGCTCAGGACGCCCTTGGGAGGGAGCAGGCCGGTTTCCTTGTTCAGGATTGCACGGAGGAACTTGTCGGTGGAGCAGAGGCCCTTCATGAGGATGTCGCCCTCGCCGTCATGGACCATCTTGACGGCCTTTGCAACGGCGGTGAGTTCCACCTTCTCGTCAACGATGGTGAATTTGGATGCATCGAGTCCGTTCTTGACACAGACGTCGCTGACCATGTCGGCGTCGCCCACGATCGTCACCTCCACGAAACCCATTTCCACAGCCTTGTAGCAAGCCTCGATACTGTGCTCATCGACAGCCCACGCTGCCACCATCTTCTTGCAGATGCCCTTTGCCTTGAGCTCGGCATAAAGGTCGTTGAATGTCTTGATCATATCTGTTGAAAATTGTTTTCAGGGGTTATGTCAATCGGCCTGTTCCATTACCAGGTGCATGGTGTCGCGGGCGATGACGAGTTCCTCGTCGGTGCACACGAGAGCGGCCTTGACCTTTGAATCGGCCGTGGTGATTATGGCATCCTCACCGCTGGCGAGGTTGGCCTCGTAATCCACCTTGAGCCCGAGGTACGAGAAGTTCTCCAGGACCCTTCTGCGAAGCCGGCTGTTGTGCTCGCCGATTCCGCCGGTGAAGCAGATGAGGTCCACTCCGTTCATCGCCGCAACGTACATGCCGATGTTCTTTATGAGGTCATACGACAGCTTCTTGAACACAAGCTTAGCCTTGGGATCACCGCCGGTGGCGAGGTCGTTCATCTCGCGGGCGTCGGATGTCTTGCCGGAAAGGCCCAGGAAGCCGCTCTTGCGGTTGAGGATGGTGCTCATCTCGTCCGGGGTGCAGCCCAGCTTCTTCATGAGGTAGAGGACGGCGTTGGCGTCGATGTTGCCCACGCGGGTTCCCATGATCATGCCCTCGAGCGGGGTGAATCCCATGGAGGTATCCACACACTTGCCGTTCTGGATGGCGCAAACGGAACTGCCGGCGCCAATGTGGCAAGTAATTATCTTTGACTCGTTTATGTCCAATCCGGCGAGCGCGGCACCCTTTGCCGACACAAACTGGTGGCTGGTGCCGTGGGCGCCGTAGCGGCGTACGCGGAACTTGTCGTAATACTCGTATGGAAGGGCGTACATGTAGGCGTACGGCGGCATGGTCTGATGGAAGGCGGTATCGAAGGTCACCACCTGGGGGACCGAAGGCAGGGCGTCCATGATGGCATGGATGCCAAGGAGATGGGCCGGGTTGTGGAGAGGGGCAAAGTCGCAGCAGAACTCGATCTTGGAGAGGACGTCGTCGTTGACGATAGCGCTGGACGAGAAGAACTCGCCGCCCTGGACTATCCTGTGGCCAACGGCCTCTATGTCTTCAAGCGATTCAAGGACACCGTTCTCACCGGTCAGGGCATCGAGGATGAGACGCATTCCCTCCTTGTGGTCAGGGATAGGTATCTCCTTGACAATCTTATCCTTGCCGGAAGGGGCATATTGCAGGATCCCCATAGGAAGGCCTATCTTCTCGGCCACGCCCTTTGCGATGATGTCATAGACGGTGTCGCTTTTCATGTCCAGCAGCTGATACTTGATTGACGAGCTGCCGCAGTTGATTACCAGAATTATCATATTACAAGGTTTCAGTTTCAGTATTGTTAAACCAAAAAAATAACCTGTCTCGGTTCTCAGACTACGGACCTTCGGTCCTATCCCTCCCAAAACCTTCGGTTTCGGGCCCCTCCCACTTACGCTGCGTGGGTGCAGACGGTCTTCGAACCGAACAGGTTACTTTTTATCAAAAGCATACAAAGTTAGATATTTTTTATCTAATTTAGCAGCAAATCGGTGTAAAATGGATGAGGGGTGGAAATTTGGAGGGCTTGCACTCGCTTTCGCTTCGGGGACAGCCCTCGGAGCGGGGCTTACAAGGGCAGGCATGCCGCCCTCGGCCATAACCCTTTTCCCGGAGGTTCCGTTCGTCTTTCTGGCCTGCCTGCTGCTATTTCTGATCCTAGTGTTGAATAAAAGGGGCACAGCTCCTTACGTATTGCTGTGCCTTGCATTCGCCGCGGCCGGAGCAAGCGGAGGTGCGATAGCATCTGCAACGGTCGGGACGTCTTCTCCGGCAATTGTCACCAGGGCAGGGACGGTTTTCCGGAGCCATATCGACCGGCTGCCGTTCAATGAGGCCGGACCGTTGGTGAAAGCCTTCCTTTCAGGCGACAGGAGCAGCCTCTCCAGTCAGACCGTCAAGGCGTTCCGCAGCAGCGGGGCATCACACCTGCTGGCACTTTCAGGCATGCACCTGGGGATAATCTACCTGATTGTTTCAAAAGCCGGGACGGTGCTAGGCAACAGCCCGGTTTCCAGGAAGTCAAGGTCGCTCTCGGCCATTGTGCTGTCAGGGATTTTCACCCTGGTGACCGGTGCTTCGCCCTCCATTACAAGGGCCTTCCTGTTCATCCTGCTCAGGGAAACGGCAATCATGACGGGACGGTCCCGGAGCGGAGCGGGCCTGTTGTCAGGCGCCCTGACTATCCAGCTTGTGATAATGCCGGAGGCTATACTTTCGGTTGGATTCCAGATGTCCTATGCCGCAGTTGCCGGTATAGTCCTTCTATACGGTCCGCTGTCAGGGCTCTATCCGGGGAAAGGGCCCATAAAACGTATTTGGGACGCTGCCGTGCTCGCCATTTCATGCCAGGCCACAACCGCGCCAATAGCGTGGCTCTATTTCCATACCTTTCCGCGCTACTTCCTGATTACCAATTTAATGGCTATACCGCTCACCACCGCGCTGATGACGGTTTCAATAGTGGCCGTGATCCTCTCCGCCGCCGGACTGCATCCGCCGCTGCTGTTCCACGCCGCAGACTTCCTCGCCCGAATCCTCATCTCAGTCCTGGAGACCGTAAGCTCAATGTGACACCTTGAATCCCGGGCTGGCCCATTCCTTCATGGTACCGGCACTGTCGTAGATGAGGTAACCCTCAAGGGTGCTGTCGGATAGGATCAGCGACTGCGCCCCGCTGTAGCCGAGCACCATGCAAAGGGTTGCCAGGGCGTCGGCCGTTGCCGCGTCCGGGGCCACGACGGTGGCGCTCAGGAGACTGTCGGTGACGGGGTACCCCGTGCGGGGGTCGATGGTATGGGAATACTTCCTGCCGTCTTTCACATAGAACTTGCGGTAATTGCCGGAAGTAACTATCCCTACGGGTGTTACAGGCGCTTCCCATATCCCGTCAAGGTCTTTGCCGGGGCTGTCGTTGCCGTCGTAGGGACGGTCCACGCCAACGTTCCACGGCTTTCCCGAAGGGTTCACCCCCTCGCAGAAAATCTCTCCGATGTCAACCAGCATGTCCTTCACCCCAATCGAATGAAGATACGAGGCAACCAGGTCGCAGGTATAGCCCTGGGCCACAGCGTTGTAATTGAGCCGTGGCGGTGTATCGCCATTCCCTGGGAGGACAAGGTCGGCCCCTGAAAGCGTCCCGTCCGGAGCGACTGCCTCATCCATTGAATCCTTCAGCCGCCGCATCCCGCAGGTGAGGAGTATCTTTCCAACCGCCTCGGCAGAAGGCAGCGAATCAGTGGTAAAGCCAAAGCCCCAGGCATCGAAAAGGGGGCCTGCAGCCACGTCCAACGCTCCTTCCGACCTCCGCGCCCAGTCCTTGGAAAACGAATACATGTCCTTGAACAGGGCGTTGGGGACCACCTTCTCCCCGCGGTTGAAACGCGACAGCATGGAGCCCTTGTTATATCCCGAGAGGGTGGTGTCTACAAGCGTGAGTATGGAGTCGACGGCGTCACGGATGGCCTCCGGAGACTCCTTTACTCCGGCTACATTCATCTTGACCGAATAAGTCCCGCCCTGGGCATATCCAGAGATCTGTATGTAACGGGGCCTTTCCGAGCAGGCGGCCAACACGCAGAGAACTGCCGTAATTGCATAAAAATACCTTGGAAATCGCTTCATCTGGCAAAGAGTTTGCGTAAAGATAGGAGTTTTCCGCGAAAATCACCATATTTGCATGATTGCGTCATACAAAGACATGAGAATATTCAAGAAATACATCCTGCTGGCGGTGGCCCTGATGGCCACGGCCGCAATTTCCTGCAAGAAAGACAAAGAGACCGAGGCCCTGCCGTCGCTCGACGGTTCCGTATACTTCTCGCTCCCCAAATACGTCCGCGCATCCCAGAAGATCACCTGCAGACCCCATGGTGCCATCCATCCCGACGGGAAAGGGATCGGCTACTACTGGAGGGTTCCCGTGATTTCCCAGAAGGCCGACACCGTCAAGAAAGAGAACCAGGACGTGGAACCCGCATTCGCGTTTTCCGCCCCCATCGACACCGTAGGTTCATTCACGGTAACCTGCACGGCCTTCGCCACAGGATATTCCTCCATTTCCACCTCCGAGACGTTCACGGTAGTGAATCCGACCATGGGCACGAGCCTCTCTGATACAGGAATCAGCATGGGCGATCCGCATTTTACCGACACCCGCACATCCTCACCCCCCAACGAGAACGTTTATTTCACGGCCACTGCCGGCGGCAGGACATGGATGCGCAACAACCTGGCATGGACCGGTGCCGGAATCCCCTTGGAAGGGTGCATGGTAATGTCTTACCCGATGGGACGGTTCTACACCTGGGAGGAGGCCATGTCGGCCTGTCCAGACGGCTGGGACCTGCCCTCGGACCAGGACTGGGCGGCACTTGCCGGAGAGGCGGCCGCAAAGGAATACGGCACCCTGACCACCTTTGAAGGGGCTGCCGGCCCGCTCATGGTCTCAGCATGCTTCAACGGTGATCCCATGTGGGAATTCTGGCCTGAAGTAAAGAAGACCGACAAGGTCGGATTTGCGGCCATCCCCGCCGGATACGCCACTTTAAGCGGTGAAAGGGCCACTTTCAGCGGCCTCAACAACTACGCCGCCTTCTGGACCTCGACCGAGGATCCGTCCGACTCCGGAAAGGCTGTCTACCGATACATCAACGTCAACCGGAACGACATCTACGTGGGCAAGGGCGACAAGACCTCCTTTGCCGCCTCGGTCCGCTGTGTAAAGAAATAGGGAAGCTTTCCGCTCCCCTATCTCAGATCCGTGATTACGAATGATTTACTCAAGGACTTCACGTCAAGCGTGAAGTCTTTTTTGTCTCCGGAAGCATCCTTGAAGACAATCCCCGAGATGGAAAAGACGGCATAGGTCTTCTCGTCGAAGGTCACCTTCAGTTTCAGGCTGTCCCTGCCCTGCGAGAGTACCTCCAGGGAAGACGAAAGTTCCTTGTACGAGGAGATTAGAAGGGCCGGATTCGCTATGATATCGTCCGCCTCCACTGTCTCTATCAGGACTTCCTCCGCCTCGCGGTCGACGGACCAGCGGGTCTGCCCGTCGCTGTATATCTCTATTCCGAGGCCGGACAGGTTGTAGGCGTTGTCCTCGACGGTCATTTTCCCTGAAGTGACCTCACTGAGGGGTTTCCCGTCCTTGGAAAGGGAATAGGTATAGTCGAAAACCACCCTGTGCCCCGGAACCTTGTCCAGAAGCGGAATGCTTATCTGTGCCGAGGCTCCCATGGCGGGGAGCAGCATTGCAGCTATGACGGAAAACAGTTTCATCTTTCTTCCTCCTTACTTTCCGAGGAAGGCCTTCAGGATGCCGTCAAGTTCGGCAAAATCCCTCACCAGCACTTCCCTGGGCTTGGATCCGGCCTGGGGACCTACGATTCCCGCGGCCTCAAGCTGGTCCATTACCCTTCCTGCCTTTGCATAACCCATGCCAAGACGGCGCTGAAGGTCGGAGGTGGAGCCTCTCTGGGTGGAAACTATCAGCCTGGCAGCCTCCTCGAAGCGCTCGTCCAGCTGCTTCATGTCAATCATGCCGCCACCTCCTTCATCCCCGGCATCGGGCTCGGGTTCGGGAAGGTAATAAGGTGTATTGTAACTGCGTTTGTAGCCTTTCTGGCATCCGACGCTCTCCGTGAGTTCGATTATCTCGTCGTTGCTGATGAAGCCGCACTGGACCCTTTCCATCTCGATGCCGCTGTACAGCAGCATGTCGCCCTTGCCGATGAGCTTGTCGGCTCCCGGGGCGTCGAGTATTGTAGCGGAATCCACCCTGGAAGTGACCCTGAAGGCGATCCTCATGGGGAAGTTGGTCTTGATGAGACCGGTGACCACATCCACCGTAGGCCTCTGGGTGGCCAGTATCACGTGGAGGCCGGCGGCACGGCCCTTCTGGGCAAGACGTATCACGGAAGTGGTTATGCTGCGGGCCAGGGCCTTGGATTCGGGTCCGGCGCCCACCGACATTGTAAGGTCGGCATACTCGTCAACGACAACCACTATGTAAGGCAGGAACCGGTGTCCCTCGGAAGGAAGGAGATGACGGTCCTTGTACTTCTCGTTATAGAGCTTTATGTTGTTCACCGTGGCACGGCTGAGCAGTTCATAGCGCTGGTCCATCTCCAAGCAGAGCGACTTTAGGACCTCGGCCGCGGCCTTGGCGTTCTTCACGATGGCGCTGTCCTTCTCGTCCTGCTCGCTGGCCGCCGACGGCAGTACGGCAAGGTAATGGTTGAGCAGCTTGCCGTAGGCCGAGAACTCCACCATCTTGGGGTCGATGAACACAAATTTCAACTCCGACGGATGCTTGGAGTACAGCAGCGAAGCCACTATCACATTGAGGCCCACAGACTTACCCTGCTTTGTGGCACCGGCTACCAGAAGGTGCGGGGCATCGGCCAGGTCAAAGACCTTGACCTTCTGCGTGATGGTATAGCCTATGGCTACGGGCAGTTCGGCCTTGCTCTCGCGGAAGGCGGGATCGTTCAGGAGCGCCTTCAGCGGCACTATCGACGGAGAGTCATTGGCCACCTCGATACCCACCGAGTCGGAGAGGGTAACCACCCTCACTCCCCTGGCATTCAGCGACATGGCTATATCGTCCTGAAGGTTCTTTATGGCCGAAATCTTCACTCCGGGGGCCGGATAGACCTTGTACAGGGTTACCGTGGGGCCCACTATGGCCTTCACGTCCACCACCTGGATCTTGTAGTTGGCGAGGGTAGCCCGTATCTTGTTGTTGTTGCGGACCAGTTCCTCCTGTGATACCTCCCTGCGGGAAGACTCGTAGTCACCGAGTATATCCAGCGACGGGAAACGGTACTGAGGAAGTTCGTCACGGTTGTCGATACGCGGAAGGTCCTTCTTGACCTCGGCGCTGAGGGTATCGTCGGTAATGACCTCAAGGCCCTCGTTTTCAGATTGTTCCGGATTGGACGGAGTTTCATCCTCCCGCGATGACACCACGATATCGGGCTCCGGCTCCGGCTCGGGATCGGGGTAGGACGGGATTGCATAATCCTGCCATGCCGGCTCCGGATCATTCTCCTCATCAACCGTCTGGGCCACCTCCTCGACGCCATCCATATCAATCTCCTGTCCGTAGGAAGGATCCTTCTGCATGGTTATCATAAGATAGAACCTCCTGCTGAGCAGCATCAGGAAAAGGCAAATCAGCACCAGGATGGCGAGTGCGGTAAGGATAGGACCCACAAGATTGGCCGACCAAAGCACCACCGTCGAGCCAAAACGGCCTCCCAGGCCACTGCCGAAGGCATTCGCTGCCCCCACGAGGGGCGACAGGAAAGCCAGCACCAGCGAAGCCAGGAAGGTACCGGAAAGGGCTATCACCAACGGTTTGAGGACTGGAATCGAAGATTTCCGGGAAAGCATCTTGACGCACCAGAAAACCAGCAGCGCCACCAGTCCGAGAGCAGCCAGGCCGAAGCCTTTCCCCACCAGGAAATTACCCCAGCGGACTCCCAGCTTGCCTCCGGAATTGCCGGCCTTGAGGGTCTGGCTCATCATCTCGGGATCGCCCAGGAGGCTCTGGTCGGTTTTCCAGGAAAAGAAATACGACACCACCGAAACCAGAGTGAACACCGTAAAGGCAACCAGGACAAGACCGCACGCGAATACGATCTTCTCCTTCCTTTCCTCGGATATCTCGGGAATCAGGGACTTGAAGTCCGGTTTCTTGAAGAACTTTCCCATCAGCCCTGCTTGTTCTTTTTACGGTTACGGTTATTGCGGTTCCTGCCGTTGCGGTTCCCGCCCATCCCCAGGTTCATGCCCGGACGGGAGAAATCCTTGTCGGAAGATATCTTGCTCAGTTCCAGACCTTCAGGTACGGTCACGCGACCGCCGGACATTCTTTCAATGTCGTCGAATATGGTCTTGTCGGCCACGCTGTCCTTGTTCCATATCAGGTACTGCTGCCTCATGTAGATAGCCAGCGAACGGATCATCGCGGTCTTGACTTCGCCGTCGGGCTCGGTTGCGATAAGGTCGATTATGCTCTCTATGTTACGGCCGTAATGGCGGGCACGGATGGGGCGTCCCTTCAGGGGTATGGGCTCCGGACGGGTGTTCCTCTCCTCTTTGACGGGGGCTGGATAAGGCGAATCGATGTCCAGGTCGTAACCGGCTATCATATGCAGATGGTCCCAGAGCTTCTGCTCGTAATTATCCTGCTGATGTACCTGAGGATTAAGTATTTCCATTGCCTTAACCACGGCCGCCGCCTGTTCGGTGCGCTTAGCCTTGTCGGGAATGGACTTCACCCTCTCCACCATCTTGAGTATAATCCTGCCGTACTCCGGCATGTCCAGTTTCTCGACCTCGGTATTGTAATAGAGCTTTACTGTATTTTCGTTTCCTTCCATGATATTTGTCCTTAACTTACAAATATACGAATTTATTCGATAATATCGTCTGAATCGGGGCGTATATACCAAAGACGGGCCTCGACCCCGGGGTAACCGCAACGGCGGAGTATGGATGCGTAACGTTCCACCTGGCGGCGGTACCGGGCCTCCTTCCCGCCGAACTTGTAGTCTATGACTATGGTCCTGGAGGGAAGGGTCACGACTCGGTCCGGGCGGTGTACCGAACCGTCGGTATCTATCCAGGAAACCTCGTTCATCACGGCGGAAGGGTCGTCTGGGAACCATCCCAGGCTGCTTACCGACCGGATTTCAGCCTCAAGGAAGTCCTCCACGCCGCTGCGCATGGACTCCGGGAGGTCTCCGTCCGAGCATGCCCTCCCCACCGCGGCGTGAAGATCCCCGGGCACCTTCACGGATGAGAGTATGTCGTGAAGGACGATTCCGCGGATCCTGTTGGACGACTCCACTCCGGTCCTGCCGTCGTCGGAGAAAAAGTCCGAAGCATCGGTGCTGAAAGCAAGCCTTCCGGTGCCGCAGGGCCATGACTCCCACAGAAGCGGGATGGTCTCCTGGACCTGGCCTCCTTTCCTGACCGGCGGGACCATTTCCCCGATGTGGATATCGTTTCCGCGGGAATAGGCCCAGAGTATGTCGGCCATGTTCCTGAGCTTCTCCCCATCAGGCCGTTTTGATATGATTTTCAGGACGTTGCGCGGCCTTGTCAGAGCCACGTAAAAGACATTTACCGCGTCCACCGCCTGAAGTTTCAGCTCGGTGGAATAGTCCTTCCCGAACAGCGTAGACTCCGATTTTCCGGAAAGCAGAACGTTGAAGATGCCTCCGGAGAGGCTCTCCAGGGCTGTCCCGTCCGCCTTGGGACGGCACCACTGCCTGGTGGCCTTGTAAAGGTCGGTTTTCTCGACAAAGGGGACTATCACGCACGGAAACTCCAGCCCCTTTGACTTGTGGACCGTCATCACCCTCACGGCGCTGCCTGAAGGAGGCGAACTTATCTTGAGTTCCTTCTTTTCCCAGGCCTGGAGGAAAGATCGGAGATTGTTTCCGTTTACCGAAGACCAGTCCTGCACGAAGTCCATAAATGACTGTATATAAGGAAGTTCCCCATCAAACACAGGGCCATCTGCCCCTTTCAGCGACCGCAGTATCCCCTCGCAAAGGTCCAGGAGCGAATAATACTCGGAAGGGACCTCCAGCGACATTTCCCTGGCCAGGAAACCGCCTACTCCCGGGGTCTCCCCATCAGGGGAATCCAGCAGTGAGAGCTGCGACACCAGACGCCTTACCGTCACCGAGGAGTTTATGTCCAGGGAATCGTCGGAAACAACGGATATACCCTCGTCCACGAACCTTCTGGCAATCTCCCCGCCTTCCTTGTTCCCCCTGACAAGTACGGCGATGTCGCCGGGGGCGAACCCCTTGCCGAGGACCTCCCTGACCGATGCCACCACCTCGTCCATCTCATCCTCTTCACTGTCCACGAAAACCGCGTCCACGCATCCTGGAAGGTCTATTTCCCGGGTTTTCACAAACTGTTCCACCTCTGAATAGATGGAAGCGACGCTCTCGGCCGAAGCCGGGTCCTCACCCAGGAGTTCCGACAGTTTTTCCGCCGCATATGTGAAGAAGCCGTTGTTGAACTCCACTATCTCCCCGCGGGTCCGGTAGTTTCCCCTCAGGGGCGACACCTCGGCTCCGGGGAACTCTTCCTCGAGCACCCTGTCCAGCAGATGCCAGTCCGACCCCCTCCAGCGGTAGATCGACTGCTTCACGTCACCCACTACCAGGTTCCGGAAACCTCCGGCCTCGCTGTTCTGAAGGAGAGGGCGGAAGTTGTCCCACTGTATCGTGGAAGTATCCTGGAACTCGTCCAGCAGGAAATGCTCGTACCGCACTCCCAGCTTCTCATATACGAACGGGGCGTCCGAACCGTCGATTATATCCTTGAGGATGGTATTTGAATCGTCGAGGCTGAAGACGTTCTTCTCTTTCTGGAGAGCCTCGAACTCCTTTTCCAGTTCGGCGGCGATACCCAGCGAATAAAGCTGGCCGCGCACAGTAAGGGCGGTATTGTAAACCTTGAAAGATGTGCCGAAAAGGGACAGGAAGGCTGCAAATGCGTCGTCCAGCGGCCCCTCAAGCTGCAGGCGGAGCCCGTCCCTGGAGGCGGCGAACCACTTGGAACTGTCCGATGCCCTCTGCACAAAGGCCGGCGTAGGTTCCGATACCAGGTCACCTTCCTTAAGGGAGGCGTAATCATACAGTTTCTTTGCAAAGCCCTTGAAAGTATCCTTGGGTTCTATCCCTTTGGCCGTGAACACCTTGAGGACGTCAGAGGCAGCCTTGGCCACCTCCGCCGGGAAACTCTTAGCAACCTTGTCGCATTCCCTCCTCAACGCCCTCAGGTTCTCCCTGGAAAAGACCTTTCCAATGTCCAGGCCGCCCTCCCGCACCGCCTGCGAGAACCGCTCGGACTTTATCTGCACGGCCATTTCGGTAAGGGGGGCCTCCAGACGCAGTCTCTCCCCGCGTCCCACCTGCTCCATCACGCTGTCGGTAAGCCATTCCAGAAGGGCCTTGCTGTCTTCAGTGATCGAATCCAGGATCCGGTCGACACTCTCCGACACGAGGGATTGCTTGTCGAGTTCCACCTGATATGATGAGAACTGGCCGATCTCCCTGGAGAACGCCTTGAGGGTCTGCTGGAAAAACCGGTCGATGGTACTTACGGAAAAGGCGCCGTAGTCGTGAAGGATGCCGCTGAGCATGGCCGAGGCCTTCTTGCGGAGTGCCTCCCCGCCGGGCAGGAGGGCGGGGACGAAACGTCCGTAATAATCCGACTCCTCCGGCGAGGTGGAAAGGATGTGGAGTTCCTTCAGGATCCTCATCTTCATCTCGTCGGTGGCCTTGTTGGTGAAGGTTACCGCAAGGATGTGGCGCCACGGGAAAGGCTCCGTGTCGGAAAGCAGCATCTCTATGTATGTCCCCGCCAGGGCAAAGGTCTTTCCGCTTCCTGCCGAGGCTTTCAGTATCTTCATCATCGCCCGCAGATCATTTTGAAATCACAGTTGCGGCAGGTTGCGGAGTCGTCGGTCCTGCGGAACGGCACCGAGGGATCGGTCATCTCGTCAAGCAGGTCGCCCAGCCGCTCCCTGACCAGGGAACTGAACTGATGGTTCAGCGGAACGCTCCTTACCGGAGAGACGAACAGCCCCGGTGCGTGGTAGATGGAATTGAGCACTGCAGCGTCTCTGCCGCCGCCCACGAACATGTCATACAGGAAGAGCTGGAGCGCTATCTTGGGTCGCGCCCTGTTCTCCGGCGAGAACAGCCTTTCGGCCACTGCGGAGGCATTTGAATCATTGATTACCAGTTCATTATCCTCGACCTTGCCGGTCTTGTAGTCCACCACGCGGATCTCGCCCTCCCGGAAGGAGTCCATCCTGTCCACAAAGCCCATGAATCGGAACCCGCGGTACTCCCAGGACAGGTATTTCTCCAGTCCCAGCACCTTGAAACGCCCGGTACCATAGTTACCCATAAGTTCCCGGTCCCTCTCCAGGGTCTTTATCACGTACCTCAGTATCACATCCTCCAGCACCAGGTTCCTTCCCGTGACCTCCACGGTCTTGAGCTGCTCGGTGATGAGGAACCGGATCCGCCTGCGCATCTGTTCCTTGCGGCCAAGCCAGAAGTCGATGTACGAAGCCTCCACATATTCCAGGGGATGCTTTACATTGTCTTCCACCCACTTGCGGTCTTCCATGGGGAAGTTCTCCTCCATGGCCTCGCCTCCAAGGTAGAGTGCCTGCATCATATGGTGATAGACATTTCCCACCATTCCCGCCGACAGCGAGCCGGAAAGGTCGTCTTCACGGCGGAGTTTCTCCACTGTCCGGTAATAGAACCTGGCCGGACAGTCGAGGTAAGATGCGAGCGACGTTGCCGACAGGGAACTTCCCCGTATGGCCTCGATGTGAGCGGGTGTCTTTGGAATATCGGAGGGAACCGGAGGCCGGCGGATTTCGGAAATCGCCGGGAAACGATTGATTTTCACCGGGAAATGATATTCCAGCTGCTTTATGTACCGGCTTTCCTCACCGGTCTTGAGGCCCTCGGTCCGGTTGTCGCAAACCAGCCATACCTTTGATGCACGCTGGATCAGCCGGTAGAAATAATAGGCCCATACGGCGTCCTGGAACTCGTATGTGGGAAGGCCGAAGCATCGCCTGAGCTCCGGAGGGATGAATGACGAACTGACATTCCGCCTGGGGAAAGTCCCCTCGTTGGCGGAGAGTATCACCACTGTGTCGAAGTCCAGCGAACGGGTTTCCAGCGGCCCCATCACCTGGAGCCCGCGGAGGGGTTCGCCCCGGAACGGCACCGATATGGATGTAAGGAGCTGGTCCAGAAGCCGGAAGAAAGTCCTGGGGACAACCGGAAGTTCCATGCCCGAGAGCATGTTCAGCACCGAATGGTACCGCTTGGCAAAATCCAGTTCCAGGATGGTCCCGCCGGCTTTCCTGAGCCTTGGGCCAAGCGCCTCCACTATATCCCTCAGGTAGCCTGCAAGCTGCCGGATAACCAGGTCGTCGGCCGACGCGGCGTCGGTCACCATGGGTTTGAAGACGACCTCCATCACCCCGCCGGCGCAAAGGTCCGAAGCCGGAATATAATACTTGCCTGCCGCGAGCACTTCCGCCACCTTTTCCTTCTCCTGGTCGGAAAGGCAGCTGCGGAAAACGCTGTTGGAGAAAATATCCCTTACCTGGGCGTGGTAGAAGAACCATTCCCCGCCCTTTTTCCTCAGATGGAGCTGCATGGCGGCCACCGTCCCCATGAGCGAATACAGCGAACTCCCCTTCATGGGATAGCCCATGGTGACGTTTATGTCACTCACCTCCGGGGGGATGGAATTCAGGACCGGTACCAGCAGGGTCTCGTCAGGAAGGACTATCGCCGTACGCTCCCAGTTGCCGCTCCGTCCCGACAGGATATGCGGGATGAGCTTTGCCTGGGCGGTTGACGATGCCACCGGCACCACGTTGATTTCCGGCTCAGGAAGCCCGTCGGGATCGGTCTCGAAAGCCTGGGGAAAGTCCCTGAAGTTCTCCTTCATGAAAAGCGACGACCGGTTGGCGGGATCCCTTACCATGTCGCTCCGCCAGTCCCAGCAGAACTCGGCCAGACCGGCGTCCTTCATCCTTTTAAGGACAGCCTTCTCGCATCCGTTGAGGGCGTTGAGCCCCACGAACACATATTTGTCCACGTCGGTGAACACGCCGCTGAGGACATCCGGGACGGGAGTCTCGCGAAGTTTGTCCACAAGGTCCCGGAAAACCATGCCCTCATAGGCCATTCCCTTATCCCTAAGCGACTTGCGGAAGTTCTTATACAAAGGAAGAAGCAGGTTCCAGATCTGCAGGAACCGCCCTTTGAAATCCTTTCCTGAAGAGCCCAGGCTAACCGTGAGCCGGCCGGACTCCTTCCTGAAATGCCCCACGAAGCGCCTCAACGCCTCAACCTGGTTCTCCGACAGGTAAGAGTAAGTATCCTGGATGGCCTTGTAGTCCGAGACGTTTGCATACAGGGCCGACGGATCGCAGAGATACTTGTCCACGTCATCAAAGTCGGAGATGAGCACGTCGCCCCAGAAAATGAAATCGTCAAGGGGCTCATGCCCGGGATAAAGGTCCGAGTAGCAGTCGTACAGGGCAAGTATAAGGCGGACCCGGTCGGTCACTTCCCCGCCGTACATCCGGCAGAAGAAATCGTTGATCGTGAGCAGGCAGGGCATCCTCATGGGAGAGGCGCCCGGATCGGAAGCCACCGCTCCGGAAAGGTACTTCCGGAAAAACACCATGCTGCGGCGGTTTGGGAAAACCATGCACAACCGGTCCATTCCGCCCAGGGCGTAATAGTGCCGGGCTACCTGCTCCAGGAAAGGCGTCATATCAGCTGGTCCCAGATTTCCTCCAGTTCGCGGCGGTCCTTCTTGGTGGGCCGGCCGGCACCCCTTTCCCTCTTGACGAAGAAGGTCTCCACGGGAGCATGCAGCTTCTGAAGTTCCTCCTCAGGGGTGAGATTCTCCGCATAATCGGCCACCAGGGGCGCCCCGACGCGGTTTTCAAGTGCCTTTATCACCTTGTACGTATAAAAGACAGACCCCTTGTGCACCTGGATGACCTCACCGGGTTTAACTTCCCTCGAGGGTTTTGCATTCACCCCGGCCACCTTAACCTTACCGCCCTTGCAGGCGTCGGTGGCGTCGGTCCTTGTCTTGTAGACCCTTATGGCCCACAGATACTTGTCTATCCTTACCGAGTCCATGTGATGTTCCTTTCAGAATGATTGTCCTGTTGTGATTCGTATTCGTCCCGAACCGGAGGGATTTCCCCGGGAAGGATTTCCAGCAGCATGGATTCCGGCGATGTTCCCGCCAGCAGGAACTCCCCGGTGTCGGACGGAACCAGTACGCATTCGCCGCACCTGAGCCGGGTCTGGCCGGCGACGCCTTCAAAATCCTTCCACTGCACCACGGCACCGCCCCGGACCGGAACATATAGGGAGAAGCCGTCCCTGTCGCCAGGCGATATCCTCAACGGATTGTCCAAAACAAGCTCCGACACCTTGAAATGCGGTGTTGAGCAGAGCTCCCTGGCGGGGCCTCCCCCATTCGAGGTATGAAGCACGCCGGTCCCGGTTTTACCGTAATCTATGAAATCAAAGGCCTCCATCAGGTCCTCACCGTGCAGGCTGAACTGTAGAGCCGACGCTTCGGCCACCTCCACAAGTACAGCCTTACCCTCCACTGCATACACCGTCCCGGGCCGGACCACCACGCTGTCGCCCTTTGAGAGCGGCTCACTGTCAAGCAGTTCCGATAAACGTCCTTCCTCCGCGGCAAGGTACACCCCGGCAGAAGCCACCGTTTCCCGGAAGCCCAGCCTCAGCATTGCTCCCGGAGCGGCATCCACGACATAAAGGAAAGTGGTGCGGCCGAGGGAATCGTACCGGCTTTCGGCAGTGACATCGTCAGGACTCACCGTGGGGGCGATGCCGTCGTCGGCATGAAGGATACGGACTGTTACGGGAAACTGAGTCCCGTAATACTCGAAGCACGGGTCGCCCACGATTTTCTCCATGTAGGTCTGCATGAGTTCCCCGAGGGTATTTCCCCCCAGCCAGCCCTCGCCCACCATTGAATCTACGATTCCCAGGTCGGCAACCAGATACCCCTCCGCCGGGATGAAGCGAAGCGGGTGGATTTTCCTCTCTTCCATAACAATGCAAATATAACCATCACCGTCAATATTTGCAACCCGGAATGCACCCCTTGCCGCAGCTTTTCCGCCGTCTTACCCGGCAACGACAAAAACATTGTCCACCACGGATGGCACAACAATGCATCTCAGCGTGTGCCAAGATGGACAATACCCTCTTCAAGGCCGTATTGTCCATACCAATCGGCCATAGAAGCCGTCCACAGCCACTTTGCTTGGACAATGAAATTCATGTTGCACAATGGATGGCGATTTATTAATTTTGCAATCGGACTGCCACTACAGGCAGTTATAACCTACTATGATTCTGCATGAAGAACTTCTGGGACAGATGATGTCCGACCTTGGACTCAATACACCATTCGTTAAAGGGCAGTCTATAACCATTAAGAATTGCTGGCATTTCAGTACCGACGGCAACCATGTGGACCAATTGTTTTATGACGGCAACGACTTCATCGCAGGTATGAACAGGGTGTACATTCTTGCAAAGAAATATAGCATAATCATTCTGGCATTTTCCCTTATGGACACACACGTTCATTTTGTATTATATGGCAAACTGGAAGATTGCCAAGGTTTTATGCACGAATTCGTCAGACTCACATCACGACACATCGCAACGGTTCATCACGACAATAACAAAATGCTGGGCGTACCTGTAAACTACCAGACTGTCGACTCTGACAGATACCTTAAAACTGTCATCTGCTACACCGTGAAGAATGCGCCAACCGGCGGCATTCCGTTCATGGGGTGGGACTACCCCTGGTCCAGCGGTCCCCTATACTTCCGCAAGCCCGGCATGTGGTCCTCACCCCTCTGGACAACTGATGGAATCAAGCATAATCTTGACGATAGAATAACTGTCCAAAGAAAGATGCTCAATACAAGGAAAAGGCAGGATAAATCTGTAATCATGATGGGGCCACTGGTTTTTCCCGGAGAATACGTAGCCTATGAAACTGTTGAAGATGTATTCAAAACATGTAAGAGTTACAATTATTTCATGTCTTCCACCAGGGATGACATGGTTGATTCAAGAGACGGTATAATATCACATCTATGTATTCCCATGCAGGAGATGCGACAGCACAAAAATGAATTGTGCGCGGCAATGTTCGGGGTCCGCACAGTCAAAGCGTTGGACACATCTAAAAGAATCCGGCTGGCAAGAGCGCTTCACTCAAGATACAACAGTTCAGTTAAACAGATAGCACGCCTGTGCGGCCTGCTGTATGACGAGGTCAAGAACATGGTTTAGTATTTTCAGTGCTGAATCCGGAGCGGTCCTTTCCACACAATCCGCAACAGCAAAACATTGTCCACCACGGATGGCACAACAATGCATCTCAGCGTGTGCCAAGATGGACAATACCCTCTTCAAGGCCGTATTGTCCATACCAATCGGCCATAGAAGCCGTCCACAGCCACTTTGCTTGGACAATGTTTTTGCAGTTGCACAAAAAAGCCGGTCGTGAAGGGCTTTTCCGCCCCTTCACGACCGCAAAAAGGAATAAGCGCGGGCGATAAGGTGTTCCCCATATGGGATGACAGGTCCTCCAAAGGGAATCACGTCTGACATGTCCCCCAAAAACGGGACTATTTGAGAAGTTCGGAGGGCGAAAGACCCAGAAGTTCCATCCGGCGCCTGATCTGGGGCAGTTCCACCTCGATGAATTCCTTCCGTTGGGCCTGGAGCACCTTTTCCCGGGCATCCGGACTCACGAAATAGCCTATTCCCCTCTTGTTGAAGATGATGCCGTCAGCCGTGAGCTTTTCGTAGGTCCGCATCATCGTGTTGGGGTTCACTCCCAGCGACGCCCCGTACTCCCTGACCGAGGGTATCCGGTCATCTCCGCCAAGCTCCCCCGAGAGGATCCTCTCTGAGATTGCATCGGCAATCTGGAGATAAATGGGTCTGTTGTTGTCGAAGTTCATAGCATAAGTTGCTTAATGTTTCAAAGTCTTGACCCTGAAATAGATAGCTATCAACAGGGCGATTATCACCACACCGTTTACGACTGAAGCCCAAACCATGGATCCGTCCACGACTGCCTGGGGACCGAGATTCTGCACCCATCCGGCAAATCTCTCGGCATTGTCGCCGGTCTTGAACACAAGGCCCACCACGTTGGTGACCAGAAGGTCAAGAGCAAGTATGATTCCGAATCCGCCCAGGATCTTCCACTTCTTGAAAATAAGTCCGCACAGGAGGAAGAAAAGCAGGTTGAGGATCATCTGCAGTACCAGCGGGAACCATATCTTTCCGAGCGACACGTTCATCTCTTCGCCTGTGGAGGCTATGAGTTCATTGAACTTGGCGAGTACGGTGCCGATTCCGGTTGCCAGGGGATCACCCACCGAGGGGTCCACAAGGGCGAGTATCGCATCGGTTGAAAGGTACACCGCAGCAAAGGCGAGGGGAAGAACGAAAACCCCGATAATCACCATCGACACAGTCTTTTCCAGGGCGGAGGCAGGTATCATAAGGTATGCCGAACCATCGTCCTTGGCGGTCAGATGGCCGTATGCCCTTGTCTCATAGAGTACCAGCACTAAATAGGCCAGGAAGAAGGTTATGGCCCTGGGAACGATACCCGGCCCCTGCCAGTGGAAGGAGAACACCAGGCTGATGGTGACAACAGCCAGGTAGAGTATAAGTCCGCAGAGTCCCAGCATGAGGGAGGTCTTGCCGTTGCGGTGCCACATCTGCTTGAGGTCGAAGGCAAAATACTTTCCGAACCTCGATATGTTGAATGTCTCGTTCATGACTATAGCGTATTAAAGGTTAAGCATTCTGGGAAAGCATTGATTTCACAAGGTCCCTGTGAGCATGCACGGTGTTGAAGAAGGCCTCCAGATTCACCTTGCTTTCCGCACCTGTGGTGTTTGGATAGACCTGGATAGTGCCGCCGGGAGTCTGCTCCATGTACAGTGCGCCCGGGTGAAGTTCGTTGCCGTAATCGAAGAACAGCCTTGAGGAAATGTCCTGCAATGAGGCATTTACCAGCACGTCCCTGTGGTCCAGGATGATTATCGGGTCGATGATGTTCTCCAGGTCCCTAACCTGATGGGTTGAGATCACTATGGAGGAATCCTCCCTGGTGTAGCGGGTGATGGCGCTGCGGAACTGCGATTTTGACGGGATGTCCAGACCGTTGGTGGGCTCGTCGAGGTAGTAATTCCGGGCCTGGCAGGCAAGGGCGAAGGCGATATAGGTCTTCTTGAGCATACCGGCCGACATGGAGTTCATCTTCAGCGAAGGATCCACCTCGAACTCCGCCATGAGCTTTTTGAACATGTCCATTGAGAAACGGGGCCAGAACACTCCCCTCTCGGCGGCGAATACCGAAGCCTTCAAGGCTACGGGAGCCACCTCGTCGGGCAGATAGAACTGTTCGCACAGGAGGGAAGGCTGACGGCGGTAAGGATTGCGCCCGTCCACAGTTATGGAACCGCTGTCCGGAGCCTTGAGCCCGCATAGAAGCGTAAGCAGCGTGGTCTTTCCAACGCCGTTCTCGCCAAGAAGGCCGTAGATATTGCCTTCCGCTATTGTCATTGTAATGTTCTTCAGGACGGGAGTCTTGCCGTAACTGAAGCAGAGGTCATTTACTTGGATCATATTATCTGAGGTTTATTTATCGTGTATTAGTTTAATAGTACACTGCAAATGTAGTAACAATTTTCATATCTGCAAATTATTTTTCGATTTTTTTGTACTTTTATAGCAAGAAAATCGACAGGTCGATTTCTAAACTGATATGTATATGAGACGAAGAGAATTCCTAAGGGATGCGGCGGTGGGTGCCGCAGCCATGGCACTGGCAGGATGCGGGCAAGGGATTGCAGGCAGGGCCGGCAAGGGGCCCAAGGCCTACAAGGTGGGCGGGAAAGAGCGGATGAAACTGTCGTTCTATCCGTATGAGCTGGAACTGCGCCATGTTTTCACGGTTGCCTCCTACTCCAGGAAAACCACTCCCGGAGTCCAGGTAACAATTGACTATGACGGGTTTACGGGATACGGAGAGGCCTCCATGCCGCCCTACCTCGGGCAGACGGTGGAAAGCGTCACCTCCTTTCTGGCAAAGGTGGACCTGGGCCAGTTCCCAGACCCCTTCATGATGGAAGACATCCTCGCCTACGTAGACAGCCTCTCCCCCGGCGACTCGGCCGCGAAGGCCGCAGTGGACATAGCCCTTCACGACCTGGTGGGGAAACTCCTCGGCCAGCCGTGGTACCGGATCTGGGGGCTGGACCCCTCCAAGGCGCCGTCCACCACCTTCACCATAGGAATCGACACCCCGGAGGTGGTAAGGGAGAAAACCCTTGAATGTGCCGGCCGGTTCAACATATTAAAGGTAAAGGTTGGCCTGGACACCGATGAGGAGATGATCCGGACCATCCGGTCGGTCACCGGCCTGCCCCTTGCCGTAGATGCCAACCAGGGTTGGAAAGACCGCGAAAAAGCCCTTGACGAGATATTCTGGCTGAAGGAACAGGGCGTGGTTATGGTGGAGCAGCCGATGGCCAGGGAAAGACTCGACGACAACGCCTGGCTGACCGAGCATTCCCCCCTACCGGTCTATGCCGATGAGGCCATACAGCGTCTGGCCGACCTTCCGTCGATCAAGGGAGCATACTCCGGCATAAACATCAAACTGATGAAGTGCACCGGCATGCGGGAAGCCTGGAAAATGGCCGCGTACGCCCGTGCCGAGGGCATGAAGGTAATGCTAGGCTGCATGACGGAGACCTCCTGCGCCGTGAGCGCCGCCGCCCAGCTATCGCCCATCGCCGACTTTGCCGACCTGGACGGTAACCTGTTGATTTCCAACGACCTGTTCACAGGGATGACGGTCAAGAAGGGCCTCATCACCCTCCCCGACCGTCCCGGTATAGGTATAATCAAAAAATAACCTGCCCGGTTTTCAGAGTGCGCCGCCGCGGTAGAAGTCCAGCAGGCGGGTCTGGAAAAGGTATTCATAGGAGGCCTGGACCAGGTCGGAAGCAGCCTTCAGGTACTGGTTCTTGGACTCGTTGAACTCGGTGATGGTGGCCTTGCCGTTCTCATAGCGGGCGGTCACCAGGTTGAAGGCCTCCTCATAACTTGCCGACGCCGTGAGCGAAGACGTATACTTCTCCCTTGCGGCCAGCGCATTGTAATAGGCCTGCTGTATTTCCTTGTAGAGAGACTTCTTCACGCTTTCCAGCCGGAGTGCCTGGCTCTCCTTCCCGAGTTTGGCGCTCCGGATTCCGTTTCTGGTTGCGAACTTATTGAAAATGGGAATGTTAAGGCTGATTCCAACGTATTGGCTGAAGTTGTTGGACAACTGGTCCCAGAAGCCCGACTGGGGGATATTCTGCGAGGTTGTATAGTAGTTTGAGCCGATTCCGCCGCTCAGCGAAAGCGAAGGATACAGGCTGCTCTTTGCAAGGGCGATGGTGGCGTCGGAACTCTGCAGGCGAAGCTGCTCGGCCCGGACGGACGACTTGTTCTCCACCGCCGAGGCGAAAATGCTCTCGGGGCTGGGAAGAAGCCTTTCCTCCAGGGATCCCGCTCCTTCGGGCGAAGCGATCGTGAACCCCTCGGGCGAAGGCAGTTCCAGCAACTGCGCCAGTTCCAGGAGCGAGAGCGAGAGCTCGTTCCCGGCCTGCACGAGGGTAACCCGGCTCTGGGTCAGGGAGGCCTTCTGCTGGGCGACCTCGGCCTGGGTGGCCTTGCCGGCGAGGAGCATCTCCGCAAGACGGTTCACCTGGGCCGAATCAATCTGGATCTGCCTCTCTGCAACGCCCAGGATCTCCTGGTTATAAAGTATTTGGAAGAACGACCTTGCCACTGCGACCCGGATGTCGTCGCGGGCTTTCTCAAGGTCCTGCACCGCCGCTTCCAGGTTCAGGCTGCCGATCTTGATATTGTTCCTGGCCCTGAAACCGTTGAAAAGACTTACCCCCGAACCGATTGAGAAACTGGTCGAAGTGGTATTGGTATTGGCATAGGTGTTGTCGGCGGTAAGCCCGCGCCCGAACGACAGGTTCTCCGATGCCGAAGCTGAAAGCGACGGCAGCCTGTCCAGCTTGGTGGTACTGAGTTCGATGGAATCGCGGTCGATCGTATTCTGCCGGGAAAGGAGGTCGATATTGTGTTCCAGGGCCCAGTCGATGCACTCGGACAGAGTCCAGGCGTGCGAGAGGTCCTGTGAGTTCGCCTCCACTCCCCACATCAACGCAACAGCCACGGCTGCAAGCAAATGACACTTTTTCATGGCAGGTTACTTAACGTTGATTATCTTGTTTCCCCTGAGGGTCTCCCCTCCTTCCAGGCCTCCGGTTATCTGGATATTGATTCCGTCACTCACACCGGTGGTGACGCTGCGCTTGACGTAGGAACCAGCCTCGGAGATGTATACGAAGGTGCTGTCGCCCTCGAACGAAAGGGTGCTTTCCGGGATTGAAAGAACCTGCAGGGCCTGCTGGAGCACTATCTGTGCGTTGGCGCTGTATCCGGAACGGATGGTAACCCCTTCCGGCACCTTGACTGAAGCCTTGATCTCGAACTGGTTGGTTCCGTTGTTCTCGGTTGCCTTGGGCGAAATATACTCGAGCACCGCATCCAGTGAGACATCGGGAAGGGCACCCACGGTAATCTTCACCGGCATCCCCACTGAAAGGCGCCCCACCTCGGTCTCGTCGATATTGCCGTCGAAGATGAGGTCGTCCATGTCGGCCACCGTGGCGATGGTGGTACCGTCGTTGAAGGTATTGGAGTTGATGACCGAGTTCCCCACCTTCACCGGGATGTCCAGGATAAGGCCGGAAATGGTGGACCTTACCAGGGTGGAACTACCTGATTTATTGGAAGATGACACTCCGTCGCGGATAATCTCCAGGGATTCCTTGGCCGAGGCAAGTTCCTCCTTCGCCTGGTTGTAGGCCTGCAGCACCCTGTCGTATTCCTCGGCCGAGACCAGGCCCTTCTCATGGAGGGGCTTCTCGCGGTCGTAGTCGGTCTTGGCCTGCTTCAGGTTCAGTTCCGCAAGGCGGACCCGGCTCTGAGCCGAGCTGAGCGACGACATGTCGGGAATCACCTTCACCTTGGCGATGATCTCATTCTGCTTGACTGTCTGGCCGGCCTCCTTGTACAGTTCGGCTATGATGCCGCTTATCTGGGGCTTGATGTTGACCTCGTCCCGGGGCTGGATCTTGCCGGTCACTATGGTGGACTTCACGATGTCAGTAACCGCGGGAGTTATTTCCTGATACAGCTCCGGCTTGGGACGGGACCTCTTGAAAAGATAGTAGAAGGTCCCCAGGAACAGAAGGCTTACCAAAATGATAATCAGGTACTTGAAAAACTTTTTCATATAGCGTTACGTTTTTTATTCATCTCTCATTGCATCAACCGGCTTTATTTCCATGGCGCGGAGCGAGGGGGCCAGCCCGGCCAGTACGCCCAGGACCGTCAGCAGCATGGCCGACAGCAGCGCCATGGAGAACCCCACCTGGAATTCGGCCTTCAGGATTCCGTCGGTGGTCATGGCCAGTTCCACCACCGACAGCACTCCCACCCCGAACACGATTCCGGCCAGACCGGATGCCAGGGTAAGGATGATGCTCTCCGATATGATTTGGGAAAGGATCATCCCGGGAGTGGCCCCGATGGCCCGGCGGATTCCTATTTCAACCGTCCTCTCCCGCACCGACACCATCATGATGTTGGAAACCCCTATCGCCCCGGCCAGTATGGTTCCAAGGCCGATCAGCCATATAAGGAAGTTGATACCCTTGAAAAGGCTGTCCACGATTCCGAAAATGAGCTGGGTGTTCATCATCTCGATGGCCCTTTCGTCGGAAGGGTCGATGAAGTGCTGCCGGGCGATGATTTCCCTCACACGCGGGACGATATCGCTTACGGTCACCCCTTCTTGAGCCGTGAAACACAGAAGATCGATAACTTCACCGGTATTATAAGCCCTTCTGACAAGGGATATAGGCATTGTCACTGTCTCGTCGGCACTGCCGTTGATGCTTATGTTGCCGTTGTTGAAATCTACGCCCACCACCGTGTAGTACATACCGTCCACCCGGATGGTCTCGCCGCAGGGGTCGCCCCCCTGCGGGAAAAGGTTGTTGTATATCTTCTTCCCTATCACGCAGACTTTCCGCTCGGCGGATACGTCCATGTCGTTGATATAGCGTCCGTAAGCCAGCTGGGGCGACTCTATGGAGGAATAATTGGAATACACACCCTTGATGGAACAGCTGGCGGTAAACTCTCCCAGCTCGGCAGTCTTGCCCCAGAACGATACTATGGGGCTCACCACGTCCACCTCCGGGACAAGGGCCTTGACGCGGGAAGCGTCGGTGTAGGTCATATCCCAGGAACGGCCTTTCTTGAACCCCTTGTACGGCTTGGTGGTATTCTCCGCGAAGGCCAGGCACGTATTGGTTGCAAAGCCCTCGAAGTTCTTCTCCATCAGTTGCTTAAGGCCCTTTCCGCCGCCCGCCAGGAGAATGAGCATGAACACGCCCCAGAACACCCCGAAGCCCGTAAGCAGGCTCCGGCTCCGGTTCCTGGTGATGGAGTCCATCACTTCCGCAAAACTGTCACGATCGAATCTCATTCCGCCCTCAACGCTTCAATAGGTTTGACCCGTGAGGCCTTCCGCGCCGGAGCAAGACCGGCGATGGTCCCCGCAACTATCAGCAGCAGAGTAGCTTCCAGCGCCACGGAAAGTCCCACGGTGGGATTCTCCAGTATATGGATCTCCGTAAAGCCGACGTTCACGGAATTCTGCCCGATGGTCCTGTCCATCACCTCGCATGCCAACATTCCCAGCAGCATGCCTATATATCCGAACACGGCCGTAATGGTAACACTCTCAGCCACAATGAGTTTAAGGATTGCTCCGGGCTTTGCCCCGATAGCCTTCCGGATTCCGAACTCGTGGGTCCGTTCCTTCACCGAGATGAGCATGATGTTGGACACGCCCACGATTCCGCTTACCAGCGTCAGCACGCCCAGGATCCAAAGGAAGGTGGCAAGGATGTTCTGGGCCTTGGTCATCCTAAGGTTCCCCAGTTTCCGGTTCCAAATCCAGAGAGCCCGTTCGTCGGTGGGGTCGGCGTCGTGCCGGGACTTGATCCGGGAGCCGAAGGCCTGATTGAAGTCTTCGTTTTCCTTTTCGGTTTCGAGCCCCCTGGTGGTGAACACGATGGTTCCCAGGTTGTCGCCGTTTCCCTCGATCACCTGCATGGTGCTGAACGGGGCAAACGCCTCGCCGCCCATGCGGCTCTCGTCGGTATGGAAGAGCCCCGTCACGACAAACGCCTGGTCACCGGCCTTCAACCACTTCCCTATCAGGTCCTTAGGCTGCATCCTGGTGCCCTCCAGAAGAGCTTTGGCCGTATTTGTACCAATCACTATCCCTTTCCTCCTCTCGGATATGTCAATGGGGTTGATGAAACGGCCCTCGCTCATGTTCACCTTATTTATATTGCTGAATCCGGGATTGACCCCGACGAGGGAAACACGTACCGAATTGGTCCCGTAAACGAGGTTCACGTTTCGGCCCGAGGTCGTGGGAGACACATCCACTATGTTCTCGCTGAACTCAGCGCCGGAAAGGAGAGAGGCGTCTCCCTTGTCAAGCCGGATCCAGCGGCCCTGCTTGTATCCGGCATAGGGCTTTGAAGTGAATCCGCCCCAAACCTGGACCGAGTTCTTCACAAAGTCGTCGCTGTTGCCCATGAAGGCGTTCATGAGGCCGTTTCCGGCCCCAAGGAGGCAGATGAGAAGGAATATCCCCCAGCTTACCGCAAAACCCGTGAGGGCCGTGCGGAGCTTGTTGCCAGAGACGGTACTCCATATTTCATTAATAAGGTCTCTCATTTCATTATGCCGCCAGCGCCGAAAGGAGAGGCATCATGCCTTGCATTGGCCTCGATCTCCCCTATCATGCCATCCTTTATATGGACTATCTTGTTTGTGAAATTTGCCACGCCGCTCTCGTGGGTAACCACTATCACCGTCATGTTTTCGGTGCGGTTGAGTTCGGACAGAAGCTCCATTATCTCAACCGAGGTCCTGGAGTCAAGGGCACCGGTAGGCTCGTCTGCCAGGATAATGCTGGGCTTTGTGATAAGGGCCCGGGCTATGGCGACCCTCTGCTTCTGGCCGCCAGACATCTCGGAAGGGTAATGCCCGGCCCATTCTTTCAGTCCAAGCCTTTCCAGATAATCCATGGCCATCTGGCGGCGCTTCTTCCGTGGCACGCCCTGGTACAGAAGGGGCAGTTCAACGTTCTCCACCGCGGTCTTGAACCCAATCAGGTTGTAGGACTGGAAAATAAAGCCTATCAATCGGTTACGATAATTGGCAGCCTCTTTCTCAGAGAGGTTCCAGATGAGTTTCCCGTCAATCCGGTACTCCCCGGAATCGTAATTGTCAAGTATGCCGAGTATGTTGAGAAGGGTTGATTTTCCCGATCCTGACGCCCCCATTATGGATACGAATTCCCCCCTTTCGATCCCGAGGGTCACTCCCTTGAGTACATGCAGGGGCTGGGCTCCGTAGTAAGTCTTGTTTATATCCTTCAGCTCGATAAGCATAAGGCCAGGTTCTTTGATACTGTATTAGTCTACTATTACACTGCAAAGATATATGCAATTTTTTTATTATGCAAATATCAGGCTGAAAAATTTGCAAATCCGATATATAAAAAAGACAGCCCCCCGGGCGCACCGGGAGGCTGTTACTGAATGGATCGTTGCCCCAGGCTATTCCAGAAGAAGTGCCTTGAGGGTGGAGATTTCGTCGGAGGTAAGGGGCTTGACTTCTGGCATTTCAGGGTCCTGGGTCATTGCCCAGGCGGTGACTTTCTCCTGCATGTCGCTTCCCGTGAATGAAGGATGCAGATAGTTTGTCACAAACTTTTTGAAAGCGTACTCGGAACTGGATTCAGAACGTACGCGACGGTTGCCGCAGAATGTCGTAAGCTCATAGTCCTGCGACAAGTCGCTCTCTGCCACACCCAGCAGGGCCTCGATCAGGAAAGCCAGGGTTCCGGTACGGTCGGCGCCCCCATAGCAATGGAAATAGACCACCCTCCCCTCGGAAAGCTTGTGGATGATAAAACGTATTGCAACCTGATAAAGTCCGGCAGTAACTCCATGTTCCCCATCCTGGTACATCAGTTGCTGAACCGGCAGGTTAAGGTAGCAAGTCACATTCTGTGATGCCTGCTGGACGGGCGCATAATAGGATCCGGCATTCTCCACCGGGAAACGAGCCGGATTGGTGGGATCATTGTTGTTGGTGGCGGCAGCACTGTAACGTCCGCGAAGGTCCAGGTCAACCTGGAAGCCTATGGAGTCACGCAGGCTCTGGCACTGGTTGCCGTCATCAAGCCTGTATCCGCGGTAGATCCTGGCATAAGCCACATGCCTGCCGCCTTCGGCCTGCCAGCCGCCCAGGTCGCGGACATTTACGATGCCTCCTCCGTCAATCATCCTGAGCGGGCCGAACGGGGTGAAGCACCCTTCACGGACAATGGCAGAACCTCGGACAAGTTTATAGAAATACCGCCTGCCTGGAATCATGTTATACAATTCGGCCTTTCCATTGGAAGTCTTTTTGACCTTTGCAACGTCCTTATACAACGGGTCGAAGGAAAGGACCACGGCGGAAGCATTTGTCCCGCTCAAGACAACAGGGTCACAGCCAATCTGCCTGACATAACTTGGCACTACCGTACGGGTATAGCCGTTTTGGCCGCAATCGGACGGGTAGGTTGCCGAAGCATTGTTGAGATAACTCCTTACCGAAGAAGGAACGATATCCAGGTCGCCACTGGAGATGAAGAACGTGTTCCCGTTGGAGGTAAGGCTGACCGTGCGGAACTTGCCGCGGTTGAAGGAGACTGACTTTGAGTAGCGGAACGAGCCCTGGTCGCCGTTGGAACAGTGCAGGTGAAGCGTAAAACCCTGTTCCAAAACCCCGGGAAGGGTAACCAGATAGTACTGTTCCCCTTTCCTGAAGTTGCCCCCAACGGGGGCGAATGTCAGTTCGGATGCCCCGGAAGACACGCTCTGCACCGCCGGAAAACCGTCCTCGCCGAACACCGCCGAGAAGGTCCCGGCAACTGCCTCGCCTCCGTTGGCTATAAAATCGATGGAGGCGACATCGTCCCTGTCTACGGTGAACTTAAGTCCGGAGCAGACGTTGTAAAAATACAGGAAACTGCTCTTTGACCGGGCGATAGTGATGAACAGGTCGTCGGCAAAGGTGCCGGCTACAGCCGTCTGCGATGAAGGGAGCGTAGTGGTATAGACTCCGTCCTGGCAGGTTGCATCCGCATCATAGGGATAGATTGCACGAAGCGGCCATTCATCGCCGGATGAACCCTCGCCTCCGCCTATCACCGACGGCAGGTTGCCGGTGAATTCAGCCTTGTCGGCATACTCGGTATTGGTGGAAGTGTACTTGGCCGAGGCTGTTCCGCTGAAAAGCACAATCTCATCCTGCGGGGCCCATAGGACCTTGGTAGCATCGTCGGGCGAGACCATGGTCTTGTCCTGGACATCGCCGAAGGTGGCGGTCACGACAAGCGGCTCGAAGGGAGCATCCTGAGTTTCCGGGGTCTGCGGTTCCGCAATGCAGCCGGCAAAAAGGAGACAGAAGGCAGACAGGACAGACAGCCTTCCTGCAGAAAAGTTCCGAATCTTTCTCATCGCATTATTACTCAAGGGGTTCTTCACCTATAGGCTCGGTGCTCTCCCCTCCGGAGAGGATGTTCTTTTCCTGGATTATTTCCAGGAGCTCAGATGAAGGTTCAGTGTATGTGATTGTTTTCATGACGGTGGTTATACCTTGTGTCTTCTATTTTGAAATGCATTACACTTAAAAAGTCAAAGATAAATAATTGTTTACAGTATTCCAAAGGTAGCCCGTAACCCAGTGACATCCTGGACCGGCGGAATCAATGCATGCAAATCTGAGTGCCCATCAAATGGGCCCCCAGGCGCGTGCAGGGCCTGTTCCGGGGCATTACGTTTACACGAGGTCCACCTTTCAATTCTGCAGGGCCGACCGACGGGGCTGGTATGGAAAGCGGGGCCCGGGGACGAAACCGGCACGGTGAGATGATCAAGACTCTTGGGTATGCCGACAAGGAAAAGCAAGTCGAGCGAAGCGGACGATAATGGCTCTTCAGAACGGAGGTCTGACAATTCTTCGGAGCTGGGCACCGCCGCCGGAATATACCCCCTCCGGCGGCTGGACGCTCCGGGGAGCCCGATCCTGACGGCTCTCCTCGCGCCCTGCCCCCTGTTTCGTACACCAGAAGCCATTCTCATGAACAAAAGCCTCGTCGACCGTCGTTTGGTACACCAAAAGGCCTTCTCATGTACAACTGCGCCGTCGGCCACCCTCCCGTACATCAGAAGGCCGTTTCCTGTACAAACCGTATCTTTCTTCCGGCTTTTTCGAGCAGAGGAACAGAGATACACGATGATACGGAGAGGCCTGTGCACGGGCGGGCTCGATTTGCCTGCTTTTCAGTCCCGTCCGTGGTAACGCTGACACGGACAGGCCCGATTTGCTGCGTTTACAGGCCCGACCGTGCGGAGCAACGCCTCCAGACAGCGGCGAAGGCGAACGCGGACGCGGAGGCGAAGGCAAAGACGGACGCAGTGGCGGAGGAGAGGGCGGAGGCGAAGGCGGAGGGAGCCTCCGCAGGCCGAGGCGGGATTCCCGGCCCGACCGGGAATTCCGCCAAGAGCCGAG
>JAFRXI010000004.1 GCA_017437755.1 Bacteroidales bacterium
ATGTGAACGGGGTCTGGGGGCGATGGAAACGATGGATTACCGGCCAGGGGGCTGGTGTGGAGCCGTATGCACCCGCGCATGCAGCGGGAGGGGCCCGACGGAGCGACAGCGACGGTGGGAGGGTCCGAGGCCGAAGGCCGAGAGCGGAAGACCAGCCTCCTGGCAGGGGCCCGTTCGACGGAAGCAGGTGCCGCACAGGAGCCGGGGGAAACAAAGAGCCATAGGGTGACAATGAGCCATGGGGTGACAATGATCCATGGGGGAAAAATTACGCTTTGAAAGATGATTGATTCTTGCTAATTTTGCATAGTTAACCACCGACACTGGACTGCATTATGGAAAAGACAATCGACAGGAGGCATTTCCTGAAAGGGATGGCCGGGATCGGGGCCCTGATGGCCACATCACAACTGCCCGCACTTGCGGAGGACAAGCCGGAAGTGTTTCCCAAAAGGGGAAAGCGAGAGAGGATGTCAATCAGTTACGCGGTTGTGAACATCGGGCTGGAAAAGCCCTTCTCCGTGCTGCATATTTCCGACTCTCACCTCACAGCGGCCTATCCCGACGAGAACGAGAAAAAGCAGATGCTCAAGGAAAAGCGGACCGTCACATTCGGCGGAAGGCAGGAAGAGGCCCTTCAGGAGGCCATTTCATGGGCAAAGAAGCATGTGGACTTCCTGGTGCACACCGGCGACCTGATCGACTGGCAGAGCCGCGCCAACTTCGACCTGGTTAAGAAGTTCTTCGGCAACGGCCTCGTGGGCTCGATGGGCAACCACGAGTTCAGCCCGGACATGAAGTACAGCGACCCGGCACCTACCAAGGACGAGGGCTTCAAGGCCCACAGCCGCGAACAGCTTCAGAGCGTGTATCCATTTGACATATCCTTCCAGTCGCAGGTGGTCAACGGCGTGAATTTCATCACATTGGACGATGTTTACGGCTATGTCACCAAGAGCCAGGTAAAGAAATTCAAGAAGGAGGTCAAGAAGGGCTTACCGATTGTCCTGTGCATGCACGTCCCCTTCTTCACCGACATCATCTGGAGGGCCGCCACCAGATTCTGGAACGACAAGGGGCCCATCCAGGACGGTGCTCTCCACGAGCCCAGCGGCGACTACAAGACCCAGTTGGAAGACCCTGTCACCAGCAAGTTCATAGAATATCTGAAAAAGGAACCGCTGCTCAGATGCATCCTGGCCGGACACGAGCACATCACTGTGGAGGACCAGTTCTCCCCTACCTGCAGGGAATACCTGGTTGGCGGCGGATTCCTGTTCAATGGACGGGAAGTGGTCTTTATCTAGCTTTGCCCGAGCACTCCCGGACGAACTCACGGAAAAGTGCCAGCCACACGGGATTGCGGCGGGCCATTACCTCGGGATGGAACTGCACGGCATGGACGGGACCGTTTTCCGACCCTGCAGCCAGGTCGTATGCCTCGACTATCCCGTCGGCCGAAACGGCGGTAATCACAATCCCAGGAGCCGGATCCTTCACCGCCTGGTGATGGAAGGAATTGACTGTCAGGGTGTCGGCTCCCATTATTGAATGCAGCCAGCTACCCGGGGAAACGAAAATCACATGCGATGTATCCCTATGGTTCACACCCTTCTGCAACGGCAGATCCTGCCACAGGCTGCCACCGAGAGCCACGTTCACAACCTGCTCTCCCCTGCAGATGGCAAGCACGGGAACCTTACTCCGGATGGCGCAGCGTACATACATGAAATCGGAAGTATCCCTCCTTGGGACCACCTCCACCCCTGCTTCCGGAATGGCTTCCTCCCCGTATCGGAGCGGTTCCACGTCCCCGCCGCCTATCACTATCATCCCGTCAAGCGACGATACCAGTTCCCCGGACACGGTGCTGTCGGTCTGGACCGGCAGAAGTACCGGCAGCCCTCCCGACCGTATCACCGCATTTATATAGTTTTCCCCCGTAGAACTTGCACCGCTCCCGGTCAGGGAGGTAGTGATGCCGATAAGCGGACGCCCGTTCCGGCAGCACCCCGCCAGCAGCAAGACAAATAGGCCGATAGAGAGGAAACGTCTCATAATCAATATTCTATCCTTACCGGAAAATCAAAATAGGTGGACGGATACGGCTCGTTCCCGAGGGTGAAATGCCACCACTCGGTCTCAAGGGGCTTGAAACCGTGGCTCAGCATCGCCCGACGCAGTATCATCCGGTTTTCCAGCTGCTCCGGTGTCAGGTCACCCCTGAAGGAGGGATGCGACCTGCCGCCAAGATAATCGTAATTGCCACCCATGTCCAGGTCGCGGCCGGTCTTCATGTCAAGCAGCGTCAGGTCGACGGTGCTGCCACGGCTGTGTCCGGAACGTTCTGCCACATAGCCCTTTGAGAATAATGACGGCTTGGGGTACTCGGGATAGAAATACTGCTTTGTAACGGTGTCGGCCGGGAAGGTCGACCACCTCAGGAAATGCTTCACTCCCCTGGCCGGACGGTAGGCGTCGTATATCTTGAGCCTGTAGCCCAGGGCGATGACGTCATCCGACACCTTCTTCAGCGAGTCAGCGGCCTCGCGGGTAAGTAGCGCCACCGGCATCTCATATCCCTCCACCCTGGTTCCGATAAAGTTGAAGGTGGAATAGTAACGGATTTCCTGGATCAGGTCGGGGATATGTTCCCCCAGGACCACGAACCTGCTGTCGGGAGCCCTGGAAACCAATGATGTGCAATCCACCGGCACCACTACGGTAAGGGTGTCGGTCCTGGGTTCGACGCGGGTACGCTCGATGCGCCGGCCGCTGACCAATCCAGCAAAATAGGCCACAACCACCAGGAGGGCGAGAAGGAGTTTGAGAGTCTTGTCCATAATGTCACAAAAATAATTATTTTTGCATCCGCTTCCAAATTCGAGGGAAATGGTTATCGTGTGGACTTTGCTGGCGTATTTCCTGGTGCTGCTGGGGATAGGGGCGCTTACGGGAAGGGGCGGGGGAAACGAGGGTTTCTTCAGCGCCCGGAGACGTTCGCCATGGCTGATGGTAGCCCTGGGGATGGTTGGAGCCAGCATTTCGGGAGTGTCGTTCATCTCGGTTCCGGGAATGGCCCAGACCTCGTCGATGACCTACCTGCAGATGTGCCTGGGGTTCATCCCGGGCTATTTCATAGTTGCATCCGTGCTTCTGCCGGTGTTCTATTCCCTGGGGAAACCAACCATCTATTCCTACCTTGAGCAAAGGCTGGGACCGGTCTCGTACCGCACCGGAGCAGGCTTTTTCATGCTCTCAAAAATGGGTGGGACGGCCGTGAAGTTCTACGTCGTATGCATGATTCTCCAGCAGAGGGTAGCGGCGGGGCTGGGTGTACCATTCCCTGCAACTGTCTGCCTGCTGGTGCTGCTGGTGTGGCTGTATACCCGCAGGGGCGGAATGAAAACCCTGGTCTGGACCGACGTATTCCAAACCTTTGCGATGTTCGGGGCCCTGGTGCTGATTATCTTCAAGGTGGCCGGAAGCCTGGGCATGGATATGGGGGAAGCCGTCAGGGCCGTTGCCGGCGATCCCCGGAGCCGGATCTTCGTATTTGACGATCCAATGTCCAGGCAGTACTTCTGGAAACAGTTCATCAGCGGGATCCTGATAGTGGTGGTAATGACCGGATTGGACCAGGACATGATGCAGAAGAACCTTACCTGCAAGACTTTAAAGGATGCCAAGAAGGACATGTGCACCTATGGGGTACTGTTTGTCCCTGCAAATCTGCTGCTCCTCTCCCTCGGGATTCTGCTGATCAGGCTCTCCGGCACCGAAGGGCTGGAACTTCCGGAAAATACCGATTCGCTGGTACCGATGTTCGCCGCAGGCGGACGGCTTGGCACCACCGTAACCGTCCTGTTCACCATCGGGATCGTGGCGGCCTGCTTCAGCAGCGCCGATTCCGCACTAACCTCCATGACCACCAGTTTCTGCCTGGATTTCCTTGGCCGGGACGACGACGCAAAGACCCGTAAAATAGTCCACGGAGCCATGGCCATCGTACTTGCAGGATGCATACTGGTTTTTGGCGCTGTAAAATCAAAGAGTCTCCTGGATACCGTATACACCATAGTATCATATACTTACGGTCCCCTGCTCGGACTCTTCGCCTTTGGCCTGCTCACAAGGAGGCAGGTCTGCGACAAGGCCGTTCCCATAATAGCGATTGCCGCACCGGTGATCTGCTTCATCACGGATGCGGCAATCTTCAGGGCAACGAACTACCAGTGCGGTTATGAGATACTCCTGCTTAACGGATTGCTCACTTTCACCGGTCTGGTACTCACCGGCAAGCCTACTCGGCAGGGGCCTCGGCGGGAAGCTCGGCAGTAGCCTCTTCCCCGTCAGGGGCCGGAGTTTCCACAACTTCCTCCGCCACAGGTTCTTTCTCCTTATGGAAGGGCAGGCCTATGCAGGCGAGGCGGTCGGTAAAGAAGAGGAAGGCACCGGCGGAGAGCAACAGCAGCAGAAGGATAAGCAGGCAGCGGCGTATCCTGGCCCTGCGACGGGCCTTCTTGTCAACGGCGGTGAGCTTGGGATACTTGGCAAGGGAGGTAAGCTTGGAACCGAACTTGACGCTGACCAGAGACCTGGCGTTTATGGCCCAGCCATTGGCATTGAGAAGCGGCCCAAGGTCCCTTCTGCGGAGTTTCCTCCACGCTATGAACATCGCAGGGCCCGAGATGACCAGCATCAGGGCCAGAATCACCAGCAGAACCTTCCAGAAGCCAAGCGCGAAGGCTCCCTTAAGCAGCGAGGCCAGGGCCGACCCGATGAATCCAAGCGCCATGCCTATCGCGGCGAAGATTCCGGCGAACTTGGCGATGTCGAAGCTGCTCTTTACGGCCTGCACTCCGCCGCCGCCGGCTGAAGCGTCGGCGGTGGCGGTCATTCCGGCCAGGGCCTTGTCGTTCTTGTCGGAAGCGCTCTTGTTGACCTTGTCGGATATCCAGCGGCCGACCTTGCGGTAAGGATCCCAGAATGCCTGGCGTACGCTGATGGGATTCTCTATGATCCGGGTAACCACGGCATCCCAGTCAACCCCGTCACGGTCATAAAAGACTGCGTTCTTTCCGGGCCTGAGGTCGCGCACGTCGCCTGCGGTAAGCACCGCCGCTATGTTCATGGTCTGAGCCTTTACCTTTGAACTGCAAGCACATACAAGGATATACATGCCGCTGAATCCGGCCAGGTCGCCCACCTTGCCCATATCGGCGATACGGACGCAGAGGTCGGTGCTGCGCTGGTCGATATAGAGCCGGCCAGCCTGGAAAATGGAATCAAGCGACGTTGCCTTTGTGTAGAAGTCCTTGAAAACCACGTAGTTGTTGATAAACTTGAAGAGGTCCCTGTACAGGTGGGTGAACTTGTCCACCGCCTCTATCGCAAGGGCCTCGGCCTCCAGGGCCTTGTCGGCCTCGACCAGGGCCAGGAGGTCGGCCTTGCGGTCATCCTTCAGGATGGCCTGCACGGTTTCCAGGCCGAGGGGCTCGACCTGGGCGCCCTTCTTGGCGTCGAGCCAGGCGGTATAGGGGGCGAAACCGGCCACCACGCCGTTCCACTGCTCTTCCGTAATGGAATCGGCATCGGGGAATGCCTTGTCCAGGACGAGGGACTTAAGGGTTGCAAAGGCACCGCTCCAGGCAGGGTTGATGCCTCCCTTCAGGGGAAGGAGGGCTCTCTCGGAAGGACGGGCCAGTGGGCATGCGCCGATCTTCTCGCCTTCGGCTGAAAGGTCGGAACCGCTTACATCCACCAGTTTTTCAGGGGAAATGTCCAGGGTGGGGGCAAGCGAGGCGTCAAAACCGATGAGCTTGCACCGCATGAAATAATCAGCGATCTTGGCCTTGAGGGCGTTGACCGCATCCATGGCGGCCGCGGTGCCGTCTCCGTAAGGGAAAACGGCGTCGTGGTCCGCTGCAGCGGCATCCTGCCATGCGGCATAGTCGGCGGCGGCAGCATAGAACGCCTCGATGTGGTCGGCATTCACTCCGGGAACCCCGCTGCGGTCGGTTGCGGAACCGATGGTAGCCACTATCTTTTCCACGATGTCCTTGAGGGCGGCATCTTCCGTGGAGGCGGGTGTGATTATGCCGTCGCCGTTCAGGGCGGTCTCGGCAAATATCTTCACCTTGTCGGAAGTGTCGGCGACCGAAATCTCATCCTTTTCAAGCTTGAGGTTGGAAAGGATCTGCCGGGCCGATTTTTCCAGGGAAGCGCCGTCGGGGTCGGAGGTGTTGAAGGCCGAAAGAGGGAACGACGACTCGCCCTTGAGGATCATATCGGGGTCGGAAACCACCCTGGTGAGCCAGGAAGTAGCCGCAACCACCTCGTCCATACGGATCTTGCCGTCGTTGTCGGTATCCATCAGCGAAAGCGTCACGGGGTCGAACTCAAGCCCCTGGACGGGGCAGCTGAGGACGGTCCAGAGCTTGCGGTCAAGCTCGCCGAGATGAAGAAGGTCCTTCCCGCTGGTTATTACCACCCGCACGGCTCCGCCGACGGACGAAAAGGTCCACTTGTAACCTTTGGTTTTCTTTTTCTTCTTACACATATAATCTAGGTTTAGCTATCCAATATTACTTGGTAAAAATACGAAAGAAGTTTTATAAAAAAAAGAGAAACTGCCATTGATGACAGCTTCTCTATTCTTTTGGTCGGGATGATCCGACTCGAACGGACGACCCCTACGTCCCGAACGTAGTGCGCTAGCCAACTGCGCTACATCCCGATGGCCCCTTGGGGCAGCCCTTAAGCGAGCTTGTTGATGTAGACGGCAAGACCGCTCTTGAGGTTGGCAGCCTTGTTCTTGTGGATGACGCCGATCTTTGCAAGTTTGTCGATCATGGCGTAAACCTTAGGTGCATTCTCCTCGGCAGCCTTCTTGTCGGTAGTGTTCCTGAGGTCGCGTATGGCGTTCCTCGTTGTCTTTGCATAATACTTGTTATGCATTCTGTGCCTTTCGCTCTGGCGAATGGCTTTCAGTGCAGATTTTGTGTTAGCCATTATTGTATTTTTTTATATTTCGTAGCGGGTAGGAGAGTCGAACTCCTCTTTAGAGAATGAAAATCTCTCGTCCTAGCCGATAGACGAACCCGCCATTCCAAAATGGACTGCAAAGGTATGAATAATTCTGCAAAGCGCAAAATTATTTTTCTTTATTTTCTTCTTTGTCAAAAGCAAACGAATACAGCACCGATTCCACCTGTCTCAGATACTGACGCTTGTCGTACTTGGGAGCATAGACAAAGGCATACAGGACAATGATATCCCCTCCGTCGGGACTGTAGAAGGCATGGGCCACGAAAGGACCGCCCATGAAGTCGTTGTAGACCTCCCAGAAGCCCCTCAACTGCACAAAGTCCAGTCCCCGGTAGGAAAGGGATGCCGACGATACGGGCATCGCCTGCGAGGTGACCATCCAGGTGTTGTCGAACATTCCCGGGACGTTGTCCTTGAGGCCCTGGTCGATTGCCTTGACAAGGTTTTCCTGCTCCAGGTCGCCTCCCGAGACGGGATACCGCATGACCAGTATGTCCTGAAGGGTATACTGCTTGTCGTCGGCAATCCACACAAAATCGTCGGTCCGCTTCTTGAGCTTGTAGCCGGAAGGGAACACCATGTGGCCGCCTGTAAGGGTGCTGACCGGTTCACGAAGGTCGTAAGCCTCATAAAGAAGGGCGTTTGCGATTATCCTGTCCCTCTCGGCCTGCTCGAAGTACTCGGATATCTTCTGCCCTTCTTCGCGCAGCAGGGCCACTGCCCCGTCGCCGTCAAAGGCGTTCAACTCAACCAGCGACTGGGGACGTGCCCACACGTTGCTGCGGTAAACCACGCCCTGCGCCTTGTTCTGCGGATTGATATTCACCAGGATCAGGTTCCTGTGAACCTTGAACATGCTGGTAAAACTTCCCGGAGGCACATTGGAAAGGTTGAACAGCCTCTCCCTCTGGGCCAGGAAAGGGCAGTCACACTCGAGGAGCGAGCGGAGTTCGATCCCGGTGTTTCCCTCCCAGGTGTCCTTGTCGATCACCACGAGGATCTCCCCGGCCTTTCCGCTGACGTTGGGGAGGAGTTTGGCCGAGGAACGGCCGCCGCAACCGGTGATGGTGGCGAGGATGCCGGCGGAGGCCAGCAGAATTGTAAAGAAACGTTTCATAGCGCTATCTCATTAATCGTCCGATATCGTTGCCGAAGGCCAGGACCATCAGCAGCAGAAGCAGCAGCATGCCGATTATCTGGGCCACTTCCATGAAGCGGTCGCCGGGCTTGCGGCCGGTTATCATTTCATAAATGCAGAAGACCATGTGTCCCCCGTCGAGGGCGGGTATGGGCAGCAGGTTCATTACGCCCAGCATTATCGACAGCAAGGCCAGGAGGTTGAGGAAACGGTACCAGTCCCATGCCGACGGGAATACCTGGCCGATCGCGATGAAGCTTCCCACGGACTTGTACGCCTCGGTCCTGGGCGTGAAAACCAGGCGGAGGTCCTTGAGATAACCTCCTATGGTAGAGAAAGTCAGCGAGAATCCGGCAGGAATGGCCGAGAGGAAGTTGTATTCCTTCCTGACCAGCGACGGCATGCGGGTATAAACCCCCACCCTGCCGGTAGTGTCCACCCGGAGGGGCACTTCCAGGGTGTCGCAGCCCCTGAGCAGCAGCGAGGTCACTTCCTCGCCGGGATGCATGGAAAACACCCTTCTGGCGTCCTGCAGCCATTCCACATCCTCGCCGGCGACGGATACGATCCGGTCTCCGCCCCTGATGTCAAGGCCCGCATTCGGGGAGACGGATGCCACCGAATCCACCACGAACGGGATGGCCAGGTCAAACATCCCCGGAGTGTTCAGGACCGCTCCGATCATAGACTGGTCCATGTAGAGGTCAAGGGTGTCGGTTCCGCGCAACACGGTGACTTTCCGTACGTTCCGCCTGGCCAGGTCGGCCTGCAGCATGGAAAAGTCCTGGGGGGCGTAATCGTCCATCAAAAGGATCCGGTCACCGGTGCGGAACCCCATGTCGGCGGCCAGCTCGTTCACATAGATCGCACTGCCGCTGTTGCTGATATAGGCGCTGCCCCAGATGTCCATCACCGCGATGAAAACCAGGATGGCGAAGATGAAGTTGTACAGCACTCCCCCGGCCATCACCAGGAATCGCTGCCAGACAGGCTTTGTACGGAATTCCCAGGGCTTGGGCGGTTCCGCCATTGCCTTGACGTCCATGGATTCGTCGATCATCCCCGATATCTTGCAGTAACCGCCGAGTGGCAGCCATCCTATCCCGTATTCGGTCTCAGAACGGGACAGCCTGGGGAACAGCCTTGAGAACCACCCCGTCTTGGTGCTCAGGAGCTTGACTCCGCCGGCATCGAAGAAGAGGAAGAACTTCTCTACCCTTATGTGGAAGACCTTGGCAAAGGTAAAATGCCCCGCCTCGTGTATCAGAATAAGTACCGAGAGCGCGAGTATTACCTGCAATATCTTGATTATCACCGTCATAGCCTGCTTATCAACTCACTGGCGAGGGCTGCCGCCTCCTCATTGGTGGAGAATATTCCGTCCAGGTCGGGGTCTTTGATGAAGCCGGTGCGGTCCATGCAGCCCTCCACCACGGCAGGGATGTCGTAGAAGCGGATCCTGTCTTCCAGGAAAGCCTTGACGGCCACTTCATTGGCGGCGTTCATCGCACACGGAATGTTCCCGCCGCGGGCGATGGCTTCATAGGCCAGCGCCAGGCACGGAAACCTTTCAGTATCAGGCTTTTCAAAAGTCATCCGGCCGATGGCGGCAAAGTCCGGCTTCCGGTTGTCCAGTGGAAGCCTCTCCGGGAATGACAGGGCAAACTGAATGGGTTCCCTCATGTCCGGAATCCCCAGCTGGGCTATAACCGCTCCGTCCTCGAACTCCACCATGGAATGGATTATGGATTCCGGATGGACGACCACCTCGATACGTTCCGGCTCCACCCCGAAGAGCCACTTGGCCTCGATGACCTCAAGCCCCTTGTTCATCATGGATGCCGAATCGATGGTTATCTTGGCGCCCATGCTCCAATTTGGATGCTTGAGGGCCATTTCCTTTGTAGCCGACGCTATACGCTGCCTGTCCCAGGTACGGAAAGGTCCTCCTGAGGCGGTGAGGTGAATCTTGCGGATGCGGTTGGACGCACTTCCAAGAAGGCACTGGAAAATAGCCGAATGCTCCGAATCCACCGGCAGCAACGGGGCATGACAGCGCTCCGACAAAGCGGTTACGATGCTTCCGGCCGCCACCAGTGTCTCCTTGTTGGCAAGGGCGATGGGCTTCCCTGCCCGGATGGCAGCAACCGTGGGACGGAGTCCGCTGAAACCCACCATGGCAGCAACCACGATGTCGACCCTGTGGGAGCACACCAGGTCGCAGACCGAGTCCATCCCGGCGAACACCTTGCATGAGGTGTCGGAAAGGGAGGCGGAGAGTTCCCCATAATGTAAGGTATTGCAAATCACCACATTGTTCACATCAAATTCCCTTGCCTGTTCCGCCAGCAGCCCCCAGGAACTGTTAGCCACCAGCAGGTCCACCTCAAAAAGGTCGGGATGCTGCCTTACCACGTCCAGGGTCTGCCGGCCTATGGAACCGGTCGATCCGAGTATTGCTATCCTGCGTTTTTCCATTCTCAGAAACTGATATACTGCGAGGGGTCCACGACCTGGCCCCTGTACCAAAGCTCAAAATGTATGTACTCCCCGGGAGAGCCGGCAGAGACGGCCACGGGAGCTCCTGCCCTGACCTTGTCCCCAACCTTGCAAAGCGCCTTTCCGCCGTGGCGGTAGACCGAAAGGAGGTCGGTGGAGTGCTGGAGGATGACAGTCTGGCCGTCCCGGTCATCCCAGCAGGCAAAAACCACGGTTCCGTCCAGCACGGCCATCACCATGGCTCCTGCAGGGGACGTAATGTCCACACCGGGATGCACGGCAGCCTCGAAAGGCCGCGACATAACCCCCTTCACGGGAACGAAAAAGTGCATTCCCTGCAGCGGGAGCTGCCTTTCACGGCCGGAAAGGTCAAACTGCTCTTCCTTCATGACCGCACTCCTCAAAGCCGAATCGGCAGGATGGGAAGCGGAAACCGGCTCATCGGCCCTGGCCGGATTCACTTTTATGAGGGAATCCAGGCTGACCGGGGCCTCCCCCTCGACCACCCTCCTGAGATTCTCGGTATACAGTTCCCAGCGGAGTATCTCGGTTTCAAGGGAGTCGATACGTATCGCATTCTGGACGGCCGTACGCTTGGTATTCTGGTCAGGATATCCGGGTATGAATGTCCTCAGGGGGGTAAACGCGATGAGGGCGAAAAAGACGGCGAAGGCCACCGCTGTCACGGAAAGTACGGCAATCACCGCCGCCGACGGGGTGAACCTGACGGAACGGAGCCTCCTGTGGGAAACGTCGTCGATCACAGACAGACGGTATTTGCTGCTGCCGCGTTCCCTTTTATTGTCGTCTGCCATAAAAAAGCAGTTTAAAATGGTTCCAAATCTTTTTTGTACCTTTGCACCCGATGGACAGGATCATAGGCATCGATTACGGGAAGAAGCGCACCGGCATTGCGGTGAGCGACCCTCTCCGTATCTTTGCCACCGCCTTTGAAACGGTGGATACTGCAAAGATAATAGATTACCTCAAAAATTACGCCGCTTCGCAGCCAGTTTGCCGTTTTGTGGTGGGTTGGCCGGTAAACATGGACGGCACGCCCTCGGAATCGGCCCAGGGAGTACAGCAGCTGGTGAAACAGCTGGAAAAGGGCTTCCCCGGCATTCCGGTAAGCCTGGAAGACGAGCGGTTCACCTCTGTCCTGGCCCACAGGGCCATGATTGACGGAGGGATGAAGGCCTCGCGCCGCAGGGACAAGGCCTCGGTCGACCGGCTCAGCGCGGCGATTATCCTGCAGGGCTACCTCGACCGCACCGGAAACGGATCCGCAGCGGTGGACCCCTTGTCGGTTCCTCCTTCCCTGTCCAGGAACGTAACCAGGAAAAGACGATAGGAAAATGATACTGCCAATTTATCTGTACGGTTCCGAAGTCCTCCGCCAGAGGGCCGTGGAAGCCGACCTTGAAAAGAAAGACGAGATTTCAGCCCTGGTGGCCAACATGAAGGAAACCCTCGCGAAAGCCGAGGGGTGCGGCCTGGCGGCTCCACAGGTAGGCGTTTCCTCAAGGGTACTGATTGTGGACGGGACGGAAATGACCGACGTCTACGACTACCTGAAGGGATTCCGCCGCACCATGATCAATCCGGTGGTGGTGGAGGAAAGCAGGGAGAAGAACACCTACTCCGAAGGCTGCCTCAGCATTCCAGGGATCTTCGCCGACGTGGTCCGCCCCGCAAAGATAACCGTGGAGTATTACGACGAGTCGTTCAACAAGGTCACCGAGACCTTCGACAAATTCGCCTGCAGGATGGTCCAGCACGAGATGTCGCACCTCGACGGCGACATGTTCACCGACCATGTGGCGCCCATCCGCCGCAAGATGCTCTCCGGCAAACTGCAGAATATCACAAAGGGGAAAGTACACCCTCGCTACGCTTCCAAGCTGAAGTGATCAGAAAGTATTGCGGCGGATCATCTTGAAGTCGCAGTGCACTTTGGACAGGTTCCTGTCCAGGATCATCCTGGCCGCCTCACGCCCCATCTGCACGAAATCGGCCGATACGGTGGTCAGTCCGTCGAGTACTATCTCATTGATATAGTATTCGTTATAGGAGATGATCCTCACATCCGACCCTATCTTCAGGTCATTGGAACGTATTATCCTGGACAGTTCCACCAGGCCGTAGTCCAGCTGGGAGTTGAGCACCAGGAAGGTGTCGCCCCGGTTCACCTGCGACGGGACCCCGGTAAGGAACTCCACCGGGACCGAGAACTCGCTGCAGAAGCGTTCCACTCCCCTCCGGATAAACTGTCCGTAGAGCGACTGGGGCATGGTTATGACCCTCAGCGAAGACGTCTTGTGCCATTGGTCCAGTCCCTGGGCCAGTCCGTAGTAGATATCGTTCTCAAAATCCTGGTACACCGACCCGAAGTTGCCCTGGAAGCCAGGGAGCAGGCGGTCCAGCAGTATGAGTTTGCGGTTGGGAATCCGCGAGACCAGCTTGACGGCCCTCTTCTGCGACGTCTCGTCCAGAGGGAAGTGCGGCGTCACAACATAGTAGTCGAACTTGCCAAGATAGTTGTCTAGATAGAATTCCAGCAGGTCCAGGCTCTGGTTGTGGGTGAGGATCACGAACTCGGCCTTTCCCTCAAGGGTATGCACGAAGGAATTGTAAATCACCTGCTTGTAGATGCTGAACTTGTCGAACAGGAGGAGAATCCTGGGCTTTGCGCCGTCGGCCGGGTCGGCCACGTAGAAACCCTTCCCCTGCTTTGCCACCACAAGGTCCTTCCCGGAGAGGATCCCGTACACCTTCTTGACGGTCTCCCTGGAAATGCCGGTCTCCGATGACAGGACCGACATCGATGGCAGCAGATCGCCTGACGACAGTACTCCGCTGCGTATGGCGGTTTCCAGCTGGTCCAGCAACTGCTTGTATATGGGCTTTTTATCGGTTTGGTCTATAGATATCCTGAACATACCGGACGATGACTTTTGTTCTACGTCTTACAAATATATAATAATTTTTGTAACTTTGTGGACTTGACATAATTTAACAACCACATATCATGGGAGCATTTCACGCTTATGACATACGCGGAATCTACGGCAAAGACTGGGACCGCGAGACCGCTTACAAGATCGGATATTTCATTCCGCGCCTGCTGAAGGCCGACAAGGTACTTGTGGGACGCGACTGCCGCGTTTCCTCTCCGGAGGTACACGACGCCGTGGTCAAGGGCATCAACGACGCCGGAGCGGACGTATATGACATCGGGCTCAGCTCGACGCCGATGGTATATTTCGGCACGGCCAATTACGGGTTCAACGCCTCGGTGCAGATTACCGCATCGCACAATGCGGCCATCTACAATGGCATGAAGGTCTCCACCACAGACGCCCAGGCAGTAGGTTACGATGCCGGCCTGAAATATATCAAACAGTGGATCGACGAGGGTGAGCCCACCCCCGTGGCCAAGGTACGCGGCAAGGTCTACGAAAAGGATATCCTCGACGATTATCTGAATTTCATGCGCAAGTTCGCAAAGGACCTTTCCGGAATCACCATCGCCATGGACCTCTCCAACGGCATGTCCAACCTCTTTGCCAAGGAGATTTTCGGTACCGGCAGCAATGTCCATTACATCTTTGACACCATGGACGGACGCTTCCCCAACCACGAGCCCAATCCACTTATCGAAGCCAATGTGGTCCCCCTGGAGAACCTGGTACGCGAAGTCAAGGCCGATGCCGGAGTCATCTACGACGGCGACGCAGACAGGGTCGTGTTCGTTGATGAGAAAGGCAGGTTCATCTCGCCCGACCTCCTGATTGCCCTGATGGGCCGCTATTTTGTGGGAGAAAGGGGCCTCAAGGGCCTGGTGCTGCAGGATATACGTTCCTCCAAAGCCGTCGGCGAGTATCTGGAGCCCATGGGATGCAAGATGCACACCTGGAAGGTGGGACGTGCCTTTGCCGCCGCCAAGCTTCGCGAGATAGACGGAATCTGGGGCGGAGAGCTCGCAGGACACTTCTACTTCCGCGACTTCTTCTACAGCGACAGCGGCCTTCTGGCCTCGATGATAGTCCTGGGTATCGTGGCCGACCTCAAGAAGGAAGGCAAGACCCTCAGCCAGGCCATCGCCGAAATCGTCAGGTACCAGAACTCCGGCGAGATCAACTTCAGGGTTGAGGACAAGGCCGGCGCGATGGATGCCGTCCGCGATTTCTTCACCTCCAAGGAGAAGCCCACAGCCTTCATGGACTTTGACGGATACAGGGTGGAATTCCCCGACTGGTGGTTCAACATCCGCCCTTCCAACACCGAACCCTATCTCCGTTTCCTGTGCGAGGCCTCTTCCGAAAGCCTGCTCAAGGAAAAGGTGGAACTCACCAAGAACCTGCTGTTCAAGGACTTCGGTGCAACTATGTAGAAGATGACAAGGATAACAGCAACAGCAATATCGCTCATACTCGCCGTATCGGCCAGTGCACAGACAAACGCCGTCACCGACTCTCTCCGCAAGGAATTCGGAAAGCAGCCGGTTGCCTCGGCAAAGAGTACGTCAACCCCGTATGCCGACACCCTCGACACCGGGAATCCCGCAGTGAAGGTAATCCTTTACAGCAACAATACCTGGCAGTACATGAGGGACCCCTCGGTGCTTGACAAGGAAAAGGTATTCAAGGAAAACTGGAATACCGAGACCACCAATCCCTACCGGATCACCGAGGACCAGCTTCCTGCCGAATGGACCCTGTGGGTGGTGGACACCCTGGACTCATACTGCTGCCCCAACAAGACACAGTTCTCCTCCCGCTACGGTTACCGCCACGGGCGCCGCCACACCGGGATCGACCTTCCCTACCCCACGGGGACTCCCGTGTACGCGGCTTTCGACGGCAAGGTCAGGGTCTCGGATTACACCGGAGGCTACGGCAACCTTATCATCATACGCCACGCCAACGGGCTGGAGACCTTCTACGGGCATCTGAAGGAAAGCAAGGTAAAGCCCGGCGACTGGGTACATGCCGGCGACGTGATCGCCCTTGGCGGCTCCACCGGCCGTTCCTCGGGCCCGCACCTGCACTTCGAGACCCGCTACAAGGGCCTGTCATTCGACCCCATGTGGCTGATCGATTTCAACACCGGAGTCCTCAGGCACAGGTTGTTCCGCCTCAAGAGGAGCTGGTTCAGCCCCGGCTGCCGCTACTTCCAACAGGACGACGACGAGGATGTCATCGCCGAGGGTGACGAGGCCGACCGCATCGCCGCCGAGGAGAAGGCCAAGAAAGAGGCAGCCGCCAGGGAGGCAGCTGCAAGGGCCGCTATCCGTTACCACACCGTACGCTCCGGAGAGACCCTCTCCAGCATAGCCAGGAAACACGGTACCACGGTGAATACGCTCTGCCGCCTCAACGGCATAAAGCCCACCACCACACTCCAGATCGGCCGGCGCCTCAGGGTCAATTAGACCAGGGCTGTGGAGCCCAAGTGCTTGTCAAACAGCTTCTTTTAATATCAAGTGAATCAATCAGTTAAACTCCATCCCTCAGTGTAATCACCACCGCTCGTACGGAGCCGCATTCCAGCGGAAGCATCCATAAAAGTCGGACAAATCCGAATCGTTCCTATTCTGGTTGGATCACTTTCGCCGAGAAGGTAGTCGCATTGAACTGGAAGCCTTGGACATACTGGAAGATTTCGGGCTCTTTCTGGTCGGGAGCGGCCTCCCGAACGAAACTGCAATTGTCAAAGGTGAAGTTCTGGAGCGGATTCGCTTCCCGGCCGTGGAAGACGGGGAAATGTTTCCCCTTCGCATGGACGTTGGAGAAATGGATGTTCCGTACGGCCTCGATCCGGGCCTTCTCCCCCATGATTGAGACGATGGGCTTTCCATAGATGCCGTCCATCACGATGTTCGAGAAGAGCATGTCCTCGACCAGCGAATCTTCCCGTCCGAAGTCATGGTTCCGCGGATACGGGGAATTGGGCAGTGTGAAGCCGATTCCGTCGCGCGATTCCGTAATGACAAGGTTGGAGAAGGTACAGTTCCGCATGACTCCGTCGTCGCTGTACCCGATGCGGATACCGTAGCAGCGGGAGCGCAGGACGCAGTTGGTGACCGTGACCCGTTCCATCGGCTTGTTCTCCTTGAGCGATCGGCTGTTGGCGCGGATGATGATGCTGTCGTCCCCGGTCTGGATGTGGCAGTCGGAAACGGTCACGTCCCGGGAGCAGTTGAGGTGGATGCCGTCGTTGTTGGGATACGAAAGGTCAGCCAGGATCTGCAAGCCCCGGATTGTGACGCGGTCGCAGTCATGGATCCAGTAGCTCCAGCCCGAAGGCTGGTTGGTCATGGTCACATCCTCGAGCAGGACATCCTTGCATCCGGCAAAAAAGACCACCCGCGGTAGCGTCTTCTCATTGGGATATTTCCGTTTATAGGGCCATCCGCCCGCATTGGTCGGCTTGTCCACTTTCTCGATGTGGTATGTACCGTTCCCGTCGATGACCCCGCGACCCGTGATGGAGATCCGCTCCGCCTCGTCGGCAAAGATAAGGCAGGCGTTCCGGTTGCCCCGGGGCAGGTTTTCGCTGTTGACATGCTTGACGTCCTTCCAGTCCGGATAGTCTTGGATATCCGGGGAAGCAAGGAGCTTCGCCGTTCCGTCGATGTGGAGATCGACTCCGTCCTTGAGCCGGACCGGGCCGGTCAGATAAACCCCGTCCGTCAGGACAACCCGGCCGCCTCCCGCCTTCGTACAGGCGTCGATCGCCTTCTGGATAGCCTCCGTATTCATTTTGATGCCGTCACCCTTGGCGCCGAACTTACGGACGTCGAAATCCGCCGCGTGAAGGGACGCAGCAGAAATGATCAGGCAAAAGAGAATGGCTGTAATCCTTGGTTTCATGGTCAAGCGCCAAAACTCAGCTGAACGGGAATATCTTGGTAAGCCAGAAGTATCCCAGGATGAAGCCGATGAAGCCGATTATAAGGCCCACCTTCGTCATGTCCCTGGTCTCCACCATCCCGGTTGCCGAAGCAATTGCATTGGGAGGAGTTGAAATGGGGAACAGCATGGCTATGGAGGCGCACACCGCAATGAATACTATCATTGCCTGGGTGCCGCCCATCGCCAGGAACTGGGCGTTGTTTGCGGCGGCGGGATCGGCCATGCCGCTGGCCACCACGATGAGGATAGGGATGAGGAGGGCCGCAGTGGCGGAGTTGGAGATGAAGTTGGAGAGCAGGTAGCATACGAGACCCGCAACTAAAAGCACCACCCAAACCTTCATGCTTCCGAACGGGATGGCCTGGATGAGTACCTTGGCAAGGCCGGTGTCCTGCAGGCAGTAGCCAAGGCAGAAGCCGCCGGCGACGAGCCAAAGCACGTTCCAGTTGATTTCCTTTATCTCCTCCTTGCCAAAGAGCCCGGTGGCGGTGAATACGCCAAGCGGGATCATGGCCACGATATTGGAGTTGATATGGGTGATCTGCTCGGTTGCCCAGAGGAGGATGGTCCCCACGAAGGTGACCCATACCACGTAGAGTTTCCAGTCTTTCTTCTTGTTGCTCTGCGGAATCTCAAGGACCAGTTTCTTGGTCTTGAAGGGGAAGAACAGCCTGAGGATGATCCAGGCGAGGAGGATCATTATGATTACGTAAGGGATCATGTGAACGCACCACTCGCCAAAGGAAATGTCGATTCCGGCCTGCTCGAGCGCACCCTTTGCGGTGGCGTTGGGAGGCGTTCCGATGGGCGTTCCGATGCCGCCGAGGTTGGCTGCCACTGGGATGGACAGCGCAAGTCCGACCTTGCCCTTGTCATCGGCCGGGAGCTTGGAAAGCACCGGAGTGAGGAGGGCGAGCATCATGGCCGCGGTAGCGGTGTTGGACATGAACATGGAGAATACTGAAATCATCAGCAGGAAGCCCAGGAGGACGATTTCAGGCTTGGTGCCGAAGAGTTTCAGCAGGGCCCTTGCGAGGGTGACGTCAAGACCGTACTTCTCCGCCATGATGGCGAGGACGAAACCGCCCAGGAAGAGCATGACCACAGGGTCGGCCATCGACGACATGATCCTGGCGTAAGGCACGAGGCTGCCGTACTGCGGATCGCAGAACAGGCCGATTCCCTTGTTGGATACTGTCAGAAGTGAAATGACAATGACAAGCAGCGAGGTAGACCAGTTTGGGATGATCTCGAATATCCACATGAGGGCAGCGAAGACGAAGAGTGCTATAACCCTCTGCTGTACTACTGTCAGGGCGTCTATTCCAAAGAAACTCGTGGGGACGGCCCAGAGGAAGATTGTGATAATCAACACTATGGGAAGATAGACACAATACTTCAGGTTTAGTTTGCTATTAGCCATTATTGGTTTGATAAAATAAGTCTGTGGTGTTAAAAGCGGCGCAAATTTAAGCATATTTTCTTTATTAGAAAATAAAACGTTAACTTTGCTGCACTTGAGTAAAACCAAAACCAGATGAAAAAGTTTTTTTTGGCGATGGCCGCAATGATGGCCCTCGTTTCCATGACAGCCTCGGCGGCAGGACGTGAGACCAAACAGGCAATCAAGGAAGAAATACAGTATCATTTCAAGCCTTACGGCTTTATCCGTAGCTACGCCTTCTTTGACTCAAGGGCAACCAAATCCCTTGCTGAAGACATGTTCTTCTTCATTCCCCTGGACGAGGACAAGACCGGTACCGGAGGGGCGTCGAATTCTGTCCCTTCCTGGAACTTCCAGGCCATCTCCACCCGCCTGGGACTCGATATCCTGGGGTACAAGATAGGAAACACTTCCATAACCGGAAAGATTGAAAGCGATTTCTACTGCCTCAACAGCAGCGGCAACACCGGAACCTTCAGGATGAGGCAAGCCTTCGTAAAACTCGGCTGGGCCGAACTAGGGAAAAAAGGCACCACCAACCTGGACCTCCTTATCGGCCAGACCTGGCACCCCATGGCAGCGGACCTGGTGCACGGAATCAACCTTGAAACCGGAGCCCCGTTCTCACCGTTCAACCGCAGCGCCCAGATCCAGTTCAACGCATCCTTCGGCTCCCACGTAACCCTCACTGCTGCAGCCATTTCCCACCTGCAGTACCGCAGTGCCGGCCCTGCCGGAGCCTCCAACAAATACATGAGGCACGGACTCCCGGAGTTCTACGCCGGTTTTTCAGCCAAGGCTGAAGGCTTCATCGGAAGGGTTGGCGTTTCCATAATGAACATCCGCCCCCAGTACGGTTATGCCCTACTCACCGGTCCGGAAGGAGCAAGAACCGTCAAGTATACCGACTGGCTAACCGAGATCAGTCCCTTCGCCTTTGCCCAGTACACCAAGGGTTCCTTCCAGCTCAAGGCAAAGACTATCCTGGCTCAGGGCGGAGAATGGATGCAGCTCAATGGCGGCTATGCAGTAACCGGTGTCATGGATGACGGGGCTTCCATGGAATACACCCCCATAAACTCCTCTGTGTCATTCATTTCCGCACAGTACGGAAAGAAACTTCAGGTCCTCGGTATGGTGGGCTATCATCGGAACCTGGGAACTTCCAAGGATATTATCGAGTTGACAGATCCTGAGGCCAATTATCTTGTTGCAAAAGGCTACTCCAACATCTTCTTCAGCGGCAACGGCTTCAAGAATATCAGGCAGATGGTCCGCTTCACCCCCACCCTGCTATACAACTTTGGCAGGATGCAGTTCGGTCTGGAGTATGACTATACCATGGTCGAATATGGCACGAACCTTACGGCCCGTGCCATCCCTGAAAACACCCACTGGGTGGGCAACCACAGGATCCTGCTCCTCGCGAAGTTCAACCTGTAGTCCGGTATCCTATATCACCCCTTGTGCGAGCATGGCTTCGGCTACCTTCATGAAGCCGGCCACGTTGGCGCCCTTGACGTAATTGATGTAACCGTCGCTCTGGGTGCCGTACTTGACGCAGGAAGCGTGGATGGAATCCATGATGGTGTGGAGCTTCTCGTCCACCTCACGCGCGGTCCAGCTGATGTGCATGGCGTTCTGGGTCATCTCAAGGCCGGAAGTAGCCACGCCGCCGGCGTTCACCGCCTTTCCGGGGGCGAACAGGATGCGGGCTTTCTGGAAAGCCTCGATGGCTCCGGGCTGGCAGCCCATATTGGAAACCTCGGCGCACAGCCAGGTGCCGTTTGCAAGGAGTTCCTCGGCATCGGCGGCGCTCATCTCGTTCTGGAAGGCGCAAGGAAGGGCGATGTCGCACTTTACGCTCCAGGCCTTCTTGCCGGGGATGAAAGTGGCATCGGGGAACTTCTGTGCGAACGGGGCCACCACGTCGTTGTTGGAAGCGCGGAGCTCGAGCATGTAGTCCAGTTTCTCCTTTGTCATGCCTTCAGGATTGTATATGACGCCGTCGGGGCCGGAGATGGCCACTACCCTGGCACCCAGCTGGGTAGCCTTTGTAGCAGCGCCCCAGGCTACGTTTCCGAAGCCGGAGATGGCGACGGTCTTGCCTTCGAGGGAGAGGTTGGGATCCGTCTCGTGGAGCATGTGCTGGACAAAGTAAACGGCGCCGAAGCCGGTTGCTTCGGGGCGTATGAGGGAACCGCCGAACTGCAGGCCCTTTCCGGTAAGCACGCCGTTGTGCTCGCGGGTGAGTTTCTTGTACATTCCCTCGAGGAAGCCTATCTCGCGGCCGCCCACGCCGATGTCACCGGCGGGGACGTCCATGTCGGGACCGATGTTGCGCCACAGTTCAAGCATGAAAGCCTGGCAGAAACGCATGATCTCGGCGTCGGACTTGCCCTTGGGGTTGAAGTCGGAGCCGCCCTTGCCGCCGCCCATCGGAAGGGTGGTGAGGCTGTTCTTGAAGGTCTGCTCAAAGCCGAGGAACTTCAGTATGGAAAGGTTTACCGAGGGATGGAAACGGAGGCCTCCCTTGTACGGGCCTATTGCATTGTTGAACTGGACACGGTATCCGGTATTGACCTGGATGTCACCCTCGTCATCGACCCATGTGACCTTGAAGGTGAAGATGCGGTCGGGCTCCACAAGCCTCTCCACTATCCTCGCCGCCTCGAATTCAGGATGCTGGTTGTAAACGTCTTCAATTGATTCAAGAACTTCACGGACAGCCTGGAGGAATTCCTTCTGGTCGCCGTATTTAGCCTGCAGGGAGGCCATTATTTCGGTTGTTCTCATGATGTAATGTTATATGTTATGTAGTTGGTTTCATTTTACTTCCCATACGCTGCCGCTGCGGAGAAGGTCGTCCATGGAGTGGATCCGGGCCTTGGCCGAAACCTGCTCCATCTGGTCCACCAGGGCCTTGTCGTATGTAACGCTCTCCACGTTCCGGATGATTCCCAGTGCCACAGGCATGTCGGGATACGCCATCTCTGCGAGCATGGTATGGAGACCTGCGTCGGGGCTGGTGGCATCATGGACAAGGATATCATCCATGGTGATTCCGTCCTCGCCGATGGTAACCGCCTTGAGATGGCGACCGTCCAGGATAAGGCCCCTGTTCCGGTCCTTGCCGAATATCATCTTCTCCCCGTGACGCAGGACGATGGTCCTGTCTTCCTTCACTGACCGGTCAGATATCTCAGTGTGCGATCCGTTATTGAAAATCACGCAGTTGGTGAGCATTTCCATGACCGAGGTGCCCTTGTGCATCGCTGCAGCCACCATTATCTCCCCGTTGAGCTTGAGTTCAGTGTCGATGCTCCTGGCAAAGAAATTTCCCTTTGCGCCAAGTGCAAGCGAGCCGGGATTGAAGGGATGTTCCACAGTGCCGTAAGGCGACGTCTTGGTAATCATCCCGAACTTGGACGTGGGAGAATACTGGCCCTTGGTGAGACCGTAAATGCGGTTGTTGAAGAGGATTACGTTGATGTCGATGTTCCTCCTGATGGCGTGGATGAAATGGTTTCCGCCTATTGCGAGGGCATCGCCGTCACCGCTGGCGACCCAGATGCAGAGCGAGGGGTTCGCCACCTTTATACCGGTAGCGACAGCCAGGGCGCGACCGTGAATGCTGTGGAAACCGTAGGTGTTCATATAATACGGAAGCCTGGAAGAGCAACCGATCCCGGATACCACTACGAACTGTTCCCGGGTCTTTCCCAGGGAGGCGCTTACTTCGGGCAATGCCCTCTGGAGGGCCGCCAGGATTGCATGGTCGCCGCAACCGGGGCACCAGCGTACCTCCTGGTCGCTCTTGAAATCCTTGAAAGTATATACTTCTGCCATCGCTATGCCTCCTTTAAAGCTTTTTCAATTGCCTCCAATATTTCCTGAACCAGGAACGGCTGGCCCTGTACCTTGTTGCACTGCAGGTACTTGAACTCAGGGAAACTGTTCCTGAGCCATCCGGCGAAATGCCCGCTGTTAAGTTCGCATACTAGGACCTTGTCGAATCCGGAAAGGACCGCGCCGGTATTGTCCGGTAGCGGGTTTATGTAGTCAAAGTGGGCAAAGCTTACTTCCAGGCCCTTTTCCCAGGCCTCTTCAACGGCGGAAAGGATGTGACCGAAGGTGCCGCCCCAGCCTACCACCAGGAGTTTTCCCTTTTCCGGGCCCTTCACCTCCAGCGGAGGTATTACGGATGCTATCCGGCGGATCTTCTCCGCCCTCTCCCGTACCATGGTCTCATGGACCTGGGGGTCGGAGGAAAGCACCCCGTTATGGTCCTTCTCAAGGCCGCCCACGCGGTGTTCAAAGCCTTTCTGTCCGGGGATGGCCCATTCCCTGACGAGGGTCTGCGGGTCCCTTTGGAAGGGCTTGAAACCGCCTTCTGCACTCTTTGCAAACGGGGGCCTGATCTCAGGATAATCAGCCATTGAAGGAATCCTCCACGGTTCGGAACCGTTCCCCAGGAAGCCTTCCGACGCAACCACCACGGGGACCATGTGCTCCAGTGCAATTTTGGCGGCATCGAATGCCGCATCGAAGCAGTGGGCCGGTGAATGCGGCGCCACCACTACCACGGGGCATTCCCCGTTACGGCCATACAGGATCTGGTTCAGGTCGGTCTGTTCGGTCTTGGTGGGGATTCCGGTTGAAGGACCCGCCCTCTGGACATCCACCACCACCAGCGGCAGTTCGGTCATCACGGCAAGTCCCAGGGCCTCGCTCTTGAGCGAGAGTCCGGGGCCCGAAGTGGTTGTGACCGCAAGGTTCCCGGCATAGGCCGCACCTATTGCGGTGCAAATTCCGGCAATCTCGTCCTCGGCCTGCATGGTCTTGACGTTCAAATATTTATGCAAGGCAAGCTCCTCCAGGATCGCAGTAGCCGGGGTTATGGGATATGAACCGCAGAAAAGCGGAAGACCCGCCTTCCCGGCCGCGGCCATAAGTCCCCAGGCCGTAGCCTGGTTGCCGGTTATGTTCCGGTAGAGGCCCTTCTCCAGCCGAGCCGGCGCCACATGGTAGGTATTGGCCACCATCTGAAGGTTGGCGGCATAGTTGAAACCGTCGGAAAGGACCTTCTTGTTGGGCTCCACCATCTCTGGGTGCTTCTTGCCGAACTTGCCCTCGATATATCCGAAAAGATACTCGAGAGGGCGGTCGAAAATGAAGCAGGCCATGCCCAGGACGAACATGTTGCGGCACTTGTCCACCGATTTCTTGTCGAGCCCGCTGTCCGCAAGGCTGGCGGCGGTCAGTTCCGAAATGGGAACGACGAGTATGTCCCTGTCGGAAATGCCCAGTTCGTCAAACGGATTCTCCTTGAAACCGGCCTTGAGAAGGCTCTGGTCGTCAAAGGCATCCTGGTTTACAAGCACGGTTGCAGTCCTCTTGAGCCATTTTGCATTGGCCTTGAGGGCTGCAGGATTCATGGCGATGAGCATGTCGCAGAAATCGCCGGGGGTATTTACGTCAGTGCTGCCGATATGGACCTGGAAACCGGATACTCCGGATACCGTTCCTTTTGGGGCCCTGATCTCGGCAGGGAAGTCGGGGAAGGTGGAAAGGGAGTTGCCGTAGACCGCTGACATGGATGCAAAAAGAGATCCGGTGAGCTGCATTCCATCTCCCGAATCTCCTGCAAACCTTATGACAACATCTTTGGCGTCAATGACTCTATGTTGCATAAATCTGTTTGGAAATATTTCTCCTGCTTATTTCTGCTGCTGTGCAGCCATCTGCTGCTGAAGTGATTCAATGGTCCTGTCGGCGGGAATGCCGAGTTCCTTGCGGGCTGCGTCCATGAGGTTCACAGTGGCGGCCTCATCCACATACAGCATGCTGGTGGTGTCGAGGACAACCGTAACACCGGCTGCCTTGGCAATTTTCTTGATGCCGTCCTGTACCTTCTGCACGAGGGGTGCGGTGAGCTGCTGCTGCTGTTGCTGAAGTTCCTGGCTGATATTCTGCTGGAATTCCTGCAGGCGGCCCTCAAGGTCAGCGATATTCTTTGCCTTGGTCTCCTTTACGGAAGCCGACCAGGTGGATTCCTTCTGCTGATACTCCTGGGTCTTGGCCTGATACTCCTTGTACATGTCCTGGAAAGTCTCCTCGGCTTCCTTGTTGGCCGCGTTCATGGTCTCGCGGACACCGTCCATCTCGGGAAGAAGCGTCACAAGCTCGTTGAAGTTGACGTGACCGATCTTGGTCTGTGCCTGCAGGGCAAACGGAAGGATCGCGGCAAGGGCGAATAAAAAGATTTTTTTCATATTCTTGGTGTTTTATGTTTCACATTCAAATTGCACTATGAGCAAATTCGGGGCCAAAAGGTAAAATTCAGGAAATCAGAACTGCTGACCGATAAGGAAATGGAACTGGCTCTTGCCGTTTGTGGCATCGTCAAAGCCGTATCCCCAGTCGATTCCCAGAAGTCCGATCATCGGGAGGAACACCCTCACGCCCACTCCGGCCGAACGCTTGATCTGGAACGGATTGAACTTGCGGATGTCATACCAGCAGTTTCCTCCTTCCAGGAAGGCCAGGACGAAAATCGTGGACTGAGGCTGCAGGACCACCGGATAACGGAGCTCCACGGTGAACTTGTCGTAGACGTTTCCGCTGCGGGTGTAACCCTGCTGGCTGTAAGGGGCGTCCACCACGGGGGTGAGAGAGTAGTTCTCGTAACCGCGGAGGGCGATGATCTCGGAACCGTAGGTGTTGTAACCCGACATTCCGTCGCCGCCGACCTCGAAGTACTCGAACGGGGAGTAACCCCAACGGCGGTTGTAATAGCCCAGGTAACCGAACTGGGCCCTGGCCATGAGCACAAGGTTCTCCACCAGTTTGGTATAGATGGCGCCGCTGAATTTCCACTTGTGGTACTCTATCCACCTGTAGCGCTGCTGCGACGTCCAGTTGTCGTAATTGATGTCCCTCCACGAATCAACCGCGATGCGGTTTCCGGAAGCATCGTAGGAATGCTTGCGGAACAGGGAGTATGGCGGGGTTATCTGAAGCGACATGGAGAACTCCGAGCCCTGCCTCGGGTATATCTGCTGGTCGGTGGAATTCCTGGAGAGGCTTATGGTGTAGCTCAGGTTGTTGGACTTTCCGTCGTTGAACATGAAGTAGGAGTTCTGCCAGTCGGTAAGGCGGTAAGTCTGCCAGCTGAGGCTGTTGTACAGCACAAAGTAGCTGTCGGGCCACTTCAGGCGGTTGCCAAGTCCTGCCGAGAAGCCGTAGACCTCGTACATGTGGGCGGTTGAGAACAACTGGATGTACTGGCCGGTTATGTCGGAACTGGTCATCCTGGTATAGTAACCGGAAAGGCTGAGCGAAGTGGGTTTCTTTCCAAACAGCCACGGCTCCATGAAACTCGCCGTGAGTGCGGTGTAGTAACGGCCGTTGGTCTGGAAACGGAAAGCCAGGTTCTGGGCGTCCCCGAGCGGTACCGGCCTCCATGCGGTCTTGTCGAAGATGCGCCTGGTGGAGAAATTGTTGAAACTGACGCCGGCCGTTCCCACGAACATCCTGCCGCCCCAGCCTCCTGAGAGTTCCAGCTGGCTGGAAGGCTTCTCGGTGACATTGTATACGATGTCAACGGTGTTGTTCAACTGGTTGGGAATTATGGAATAGCCCTTGGCCGGGTCCATGATCGCCTCGGGGTCGAACTGACCCAGGGAGGCTATCTCACGGACGGAGCGCTCGAAATCCGACTGGCTGAAAAGGTACCCCGGACGGGTGAAAACCTGGCGGCGGACCACCTTTTCGCTGGTGAGGTCGTTCCCGTTTATCACTATGTTGTTGAGAGTGGCGGGCTTGCCCTCGGAAATCCTCATCTCAACATCCACCGAGTCGTTCTGGATGTTCATTTCCACCGGGGTGATGTTGAAGAAGAGGTATCCGTTGTCGCGGTAGAGCTTGGAAACGTCGTAATCCGTCTGTTTCCCGCCGCCCTGGAGCCTCTTCTGCATGGTCACCACGTCGTAGATGTCGCCCTTCTTGATCTGGAGGATCTGGTTCAGGGTTTCGGTGGGATATACCGAGTTGCCTGTCCAGGTTATGTCGCGGAAATAGTAACGGTCACCCTCGTCGAAAGTCAGGTCGATGCCCAGGCGGTTGGGCTTGACATAATATATGGAATCCTTTACCAGGCGGGCGTCGCGGAAGCCGGCTTCGTTGAAAGCCTCCACGGCGTTCTTCTTGTCGTTGACGTACTCCTTTTCATTGAACTTCTTGCTGGAGAAGAAGTTATATATCTTTGCCGACTTGGTCTTCTTCATGGAACGGGCCAGCTTGAATTCCTTGACATGCTCGTTTCCGATGAAGTTGATCTCCTTGATGCGGATCTTGTCGCCGCGGTTCACATGGAAATTGACCCTGACGGCCCCCTTGATCACCGTGTCGCGTACGGACTGGACGTCCACCTCGCACTTTAGGAAGCCCTTTTCCTTGTAGTAACGCTTGATGATGTCGGCCGAGGCGGACGACAGGTACTCGGAGAACTCCCGTCCCTTGCGGAGGTTGAGCCTCTCCTGGAGGTCCTTCTTCTCACCGCTCTTCACGCCGGTGAATCCCCAGCTCACTACCCTGGGCCTTTCCATCACGCATATCTTGAGCCACGCCGTGTCACGCGAGGCCGACAGCGAATCGACCACCACGGAAACGTCCTCGAAGTAACGCTGCAGCCAGATGCGCTTGACGATGGACGATATGTCCTCGCCCGGGATGGTGACCTCCATTCCCTTCTGGATGCCGCTTAGCTGGAGTATCTGGGATTCGCCGAACTGCCTGTTCCCTTCCACGCCAACGCCGCCGACTATGTATTTCCTGGGGTTGTTATAGTCTATCTCTATCCCGCTGCGGGACGACTGTGCGGGCATTGACAATGTCCACAAAAGCATCAGGGCGCTGCAGCAGAATATCAGTCTTGACTTCATATACAAAATTTGAATTTGCAAATATACGCAATTATTTCACTTTTCCATAACGGCGGTCACGTCTTGCATACTCAGCGAGGGCTTCCCTGAACCGTTCCTTGCCGAAATCCGGCCAGAGGACATCGGAGAAGATGAACTCGGTATATGCCGCCTGCCAAAGCAGGAAATTGCTGATTCTCAATTCCCCAGACGTCCTGATAAGAAGATCGGGATCGGGGATTCCGGCCGTGGAGAGATACTTGTCAAAATCCTCCAGGGACAATTCCTCGAGGCCGGAGGGATTTGAGGAATAATCCGCGGCCAGGGCCTTGGCGGCCTGCAGGATGTCCCATTTCCCGCTGTAGCTGAGGAAGATGACCAGTGTCATCCTGGAATTATCCCTGGTCTTTTCCTCCAGTCCGGCGATGGCCTCCCTCAATGTGGGGGACAGCCTTTCAAAATTGCCTATCACCCTGAAGCGGACCCCGTTTTCCATCAGGGTCGCGCACTCCTCGGCTATGGACTTCATCATAAGCCCCATCAGGGACGAGACTTCCTGGGCCGGGCGGTTCCAGTTTTCCTCGGAAAACGCAAAGAGCGACAGGTACTTGACCCCGGCTTCCACCGCGGCCTCGGTACACGCCCGCACGCTTTTAACACCCTCGAAATGGCCCTTGACCCTTTCCAGGCCCCTCTCCCTGGCCCAACGGCCGTTTCCGTCCATTATTATGGAAACGTGCACGGGGACCCTCGGGGTTTGATCAACCGTTTGGTTCACTTTCAGCTGGATTTTATAAAATCAATCGGCAGCGTTCCTTGCATCTTCCCCCCAATACAGCTTGCTGGTCAGGGCCTTGAAAAAGCTGGAGGAACAGAGCCGGACTCTTTTGAGCGAAAACTGTGCCAGCGAAACATCAAACTGTACCCCGGATGGGACAACCTTGTAGCGGTTGTCCATGGAGAACATCACCAGCTGGTTCCTGGAAAAGGCCGAGACTGAAATCCTGGAAGATTCAGGGACTATCAGGGGCCTGACATTCATGTTGTGCGGAGCGATGGGAGCCACGATCAGCACCCTTGCCCCCGGCATGCAGATGGGACCGCCTACGCTCAGGGAATAGGCGGTTGAACCCGAACTGGTCGCCACCAGGAGGCCGTCGGCCCGGTATACCGGAAGGGCGGCGCCGTCTATCTCCACCCTGACTTCCAGCATTGCGGCACCGGCACGGTGCACCACAACCTCGTTCAGGGCATAGGGAGAGAAGCCGTCGAGGGGCTCCAGGCAAGGGGAAGAGACCGACAGCAGTGCCCTCTCCTCCACGCCGTAATTTCCTCCCAATACGGCCGCCGGAACATCTTCCGGAACGGTCTCCGACAGGAACCCAAGCCGTCCCATGTTCACGCCGAGTATCGGCACGCCGCTGTCCCCCACCCTTTTGGATGCGGAAAGGAAAGTGCCGTCGCCGCCCACTGAAAGCAGCAGGTCGGTCCCGTCCTGCAGGTCCTCATGGTTCTGTATGTCATACAGGGTTGCGCCGCCCTTTTCCAGGGCCTCCCTCATCTTGAGATACTTGGGATCTGCGCCCAGGTTCTTTTTCTTTACGTATACCGCTATCTTCATCTGGCAGCTGCGATTCTTTCAATTACAAATAGAAGTCAAAAATAGTCATTTATTCCTTCATTCTGAAATTTATGTTAATTTTGTCGGCAGCAATATATCCAGATATGACAAGGCTCAGCGTAAATATAAACAAGATAGCGACCCTTAGGAATGCCCGGGGAGGTGACATGCCCAACGTGGAAAAGGCCGCCCTGGACGTGGAAAGTTTTGGTGCAGAGGGAATTACGGTCCATCCCCGTCCTGACCAGAGGCATATCCGCTACAGCGATGTAAGGATCATCCGTCCTCAGGTGAAGACCGAATTCAACATAGAGGGAAATCCGGTACCGTCCTTCGTGGACCTGGTTGCCGAAGTGGTTCCGGACCAGGTGACCCTGGTGCCCGACGCCCCCGACGCAATCACCTCCAATGCAGGCTGGAACACTCTGGAAAACAGGACTTTCCTGACGGAAATGTGCCGGTTCTTCAAGTCCCGGGGCATCCGTACGTCGATATTCATCGACCCCGATCCGGAAATGGCCCGCGGTGCCGCACTTTGCGGAGCCGACAGGGTCGAACTGTATACCGAGGGGTACGCCTCGGCCTTCTCCCGCGGAAAGGAAGAAGCCGTCGCCCCCTACGTCAGGGCCGCCGAAGCCGCCAGGGAAGCCGGACTCGGGGTAAATGCAGGCCATGACCTCAACCTCCAAAACCTGAGGTATTTCATAGGAAGGATACCATGGACGGCAGAGGTTTCCATCGGCCATGCCATAATCTGCGATGCCCTTTACATGGGTCTTGAAAAAACTATCCGGGCATATCTTGCGGAAATCCGGAATTTTTAGCTACTATTGTAAATCGGCTTTTTGCCGGACTGTTTGAAACAATAAACAATAAACCATAAAAATGAAACAGACACCGCTTATCCTCAGCATCATCGCCATCGTGGCCTCCGCTGTATTCGGGATCCTCTCACTCACCGGCAACTCTTCAAAGAAACCGGCCACCGTGGCCGTAAGCGCGGACAGCACCGCCACTGCCGGCAGCATCGTATATTTCAACGTGGACAAGGTAATGGCCGGCTATGACATGGCCAATGACCTCCGTTCCGTGGTCGAGACCAAGATCCAGGGCATCCAGGCCGAGATCGACCGCCGCGGCAACAGGCTCCAGAAAGACGTCAACGAATTCCAGAACAAGATAGACAAGGGCCTCCTCACCAGGAGCGTGGCGGAAGCACAGGGCCAGAAACTCCAGCAGCAGCAGAACGACTACCAGAACTACGCTCTCCGCAAGCAGAACGAGATGGCCGAGGAACAGCAGGTCATGATGAACCAGATACTCGACGCCATCAAGACCTATATCGACAAGTACAACGCCACCAGGCAGTACGCCCTTATCCTTGCCACCCAGGGCGAGATCCTTCCCGCTCCGGTAGCCGCAGGTGACGCGGCCCTGGATATCACCGACGACCTTCTCCTTGGCCTCAACGAGGAATACATAAAGACCAAGGACAAGGGCGCAACCGCCGAAAAAGAGATTAAAGAGTAAACTACTGTATTGAGAATTGCGATCCTGTCTAGTTTCTACCCCTTGAGGGGAGGAATTGCCCAGTTCAACGCCAGCCTGCTGGAAGAACTGGGCAAGGATCACATTGTAAAGGCCTTTTCGTTCAAAAGGCAGTATCCAGGCCTGCTCTTCCCCGGCAAGACCCAGTACGTCACTCCCGACGACGAAGCCGTTCCCGTGGACGCGGAAGCGGTCCTGGACACGGTGAATCCCTTCACCTACATATCCACCGCACGGAAGGTCCGGGAATGGAAACCCGACCTTCTGCTTGTACGTTACTGGATGTCGTGGTTCGCCCCGTCGCTGGGATACGTGGCCAGGCATGTAGGTAAGGACTGCCGCCGGATTGCCATCCTTGACAACGTCATACCCCATGAGAGGAGGTTTTTCGACACGCCTCTCACAAAATATTTCCTGCGGGGGATGGACGGTTTTGTAACCATGTGCGGAGCGGTCTCACGCGACCTGGACACCTTCAGGACCGGCGCCCCGCGCATCACCCTCTACCATCCGCTGTATTCCCACTTCGGGGAGAAACTCCCCAGGGAGCAGGCCGAGGATGCCCTGGGCCTCGCCCATGGAAAGAAGAACCTGCTGTTCTTCGGGCTCATCCGGGAATACAAGGGACTGGACATTCTCCTGGAGGCCTTCAGGGACCTTCCGGAAGATTACCAGCTGATAATCGCCGGGGAGCCTTACGGATCGTGGGACAAATACCGGGAAATACTGGAAAGCCTGCCCGGCAAGGACCGGGTGAAGGTGTTTCCCGAGTACATCCGCGACAGCGAAGTGAAGAGGTATTTTTCCGCTGCCGACGTGACCGTACTGCCCTACCGCAGCGCCACCCAGAGCGGCATCAGCTCCATCTCCTACCATTTTGAGGTTCCGATGATAGTCACCGATACCGGCGGCCTGCGGGAAACCGTTGGCGACACGGGCACGGGTATTGTTATCGATAGTCCCGACCCCTCGTCCGTAAGAGATGGGATCCTTGCCTTTTTTGCCGACCAGGATGCCGGTAACCGTTGCAGGGAAGCCATCAGGAGGGAGAAGGAAAGGTTGTCATGGAAACGGTTCGCCCGGGAACTTACCGGGTTTGCCGGTAAAATTCAGACAAGATGAAACAGAAACTTACCATCCTGCTCGCAATAGTCTGCCTCGTGGTGGCAGGCCCGAGGAGCGTATCCGCACAGGACTACATACCAACCCCGGTAACCGTGTCAAAAGACAAGGTACGGCTTGGCGGAAGGCTGTACTATTCCCACGTGGTGCTGGAAAAGCAGACGCTCTATTCCATCAGCAAGGCCTACGGGGTGTCCATCGACGAAATAATCCAGTCGAACGCCGGGATCCAGGCCGACGGGACCGGACTCCAGAAGAACGCCATCATCATGATTCCGGTAACTGACGCCAAGGATGCCAAGGACGTGCAGACCGTGGCCGAACCTGAGCCCCAGCCCCAGCCTGCCGAAGATACTCCGGAGTATAAGATCCACACGGTCAAGTGGTTCGAGGACATCGACGACATAGCCAAGACCTATGGCGTTTCCGTGAAAGACATCATGGATTACAACGGTCTCACGTCCAGGAAGCTGTCAAAGCGCCAGAAGATCAAGATCCCCCTTGTGCCGGTACAGCAGGCCGCCCCGCAGCCGCAGGTGGAAACTCCTCCCGCTCCCCCGGCAACCGTCGATGAGCCCGAACCGGAGCCGAAGGAGGAAGCCGCTCCGGTGGTTACCACGCCTGAAGAGCCCTCTTTGCTGGAGGATTTCGTGGAAGGCCTGATGGGTAAAAAGACCGTGAACGTGGCCCTTCTCCTTCCGCTTGGCGCCAAGGGGTCCGTGAACTCGGATTTCATGGATTTCTACTGCGGCGTACTCTTGGCGGTGAAGGACCTGGAGGAACAGGGAATCGGCACCAACCTGAGCGTATATGACGTGGCAGGCGGCGCCATCCCGTCCAGGGACGCCCTGGTGTCCAACGACCTGGTCCTGGGTCCGGTGACCGAAAAGGACCTCACGGCCGTCCTGGACAGGGTTAACGGAAGGACTGCGGTCATCTCTCCGCTTGAACAGAAGGCCGAGCATCTTGCCGGATCCTGCTCCAACTTTGTACAGGCCCCCACATCCAACCAGACCCAGTATGACGACCTCATCGCATGGGCCGAAAGCGAGACCGCCCCGGCCGACAAGGTCCTGCTGATTACCGAAAAAGGCCGTACAAGCCCTGCTTTCACCGGGATAACATCCGCCCTGTCGAGGCGTAACCTCCGCCACTCCACCATCAGCTACAGCATAATAGAAGGCAGGAAGATTCCTTCCACAATGCCTCAATACCTCACCAAACAGGGGGTCAACCGCATAATCGTAGCCACCGAAAGCGAGGCTTTCATGGGGGACGTGATGCGGAACATCGGCATCATTATGGACAAGGGGTATAACGTTGTGATGTACGCCCCGTCCAAGCTCCGCACCTTCGACACCATCGACGGCACCGGATTCCACAACGCAAACCTGCATATATCTTCGTCATATTCAATCGATTACTCGCTCCCTGAGGTAGACCGTTTTGTAAAGGCCTACAGGGCCCTCTACAACACCGAGCCCAACGGCTTCTCTTTCCAGGGATACGACACCGCCCGCTTCTTCATAAGCAAGTGTTCCAAGTACGGGAACCGATGGATGAAGAAGGTGCCCGGCGAGACGGAGAGCCTCCTGCACGCGGATTTCAGGATGGAAGCCACCGAATCAGGGGCCCTCGTAAACAGGGCCGTAAGGCGTACGGTATATGACAAAGACTTTTCCACCCATCTGGTGAAATAGTTGCAAAAACCTGTCTATCAATTAATTCCTTACTATATGAAAGTCATCAACCTTGGCGAAAACAATTCGGTTCTCAACACATTTGTGGCAGAACTGCGCGACAGGAAAATCCGGAAGGACAGTTTCCGTTTCCGTACCAACCTGGAAAGGGTAGGTGAGATTTTCGCCTATGAAGTGAGCCGGGTACTGAATTATTCCGAGAAGGATGTGGAGACTCCGCTGGGAATCGCAAAGGTGCCCACCTTCGACAACAAGGTGGTCATCGCAACCATCCTCAGGGCGGGACTGCCGCTGCTCAGGGGCCTCCTGAAGTATTTTGACAAGGCCGAGAGTGCTTTCGTGGCCGCGTACCGCAAGTACGACAGGGGGGACGACTTCCATATCAACATCGAGTACTGCACCTGCCCCGTAATCGAGGGCAAAACCCTGATCCTGTCGGACACGATGATCGCCACCGGGGCGTCTATCGAGGTATCCTACAACAGGTTATGCGAAGAGGGCGGGAATCCCGAGCATACCCATTTCGTATGTCCCATTTCCAGCGTCTACGCCATCGAGTACATGCAGAAGAAACTCCCCGCCAACACCACCCTTTGGACGGCGGCAATTGACGAGGAGCTTACAAGCCAGAGTTATATCGTTCCCGGTCTGGGCGATTCCGGCGACCTTGCCTTCGGCGACAAGATCTAATACATTAGCAACGCGCAGGCTGCGGCTACGGCCGCGCCGACCATGGGACCCACCACGGGAACCCAACTGTAGGCCCATCCGCTGTCGCGGCGGATCACAAGGGCGTGGACTAGCCTTGGAGGCAGGTCACGCGCAGGGTTGATGGCATACCCGGTGGCTCCTCCCAGGGACATGCCGATGGCCATGATGAGGGCGGTTACAGGGAACGCGCCGATTGCACCGGTCTGTCCAGCCACGCCACCGATACTGAAGGCGTTCCCGCTGGTTCCGATTGCGATGATCACAAACACCAGGACCCAGGTGGCAATGGCCTCGGAAAGGAAATTCTGGGCCTTGTGGTCGATTGCAGGCATTGTGCAGAACACTCCCAGGACATCGCCTTCGGTGGCCTTGAAATGATCCCTGTAGAAAAGGTATACGAGCAACGCTCCCGCAAAACCTCCCAGAAGCTGTGCAACAATATACCCCAGGACTTCGCCCCAGGCGAATTTTCCGGCGATGGCCAGGCCGAGGGTTACGGCAGGATTGAGGTGCGCTCCGGAATAAGGTCCTGCGATGAGGACACCGCAAAGTACGGCGAGGCCCCATGCGAGGGTGATCACCACCCATCCGCCACCCTGGCCCTTGGATTTGTTCAGGGTATTGGATGCGCACACGCCGTCGCCAAGAAGAACGAGCACCATGGTGCCCACGAATTCAAAGATGCATTTGGTCAAAAGGTCCATATCAGTGTTATTTGTTGATTGTTCTGGATATTGCGTCGGCCCAGCCTTCCTTCAGCGCGGAAACCGTCTCGGGCGACGCCGACGGGGTGAATTCGCGGTCTACGCTCCACTGGAGGCGGATTTCGTCCAGGCTTGACCAGTAACCCACTGCCAGGCCTGCAAGGTAGCAGGCGCCCATCGCGGTGGTTTCCGTGACCTTGGGACGGATTACCGAGGCTCCCAGTACATCGGCCTGGAACTGCATGAGGAGATTGTTCCTGGAGGCACCTCCGTCAACCTTGAGTTCAGACAGCGGCATCCCGGCATCCTTTTCCATGGCTCCCACGATGTCCATCGTCTGGAAGGCGATTCCTTCAAGGGCGGCCCTGGCAATATGGGCTGCGGTGGTACCGCGGGTAATTCCGCAGATGGTGCCGTGGGCGTATTGGTCCCAATACGGGGCGCCCATTCCGGTGAGGGCCGGAACAAAGTACACTCCGCCATTGTCCGGGACGGACGCCGCCAGGGCTTCCACATCCGCGGAAGACCGGATTACTCCCAGCCCGTCGCGGAGCCACTGCACCACGCTTCCACCCACGAAAATCGAGCCCTCGAGGGCATAGTTTACGGTTCCCCCTATTTTCCAGGCGATGGTGGTAAGGAGGTTGTTCTTAGACATTATGGGCTTCTCGCCGGTATTCATCAGGAGGAAGCAACCGGTGCCGTAGGTGTTTTTCACAGAACCGGGGGCGAGGCACATCTGTCCGAAAAGGGCCGCCTGCTGGTCCCCGGCTATGCCGGCGATGGGTACCTCATGCGCGAATATGGTGGTCTTTGTGTAGCCGTACACCTCGCTGGAAGAGCGGACCTCGGGCATCATGGATGCGGGAATGTCAAGCAGGTCAAGCAGTTCCCTGTCCCATTCCAGGGTATTTATATTGAAGAGCATCGTACGGGAGGCATTGCTCACGTCCGTCACGTGCACATCCCCTCGGGTAAGGTTCCAGATGAGCCATGTATCCACGGTCCCAAAGCGGAGTTCCCCCTTTTCAGCCCTCTCACGGGCGCCGGGGACGTTGTCCAGTATCCATTTGATCTTTGTACCGCTGAAATAGGCGTCGATTATGAGACCTGTCTTCTGGCGGATCTTCTCCACCAGGCCCTGCTGCTTGAGCGAGTCGCAGTATTCGGAGGTACGCCTGTCCTGCCAGACTATGGCATTGTATACCGGTTCGCCTGTGGCGGCGTCCCATACAATGGTGGTTTCCCTCTGGTTTGTGATTCCGATTGCCGCAATCTCCTTCCCTCCGATTCCCAGCGAGGTTATGGCTTCCGCTATGACGGCGGCTTCGGAGGACCAGATGTCCCTGGGATTATGTTCCACCCAGCCCGGTTTGGGAAAATGCTGTGTGAACTCCATCTGGGCGACGGACCTGACGGTGCCTTCGTGGTCGAAGACTATCGCCCTGGAACTGCTTGTGCCCTGGTCAAGGGCGAGGATGTATTTCTCCATATTTATGTGGTTTGGTTGCATTTATGCCAATGAACATATGAGGGTTGCGCTGGTGCAGGATTCCACGGTCACGTCCACGTATTCCCCTGCCGAATGGCCTCCGGAGGGGAAAACGCACATCATGTTGTTGGACGAGCGGCCGCACAGTTCCTCGGGATTGCGCTTGGACGGGCCCTCCACCAGGACGGTCAGCCGGCGCCCGACCTGCGCCGTATACCGTTCCAGGCTCTTACGGTTCTGGAGGGCGATTATCTCGTTCAGACGGCGGGTTTTCACCTCTGGGGGGACATCGTCGGGATATTTCCTGGCGGCAAGGGTGCCGGGGCGCTCGGAATACTGGAACATGAAGGCCCAGTCGAAGCCCACCTCCTCGAACAGCGAGAGCGTCAGGGCGTGGTCCTCCTCGGTCTCGCTGCAGAAACCGGCGATCACGTCGGTGGTCAGGCCGCAATCGGGCATGGCCTTCCGGATGGCGGCCACCCTTTCCAGGTACCATTCCCTGGTATAGCGGCGCCTCATCTTTTCGAGTATCCGGTTGCTTCCCGACTGGACCGGCAGGTGGATATGGCGGCATATATTCGGGTGCGACGCCATGGTGGATATCACCCCGTCGGAGATATCCTGGGGATTAGAAGTGGCAAACCTTACCCTGAGCATGGGATCCACTTCCGCCACCATCCCCAGCAGCGAAGCGAAGGAAACGGTACGGCCGGAAGCGTCGGTCCAACTGTAGGAATCCACGTTCTGCCCCAGCAGGGTAACCTCCCTGTATCCGAGACGGAACACCTCGCAGGCCTCGCGGACTATGGTATGGGGATCGCGGCTGCGCTCGGCTCCCCGGGTATACGGGACCACGCAGTATGAGCATACGTTGTTGCATCCCCTCATTATGGAGATGAAGGCGGAAACGCCGTTGCGGTCCGTCCTTACGGGCATGATGTCAGCATACGTCTCGTCACGGGAGAGGGCAACGTCGATTCCCTGCGCTCCCCTGGAGACCTCATCCAGAAGGCCGGGGAGCGAGCGGTAGGCATCGGGGCCGGCGACTATATCCACAACCCCGCCGTCCAGCAGGGCGTCCTTGAGCCGCTCGGCCATGCATCCAAGGATGCCTATTACCACACCCTTCCGTGCCTTCTTTTCCTGCCGGAAGCGCTCGATCCTGCCCCATATCCGCTGCTCGGCATTGTCCCTGACGGAACATGTGTTTGCGAAGATGATGTCGGCCTCTTCCATACTCACGGTCCTGGAATACCCCTCCCGGGCGAGGATGGCGAACACCACCTCGGTATCGGCCACGTTCATCTGGCAGCCGTAGGTCTCTATGTATACCTTTCCTTTTTGCATATTACAAATGTAGTTTTTTTTATTATCTTTGTCAAATAGTACCGACAGTTATGGGACACATGCGATTCTTGAGGACAATGATCAAGGCCCTGGCCGCAGCAGCACTTGCCGCCGCGCTTTCAGGCTGCGGCGACCTTCGCAAGGTCAAGGACATAAACGTGTCGTCCTGCGGCATCAAATACATTACGCCAACCAGTTCCAGGTCGGTGGAGGGAGTCCTTCTGATGGGAATCGACAACCCTGCCATGACGTTCACGGTTTCCGACGTGGACGGCACCCTGAAATACTACGGCAGGACCCTGGGCTTCTTCACGGCCGGGGAACTTCCCGTCCAGGCACACTCTTCGCAGGTATATGAACTGCCCTGCACCGCCGCCCTCGCGGAGAAGGTGTCGCTGCTGGACATAATGGCGATAGGCGCAAAACGCTCGCTTGAAGGGCTGAAGGTTGATGTGACCCTCCATGTGAAACTCCGTAACGGAATGGGTACAACGCTCAAGTTCAAAGACATAGATGTAAGCCAATACGCAGAATGAAATACAAGGCAACCATAATAGCCATCCTTCTGTCACTGGTCCCCGCAGCGGTGTCCAGCGGGCAGAACATGGCCGATTCCCTGCTCATTCCCTCCGCTGTTGACTCCACGCTGCTCGGGAAGGACGTCCTCAAGATTATCAGTTCTTCGTCCAAGGCAAAGGGGAAGATATCCCAGAGCCAGGAAATCAAATCGGCCTTTGAAAGGTACGTCAGGGGCAATTCGTCCCGTCCCCTGTCGGGATACAGGATCAGGGTGTTTTACGACAACCAGCAGAATTCCCGCGCAAAAAGCGAATACATAGCCAAGACCATTGCCGCCGCATATCCCGGGATCGGGGTATACCGCTCCTTCGAGAGCCCCAATTTCAAGGTGTCGGTGGGCGATTTCAGGTCAAAGGACGAGGCCCTGAAGATTTTCAACGACCTCAAGCCACAGTATCCTGCGGCCTTCATCGTCAAGGAGAACATCAATTATCCTCGGTAGCAATGTTGAAGCAGGGACTGGAACAGAAACAGATCCAGAAGCTTTCGCCGCTTCAGATCCAGACAATAAAGCTGATCGAGCTGCCTGTCCAGGAGCTCGAGCAGAGGGTCCGCGACGAGCTGAATGACAATCCGGTCCTGGATGACTCCCCCCAGGGAGGAGATTCCGATGATTCCCAGAGGGATGTTTCCATTTCAGAGATAGAAGACAAGGAAAACAGCGGCGGAAGTGCCGAGGATGCCTATTCCTCATATTCCGACGACGACTCCATTCCGTCGTACAACCTTCATATCAACAACTACGGGAAGGACGAGAGGCCAGAATACAATACTTTTTCCGTCCGGCAGAGTTTCTCGCAGAGCCTGATGGAACAGCTGGGATTCAGGAACCTTGGAGAGCACCAGAGGACGGTGGCGGCATTCATAATCGGCAGCCTCGACGACGACGGCTACCTCCGCCGCGACATTGAATCGCTGGTTGACGACCTCGCATTCAGGGCCAACGTGGAAACCGATGCGGCCGAGGTGGAGGCAATGCTGAAGATAATCCAGGACTTCGAGCCGGCCGGCGTCGGAGCCAGGAACCTGAGGGAATGCCTTATCCTCCAGCTGGAGGACAAGAAATCCACCCCTCCGGTGGAAAACGCCATAAAGATACTCAAGGACCACTTTGACGACTTCTCCAACCGCCATTTCCAGAAGATAATGAACCGTCTTCACCTCACCGGTGACGACATGAAGGACATTCTGAGGGAAATCCAGAAGCTCAACCCTTCGCCGGGAGGCCAGATAGACGACTCCTATGACGACCGGGCCCAGCAGATAGTTCCCGATTTCAGGCTCGACTACCAGGATGGCGAACTCATCCTGACAATGCCCCGCTTCTCCATCCCCGAGCTCCGGATAAACCGGAAATACGCCGATATCCTGGAGAATTCCAGATACAGCAACGAGCGCTCGCAAAAGGAGGCGGCCACCTTCGTGAAGCAGAAGATAGACTCGGCAAAATGGTTCATCGAGGCCCTGAAACAGAGGCAGAACACCCTGGAGAGCACCATGGGCGCCATCATCGACTACCAGAGGGAATTCTTCACGGACGGTGACGAGTCGCACCTCAAGCCGATGGTTCTCAAGGACATAGCGGAAAAGACCGGTTTTGACATCTCCACTATTTCCAGGGTGGTGAACAGCAAATACATAGAAACCCACTTCGGAATCTATCCCCTTAAGTATTTCTTCTCTGAGGGACTCGAGAACAAGGACGGGGAGGAAGTCTCCACCCGTGAGATCAAGAAGGTCCTGCGTGACTGCGTGGACCACGAGGACAAGCACAATCCCCTCACCGACGACGAACTGGTGGACGCCCTGGGCGCAAAGGGGTACAAGGTGGCCAGGCGTACCATCGCCAAGTACCGTGCGCAGCTGGACATCGCCAAGGCAAGGCTGAGGAGGGAACTCTGACCTATGGCTGCGGGAACCTGGCGCAGTTGTCGCAGAAGCTGAAATAACCCGAATCACAGACTATCACATGGTCCGTAAGCGTAACGTCAAAAGTGACCAGCGCCTTGCGGAGCAGTTCAGTGCACAGGATGTCGGCCTTCCCGGGCATGGGGTCGCCGCTTGGATGGTTGTGGACCATGATCACGGAACTGGCCCCCGAATCCAGGACTTTACGGACTATGCGCTTTATGTCGAAAGTGGTTGAAGCGTCCCCTCCCCTGCTCATCAACTCCTTGTCTATCAGTTTATTCCCTCTTCCAAGGAACAGCACCCAGCACTCCTCGTGATCGAGTCCCTTCATAGCAGGGAGCATCAAGGAATAGACGGCTTCCGGCGTGGACAGGTTACGGCACCCTTCTGCGTTCCTTTCAGAGAAGGCCCTCCGGCCCAGTTCAAGGGAAGCAAGTATGGAAAGGGCCTTTCCCTCGCCTATCCCGCCTATCCGGCAGAGAGAACGGCACGACATTGATCGCAGCCCCTCAAGGCTGCCGCCTGAATGCCGGAGCACTTCCTGCGAGAGTTCCAGCGCATTCTTCCCGCCCGAACCGGAACGGATCACGATTGCTATGAGTTCGGCATTTGAAAGGGCGCCGACACCCTTTGACAGCATCTTTTCCCTCGGCCTGTCGTCAGAGGACAACTCCTTGATTTTCATTGTTCACAAACCCCACTATCTCTCCCTTCACAACTTTATCTCCCTGCTTTCCGGTTATTGCCGCAACGCGGCCGGAGACCGCAGGCACTATCTCCTCCATGCCATACCAGGTCTGGACGTAGCCCATGGGCTTTCCCGCTTCCACGGCAGTCCCGGCAACGGGAGCCGTGGAAGGACCGTCCACGTCAACCTGCCACAGAAGCTGCCCCTTTGCCGGGGCCTGGACGGGAACTGCGCCAGGATACCTGGCCTGATATTCCTCAACATTTATCTTTGGCACTTCCACAACCGGCCGTTTTACGACTATCGGGGCTCCGGACTTGGCCTTGAGTTCCTCCAGTTCCTTGTTGAACCGTTCCTTGGCGATCCCGCTGCGGTAGTCGCGGTACTGCCTCTCGTGCATAGCGAATTCAAACAGCTCTTCCTGGTCCCGTCCCTCATCCCAGCCTTCTTCCTTCATCATCTTCCGGAATTTCGGGAGTTCGTCGGGATACCTGTCCTGGGGATTCCCGGTATAGAATTCCAGGCCCTTTTCCTTTGCCAGTTCCAGGATTTCCGGAGCCAGGGGACCAGGCAGGCGGCCCATGTCGCCCAGGATCATCCCCCAGGTGTCCTTGTCGACGGTGCTCCACCTCGGCTTGTCGGACAGCATGTTCAGCAGGTTCATCAGGGCGGTGTTCTTCACATACTGGCTGAACGGCGTCACAAGGGGCGGGTAACCCAGCCTGGGCCAGACGTATTCGACTTCCTTGAAAAGCTTTACCATAAGGGTATCCAGGCTCATCCCGGGACGTCCGTGCGCCCTCTGGGTTGCGTTGATGGCGTCCTGGAAGCCCTTGAGGTCGGCCATCATGGACCCCATCATCCCGCCGGGAAGACCGCAGCCCACCAGCAGTGACGACATCCTGGAATTGGCAGGATTGATCCAGTATCCCAGGAAATCGTCCATGAACGACTGGGTAAGGCGCCTTACCTCCATGTAGGCGTCCATGTCCAGGTCCTTGACCAGGAAGCCGTCGGAGCGCATCATCTCCCTGATGGTTATGACATCGGGATGTACCTTGCCCCAGGAAAGCGGCTCCACCGCCACGTCCAGATAGTCGGCTCCGGCCCTTGCCACCTCCAGCATGGAAGCGGGCGAAAAGCCCGGACCGGTATGGCCGTGGTACTGGACCTTGATATGGGGATATTTCTTCTTGATGTCCCTGACCAGAAGGCCCAGGAACGTTGGCCTGCCGATTCCGGCCATGTCCTTGAGGCATATCTCATCGGCCCCGTATTCCACCACCTTGTCAACCACCCCCATGTAATACTCCACGGTGTGGACGGGCGAATTGGTTATGGAAAGGGCCACCTGCGAAATCATCCCGGCCTTCTTGGCGAATTCCACCGAACCGCGAAGATTCCGGTGGTCGTTAAGGCCGCAGAAAGAGCGGGCGATGTCGGTACCCTGTGCCTTCTTCACCTTGAACATGAGTTCCCTTACGTCGGCGGGTACCGGATTCATCCTCAGGGCGTTGAGTCCCCTTTCCAGCATATGGGTCCGGATTCCGGCCTTATGGAAGGGGGCGGTCCATCGGCGTACGGCCACATTGGGATTCTCCCCAAAAAGCAGGTTCACCTGCTCAAACGCACCGCCGTTGGTCTCCACCCTGTCGAAGCACCCCATCGCTATTATCGCCGGCGCCACCGCCTCAAGCTGGTCCACCCTCGGGACATATTTCCCCGAAGACTGCCACATATCCCTGTAAACCAAGGAAAACTTTATCTCTTTTGCCATGTTTATTCAATCTTTACCCTGACCCATACCGGGCAGTGGTCCGAAGCCTGTTGCACTGTGGGGTTCACAGCACCTGTCACAACTCCCCCGCCCAGGTATTTAACCCTTTTCCCGGCTTCATTGCCATACACAAGGATATAGTCGATGCATTTCTTGGGCGAGGAGGCAGGAAAGGTAAACTGATTGGGAGACAGCATCTTCCAGTTCGAGGAAAGAGAAGACAGGGACTCCCCCGAAGGGATGTCGTTGAAGTCACCGCACAGGAAAACCGGTTTAGACAACTGTCCAAGCTGAACCTCCACCCACGACGTGATCTTGGCAAGGCCGTTTCTACGGTCCGCTACTGATTTATGGTCAAGATGGGTCACACAGTAGACAAAATCCCTGAACTCCACTGCGAACATCGAGCGTACCTCGCTTCCGTCGGTCTTGGGGATCTCCACCCTAGGATATTCCCACACCTTTTCCAAATCCTTTTTCCAGACCATGGAATTGCCGTAATTACCGTCTATGGCATGTACAAAGCGGTATCCCCAGTTGCTTCCGAGGCTGGAGGCAAGCAGTTCCGCCTGGTGTTGGTTTTCCGAGCGGGCCCTTCCCCAGTCGGTTTCGTTGAGCCCGCAGACATCGGCTTTCACGGACGATATTACGGACGCCACCTCGGGGAAGGAATAGTGGCCAAGGGTTTCAAAATGCTTGTTGAAAACGCCCACGTTATATGACATGAGCACATACTCACCTCCCACTGCTTCAACAACCGGCTTTTCCGGGGCCTGGATGGGCTTGAAGGGACTCTCCTTCTTGCACCCACACAGGACAAGCCCGGCCAACCAAATCATTATCAGACACTTTCTCATAACAATTACCTCGACATTAGATACCGGGGTGTCGAAAGTTACGAAAAATAATTTGGACTGAGAAAAAAAATCTTTATCTTTGCAATCCCTAACACGGTGGATGTAGTTCAGTCGGTAGAGCATCGGATTGTGGTTCCGAGTGTCGTGGGTTCGAGCCCCATCATCCACCCCTGCTGCAACTCTCGGAGGAATCCGAGGGTTGCTTTGTTTTAGGGGTCTTGTAAACACTTGGTTCTCCGACGATTAGAGAGACGAGCGGAGAAAGTGTCGCGGTTCGAGGTTCATTTTTTTCAAAAACGATTTTTCCGGAAAAAATCGAACCAAGGATGTTCAACTTGAGATGAATCGGGGCTGTAGCCACGCAGGAGCCCATATTCTCGATGAACGAAAGCGAAAACTTCATCTTCTCCTCCACCTCCTTGTCCATCGGCTGCTCCTTGGCATCCTCAAGCCGCAGTTCAAGGTTCTTCTTCTCCGCCACGAGCCGTGAATTCATCGCCGTAAACGAATCGTCATCGATGACACCCTCAAACCACTTGTCTTGCAGTTTCTTCATCTTGGCATCCATAGACGCAAGGTCCGTTTTCATCTTCGTTCGCTCCTCCTTGGACACCTTCTCGTGCTCACGGGTCAAATCGACGAGGATGGCTTCATACAGTGCCATTACCGCCTCGCTCGGCTTCAGTGTACGCAGGAAACGACACATATTGTCATTGGCATCCTCCGCCGCTATACGATAGTTCCCGCAGTAGTTGCAGTGATAGTACGCATATCGCTTGTTGCGACCTTTGCTGAACGAACCGTACACCGTTTGACCACAGTGAGGACAACGCAGGAA
>JAFRXI010000036.1 GCA_017437755.1 Bacteroidales bacterium
AGCCTCGTAGTATTTCCCATTGTAGGGAGGGTAATCAACGAATTCCTCGATGACGTACTGCTCATCCACGAGCTCCGGATAGTCGGCCCCTTGATAGACTTCGATATAGTCCTTCAGGCAGTTCATCATCAGGCTCTTGCGCATATTCGGATAGCTCTCCGGCCATCCGTAGAAATACCCGTCCACATCGAGCATACAGCCTGAGCGGGTGTTGCAGCAATCAGTCACCTTCAGCCCGAGCATCAGGGTAGAGAAGTCCAGCTGCGTCTCGAAAGCAGCGTAGCCGTAGACATAGACCTCATAGGTCTTTTCACGCTTGTCGCCGAACTGGTCGGTCATCGTCACGGTGACTTTGGTATTGCCCGGTGCCAGTGCCTTGAGGGTCCAGACGGAAGGAGATGATTCCTCGATGGAAACGGTCTCCGGGTCGGTGTGGGTAATCCTGAACTTCACATTGGCATTGTCGCTCAAAGTGGCAATCTGGAACTCCTGTCCGGCGTCGCAGACCATCACCCTGGGAAACGCTTTGCCATTGGTGGGGTCATTGTTGCGCCGTAGCCTTATGGCCATCTTCGGCTGGTAGTTGCCGGTGATGTTGAAGGTCAGTTCATCGGTGGCCGTGATGCCGTTCTGGTCGGTGACTGTGGCCGTCAGTTTCACGCGTCCTGCCTTGCGTGCCATGACGCGGAATAGATCGGGTCGCTCGCCGTTCTCAATCTCCACCATTCCCTCGATGTTCTGCTCCAGGCGGATATTGGTAATGAGGGCGTTGTCGGGCGCGAATTCCACAGTGAAGAAGCGGCTCTCTCCGGCATTCCATGTGGAGTTGTCATTATTGACTTTAAGGGTGGCGCTTTTGAGCTCCCGGGTGTCCTGTACGACCAGCGGTTTGGGGTCGCAAGAAGCCAGGGCTAGCGCCGCCACGGCTGCCGCCGTAGCTATAATCAGTTGTCTCATATGTATTTACGTTTTAGAAGATGTAAATGAGTGAAATGATTACTTCATTGGGCAGGAAGAACCATTTATTCCCTTCGGCAATGAGTTTCCCGTTCTCCGGATACTCGAATTGCCGGTACTTGGTCCAGCCGCCCCAGACTCCCAGACCGAAATCCAGGTTGAAATGCTCTTTCAGCATCAGGGAATAACCTCCGGAAAGGGCCGCCCCGAATGCGTCGCCTTCCTCAGTCTTGAGCCCCGAGGCGATAGGGAATCCGAATCCGCCCCGGTTGTATTCCTGGTACTGGGCTTTGCAGCCGACCCACCATCCGGAATACACATTCCACGGCCACCAGCGGGCGCCGATGGCGTAGGACTGCTTCCGGTCCTGCTTCTGGTCCGGGTCGGGCTCACTGAACAGGCCGTTCCAGGTATCGTGCTTTGCGAAAGTCCAGGGGTTCACCTTTGCCCCTGCGTGAATGCTCCAGTGCTGGGCGACAGCGGCGGATCCCTCGATACCGATGGTTCCCAGCTCGATGGCGTCGCCGAGGTTCAGGGCCACCGCCCAGGTCTGGGCTTTGGCTGCTGCAGCGCTGAACAGCATGATTGATAATAGAATGACTAACTTTTTCATATACTTCGGTTTGATTGTTTTCAGAGAGGGAAGGGCATTTCCCAACGTCCTTCCCGAGGAAAAGTGGATGGAA
>JAFRXI010000005.1 GCA_017437755.1 Bacteroidales bacterium
CCTCTTCCTCGTCCTCTTCTTCTTCAAGGTCCTCGTCGTCTTCGTCCTCATCCTCCCAGCCGGCCTCGCCGGGAAGGTGGCGCTGCTCGTCGGGAAGGTCCTCATAGGCAACGTAGCCGTTCTCGAAATCGATTGGATCGGGCCCCTTTGTGTCCACCACGGTGGGGAAGCCGGGGACGGGAACACCCTCAATCTCTCCCTCGAAGGAGATGTTCACGCTCTTGCGGTTGGTAACGTCGTAGAAATACACGAAGGACACCACTCCGGCAGCGACGGTATCGGCCATTGTCACGGAATCCACGGTACCGCTGCCAAGGTCGAACAGCCCGTAACGGGCCACGACTCCGCCGGAAGCATCAAGCGCCTTGAAGAGGATCAGCTGGTCCTGCGGAAAGTCCATGTCCGAGCGCATCTGCTTGTGAAAATCGTAAAGGGAAGCGTCCGGAGAGATGTTGTAAACCCTGTAAAAACCCTTGATGCCGGAAAGGGTGACCCTGTAACGTAATACCATATCAATATTCCTTTCTCATATCAAAGATACAAATAAATTCCGGCCCGATTGCAAAATAATGCAAAAATCGCTAATTTCGCTGCCGTATGGACACGCAGGGCATCCCGGAGAGGGACTCATACAAGAGCATTGCGGCGCGCGCGGAGGGGCTGTTCAAGGACAACGGCTCACGCTTCATCGCCTTTGCATACCCTGTGGAAACGGAAGACCAAGTCAAGGAAATAGTGGGAAACCTCAAAAAAGAGTATCACGACGCACGGCACCACTGCTATGCATACCGCCTGGGTCACCTTGGCGACTCTTTCCGTTCAAACGACGACGGTGAACCGTCCGGCTCGGCCGGAAGGCCCATCCTCGGCCAGATAGACTCGGCCGGACTCAGCGACGTATTGGTTGTGGTGGTGAGGTATTTCGGCGGAATAAAACTGGGGATCCCTGGGCTAATCCGGGCCTACAAGACCTCCACCTCCGACGCCCTGTCAAACGCCCGGGTAGTGGAAAAAACAGCCTCCAGGAACTTCCGTCTGGATTTTCCATACCTAAGCATGAACCCGGTGATGAAGCTCCTCAAGGAGATGGACCTCCCGCAGCAGGACCAGGATTTCTCCACCGAGTGCTCGCTCAGCACCAGGGTCCGCCTCACCCTTGTCCAGCCCTTTCTGGAACGGGCGCAGAAAATCGACGGATGCAAAGTAACGGAACAATGATATGAAAAAGAACCTGATCTCCATCAACGACTTCTCCAAGGAGGAGATTTTGCACATCCTTGACGTGGCTCAGGAATTCGAGGCCGCAAGGGAGCAGGATTTCCTCAGGGGAAAGGTGGTGGCATGCCTCTTCTTCGAGCCTTCCACCAGGACCAGGCTCAGTTTTGAGGCGGCTGTCAACCGCCTGGGCGCCAGGGTGATAGGCTTCCCCGACGACAGGAACACCAGCGTCACCAAAGGAGAAACCCTGGAAGATACCATCCGGATTATTTCCAACTACGTGGACATGATAGTGATGCGGCATCCCATGGGAGGGGCCGCCTCGCTTGCCGCCGAGTATGCCTCGGTCCCGGTGGTCAACGCGGGCGACGGCGCAAAGGAACATCCCACCCAGACGCTGCTGGACCTCTATGCCATCCGCAAGACCCAGGGAAGCCTGGACGGACTGAAGGTGAACATGGTGGGCGACCTCAAATACAGCCGGACCACCCACTCGCTGCTCCAGGCCCTGTCGCTGTTCGACACCAGGATGGTCTTCACCGCCCCGGAAGAGCTCCGCACGCCCAAGGAGTATCTGGAAATACTTGACGCAAAGGGAATTCCCTATGAGGAGACATCTTCCCTGGAGGACCATCTCCAGGACTGCGACATACTCTACATGACCCGCGTCCAGCAGGAGAGGTTTCCCAGCGTGGAGCAGTACCGCGCCCTCAAGGATTCCTACATCCTCAGCGCCGGCATGCTCAAGGGGGTGAAGCCCGGGATGAAGATACTCCATCCCCTCCCCCGCGTGAACGAAATCTCCACCGACGTGGACTCCACTCCGCACGCATATTATTTCCAGCAGGCCGGAGGCGGAATGTATGTCCGCATGGCCGTAATAGCATATTTACTAGGATACAGATAATTGGTTATCATGAAAAAAGTACATGTTTTCAACGCCGGGCCGTGCCTGCTTCCGCAGGTGGCCATCGACAACGCCATTGAGGCACTGAAGGATTTCAAGGGAACGGGGGTATCCGTCATCTCAATATCGCACCGTACCAAGGAATGGGAAGGGGTAATGGATGAATGCCGCGCCCTCTGGAAGGAACTCCTGAACATTCCCGACGACTACGAGGTCGTCCTCCTTGGAGGCGGCGCTTCGCTGCAGTTCCTCTATGTGGCCATGAACCTCCTTGAGAACAAGGCGGCCTACCTAGAGACCGGCGTGTGGGCAAAGAAGGCCCTCAAGGAAGCAAAAGGCCTTGGAAACGCCTATGCCATAGCTAGTTCGGCCGACCGCAACTACAGCTACATCCCCAAGGGATATGAGATTCCCGCCGACCTCGACTACTTCCATATCACCACCAACAACACCATCTACGGAACCGAGATCAGGGAAGATATCGACTGCCCGGTGCCCCTCGTGGCCGACATGTCGTCCGACATCATGAGCCGCCCCGTGGACGTATCCAAGTACGCCCTCATCTACGGCGGCGCCCAGAAGAACGTGGGTCCTGCCGGCGTGGCCTTCGCCATCGTCAGGAAGGACATCCTCGGAAAGGTGAGCCGCTATATCCCCACCATGCTCGACTACCGTACCCATATCGACAAGGGTTCCATGTTCAACACCCCTCCCGTCTTCTCCATCTTTATCATGAACGAGACGCTCAAATGGATAAAATCCATGGGCGGCGTGGAGGAAATACACAAGCTGAATCTCCGCAAGGCGGAAACCCTGTATGCGGAAATCGACCGGAACAGCATGTTCATCGGCACCGCCGACAAGGAGGACCGTTCCATTATGAACGTCTGCTTTGTGATGGCGCCCGGAAAGGAAGCCCTTCAGGATGAATTCCTTGCATTTGCCAAGGAAAGGGGCATGGTGGGCATCAAGGGCCACCGCTCGGTGGGCGGCTTCCGCGCCTCCATCTACAACGCCTGCACCCAGGAAGACGTGGAGGCCCTTGTGGACTGCATGAAAGAATTTGAAGATTTGAAGAAATAGTGCACCCACCACCCCGGCCCAGACCGTGCATCTCCGTCATGCCCGGCTCAGACCGTGCATCTGGTTCAGCGCCTGCGACACGTATCGGGCATCTGCTTCTGCGGGGAGGTTAAAGGCTCCGGTTGCTGGTCCTCGGCTCTCGGCGAGATTCCCGGTCCGTGCCGGGAATCCCGCCTCGGCCTGCGGAGGCTCCCTCCGCCTTTACCTCCCCGCAGGGTGACGCTTCCCTTCCTAAGTCACACGGGGCACGGAACATAACGCGCTCATTATACTCTATTTACGCGTTTCTTCAGCCCCTTGCAGCACTAGGAAAACGATTAATTCCCAAAGCCATAAATGATTTCTGCTACACGTTTCGTTCCCTCTCGATAAAATCGGTCCGTAGAGGAAAAGGGCCTTTGATGTACGAAACGATGGTGGGCTGACCATTTGTACATGAGAGGGCCTTTTGGTGTACCAAATAGAATTAACAGCGTCAGTTGTACTACAGAATGTACTGTTTTCGACAAACATCAGGGCAGGGCGCGAGGAGAGCCGTCACGGCTCGAGCTCCCCGCAGCGTCCAGCCGCCGGACGGGGTACATTCCGGCGGCGGTGCCCACGCCGAACGATTATCATACCGCTGTTCTGAAGATCCATCCCCAACCGTCATTGCCGGCACGGACCGGCAATCCCTGTCGCTTAGTTCACCTGTCTAGTCCTGATATAAGTTTACCGATGTTGAACAATAAGTGGTTAGGACGAAGAAGTCCTGATATCGGTTTACGTTGATGTCGCGAAGATATAACATTTTCGCGACATTTTTATCGCGGCACCGCCGCCGCTCGGTACTCAGGAGCGGCGGCTACAACACGTCCGGCTGCGGGGGGCTCC